>JANOWN010000001.1:0-40284 GCA_031417915.1 Methylotenera sp.
GTTGTAAAGGCACTGGTTTAGTTTCGATTGGCTTTGGCTCAAGCTACGGTTCTTTATTCGGCAAAGGTTTGATTTGCTCAGGCAGCGGATTGATGGGTTCAACAGGCTTGAGCGGCTCGGGAATCACCACAGGCTCAGGCGGCTTAGGTTGTACGATTTCAACCGTTAGTTGATCAGGAATTTTTTTAGCGACATCAAATTTAAAGTTCGGTACCACCACAAAGAACAAAATATGTAGCAAAATGGAGCAGACAACTGCCCAAATCAGGGTACTTTCATTAATGCTGAAATTTTTAATTGAAATGTCCAAAAGCGCTAGTTTCTAAATGTAAATTTTAAGCTAAGCCATTGATTATACTATATCTTAAGGTGGATTGATAAGAGTAGTTTATGGTTTATAACAACCACAATGTTGCAGTTATGTTAAATCAAGATATTAAATGATGCCTTCCAGCAATTGCACATTTACCATTTTTCCCGCTTCGCAATTGCCTGTTTGGTCGTCTAGCACAATAAAGCAATTGGCCGCGCTCATGCTACTCAACACGCCAGAACCCTGGTTAGGCAAGGGTTTTACCTTCCAAGTTCCTGCGTCTTCAAATAAAATACCACGCTGAAACTCGGTGCGGCCTGTGGCTTTTTTAATCGCTTCCGTACACTCAACTCTAAAAAAAGGCATTGCCATGCAGGCCGCACCAGATAAGGCTCGCAGGGCAGGTTGTACAAATTGGTAAAACGTTACCATGGCAGAAACTGGATTGCCTGGTAGGCCGAAGTAGTGTGAATTTGCTACTTTTCCATAGGCTAGCGGGCGGCCAGGTTTCATGTTGATTTTCCAAAATAACACTTGGCCGTGTTTGGCTAAAAGTGCTTTCATGTAATCCGCTTCACCCACCGAAACGCCACCGCTGGTAATCACTACATCATTACTCTGTGCGGCTTCCAGCAAGGTTTTTTCGAGCAATTTTGGGTTGTCTGGCACGTTTCCTAAGTCGTTAATTTGTACATTTAATCGTGTCAACATACCGTATAAAGTATATCGATTGCTATCGTATATTTGGCCTTCTTTTAACGCGCTGCCCACGCTTACCAGCTCATCACCCGTGCTAAAAAATGCAACTTTTAATTTGCGAAAAACTTTGATTTTCGCAATTCCCAAAGAGGTCACCAAACCAATATCGGCGGGCTTCATGGCGTTGCCTTTTGCGAGTACAGTTTGGCCTAACTTCAAATCTTCGCCCGCGCGGCGAATGTGCTGACCTTGCTTGAGGGTTTGTTGCAATGTGGCGATTTCACCTTGCCACGAGACGCGCTCTTGCATCTCCACCGAGTCTGCGCCTTGCGGAATCACTGCGCCAGTCATGATTTTGATGCACTCGCCTGCGCCAATTTTTTGTGCAAAAGGCCTGCCTGCAAAGGCTGTCCCTATTAGGGCTAAGGGCATGCCTGCATCGGAAAATCTAAATGCAATGCCATCCATCGCCGAGTTATCGTGCGCGGGTACATTGCTGGGTGAAATAATATCTGCCGCCAATATGCGCCCTAAGCTCTCGCGCAAGCCCATGGTTTCTGTTTCAGTTACAGGTTGTAAAAATTGTTGAATAAACGCACGCGCTTGGGCAACCGACATCGCATTCGGGTCGTAATCGTCCATGCAGCTTGGGTCGGTGGCAATCTCGTTTAATGTAGGTTTTTTCATAGCTTTAATTCTAACGCGCTTAAATCTTCAAACGTATTCAAATTAACAAACGCATCCGTACAATCACTAAAATCTACTTCTACATACTTTTGGCTTTTTTGCCAAGTTGAAACTTTGCGCTCGCCACTGGCTAAATATTGCGTCAAGCTTGGCAACACACTTTTTTTCATCAAACAAAATACGGGGTGAGCATTTTCATCGCTGCTCGCAACGGCAATATCGGCGCGGACTTCAGTCATGCCATTTAATAAACGCTCAGCTAAATCAAGTGGCAACAAAGGCGAATCGCACGGCACGGTCAAAACGTATTCGTGCTTGGCGTGCTGCAAACCCAAACTAAACCCTGCTAATGGCCCGATAAATTCATCGTTTTCATCTTGTAACACGGGATAGCCAAGTGCTTTATAAGTAGTAATTTCACGATTCGCGTTGATAAAAATTTCATCTACCTGTGGCGTTAAGCGCGTAATGACATGTGCGATGAGCGGTTTTTGTTGCAACGTCACTAAGCCTTTATCCACGCCGTCCATGCGCGTGGCGCGCCCGCCTGCTAGTACGATACTGGTAATTTGCATAACGTCAATATTATGCGCTATGCTTTGCCAATAAGTTAGGATTATGACAGTGCAACTCGCCCATCTCTGCGTACCATATCTAATTGAATTTTAGCAGCCTTAATTTGCTCGTCCGACCAAGCTGCGCCTTCGCGCCAAAAACGAGATTTTTGACCAAGTCGGTGAGCTAAAGCAATATTAAAAGGCTCCATGCATATAGACACGTTATCCCAAAGTGCAGCTACTTCATGTTCCTTAGCAACATCTTTTGTTTGTCCAGTAGCTCGTCCTGCGTAGTAGCCTTCTGTTTCAATGAATGCTTTAGATAACGCAAGTTTAGCTTCTTTTTTGTTTTGTTCGGACATGCGTTTGTTTTGTTCAATTTCTTGTGCGTAAGCAATCATTAAGGGTCCAAGCACAGCCAGGCTTTCGATAATCATAAATACTCCTAAATCTTAACCAAGACTACCCACCTGTATGCGACATAAACCGCACAACAGCAGGCTCTACACGACGTAAATCAAAGTCATGGCCTTTTGGTTTAATCGCCATGCTACCGATAATCGCGGCGATTAAAGGCGCGTCATCGTTTGGGTGTTCGCGTAACAGTGGCATGAGTTCTACTTTGTCTTCTTGCCCTAAACACAAATACAACTCACCTTTGCAGGTAATGCGTACGCGGTTACAGCTCTCGCAAAAGTTGTGCGAATGTGGCGAAATAAATCCAATTTTAGTATGACTATTTGCGACGCGCCAATAACGTGCTGGGCCGCCTGTGGTCTCGGTGCTTGGGAGTAGTGAGTACTTACTTTGCAGCAGTTTTAGCGTGTCGGCATTGCTTACAAACGTGCTTACTCTTGCATGGTCAACTTCGCCCAGTGGCATTTCTTCAATAAAGCTGATGTCGATCTTTTTGTCGATAGCAAACTGTACTAAATCTGCCGCTTCGTCATCGTTGCTACCACGCATTAAAACCGTGTTTAATTTAATGCCTTCAAACCCCGCATGGATACTGGCTTGCAGGCCAGCCAAAACTTTATTTAAATCACCGGTTCTGGTGATTTTTTTAAATCGTTCGGTATCCAAGCTGTCGATTGAAATATTAATGCGCTTTACACCAGCTTTTTTAAGCGCTTCCGCTTGGCTTTCTAGTTGGCTGCCGTTGGTAGTAAGCACTAGCTCATTTAGGCCTTTTAACTTGCCAACTTCTTCAAACAGCCATAGCGCGTTTTTGCGTACCAACGGCTCGCCGCCAGTAATGCGCACTTTAGTCACGCCCAAGCTTACAAATACTTTTACTAGCCTCGCGCATTCTTCCAAACTTAATACTTCATCACGAGGTAGAAATGTCATATCTTCGCCCATACAATACACGCAACGGAAATCGCAGCGATCGGTAATCGAAAGGCGAATGTAATCGACCACGCGCCCAAATTGGTCGATTAACTGGGGCGTGGAATTTTGTGAACGAAAATCAGTCATAAGGCTATATTCTATGCGCTTTTCTAGCTTTGATATAGTCACAAAAAAGGTTTATCATTGCATGCTAAGTTATTAACGATGAAGAGATAGTGATTTGACGGCGTTAACTAAAGAAAATTCAAGCAAAATTGCAGCGCGCATAAGTTTCCACTTGGTAGCGCATAAAACCACGCCAGGTGCGCTGTTGCCATTGTTGCACGCCATTCAGGACGATATTGGTTATATTCCTGAAGATGCGTATTTGCCAATTTCGAAAGCCTTGGCATTATCAGTTGCAGAAGTACACGGCGTCGTCACGTTTTATCATCATTTTCGCCGTCACCCTGCGGGCAAACATATTTTGCAGATTTGCCGCGCAGAATCTTGCCAAGCAATGGGCTCAGAAAAGTTAGAAGCGCATATTAAACAGACACTTGGCATTGATTACCACGAGACAACAAAAGACGGCGCCATTACGTTGGAGCCTATTTATTGCTTGGGCAATTGTGCATGCTCGCCCGCGGTGATGCTGGATGAGGAAGTGTATGGCCGCATGGATGCAGATAAAGTCGCTGAGCTGGTTGCGGAGGCGAGAGCATGAGCATAAAAAGCCATCCTATTAAAATCTTTGTGCCACGCGATTCCAGCGCTTTAAGTTTAGGCGCAGACCGCACCGCAAAAGCGATTCAAGCCGAAGCTGATAAGCGTGGTATTACAATTGAATTGATTCGCAATGGTTCGCGCGGCTTGTTTTGGCTAGAGCCGTTGGTAGAAGTCGCCACAGACAAAGGTCGCGTGGCGTATGCGCCTGTGCAGCCAAAAGACGTGGCAAGTTTGTTTGATGCAGATTTTTTACATGGCGGCGCGCATAAGCTGAATTTAGGCTTAACGGAAGAATTGGCGTGGCTTAAACAACAACAACGCCTAACCTTTGCGCGCGTCGGCATTACTGACCCAGTTTCGCTTGAAGACTACATTGCGCATGACGGCTACAAAGGCCTAAAAAACGCGCTAAAAATGACGGGCACGGAAATCGTGAAAAGCGTGACAGATTCTGGCCTGCGCGGCAGAGGCGGCGCGGCTTTCCCTACAGGCATTAAGTGGAATACAGTGCTGGGCTGTCAATCTGAGCAAAAATACATTGTGTGTAACGCCGATGAGGGCGATTCTGGTACGTATTCTGACCGCATGATTATGGAAGACGACCCATTTGTGCTGATAGAAGGTATGACGATTGCGGGCATCGCGGTGGGCGCGAATATGGGTTACATTTACCTGCGTTCCGAATACCCACATGCGTTGAAAACCTTGAATGAAGCGATATTAAAAGCAGAGCAAGCAGGTTATTTAGGCGACAAAATTTGCGGCTCAAACCACACATTTAAGCTAGAAGTTCGCCGCGCTGCGGGTGCCTATATTTGCGGCGAAGAAACTTCATTGTTAGAAAGCTTGGAAGGCAGGCGTGGTCAAGTGCGCTTTAAACCGCCGTTGCCTGCCATTGAAGGTTTGTTTGGTAAACCAACAGTAGTAAATAATGTCATATCACTTGCTACCGTACCGATTATTTTGGACAAGGGCGCGCAATTTTATGCCGATTACGGTATGGGGCGCTCACGCGGCACCTTGCCGATTCAGTTGGCGGGTAATATCAAGCAAACTGGCTTGGTCGAGCTGGCTTTTGGCGCGACGTTGCGCGAATTGCTGTACGATTTTGGTCATGGATCTGCCTCAGGACGCCCTATCCGCGCGGTGCAAGTGGGCGGGCCATTAGGGGCTTATTTGCCCGAGAGCCAATTTGATACGCCGCTAGATTACGAAGAATTTAGCAAAATTTGGGCGGTGCTCGGTCACGGTGGTATTGTGGCGTTTGATGACACAGTGGATATGAGCAAAATGGCACGTTATGCGTTTGAATTTTGTGCGATTGAAAGTTGCGGGAAATGTACACCGTGCCGCATTGGCTCTACGCGCGGCGTGGAAGTGATAGATAGAATTATTTCGAATAAAAGCAATGCAAAAGAACACGCTAAACAAGTGCAATTGGTGCGCGATTTGAGCGATACTATGTTTAACGGCTCGCTATGTGCGCTGGGTGGCATGACGCCTTACCCTGTGTTGAGCGCGATGAATCATTTTGGTGAAGACTTCGGTTTAGATAACAAGGGTATTGAGCAAGCTAAAATAGAACAGACTAAGAAAGTGGCTGCTTAAGGCAGCAAAAGAGGCAGTGATGGACGACATTAAATATACAACCCCGCAGTTTCAACCAAAACCAGACTTTGGCACCCCAAAACAGGTGTCGCAAAAACAAGTCACGCTCAACATTGATGGCGTGGATGTCAGCGTGCCAGAAGGCACATCGATTATGCATGCGGCGCAAGTTTCGGGCGTATCTGTGCCAAAATTGTGCGCGACTGATAGTTTAGAGGCATTTGGTTCTTGCAGACTTTGTTTGGTCGAGATTGAAGGCCGCAAAGGTTACCCAGCCAGCTGTACAACTCCCGTGGTGGAAGGCCTAAAAGTACATACGCAAACTGGCAATTTAGCAGATTTACGCCGTGGCGTGATGGAGCTGTACATTTCAGATCATCCGCTGGATTGCCTCACTTGCGCCGCCAACGGCGATTGCGAGCTGCAAGACATGGCAGGCGCAGTAGGCTTGCGCGAGGTGCGTTACGGCTACGAAGGTGAAAATCATTTAAAACAAGAAAAAGACGAATCGAATCCTTATTTCACCTTTGACCCAAGCAAATGCATTGTGTGCAGCCGTTGCGTGCGCGCATGTGAAGAAACACAAGGTACGTTTGCACTGACCATTGAAGGGCGTGGCTTTGGCAGCAAAGTGTCGGCTGGCAATCAATTGTTCATGGACTCTGAATGTGTATCTTGTGGCGCATGCGTGCAAGCTTGCCCAACAGCGACTTTGATGGAAAAAACCGTGATTGAGGCAGGCACGCCTGAGCATAGTGTCACCACCACTTGCGCCTATTGTGGCGTGGGTTGCAGCTTTAATGCTGAGATGAAGGGTGAAGAAGTGGTACGCATGTCCCCCAATAAAGACGGCGGCGCAAATCATGGTCATAGCTGCGTGAAAGGCCGCTTTGCATGGGGTTACGCCACACATAAAGACCGCATTACCACGCCGATGATACGCAAAAGTATACATGACGAATGGCAAATAGTGGGCTGGGATGAGGCCATTAATTACGCCGCTAGCGAGATTAAGCGCATAGAAGCCAAATACGGTAAAGATGCCATGGGTGGCATTACATCGAGCCGTTGCACCAATGAAGAAGTATATGTCACGCAAAAACTAGTGCGTGCCGTGTTTGGTACAAACAATGTCGATACTTGCGCGCGCGTTTGCCACAGCCCAACTGGCTATGGCTTAAAACAAACTATTGGCGAATCTGCGGGTACGCAAACGTTTGATTCGGTAATGAAATCTGACGTCATTTTAATTATCGGCGCCAACCCGACCGATGGTCACCCAGTGTTTGCATCGCAAATGAAACGCCGCCTGCGTGAAGGCGCGAAGCTAATTATTGCCGATCCACGTGCGATTGATTTGGTTGAAAATTCACCGCATGTGCGTGCTGATTATCACCTGAATTTACGCCCTGGTACCAATGTTGCCTTGATTTCTGCATTGGCGCACGTAGTTGTCACCGAAGGTTTAGTTAAAGAAGATTTTGTGCGCGAGCGTTGCGAGTGGGATAGCTTTGTGACTTGGCGTGATTTTGTAGCTAAGCCAGAAAACTCACCAGAAGCGCTGGAAGAAACATTAGGCGTAAAAGCCGAAACTATGCGCGCAGCCGCTAGAATGTTCGCTACTGGCGGCAATGGTGCGATTTATTATGGCTTGGGCGTAACAGAACACAGTCAAGGTTCAACCATGGTGATGGGCATTGCTAACCTTGCGATGGCGACAGGTAACGTTGGTCGTGAAGGTGTCGGTATCAACCCATTGCGCGGCCAAAACAACGTGCAAGGTAGCTGCGATATGGGCAGTATGCCGCATGAGTATCCAGGTTATCGCCATGTTTCCGACCCAATGGCGAAAGCCTTGTTTGAAGCGGCTTGGGGCAGGTCATTAAGTATTGAGCCTGGCCTACGCATCCCGAATATGTTAGACCTTGCGGGCGAAGGCAGATTTAAGGCGCTGTATTGCGTGGGCGAAGATATTGCGCAGTCGGACCCAAATACCCAGCACGTGACACACGCGTTGGAAAGTATGGAATGCGTGATTGTGCAAGATTTGTTCTTGAACGAAACCGCCATGTACGCGCATGTGTTCTTCCCAGGCGCGAGTTTCCTAGAGAAAAGCGGTACCTTTACCAATGCCGAGCGTCGCATTTCACCCGTGCGCCGTGTGATGGCGCCTAAAAATGGTTATGAAGATTGGGAAATTACTGCCAAATTATCCGAAGCGCTAGGTTACGAAATGCATTACAACCACGCCAGCGAAATTATGGATGAAATCGCTGCATTGACGCCCACTTTTAAAGGTGTGAGCTTCAAAAAACTGGACGAGCTTGGCAGCATACAATGGCCTTGTAATGACGAAGCGCCAACTGGCACGCCGACCATGCACATTGATGAATTTGTGCGCGGCAAAGGTAAGTTCTTCATTACTCAGTACGTTCCAACCAGCGAAAAAGTGAATGCGAAATACCCACTGATTATGACGACTGGCCGTATTTTGTCGCAATACAATGTGGGTGCTCAAACACGCCGCACTAAAAATATGGAATTTCACCAAGAAGACGTGGTGGAAATTCATCCGCACGACGCCGAAGACCGTGGCATTAAAGAGGGCGACTGGATTGGCATTAACAGCCGCGCGGGCGAGACTGTATTGCGCGCAACACTGACAGAGCGCGTGCAACCTGGCGTTATTTACACCACTTTCCATCACCCAGAATCGGGCGCGAACGTGATTACTACGGACAATTCGGATTGGGCGACTAACTGCCCAGAGTTTAAAGTGACAGCCGTGCAAGTCACACGCGTGCATCAGTTATCGGATTGGCAAAAACATTACGAAACGTTTGCCGAGGCGCAAATTGCATTTGCCAGCAAAAGCCCGAGTAAAAAACTCAAACAGCCAGCCTAAAATTTAACAGCTTGAACATTGACTAAAAAATCATTCATTGTGGCAGATTCGCCACTTAGCGAAGTGAATGTCACTCGTTGGCGTAATGGCGCAATGACGGCGACGAAAGATAAAATTGCCGAAGAAACGCCGGTTGCTTTGATCTATAACGGAATTTCGCACGCGGTGATGTTGGCTACACCGCAAGATTTAGAAGATTTTGCACTCGGATTTTCACTTAGTGAAGGCATTTTGCAAGACAAAAGTGAGCTTTACGACATTGAAATTGTGATGCAAGAACAAGGTGTTGAGTTGCGTTTGGACGTGGCGACAGAAGCTTTTGTAAAGTTAAAAGAACGGCGACGTAATTTGGTTGGGCGCACAGGTTGTGGCTTGTGCGGTGCAGAAAGTCTAGAGCAAGCGCTTCGACTTCCTGAAATAAATGATGCCCTGGGAGCCAATATCCATGGAAATCCTATGGCATCTATTTCCGCAAAAAGTATTCAAATTGCATTTAAAAATATGCAAGCTAAGCAAGTTTTACAACAAGCAACTGGTGCCACGCACGCGTGTGCTTGGGTGCGCGAAAACGGCGAGGTTGAATTGGTGCGTGAAGATGTTGGTCGCCATAATGCGATGGATAAACTCATCGGCGCGCTGGCGAAATTGCCACCAAAAAACAATGGCTTTGTACTGACATCCAGCCGTGCTAGCGTTGAAATGGTGCAAAAAGTAGCGCTTGCGGGGTACAATATATTAGCGGCAATCTCCGCGCCAACTGCGCTTGCAGTGCGCATTGCCGAGGCATATAACGTGACATTGGTCGGCTTTTTGCGCGAGCAGCAGTTTGTGATTTATACGCATGCAGATAGAATATCGCCTTAGCTTTAATTCAAATAAAAAATTATGCAAACAGAAACATTAATCAAAATGGCTAATCAAGTGGGTGACTTTTTTGAGGCTGAGCCAGATCAAGTGCAAGCGTGCAAAGACATTGCCCAACATCTTAACCGCTTTTGGACCAAAGATATGCGCAATCAAATTGCCGCGCATGTGCAAGTACAGCAAGGCGCAGGCCTGCATGCGCAAGTAATTTCAGCAATTGCTGCGCACTTAAATCCATAGTATTTAAATATTTGAATTAAATAATAGTGTCAGAAATCTTCTTACTCATTCCGCTTATTTTTTTAGCAGCCTTGCTATTTTCATCCGTCGGTCATGGCGGTGCAACTGCGTATCTGGCCGCGTTTGCGCTCATCGACTTAGCACCAGCCTCTATGAAACCTGCCGCCTTGTGTTTAAATGTGTTGGTGGCTTCAATCGCGCTATATAAGTTTTACAAAGTACACGCATTTAATTGGCAATTATTTTGGCCAATCGCACTCACGTCAGTTCCAGCCGCTTTTATTGGCGGACAAACTACACTACCAACCCACATTTATAAAATTGTCGTCGGCATTTGTTTAGTCATCGCGGCAATAACGATTTTTTATCGGTCTAATAAATCCGATGATATTGAAGTGAAGCCAGTTGTAAAGCCAGTATTAATGGTCTTGGGCGCGGGATTAGGGTTTTTGGCGGGCTTAACAGGTGTGGGGGGCGGTATATTTCTCAGCCCAATCTTATTGTTTTTTGGCTGGGCGAAAACCAAGGTGATTTCTGGCGTGGCAGCGGCATTTATTTTGGCAAATTCGATTTCTGGCTTGCTGGGATTTTTATCAAAAACGCCTGTATTGCCAGCTGGGCTTGGCTATTGGGCTTTTGCCGCGGTGGCAGGCGGTTTAATTGGCGCAGAATATGGCAGTCAAAAGCTAGCGAATCCTACTATTAGAAAACTGCTCGCTTTGGTGCTGCTGTTTGCGGGTAGCAAGATGGCACTTTCTTAATGGTATTGAAGTTAAAGGTGTTGAAATAACCGAAAACTTTCACGCCGTTCGGTCACGCGTTTGCCGCTCCAAATCAGTTTCCAATCAGCACCAGGTTCAACTTTATCGTTACCTTTTTCATCTTGAATTAAATATAAATCACAATTAAGTGCGCCTTCTGTCTCAAATCTTTGCGTTTTTGCGTTAGCAAAATAGTGCAATAAATCGCGCTGCGCAGCGCCAAGATGATTGCTGCTAATACAAGCATATTTGGCGGGAAGCGCATTTTTTAAGTTAGTAAACACCTCGCGATAGCTGCGTGCTGAGTCTATCATCGGCAGCCAAAGTGTCATGAGCAGTGTCCACACTGCAGTCATGCCAATCGCCCAATTGGTGGCGCTGGAGCGGTTTGTGTGTTGCGTGCGAAAAATAGCAAATAGCCAAATCAGCGTGAGCGCAACTGCAATCACAAAAGTAATCATGCTGAAATTAATGTGTGGCATGCCAGACAAAAACGACAAACGTTGTTTAATTTTGACTGGATTGCCAGTGAGCATTGCCAGCCAGCCAAGCCAAATTAGGCCGTTCATTAATCCAAATAAAATGAGGCCGAACCAATTGAGCGCGCCAGCTGTGCCGCGTTTGAGCGTTTCTATGCTGCCGCCAGCCATTGCAGTGAGTGGAATCAGCAAGGGCAAAGCAAATACTTCATTGTCCTCGCCAAAGCCTATGAAAGCCCAAGCAATCACAAAAAACGTGAGGATGAGTTGAAACCTAGGCTTGCTCATTAATTGAGTGCGGAAGCGCCATAAACCCCAAATAGCCAGTGGCAAGGCAGGCCAAGCGTACCATAACAAGGTTTTTAGAAAGTATAGATGCTCGCTATACTTAAACTGCGTTAGCGACAGCGCCCACCATTGATTGAACGCCTCAGGGTAAAAATATTGGCATAACATTGCCCAGCCAGCGATAAAAGGAGTAGCAAACAACAATGATAAACCAACAACACTGGCGTAACTTTTGTTGCGCCAAATGCTAAACAGGCAAGGCAAAGCAAAGCAGGTAGCTAAAATAATAGCTAACGGTAATAAGCCGGTAGATAAAAAGCTCACGCTCATTCCTAAGCCCAATAGAACGCTAGCGCGGTAGGGGCGCCTTTTGGCCAGACTAAGCGCATAAAATGCGGTGGCGAGCCCTGTTAATGCGCTGACAGCGGGCATTAAGGTGTGCGCGCTCAGTACTAAGCCAAGTGAGCCAATGAATACAAACGTAGTTTGCCGCCCAAAACCCTTACCCCACAATTCGCGCCCTGACATGCCTATCATCAGTAAGGTAATCATCATCCACAAGCCAGTGGTGATGCGTGCGGCATCGTGCATAGGCAATATCGGACTAAGTATTTTGCCTAAAGCTGCAGCACTTAAATAATACAGCGGCGGATTGACAATGTGATTGTTGCTTGCTGCACTGGGGGCGAGAAAATTGCCAGTGTCGAGAATGGTTTTGATGGTGCTAATAGCGTGCGATTCAAACGGCTTCCACGGTGCGTGGCCAATCAAACCCATGCACAGCCAAACTGTGCACAATACAATCAGCAAATGTGTTTTAGCACGCTCGCCCACTTTTGCGTGGGGCGTGGACATGTTGCCTTGCCAGTCGTGGTCTAAATCAAATCGCATCTTTAAATTCTAAAATTCATTCTTTGTCCACATTGCATCGTTGCGCGGCACTCATAATCTCGCTGTACAAAACCGTACTCTCTCGGTTCCTGCGTTCCGTGCGCCTTGCACTGTATCCCAAACAATGAGTTTTTGTAGGTTCTTTTAAATTAATTAAACAAACTCATTCTAACACTGCGCGCTGAAAATAAAAAAAGGCAGCTCAGCTGCCTTTTTTGTCAAAAATCGACAGATATATAAATTTACATGCCGTATTTTTGTTTAAATTTCTCAACACGGCCAGCCGTGTCTAATATTTTTTGTTTGCCAGTATAAAAAGGATGGCATTGAGAACAAACCTCAATACTCATGTCGCGGCCATGTGTAGAGCGCGTTTTGAACTTGTTACCACAGCTGCAGGTAACGTTGATTTCTGGATAGTTTGGATGCGTTTCAGCTTTCATGCTTTTCCCTCTAAATTTAAGCAGTTTCAGTCAAGCCGCGCATTATGAATCATTAATGCACAAATTGCAATATCAACCTCGACGCATGCTGTCGAAGAAGTCGGCGTTATTTTTAGTGGCTTTGATCTTATCCAGTAAGAACTCCATCGCTTCCAAGTCGTCCATTGGGTAAAGCAATTTGCGTAGCACCCATATTTTTTGTAGCACATCTTTCTCGATGAGTAACTCTTCTTTGCGCGTGCCCGATTTATTCACATTAATGGCAGGGTAGAGACGTTTTTCGGCCATTTTACGGTCAAGATGGATTTCCATATTGCCCGTGCCTTTAAACTCCTCGTAAATCACATCGTCCATTCGGGAGCCAGTATCTACAAGGGCTGTAGCGATGATGGTTAATGAACCGCCTTCTTCAATATTACGCGCAGCGCCGAAAAATCTTTTGGGTTTTTGCAGCGCGTTAGCATCCACGCCGCCAGTCAGTACTTTGCCTGATGATGGAATCACCGTGTTGTAAGCGCGCGCTAGACGGGTAATAGAATCGAGCAAAATCACCACATCTTTTTTGTGTTCAACTAAGCGCTTAGCTTTTTCTAGCACCATTTCTGCCACCTGTACATGGCGCGTTGCCGGTTCGTCAAAGGTAGAAGCGACCACTTCGCCTTTTACTGAGCGCGTCATTTCCGTCACTTCTTCTGGTCGTTCATCAATTAGCAATACAATCAAAATTACATCAGGGTGGTTAGCAGTAATGGCATGCGCGATGTTTTGCATCATCACTGTTTTACCGCTTTTTGGGCTGGCAACCAGCAAGCCACGTTGGCCGCGACCAATTGGCGCAATCATATCAATGACGCGGCTGGTAATGTTTTCTTCGCCGCGAATATCACGTTCTAATATCAGTGGAATAGTTGGAAAAAGCGGTGTTAAGTTTTCGAATAATATTTTGTGTTTGGTATTTTCTGGCGCCTCGCCATTCACCATTTCTACTTTAACTAAAGCAAAATAACGTTCGCCATCTTTTGGGATGCGAATTTCGCCTTGGATGGAATCGCCCGTGTGCAAGTTGAAACGACGAATTTGCGACGGCGATACATAAATATCATCAGGCCCCGCCAAGTATGAGGTATCTGGTGAGCGCAAAAAGCCAAACCCATCTTGCAGCACTTCTAGTGTGCCATCTCCAAAAATACTGTCACCTTTTTTAGCTTTGTGTTTCAAAATGGCAAAAATTAAATCTTGCTTGCGCATGCGGCTAGCATTTTCGATTTCGTCGGTAATGGCCATTTCCACCAATTCGGTTACTGGAAGAAGTTTTAGGTCGGATAGGTGCATGTGAGGACTCGCTAGAAGGGGACTAAATTAGGAACCAGAAAAGGAAAATAAAGGTTTTTAGAAAGCCAGCTTCAACATTAGAAGGCAGCCCAGGTAATCATTGCAAAAATAAAGTTAAATATTGAAACTACAAATTACTATCTATAAATGCCATTAATTGAGATTTAGATAAAGCACCAACTTTGGTGGCTTCTACATTACCATTTTTAAATAACATTAAAGTGGGGATGCCGCGAATGCCGTACTTAGGTGGTGTTTGTTGGTTATCATCGATATTGAGTTTGGCGACTCTTAAGCGGCCAGCATATTCTTTTGAAATATCCTCTAAAATTGGCGCAATCATTTTGCAAGGCCCACACCACTCCGCCCAGTAATCCACTAAAACGGGAAGTTGTGATTGCAATACTTCTTTTTCAAAAGCAGCATCGCTTAAATGGGTAATATGTTCGCTCATTGTAACCTCGGTGTAGAAATTTTATGAATTACCAGTTGTTACGCAATAGCCTTATTGTTTTTATTTTGCTAGCTGGAAATTGTAATTCGGAAATTAAACGTTAATTTTAGTGCTTTATTTAGGCGGTGCTTTATTTAGGTGTAAGTATAACAACATCGTTCGCGTTATATCAAGTTGTATTGAAAACGTTCAAATCTAGCGGTGCGCTCCACCAATCGCAGAATCACTATTTTGCGCGGTTTATCATCTGTGTTTAAATGCAGCGTATCGCCAAGCTTACAAAACCCGCGCGCTGCAATAATGCTGGCCGCTTGTTTAAGCCCGCTAAGCTCGGGTAACAATAAGGCTTCACCTTCCATTGTGCTGCTTTCAAATTTTGCTGTAATCGCAATAGCACTTGGTGAAATTAACTCTAAGCCTACATCCAATTGATTCAACTCATTTATATTTGCCCAACGCAAGACGGCCAATTCCCATAAGGCGCTTTTGCTACTTTTCATGGCAACAACATCGCCAATGCGCGCTGATGCTTGTGATGAGTTGAATTTACGTAAAGCATAACCACCAGCACTCACATTTAAAATTTGCCAGCGTGAAGGTTTAACTGCGCCGGGTGAGTTGTTGGCATTGGCAAAAGTATTGCCGCCATCATGAATTAAATGATGGGTGGCGATTAAGCCAATGCCCAGCTCCACACCATCGCTTTTTTTAGTTCTAGAGAATATACGTTGCTGCGCTTTGCCAAAGTTTCTAATCAGTCGCGTAAGTAAGTCTTCATAATGACTTTCCAGTGCATTCACAGGTAAGCTGCCATCATTAGGAATGATGCCTTCTTGCAATGATTTAATGTGCTGATGAATTTGCCGCGCCAAATTAAGCGTGATGAGTAAAATATCAGTGGCGTCATCTGGCACATCTTTATTTTTGGCAAACGGCGTAGGCGCTTTATCGCTATCCAGCGCCACTAAGAACACGCCAGCGGGGTTATCCACCAAGCCTAAAGGCCGCAGTTCGGCTTGTGCGGCAATGTTGGATAAATAGATATCTGTTTTTAATATATCCGAATTGGCAAGATGTTGTGGATCTGCCAAGGCCATTAATAACACTTGCGTGTAGGCCAAATTGACGGAACTTACGTTGTCACGCGCTAGTTGTTCAGTTACTGTCAATTTTTCTGCGGATTGTTGTAGCGCACAAAAGTACAGCTGATGCAGCTCTGCCCACACATTTGCAGGCGGAGTGCGATAGCTAAGATGATGCACTAAGGCAATTTCTTTAAGTGCATGAATAGCGCGTTGCACCACTTGCCCAGTGGCTTTGCTGCTGCTTAAGTTTAAGATTTTATTTTGCAAATCTATTAAGGCAAATTTGTAGCCAAATGCAAACTCTTGCCATAGCTGGACTGCGGCATCAGCAAAAGCCTGCTCATTTTTGGTAATCGGCAGGCTGGCGTTGCTAAAATGTGGAATTAAATCATGATAAATTTGGATCGCGCTTGGGCGGTATTGTTCAAGTGTATTAAGGCGATTGGCAAAGGCGACTTTTTGACTGTTTAAAATCTGCAATTCGTCGATTAAATCGGTGGCAGCGGTAATTGGGTCGCCAAAAGGCAGTTTTTGAATGAATTCGTTAATTTTATGTGTACGCGTTTCCGCCAATAAAATTGGGTTATCATCTAAACTTGGTAGCTTAAGGCTAATCGGCATGCAAACTCCAAAGGAATTCCCTTATATTAGAGGGTAATTCTAAATTTGTCACTTTTTTGCTTATATTTTAATTATATATCTTAGATTATAAAGACTTATGTTGTATAAAAAATCATTTTTGGCCTCACTGCTAATCGTTATTTTACTTAGTTTGCATAGTGCTGCTTATGCGGCAAGTAATTTTGCACTAAAAGACACCGCTGGTAAAAAACATACCTTGTCGCAATACAAAGGTAAATGGGTGATTGTGAATTACTGGGCGACTTGGTGCCCGCCTTGCTTAGAAGAAGTCCCAGATTTTGTAGCCTTGTACGATAGCCGCAAAAATAAGGATGTGATGATATTTGGCATTGCGTTTGATTATCAAAGCGCCAAAGAAGTGGCGGATTACGTGGATGATATGCTGATGTCTTACCCTATTGTGCTAGGTGACGATGAAGTAGCCAAGCAAATTGGCTATTCTGACTTGTTGCCGACGACTTTTATTTACAATCCGCGTGGCGAGTTGGTTAAAACCAAGCACGGCAAGGTAACCAAACAATATCTCGAAGCGATTATGGCGCGCGAAAAATAAGCATGCCCTGTACCAGTGCTTGGCATCAACATTCTCGCTAAGTGCTGAAGCGCTAAGTCGAATGCGAAGCCCGCATGGGTGCTGGCTTGCAGAGCATGTATTTTAGAAAAAATAAGGCTTGAAAAATTAAGGCCTGAGAATTTAAGGTCAAGTGAAAACGTTAATTAAGCCGGCACTGCGATACTGTTGCCCGCTTCATCTAAAATATTCAGCTGATTTTCACTGGCAAACTGCATCAGTTCTTCAAATCGCTCTGGGCTGACGTCTTTTAATTTCATATCTACCACCAAGCAGCGCGTGCCGCTAATGACTTCTGGCTTTAAATAAGGTGAGTAACGCAATTTGCGATTGTCGCCAAAAGTCGCAAAACTGCTGCAAATACGGTCTATCCAATCGCTCGGACGGAACGCTTTGCCATCGCGTGTGGTGCTTTCGATAATAATTTCTATTTTGTTGTCATTTTGTCTTTTATCAGACATGCTAATTTTATTGGCCATGCGTACTTTCTGGTTTTAAGCTTTCTAGTTGATATATTCAAAGACTTTTACTACTTTATCTACGCCATCGGTGTTGCTGGCAATGGCAGCTGCGGCATCGCCCTCGGTTTTATTGACGATACCTAACAGATACACCACGCTATTTTCAGTCACTATTTTTACATAATTGGCTGGAAACTGGTTTTCAGTCACAAATTTTGTTTTAATTTTAGAGGTTAAATACGTGTCATTACTGCGTGAGCTGAGTGAGGATTTTGGCCCAACCACAATCTCATTGGTGATTGAACGCACATGTTCAATGCTTTTTACATAAGCTTCAGTTTTGGCTTTGGCTGCATCATCGGGCACTTCGCCAGTTAACAACACGTTGGTGTTATAGCTGGTGATATTCACATGCGCGTTTTCGCCCAAATTCGTTTCTACAAACTTAACCGCTTTCAGCTCAATACTCTCGTCCTCCACATAAACGCCAGAAGTGCGTCTATCGGCCGCAACTGCCCCACCAGCGGCGGCTCCGCCAACAACTACTGGCACGCAAGCTGCCAACTGTGCTGCTAAGGCTGAAGCTAAAAATAATTTGGTGATGAGTTGTTTGTTAACTAAAAACATTGATAACTCCTTAAGTTGAGGTCAGTACGAAACGGAATGTGAAAAATGATACGCCAATTATGTTTCAAAAGCATTACGAATCCATTCAATGCTATTTAAATCGGCTTTGTTCATCAAAATGGCATCAAAACGACATGCAATTTGGTTCTGGTTTTTAACATGCTGTTGCAAATAATATTGCGCGGTTAAAATCATTTTTTGCTGTTTTTGCGGCGTAATGCTTGCTGCCGCGCCGCCAAATTGGCTACTACTTCTCAGTTTAACTTCAATAAATACCAGAGTTTTGGCATCCGTCATAATCAAATCTATTTCGCCAAATCTGCAATGATAATTTTGCGTTACCAGCTTAAGGCCGTGATTCGCCAAAAAAGTTGCAGCTAATTTTTCTGCTTCTAGGCCAGCATTGTTTTTGTTTAATAACATAGGCGATATGATAGCTTTAGCTTAAAATT
The DNA here is from genome assembly GCA_031417915.1 of Methylotenera sp. Lineage (GTDB taxonomy): Bacteria > Pseudomonadota > Gammaproteobacteria > Burkholderiales > Methylophilaceae > Methylotenera_A. Next base: position 18,421 of record JANOWN010000001.1, read on the forward strand.
CAAGTATGAATGATTTAAAAACGAATGGCCTAGGTACATTATATGTGGTCGCTACACCAATCGGCAATTTAGGTGATATTACGCTGCGCGCTTTGGAGACGCTTAAAAGTGTCGATGCCATTGCGGCTGAGGATACGCGCCATTCTTCAGGCTTATTGAATCATTTTGGTATCAGCAAAAAATTAATAGCGGTGCATGAACATAACGAGCAGCAATCTGCAGAAAAACTATTGGCGCAACTAAAAAATGGTGAAAATATTGCGTTGGTGACCGATGCTGGTACGCCTGGCATTAGTGACCCTGGCGCGATTGTGGTGAATTTGGTGCGCAAAGCTGGTGTAAAAGTGGTGCCGATTCCGGGTGTAAGTGCTGTGGTGGCTGCTTTGTCAGCCAGTGGTATTACGCAAAATGGTTTTTACTTTCATGGTTTTTTGCCCGCCAGCGGCGCGGCGCGGCGAAAAATTTTGGAGCAATTAAAATTACAAGCCGTGACGTTGGTTTTGTACGAAGCGCCACATCGCATTGTGGAGTGCGTTGAGGATTTGGCAAAAATATTGGGCGGCGAGCGCCAGATTACTTTTTGCCGAGAATTAACCAAGACGTTTGAAACCATTTATACCTGCCCTGCAAGCCTTGCCAGTACTTGGTTGCAGGCCGATGCAAATCAACAGCGTGGCGAATTTGTATTGCTAATAGAAGCCGCGCCTATCGTAGAAACACAAGAAATCAGCGCAGAAGCGCAACGTGTATTAAAATGCTTGCTGGCGGATTTGCCGTTGAAGCAAGCGGTTACATTGGCGACAGAAATCACGCAACTGAAAAAAAACGATTTATACGAATTTGCCCTTAAATTAAAAGATGACAACTAAATTAGTTCTTACCCGCCCCGACGATTGGCACTTGCATTTGCGTGATGGCACGGCTTTGCAGGCGGTTTTGCCTGATACCGCGCGGCAATTCGCACGTGCAATTGTCATGCCAAATTTGCGCCCACCTGTGACGACGGTTGCTTTGGCAGAGGCTTATAGAACGCGCATTTTGGCGGCTTTGCCAAAGAATGTGGTTTTTGAGCCTTTAATGACGCTGTATTTAACCGATAACACATCGGCTGATGAAATTAAACGCGCCAAAGCTAGTGGCATTATTCACGGTGTTAAGCTTTACCCAGCAGGTGCGACAACCAATTCTGATTCTGGCGTGAGTGATTTACTTAAATGTAATACTGCCCTGCAAGCCTTGCAGGACGCGGGTATGCCATTGTTAGTGCATGCAGAAGTGACTGATGCCGATGTTGACGTTTTTGACCGCGAAAAAGTGTTTATCGATCGCCATATGATTCCGTTGCTGGAAAAATACCCAGCTTTAAAAGTTATTTTCGAACATATCACCACCAAAGATGCGGCCGATTTCGTGCAAAGCGTGCCAAATAACGTGGCGGCGACCATTACTGCACATCATTTATTACTCAACCGCAACGATATGTTTAAAGGTGGCATTCAACCACACCATTATTGTTTGCCGATTTTAAAGCGCGAGGCGCATCGATTGGCTTTGGTGAAAGCGGCAACCTCTGGCAATGCGAAGTTTTTCTTAGGTACCGATAGCGCACCTCACGCCAAACACACTAAGGAAGCCGCGTGTGGCTGTGCCGGCATCTACACGGCACACGCAGCAATTGAGCTTTATGTTGAAGCGTTTGAAGCTGCAGGTAGCTTAAATAAACTAGAAGCTTTCGCCAGTTTTTACGGTGCAGATTTTTACGGTTTGCCGCGAAACAGTGAAAAAATCACGCTAGAAAAAACCAGTTGGCAGGTGCCAAATGAACTACCAATGGGCGATGACAGTCTAGTACCACTAAGAGCAGGGCAACAAGTGCACTGGAAACTAATTTAAAATTTGGGGTAAATATGCGTCAATTCAACACACTATTCTTTGCTATTTTAATTGGCCTGACAGGCTCACCAGTGCTTGCATTCAGCACAGATGAAATTAATCAAAATAGCCTGCAGCGCGATTTTAAATTGTTAGATGTAGATAGCGATGGAAAATTAAGCGCATCAGAAATTAAAAAAGACAGCATGTTTGATTTTAGCAGTTTCAGCAAAGCGGATAAAAATCACAATGGCAGCTTAAGTTATGATGAATATTCGACGCATAAATCGGCCGTGCAACAGAAAGAGGCCAAGCAGGCTGCCACTGACAGCGCGATTACCACAAAAATTAAAAGTAAGTACTTGGTCGAAAAAAACTTTAGAAGTTTTAAAGTGAGTGTGGAAACCAAAGACAATATTGTGATTTTAAGCGGCTTTGTTAATGATGCAGCCACCAAAAATCGTGCCGAGCAAATCGCCGCGGGTGTTAAAGGCGTTAAATCGGTTAAAAATGGCTTAGTGGTTAAGCCTTAAAGTTTTAAAAATAGACGCCACTGGACAAAAGCATTCCAGTGCAGGCCTGAAAGGCGCATGGATATTGCTCTGCGTGGCATCTGCCTCGTCATTCCCGCATAGGTGGGAATCCATTTTGCAAGCAATCACTACCAAGGCAGTTAATTGTTTATAATAGGATTTTTGGAGGTAGCCATAAAAGTATGGACGCTAAACAAAATCCGTTTTCTTTGTATGATTTCTTAGGTTACTTCACGCCAGGTGCAGTCTTTTTGTATGGCTTTGTAGCAGTTATTAATCGCTTCTATGATTATAAATTACACGAGTCATTCGCTAGTCGAGGGTTTAATAGTGGAGAAACCGCAGTTGCACTAGTTCTTCTAGCTTATATCTTGGGACACGCTCTAAACTTTTTATCATCAGTATTTGTAGAAAAGTTTTCTATTTGGATGCATGGATACCCATCAAAATATTTACTGAACAGTAATCACTGTGGATATCTGAAAAATAAGGGTAAAGATGGTAAAGAGGAAGATTTGGCTGTTTTGTCTAAAGTAATTCGAGGCTTGGTTTGGTTGTTTATGTTGCCAGTTGCAGTTTTGGATAAAGTATTGGGAGACTGGTTAAATGCGAGAAACGTATATGTCAAAGGCTTAGATGACGGGTTATCACCAATAATTCGAGCAAAAATTGAAGCGCTTTTAACAGATAACTCGGGTTTAACTGAACCCCCGGAAGGGTATCACTGGTCAAAAGATGACTTCTTTCGATTTGTAACTCATTACGTATTAGTTAATTCAGAACACCACATTTCTTCTTTAAAAAACTATGTTGCGCTGTATGGTTTTACTAGAACTATGACATTCCTCGGCATAATAGCATTCTGGGGAAGTCTATTTATTTTGTTAATTTCACCCTCTGAATCAAATGCTATGAAAATTATCATAGCAACAAGCATACCTTTTTCGTATATTTACTACATGGCTTTCAATAAATTTAATAGGCGTTTTACATTAGAAGCTTTTATGGCTTTGGCAGTTAGCTATGAAATGAAAGCTAAAATTAAACCAAAGCAGTTTGAGCAAAAGCTATCAAAATAGATGCTCTGAAACCCGCATGGGTATTGGTCTGCAGGGTATGGAACTATCGCCTTGTTAACGTGTTAAAATAGCGTTGAAGCTAGCCAGACAGTCGCCGCTTAGCAATAAGGGGAGGAAAGTCCGGGCTGCATAGAGCAAGATGACGGCTAACGGCCGTACACCGTGAGGTGCGGAATAGGGCCACAGAGACGAGCGTATTAAGTTACGGTGAAACGCGGTAACCTCCATCTGCAGCAAGACCAAATAGGCTGGCAATAGGCGTGACTCGCGCTGCCAGCGGGTAGGTTGCTTGAGCGCATAAGTAATTGTGCGCCTAGATGAATGACTGTTACGTGTAGCAATGCACGACAGAACCCGGCTTATCGGCTAGCTTCACTTCCTTTTTTCCTTATCATGCAATTCAATCACATAATCAGTAATACTGATATTTCACATTCACTTAATTTTATAAGTAATTGATTATTAACATGTTTGTTTTTTTAGCAAAAGTGCGCTAAGTCTTTGTCTTATAAAGAAAAAATGTCAAAAAGTGCTTGCAAAGCGCTTTTTTTTTATTTATAGTTCAATTTGTGGGGAAAAGTGGGTTTTTGTGGGGAATGACTAACTCGAGCTAGGGGTGGTTAGTGATTCCTCACTTTTTAACGCAAATATACCCAAATAAACAATAGAAATTATAAGGCTTTTATTTAATCATGTTTCGCGGCGCAACAAATTTAAGTATGGATGCAAAAGGCAGGCTAGCAGTGCCAGCCAAGCATCGCGACGCGTTGTTGACGCAATCTGCGGGTAATGTGGTATTGACCGCACACCCGCATGGATGCTTGTTGTTGTATCCGCAACCAGCGTGGGAGCCGATTGAAGCCAAAATGATGGCGCTTTCTAGCTTTGATAAACAATCCTCTGGCTTGCAACGCTTGCTAGTAGGTTACGCGGAAGATATTACGATTGATAATGCGGGTCGTATGTTGGTTTCGCCGGCTTTGCGCGAATTTGCTAATTTAGAAAAAGAAGTGATGCTAGTCGGCCAAGGCAGTCATTTTGAAATGTGGAATTTAAGCGCCTGGCGCAAACAGCTCGAAAACGTCATGGGTGGCGATGGCATTGAGATGCCCGCAGAATTAGAAGGCTTTTCACTATGATGATGGGCGCGAGTTCGGCGCCCGCAACAGCCCCAGTGTCAGTGCCGCCAGCAACAATGTCAACAGTTTCAACCCACGTCACAGTTTTACTCGAAGAAGCGGTTGATGCACTCAACATCAAACCTAGCGGAACTTACATTGACGGTACGTTTGGCCGCGGCGGGCACAGCAAAAAAATATTATCCAAATTAGATAAAACTGGTCGCCTATTTGCGATGGATAGAGATTTAGCGGCTTTGGAAGCTGGCAAACAAATTCTAGACGCACGATTCAACATTTCACATCGGCATTTTTCAGAAATAAATCAATTGGCAACAGATAATAATTTAACGCGCGTCGATGGCATTTTGCTGGATTTAGGTATTTCCTCGCCACAAATCGACGAAGGCGAGCGTGGGTTTAGTTTTAGGTTTGATGGTCCACTCGATATGCGTATGGACCAAACGCGTGGTAAAACAGTTGCAGAACTGCTGTCCACAATTTCAGAGCAACAATTAGGAGAGGTAATAAAACATTATGGTGAAGAACGGTTTGCTAAGCAGGTTGCAAGGGCGATTATTAAGGAGCGCAATGACGGGCGCGCCATCACCACTACAGGACAGCTTGCCGCGATCGTGGCAAGTGCAATCCCCAAGATCGAGCCGGGGCAGAACCCAGCCACGCGCACCTTTCAAGCTTTACGGATTTTCGTCAATCAAGAGCTTGAGGAGTTATCGCTGATATTGCCGCAATGCCTAAGTCTATTAGCTGCGGGCGGCAGATTGGTGGTGATTAGCTTTCATTCGCTAGAAGATAGAATTGTGAAAAGGTTTATTCAAAATGAACAAAATCGCGATGATTTGCCTGCGAATTTTCCAATTAAAGCGAAAGACTTACCGCAGCCGAGACTTGTTTCTATTGGTAAAGCCGTCAAGCCAAGTGCAGCAGAAATTAAAAAAAATGTACGTTGCAGAAGTGCTGTCATGCGTGTAGCAGAGAGAACAGCCACAGCATGACGCGCCTAAATTTAACATTATTTTTTGTGCTCATTATGGTGGCCTTGGGTGTAGTGACTTCGCAACATAAGGCGCGCAAGTTGTATTTTGAGTTGGAGCAGCAGCAGGAATTAAGTAAAAAATTCGATACTGAATATGGTCAATTGCAGCTGGAACAAAGCACTTGGGCCATGCACTCGCGCATTGAAGAGCTTGCGACTAAAAAGCTACAAATGCAAGTACCCGACGCAAAACGCATACAAGTCATATCGCTTGAAGAATTAAATAAGCAGAATTGAAGCAATAATAAACATGGCCTACAACCAAGCAAAACATCATATCGTTAAATTACCAGCATGGCGCAGACGCGTGCTGTTAATTGGTGTGTTGGTGCTGTTTGCAGGCTTGTTTATGCGCGGCATTTATTTGCAAAGTTTGCACAAAGAATTCTTGCAGCAAAAAGGTGATGCGCGTTACAGCAGAAGTTTAGTCTTGCAAGCGCATCGCGGCAAAATTACCGATAGAAACGGCGATTTGTTAGCCATTAGTAGCCCTGTGGAATCTGTTTGGGCAAGTCCGCCAGATGTTGAAATGAGCAAGGTACAAAAAACCGCATTAGCTAAATTGTTGACGATTAAAATCAAAGATATTGACAAAAAAATTGCCAATAGAGAACGCGAATTCGTTTATTTAAAACGCCGTATTTCACCAGACCTGGCGGCAAAAGTCATGAGTTTGGAAATCCCAGGCGTATTTTTGCAACGCGAATATAAGCGCTTTTATCCTGCTGGCGATGTTACCGCGCATTTGGTGGGCTTTACTGGCATTGATGATAACGGTCAAGAAGGCTTTGAATTAGCGCAAAACAATATGCTTTCTGGTAAAGCTGGCAGCCGTCGCGTGATTCAAGATAGGCAAGGCCATATTGTGGAGGATTTGGAAGCGGTGAAAGTCCCTCAAGATGGGCATGATTTGGTGTTGAGTATTGATAGGCGTTTGCAATATTTGGCATTTAGAGAGCTGGCAAAAGCGGTGGAGTTGCACAAAGCTAAGGCTGGCGCGGTGGTGATATTGGATGCCAAAACGGGCGAAGTGTTGGCGATGGTGAATTTGCCGACGTATAACCCAAATAATCCAATCAATATTAAAGGCAAAACGCGTAATCGTGCGATTACCGATATGTTCGAGCCTGGCTCTACCATGAAGGCGGTAACCGCGGCGGCAGCCATGCAGTTTGGTGACTATAAGCCCGATACTAAAATTCAAACTGCGCCAGGCCACATGTCTATTGGCCCTGCTACGATTCATGATTCGCATGCGCATGGCATTTTAACCGTGGCGCAGGTGATACAAAAATCATCCAACGTAGGCGCGGCCAAAATGGCCTTAAGCTTAAAAAGAGAAGAGCTCTGGAGTACATTTAATCAGTTGGGCTTTGGAAGTCGCGCCAATATTGGCTTTCCAGGCGAGGCCTCAGGTATTTTGAGGAACTACAAGTCATGGAGACCTATTGAGCAGGCAACAATGTCGTTCGGTCACGGCATTAGCGTCACTTTATTACAATTGGCGCGCGCTTACACAGTATTTGCTAACGAAGGTGAGCTAAAGCCAGTTTCACTCATTAAGTTGACCGAATCACCAGTGGGGCACCAAGTATTTTCTGCGCAAGTGGCCAATGACGTAAAAGCTATGTTGGAACTCGTTGTGCAGCCAGGCGGCACCGCGTTAAGAGCGCAAGTGGCAGGTTATCGCGTGGGTGGCAAAACTGGCACTGCGCATAAAATAGGACCAAAAGGCTATGAAACAGATAAATATGTGGCTTCATTTGTGGGTATTGCGCCAGCCTCTAATCCGCGCTTGATTATGGCGGTGATGATTGATGAGCCAAGCATAGAAAAAGATCAATATTATGGTGGCGTTGCGGCAGCGCCTGTGTTTGCTGCGGTAATGGCGGACGCGTTGCGTATGCTGGCTGTGCCGCAAGATTCGCCGAATACAAATATCGTAATTCCACCTGAATCAATTGAAGATGCAAAAGAGGTGGTATGAGTCAATATACGATAAAAACACCTGTAAAAAATATCACTTCTGACAGTAGAAATGTAAAGTCTGGCAGTTTGTTTTTGGCCTACCCAGGCGACAAAGCGGACGGTCGTCACTATATTGCGGAAGCCATTACTAATGGCGCTAGCGCGGTAATTTGGGATTCTGAAAATTTTGAATGGAATGCCAAGTGGGATATCGAAAATAAGCCAATTAAGCAATTACGCCTGCAAGCTGGCAACATCGCCAGCCAGTTTTATAACAATCCATCGGAAAAACTGTGGATGATAGGCGTGACCGGCACCAATGGCAAAACCTCGATTTCGCAATGGCTGAGCCAATGCTTTAATCATTTAGGCAATAAAACAGCGGTCATTGGCACACTGGGCAACGGATTGCCGAATCAGCTAAGCCCAACTACAAATACCACGCCTGACGCAGTGCTGCTGCATGAGATGCTGGCAGATTACGTGAGGCAAGAGGTTAAAACTGTGGCGATGGAAGTGTCTTCGCACGGTTTGCATCAGGGTCGCGTGCGCGGCGTGCATTTTGACGTGGCGGTGCTGAGCAACTTAACGCGCGATCATTTGGATTATCACGGCTCAATTAAAGATTATGCTGATGCAAAACGTGGCCTATTTGTTGGCAGTGATTTAAAGGTTGCCGTGCTGAATTGTGATGATAAATTTGGCCAGGAAATTGAAGAGGAATTAGCCAATGTTGGCACGCCAGTATTGAGTTATGGCATCGATTGTGGCGCAGTAAGGGCGACTGAGCTGCATTTTGAAAATACGCATTTTGCTTTTTATGCAATTACGCCGTATGGCAGTGCGCCAGTAAAGGCCAATTTAATCGGACGCTTTAATATGTATAACGTGTTGGCGGTGTTGGCGACTTTGCTGGCTTCCAAGGTGAGTTTAGAGGATGCGGTCGAAGCGATTTCGCATATTCAGTCAGCAGCTGGCCGCATGCAACAATTGGGCGGCGGTGATTTGCCCTTAGTGGTGGTGGATTACGCACATACGCCCGACGCCTTAGAAAAAGTGTTGCGTACATTAAGGGCGCAGGCCAGCACCAAACTCATTTGTGTATTTGGCTGCGGCGGCAATCGCGATGCGGGCAAGCGTGGACTCATGGGAAAAATTGCTAGTGAAATTGCTGATGCGGTAGTAGTGACATCAGATAATCCACGCGGGGAAGCGCCAGAAGCCATTATCCACGCTATTGTAGGCGGCATGCACGGAAATTATGCCATTGAAGAAGATCGTGCAAAAGCAATTTCAATCGCAATTTTGACCGCAAAACCTAACGATATTGTGCTTATTGCGGGCAAAGGTCACGAGGATTATCAAGAAATCGCGGGCAAAAAACACCATTTTAGCGATGTTGAGCAAGCGCAAAATGTACTTAATACCTATCAGGTAACGTCACTATGATGATGCTTTCTGAAATCGCGAAAGTGGTGAATGGCCGCCTGTTGGGCGATGATGTGCTGGTGCAAAGCGTAGGCACAGATAGCCGCCATATTGTAAAAAATCAATTATTTATTGGCATTAAAGGTGAAAGTTTTGATGGCAATACTTTTGCTGAAGCCGCCATTCAGCACGCCGCTGCAGCGGTGTTGGTGTCTGATGAAAGCATGCAAGCGCGCCCGGCAGTGGTGGTGCAAGATACGCGGTTAGCTTTGGGTTTGCTTGCAAAACACTGGCGTCAACAGTTCTTAATGCCACTGGTTGCAGTTACTGGCAGCAATGGCAAAACTACCGTAAAAGAAATGATTGCCTCAATTTTAGCAGTGCCTTACAAGCGCATACTGGCTACGCAGGGCAACCTGAATAACGACATCGGCATGCCGCTCACCATACTGAAAATTCGTGCTGACCACGCGATTGCGGTTATAGAAATGGGCATGAATCACCAAGGCGAAATTCGCTATTTAACCAACTTGGCGCAGCCTACGGTGGCTATGGTGAATAATGCCGGCACTGCGCATATTGGCGAGCTCGGCTCGCGCGAAGCGATTGCGCGCGCCAAAGGCGAAATTTATGAAGGGTTGACAGCCAACGGCACGGCGATTATTAATGCAGATGATAATTTTGCGAGTTATTGGAAATCGCTCAACAAAAATAAAAAAATCATCACGTTTGGCTTGGAAAAAAGCGCTGATGTGAGCGCGACCTACCAAATAAACGGCAATTTAACAGAAATTAATCTTAAAACGCCTGCTGGTGAAATTGAGTTTACGCTTAGCGTATTAGGCGTTCACAATATCCATAACGCCTTGGCAGCAAGTGCTGTGGCGGTTGCGCTGGGTGTTTCTAACGCCGATATAGCAAAAGGCTTAGCGGTTTTTGGTGCAGTCAAAGGCCGTTTGAATTGGCTGCAGGGCATCAATCATTCTGTAGTGATTGATGATACTTATAACGCGAATCCAGATTCGATGAAAGCAGCAATTGATGTGCTTGCCAACCAGAAAACGACTCTACAAACAAGCGTGATTTTTGTGATGGGCGATATGGCAGAGCTAGGCGTTGAAGCGCCGCAGATGCACGCCGATATTGGCTTGTACGCTAAACAAAAAAACATCTCACATTTGCTCACTTTTGGTGATTTAAGTGCAAAGGCGGCCAATGCATTTGGTGCGCAAGGTTTGGACAAAGCTGCACAACATTTTACTTCGGTGGCAGCTTTGGTCGAAAGCTTGAAATCATTGATGAATAGTCATTCTACGGTGTTGGTAAAAGGCTCACGTTTTATGCAGATGGAGCGCGTCGTAAAAGAAATAGTAGCAAATCAAATCATACAAAAAGATAACAAGCTGGAGGGAAAATAATGCTGTTAGAACTAGCTCGCTACTTGGCGCACGATATTCGTGGGTTTAATGTGTTTAATTACATCACGCTACGCGCAGTGTTGGCGACACTTACTGCGCTAATCATTTCATTTATGGTTGGTCCGACCATGATACGTAAACTTACGCAATACAAGGTGGGGCAGGCCGTGCGCGATGATGGCCCGCAAACGCATTTGGTAAAAGCGGGCACGCCAACCATGGGAGGCGCGCTTATTTTGGTGGCGATTTCAATTGCAACTTTGTTGTGGGGTGATTTACACAACAAATATATTTGGGTGGTATTGGTCACCACCTTGGGATTTGGTGCGATTGGTTGGGTGGATGATTACCGCAAAGTGGTGCATAAAAACCCTAAAGGACTATCCGCTAAAGCGAAATATTTTTGGCAAAGTGTGGTTGGTTTGGGCGTGGCAGTTTTCTTGTTTCAAACATCTACAACGTCTGCAGAAACCACGCTTATTTTCCCGTTTCTTAAAAATTTGGTGCTGCCTTTAAGTGCGATTGGTTTTATTGTGCTGACGTATTTGGTGATTGTGGGCAGTAGCAATGCGGTGAATTTAACCGACGGCTTGGACGGCTTGGCAATTATGCCAACAGTAATGGTGGGCAGTGCGCTGGCCATTTTTGCTTATGTGGCGGGGCATTTATATTTCTCTAAATATTTGGGCATTCCATATGTAGCGGGCGCGGGTGAGTTGATGGTATTTTGTGCCGCCATGGCAGGTGCGGGCTTGGGTTTTTTGTGGTTTAACGCTTACCCAGCCGAAGTGTTCATGGGCGACGTTGGTGCATTGGCTCTGGGAGCCGCGCTGGGTGTGGTTGCTGTGATAGTGCGTCAAGAAATTGTGCTATTTATTATGGGAGGCGTTTTTGTGGTGGAGACTTTCTCAGTCGCGCTGCAAGTCATGTATTTTAAGTATACCAAAAAGAAAACTGGCACAGGGCAACGCATCTTTTTAATGGCACCTTTACATCACCACTATGAACAAAAAGGCTGGAAAGAGACGCAAGTTGTCGTGCGGTTTTGGATTATCACCATGATGTTGGTTTTGGTAGGACTTTCTACCTTGAAATTGAGATGAAGATTTTAAATTGAAAATTGCGTTAAAAAACAAAAAAGTACTGGTGTTAGGCCTTGGTGAAACAGGCCGCTCGGCTTTGCGCTGGCTTGCCAAACAAGGTGCAATTTTGTCCGCCGCAGATTCGCGCGACAACCCGCCCAATATGGATGACTTGAGTAGACGTATGTCGCAAGTCATTTATCACACAGGAAAATTTAAACCGGAAGTGTTATTAAAAGCTGAACTGATTGTGATTAGCCCAGGCGTGCCCTTGAGCGACCCAGCTGTGCAAGCCGCTATTGAACAAGGCATTCCCGTGATTGGTGATGTGGAATTGTTTGCGCAATACCGTTCAAAAAATGCAAAAGTTATCGGTATTACTGGCTCAAACGGCAAAACCACGGTGACTACTTTAGTAGGCGAAATGTGCAAAGAGGCGGGTTTAAAAACCATCGTCGCGGGCAATATTGGCTTGCCAGTGTTGGATGCCTTGCAAATGGAAACACCTGATATTTACGTGTTAGAGCTTTCTAGCTTTCAGCTGGAAACTACTGCTAATTTAAGTTTAAATGCGGCAACGGTGCTGAATGTGTGCGAAGACCATATGGATAGATACACCAGCGTTGCCGATTATGCGGCTGCCAAAGCGCGTATTTTGGCGCATGCAAGTGTAGCGGTGTTGAATCGCGATGACGCAGTAACGCTCGCGATGTCGGCTGAAAATGTCGTGACCTTTGGCTTAAATGCTGCGCCTACGGCAAATGATTTGGGTGTAATTGATAGTGTGGGCGTGCATTATTTGGCGAGCGGACAACGCAGATTATGCAAAACCAGCGAGCTGAAAATTGCTGGCCAGCATAATGTGGCCAATGCGCTGGCAGCAGCAGCTTTATGTCGCGCAGTCGGCATTGAAAAAACTGCAATCACCCAAGCATTGCGCGACTTTAAAGGCCTGCCGCATCGCGTGGAATGGGTCGCTAATATTGATGATATTGATTTTTATGATGATTCAAAAGGTACTAACGTTGGTGCGACTTGCGCCGCTATTTTGGGGATGACCAAGAATGTGAATGGGCATGAAAAGCCACAAAAAGTGGTGTTAATCGCGGGCGGCGACGGCAAAGGACAAGATTTCACACCTTTAGCACCTGCCCTGCAAGCCAATAGCCATGCGGTTGTGCTGATAGGCCGTGATGCATCCTTAATAGAAGCGGTTTTAGTGAAAACTAACATTCCAATTTACCACGCGGCAGATTTACCTGAAGCGGTGAGTATTGCCAAAAAAGTGGCAAAAGCTGGAGACGCGGTTCTACTTTCGCCTGCCTGCGCCAGTTTTGATATGTTTGAAAATTATGAGCATCGCGCAGAAGTGTTTGTAGCAGCGGTTAAAAGCTTGCAAAACACAACGCAGAAGGTGGCGACATGTTAGCCCCAGTGATGCACAGTAGCGAACGTGCTAATGCGGCCAGTTACGACCAAATGTTGCTGTGGGTGACCTTTATTTTATTGGGTTTGGGCTTGGTGATGGTGTACTCCGCTTCGATTGCGATTGCCGAGGCTGACAAAGCCGTTGGACATCAAAGTACCTACTTTTTAGTGCGTCAAACCATTTTTATTGTGATTGGCTTAGTGACGGGTTTCATTTCATTTCAAGTTCCCATCACTTGGTGGCAAAAAATGGCACCATATTTATTTTTGTTGGGTTTATTTTTGTTGATATTAGTGCTGATCCCTGGCGTTGGCCGCAATGTCAACGGCAGCCAGCGTTGGCTATCGTTGTTTGTGATTAATTTGCAACCATCTGAATTGATGAAGCTTTTTGCCGCCATGTACGTGGCCGATTACGCTGTGCGCAAAGCGCCGCAGATGGACAGCATCGTCAAAGGTTTTTTGCCGATGGTTGCGGTAATGGTGCTGGTCGGCTTTTTACTGCTGCGAGAGCCAGATTTTGGCGCATTTGCAGTTATCGCGGCGATTTCCATTTCTATTCTTTGGTTGGGCGGCATTAACGTCAAAATTTTTGCAGGGTTGTTGGCATTACTGCCTGTCGCCATCTATTTCTTAATTTGGAGCTCGCCCTATCGCCTAGAACGTGTCATTGGCTTTTTAGATCCTTGGGCCGACCCATTTGGAAAAGGCTACCAGCTCTCACATGCGCTCATCGCATTCGGCCGTGGCGAATGGTTTGGTGTAGGGTTAGGCGCAAGCGTCGAGAAATTGCTGTATTTGCCCGAGGCGCATACCGACTTTTTATTAGCAGTAATCGCCGAAGAGCTTGGCTTTGTTGGCGTGTTGACGGTGCTGGGCTTGTTTGTATGGATTGTGATTCGTGCTTTTGGCATCGGCAAAGAAGCAGTGGCGAATGAGCGTTATTTCGCTGCTTTACTGGCACAAGGCCTTGGTGTGTGGATGGGCGTGCAAGGCATTATCAATATTGGTGTGAACATGGGCGTGTTACCCACCAAAGGCTTAACGCTGCCGCTACTTTCATTCGGAGGTAGTGGCATTTTGGCTAACTGCATCGCGATGGCGGTTTTACTACGCATTGATTTTGAGAATCGCCGGCTTCAGAAGGGCTTGCCAGCATGATATTCGCTAACCCAGTCACGCAGTCAAAAACTGGCATACTTATGGTGATGGCGGGTGGCACGGGCGGCCATGTTTATCCAGCGATGGCGGTGGCGGATTATATGATCACGCACGGCTGGAAAGTGGTTTGGCTTTGCACCGAAGGCGGCATGGAGAACAAGCTAATCGAAGGTAAAAACTACAGCAAAGCTATGATGACCATGCGCGGTGTACGCGGCAAGGGTTTGTTGGGTTGGCTGTTGTTGCCGATTAAATTAGCCATTGCATTCAAACAAAGCTTTAATGCAATTCGTCAATATCGGCCAACAGTGGTGCTGGGCATGGGCGGTTTTGCGGCTTTTCCTGGCGGATTGATGGCGAAATTGCTCGGTAAACCACTGGTCATTCACGAGCAAAACTCAATTGCAGGTTTAACCAATAAAACTTTGGCGAATTTTGCAAATAAAGTGTTAGCGGCTTTTCCGTCAGCATTCGATGATAAGGCTGAATTAGTAGGCAACCCAGTGCGTAACGATATTACGCAATTGCCAACGCCAGAAGTGCGATATGGTCAACGCACTGGCAAGATGAAATTGTTAGTGGTAGGCGGCAGTTTAGGCGCACAAGCCTTGAACGAAGTGTTGCCAAAAGCTTTGGCGAACCTTCCAAAAGAGACTTTTGAAGTGGTGCATCAGGCGGGAGAGAAACATATCGATACTCTGCAAGCCAATTACCATGCGGCTTCTAGGGCAGCAGAAACAATGGCTTTTATCAACAATATGGCCGAAATGTACGCTTGGGCGGATGTGGTGATTTGTCGCGCGGGCGCGCTCACCATTGCGGAGTTGGCGTGTGTGGGCGTGGCGAGCGTGCTGGTGCCTTTCCCGCATGCGGTGGATGACCATCAAACTTTTAACGCCAAATATTTAAGTGATGCAGGTGCAGCAAAATTGATTCAGCAGACAGAATTTAATGTACAAAAAGCCACTGAAATTTTAAGCAATTTAACGCGTGAGATTTGTTTGGAAATGGCGATTAAAGCCAAGCAATTAGCTAAGCCAGAAGCCACACATACAGTTGCGAAAATATGTATGGAGGTAGCGCTGTGAAACATAAGGTGAAAAATATCCATTTTGTCGGCATCGGCGGCGCGGGTATGAGCGGTATTGCCGAAGTGCTGATTAACTTGGATTTTAAGGTTTCAGGTTCCGATTTGGCCAGTAACGCAGTCACGCAACGCTTAAAAAAATTTGGCGCAACCATTTATCAAGGCCACGCGACAGAAAACTTAAATGTAGCCGATGTGGTAGTGGTGTCTAGCGCTGTGAATGAGCAAAATCCAGAGATTATCGCAGCACGTGCTAAGAATATCCCCGTGGTGCCGCGCGCCTTGATGTTGGCAGAGCTGATGCGCTTTCGGCAGGGCATTGCTGTGGCGGGCACGCATGGCAAAACCACAACAACAAGCCTAATTGCTAGCATTTTAGCTGAAGCGGGCATGGACCCTACTTTTGTGATTGGCGGGAAGTTGGAGGCTGCCAGTGCTAATGCCCGACTTGGCACAGGCGAATATATTGTGGCGGAGGCGGACGAATCGGATGCGTCATTCTTACACTTAACGCCAGTGATGGCGGTGGTGACCAATATCGACCAAGACCACATGGAAACTTACGAACACAATTTTGATAAATTAAAAAGCGCGTTTGTGGAGTTTTTACAGCAGCTACCATTTTGGGGCATGGCGGTGGTGTGTGTAGATGACGCGAATATTCGCGAGATTTTGCCGCGCGTGACTAAGCCAGTGATGACGTATGGTTTTAGCGAGAGTGCGCGCATTCGCGCCAGAAACGTGCGTGCGGATAACGGCAAAATGCATTTTACGGTGGATCGTGTAAACGGCGTGACGACGACGTTTGACGTGACTTTGAACTTGCCTGGTAATCATTATGTGCTGAACTCGCTGGCAGCGATTGCGATTGCCAGTGAACTCAATATTGCAGA
Organism: Methylotenera sp.; assembly: GCA_031417915.1. Classification (GTDB taxonomy): domain Bacteria; phylum Pseudomonadota; class Gammaproteobacteria; order Burkholderiales; family Methylophilaceae; genus Methylotenera_A. The sequence goes on from JANOWN010000001.1 coordinate 34,545, forward strand.
TAAATTTATCATCAAAGCGCTGGCTGAGTTTAAAGGTGTTGGTCGACGTTTTGAACGTTATGGCGAAGTTAGCACAAAAACGGGCGGCACATTTACGCTAATTGACGATTACGGACATCATCCTGTCGAGATGCAAGCGGTGATTGCCGCTGCGCGGGACGCTTTCCCCAATCGCCGCTTGGTGCTTGCCTTCCAGCCGCATCGCTTCACTAGAACGAGAGATTGTTTCGAGGATTTTGTGCGCGTGCTTTCCACTGCAGATGCCGTAATACTTACTGAAGTCTACTCAGCAGGCGAGACGCCGATTGTGGCGGCAGACGCACGCTCGCTCATCCGCGCAGTGCGCGTGGCAGGCAAGGTGGAGCCGCTATTTGTGGAAACCACTGATGAAATGCCACAAGCAATTTTAAATATGGCGCAAGCGAATGATGTGGTGATTGTGATGGGCGCAGGTTCTATCGGTCATGTAGCAGAAAAGACCAGAGATTTGGCTAATGGGGAGTTGGCAAGTAAATGACAGAAGCTGAAGCAAAATCGCAATTACTTAAAAACGAGCCGCTAGAGCGCTATACCAGCTGGCGTGTGGGCGGACGCGCTGATCGCTTGTTTATTGCCGAAAATTTAAGCGAGTTGCAAGCGTTTATGCGCACTTTAGACCACGCTGAGCCCATATTTTTTATTGGCTTAGGCAGCAATTTACTGGTGCGTGATGGCGGCGTGCGCGGCACGGTGATTGTGATGCATCAGGCCTTGAGTGATTTACGTGTGGATGGAAAATACATCTTTGCAGAGGCGGGCGTCACTTGCGGAAAGTTGGCCAAGTTTTGCGCAAGCCAATTTAAAGAGGGCGGCGAATTTATGGCGGGCATCCCTGGCACTGTGGGCGGCGCGCTGGCGATGAATGCGGGCTGCTACGGCTCTGAAACTTGGAATATCGTGCATCAAGTGTTGACCATCGACAGGCAAGGCGCAACCCATGTGCGCAACGAATCTGAATTTATTCCGAGCTATCGTCATGTCGAAATGCCGATGCCAGACGAGTGGTTTTTGGGCGCATGGTTCAAGTTGGAGCAAGGCGATACAGAAGAATCGCATAAAAAAATTAAGAATTTATTAGCAACACGTTTGGCCAGTCAGCCGCTTAATTTGCCGAGCGCGGGTTCGACCTTTAGAAATCCGCACGGCGATTTTGCGGCGCGATTAATTGAGGCGAGCGGCCTAAAAGGCTACCAAATAGGTGGCGCGCAAATTTCGCCCAAACATGCCAATTTTATTGTGAATGTGGGCGATTGTACGGCGCTAGACATTGAGTTGCTGATTCGTCACATGAAAGACGTTGTGTTAGAAAAGCAGGGCGTAGCGTTGCAACAAGAGGTGAGGGTAATTGGTGAATATGCTTAATAAATTTGGCAAAGTGGCGGTGTTATTCGGTGGAAAGTCGGCCGAGCGCGAAATATCGCTAAAAAGCGGCGCGGCGGTATTGGCGGCTTTATTGCGTCAAGGTGTGGATGCGCACGCATTTGATCCAGCAGAGCGCCCATTGCATGATTTGGAGAGTTTTGACCGTGCGTTTAATGCGTTGCACGGCCGTTACGGTGAGGACGGCACGATACAAGGCGCGCTGGAGTTGATGAATATCCCTTACACGGGCAGCGGCGTCATGGCTTCTAGCGTGGGTATGGATAAGTGGCGCACCAAATTATTGTGGAAAGTTTTAAATATTAAAACACCAGATTTTGAAGTGGTGAATGCACAAAGTGATTTTGCGGCGATTGAGCACAAACTCGGTCTGCCGCTGTTTGTGAAGCCAGCGAATGAAGGTTCAAGTATAGGCATCACTAAAGTGAAAAAAACAGGCGACCTGAGACCCGCATGGATATTGGCTTGCAGGGCAGACCCTTTGGTAATTGCAGAGCAGTTTATTGGCGGTGGCGAATACACCGTCGGTATTCTTGGTGAAACGCCGTTGCCGATTGTCCGCATCGTACCAAAAAATGAATTTTACGACTACGAAGCCAAATACTTGCGTAACGATACTGAGTATTTGTGTCCTTGCGGTTTGAGTGCTGAAAAAGAAGCGCAAATTCAAGCTGAGGCGCTGCAGGCGTTTCACGCTGTGGGTTGCAAAGGTTGGGGTCGCGTGGATTTTTTAATGGATGGCGACTCAACTAACGACATGGGAGATCACTACTTTTTAGAAGTGAATACCAGCCCTGGCATGACCGACCACAGCTTGGTGCCGATGGCAGCCAAGGCCGCGGGTATTAGTTTTGACGAGTTGGTGCTGAAAATTTTAAGCATGACTTTGGACGCCCAAAAAATGGATATAGAGCATGTGGGATAAACCACGACTGTTGAACTGGATTGCGAATTTTCTTTTCGCGCTTTCGGTCGTGCTGTTTTTGTACGCGCTGTTGTTTGTGGTGGTGCATTTACCAATTTTCCCTATTCGCGAAGTGAAGGTGGATGGCCAGCTGGCGCACGTGAATCGCGAGCAAATCAAGCTGATTGTGGCCAAGCATTTGAAAGGCAATTTTTTTACTTTGGATCTAATTAAAACGCGTGATGCTTTCGAAAAACTGCCTTGGGCGCGCAATGTGAGTGTACGCCGGCGTTGGCCCGATAAGCTGGATGTGGCGATTGAAGAACATCAAGCTTTGGCACGTTGGGGTAATATCGCGCTGGTAAATACGCATGGCGAGCTGTTTCAAGCCGCGACCGATGCCGAGTTGCCTGTGTTTTATGGGCCAGGCGATGGCGTCATGGAAGTGACCAAAAGTTATGGTAATTACAGCCTAATTTTGAATAAAGCCGATATAAAAATCGCACAAGTCACATTATCGCCGCGCCGCGCTTGGGAAATTAAAACCAACAAAGGCTTAAAAATCGCCCTAGGCCGCGTAGATATGGATGCGCGCTTAGATAAATTTGCAAGGGCGTATCAATCTACGCTCAGCCAACTTAATGTGAAAGTGGCCTATGCGGATTTGCGCTACCCCAATGGATTTGCGGTGCGCAAGCCAGTTGGCTTAAAACCCACAATATTGGTGCCCGCGGCGCCAGCAACGTCAACTAAGCCAGCTAAAGCGGCTAATGCATGATTTAAGAATTGAAAGAATGAAAAAGGGAGTTAAATATGAGTAAAGTCCGTGAAGATAAAAACCTAATTGTCGGGTTAGATATCGGCACCTCCAAAATCGTGACCATCGTGGCGGAGCTGCTGCCAGAAGGTACTTTGAAAGTGATTGGCTTAGGACAACATCCGTCGCGCGGCTTAAAAAAAGGCGTAGTGATTAATATAGATTCCACCATGCAAGCCATTCAGCGATCGATAGAAGAAGCAGAATTGATGGCCGATTGCAAAATCAAAACGGTGTTTACTGGCATCGCTGGTAATCACATCAAAAGCCTGAATTCGCATGGCATGGTGAAAATTAAAGATGCCGAAGTTTCACAAATGGATGTGGATAGAGTTGTCGAGACAGCAAGAGCAGTCTCATTGCCAGCAGATCAGCAGATTTTACATATCTTGACCCAAGAATTTATTATCGATGGTCAAGACGATGTGCGTGAACCCTTGGGTATGAGCGGTATGAAGTTGGAAGTGAAAGTGCATATCGTTACTGGAGCGGTTGCTGCCGCACAAAATATTGTGAAATGTATCAAGCGCTGCGGCTTAGAAGTGAGCGATTTGATTCTGCAGCCTCTCGCTTCAAGTATTGCTGTGCTCACTGAGGATGAAAAAGAATTGGGCGTGTGCTTGGTTGATATAGGTGGCGGCACCACTGATATTGCAGTCTTCAAAAACGGTTCTATCCGACATACCGCTGTCATTGCAATCGCAGGCGATCAAATTACTAATGACGTCGCAGTGGCTTTTCGTACGCCAACGCAATCAGCAGAAGATATTAAAATTAAATATGGCTGCGCACTTAGACAGTTAGCTGACGCACGCGAAGTTGTGGAGGTACCAGGCGTAGATGGACGCGAGGCACGTCAATTATCGATACAAACGTTGGCGGAAGTGATTGAGCCGCGTGTGGTGGAGCTGTATGAATTGGTATTACAAGAGCTACGCCGTAGCGGCATGGAAGAAATGATTGCTTCGGGCATCGTAATTACAGGAGGCTCTGCGATGATGCGCGGCATGATTGAGTTGGGCGAAGAGATTTTCCACATGCCAGTGCGCCTAGGGATGCCGCGCTATGTGGGTGGGCTTTCTGAGGTGGTGAGCAATCCACGCTATGCCACGGGAGTAGGTTTGATTTTGATGGGTAAGCAACAGTTGGAGCGTCATTTAACTGGTCAGATGGAATCGAGTTCGGTTGGGCGCATTTTTGACAAGATGAAGAGTTGGTTTCAGGGAAATTTTTAGTTTTAGTTGTGGCAATAGGGCAGAGTTTGGTGCAAATCAAATTCAAATATTAAAGGCAAAAGGAGAAATAAGATGTTTGAAATTATGGAAAAAGATTCACAAGAGGCGGTTATTAAAGTCATCGGTGTTGGCGGCTGCGGTGGTAACGCAATTGAGCACATGATTACTAAAAATCTAAGTGGTGTAGAGTTTATTTGCGCCAATACCGACATGCAAGCGCTTAAAAAGAGTAATGCAAAAACGATATTACAGATCGGTTCAGAAATCACCAAAGGTTTAGGCGCTGGCGCCAAACCAGAAGTAGGTCGTGATGCAGCATTAGAAGATCGCGACCGTATTGCTGAAATGATTGATGGCGCCGATATGCTGTTTATCACTGCAGGTATGGGTGGTGGTACTGGTACAGGCGCTGCGCCTATTATTGCTGAAGTGGCCAAAGAAATGGGTATTTTGACGGTAGCCGTGGTAACGAAGCCATTTGCATTTGAAGGCAAACGTACCAAAGTAGCGACTGATGGCTTGGAAGAGCTGTCACAACATGTGGATTCACTTATTGTAATTCCAAATGAAAAACTTATGGAAGTGCTTGGCGAAGATGTGCCATTTCTAGAAGCTTTCCGTGCTGCGAACGACGTGCTACATAATGCTGTCTCAGGTATTGCAGAGATTATTAATTGCCCAGGTTTGGTGAATGTAGATTTTGCCGATGTACGCACTGTGATGAGTGAAATGGGCATGGCAATGATGGGATCAGCCGAAGCCAGTGGTCCTGATAGAGCTAGAATCGCGGCAGAGCAAGCAGTGGCAAGTCCATTGCTAGAAGATGTCAACTTAGCCAACGCACGCGGCGTTTTAATTAACATTACCGCAAGTAGCAGCTTTAAAATGAAAGAGTATTACGATGTAATGAACACCATTAAAGAGTTCACAGCAGAAGAAGCCACCGTGATTGTAGGTAACGTGATGGATGAAAACATGGGCGATAAATTACGTGTGACTATGGTGGCGACTGGCTTGAATGGCGCTATTGCTCGTCGTCAACAAAAACCAGAATTGCGTGTGATGACCACATTGATGAATGGCACTAATAATCAGCCAATGTTTATTGATAGCTCAATGGAAGACGAAGCGCCAGCGGTGTTTAGTCAAAACAACCGTCGCGCGCAGGTTGAGGCGATGAAAATGTCGGGCGTTGAGGAATACGACATACCCGCATTTTTACGCAAACAAGCTGATTAATTAGCTTTAAAGCAGTAAAATAGACTCATGATATGAATGGGTTAGAAGGAATTGAGTGCTTAAGCAGAGAACTTTAAAGAAACAGGTGAGTGCTACAGGCGTTGGTTTGCATAATGGTGAAAAAGT
>JANOWN010000002.1:0-21620 GCA_031417915.1 Methylotenera sp.
GCACACGCTATGCGCTTAAAGCACCCATAGACGGAACCATTACGCGTAAACAAATAGCACTGGGGCAGGTAGTTGAAGCGATGCAAATGGTGTATGAAGTGGCCAATTTAAGTACCGTATGGGCGGAGGTAAGCATTCCTACTAAAGATTTAGGGCTGGTAAAGACTGGGCAAAAAGTGACGGTGCATGCAGCTGCATTTGAGCAAACTGAAACAGGTGAAATTACCTACATTGCACCACTAATGAACGCACAAAGCCGCACGGCGATTGCACGCGTGGTGTTGCCGAATCAAAAAAGAAACTGGTTAGCAGGCCTGCCCGTGAATATTGATTTAGTGGCAGATGAAGTGAACGTGCCACTTGCGGTTTCAGTTGAGGCGATACAAAGCCTGCAATATGGCGATGTGGTATTTGGCCGTTATAGCGATACTTTTGAAGCGCGGCCAGTAGCGTTGGGTCGCCGTGATAGCAAAAATGTGGAAGTGCTATCTGGCTTAAATGCAGGCGAGCAATATGCAGCGGGCAATAGCTTTGTTGTAAAAGCCGAGCTTGGTAAAGCAGGAGCCAGCCATGACCATTAAACCAGAGAGCAGTGACGTAAACCCGCATAGCGCGAAAGGTTTTTTTGAAAAGCTGATTGCCTTTGCCATTGACCAGCACTGGCTGGTGATGCTGATAAGCTTGGGTGTGGCCATCATGGGCATCATAAGCTATCAAAATCTGCCAATTGATGCTGTGCCCGATATTACCAATGTGCAAGTGCAAATTAACTCGGCAGCCCCTGGCTACTCGCCGCTAGAAACCGAGCAGCGTATTACTTACCCAGTAGAAACGGCAATGGCTGGATTGCCCGATTTAGAAGAAACCCGTTCCATTTCTCGCTATGGATTATCACAAGTGACGGTGGTGTTTAAAGAAGGTACTAATATTTACTTTGCACGCCAGCTTGTTGCTGAACGTATCGCGCAGGTAAAAGAAAAATTACCAGCTGGCATCGTCCCTGAAATGGGGCCGACTGCTACAGGCTTAGGCGAAATTTTTATGTGGACAGTCTCTGCCCAGCCAGGCGCACTGAAACCAGATGGCACGCCATACACTGCAATGGATTTGCGTGAAGTGCAAGACTGGATTATTAAGCCGCAATTGCGCAATGTGCCAGGGGTGACAGAAATCAACACCGTTGGAGGTTACAGTAAGCAGTATCAAGTTGCCCCTAATAGTGATGCCTTGGTGAGTTACGGATTAACACTGACGGATATTGTGCATGCGCTAGAGCGCAATACCAGCAATATGGGTGCGGGTTATATCGAAAAATCAGGTGAGCAGTATTTAATTCGTGTGCCAGGCCAACTGGTTGCAAGTAGTGTGAATTCAACTCAAATACTTACGGATTTAAGTAATATTGTAGTTGATACCCGCAACGGAACACCGATTCGCGTTCAGGATGTGGCGAGTGTCTCTATCGGCAGCGACTTACGCACGGGTGCTGCTACCATGAATGGGGATGAGGTGGTGCTGGGTACGGTATTCATGCTGATGGGCGAAAATAGTCGTACGGTATCGCAGGCCGTTGCAGCTAGGCTGGCAGAAGTCAACAAAACATTGCCAGCGGGCATTATTACCAATGCCGTTTACGACCGTACTATTCTGATTGATAAAGCTATTAGCACCGTTAAAAAGAATCTGATTGAAGGTGCATTGTTAGTCATCGCCATATTGTTTATATTTTTGGGTAATATACGCGCTGCCATTATCACCATGTGTGTCATTCCATTGGCGATGTTAATGACCTTTACAGGCATGGTTGGCAATAAAATTAGCGCTAATTTAATGAGTTTAGGCGCACTGGATTTTGGTATTATTATTGATGGTGCGGTGGTAATTGTAGAAAATGCCATGCGTCGCCTTGCGCATACGCAAAGTGTATTTGGGCGTAATCTAACCCAAACTGAGCGATTTACCGAGGTATTCTCTGCCGCCCGCGAGGCAAGGCGGCCGTTGATTTATGGCCAACTGATTATTATGGCGGTGTATTTGCCTATTTTTGCGCTCACAGGGGTTGAGGGCAAAATGTTTCACCCCATGGCATTTACCGTGGTGATTGCTTTAATCGCGGCGATGATTATTTCGGTCACGTTTATCCCTGCGGCCATCGCACTGTTTGTGACTGGGCGTGTGGAAGAAAAAGAAAATAAGGTGATGCAATGGGCAAAAAAAATCTATACCCCTGTGTTAGATTGGACGCTCACTAATAGGGCCGTAGTGCTCACGTTTGCAATAACAACTGTGGTGCTAAGTGGTTTGCTACTGACGCGCATGGGCAGTGAGTTTGTACCCAGTTTGGATGAAGGCGATATTGCTTTGCATGCATTGCGCATCCCAGGTACCAGCTTAAGCCAAGCAGTGACAATGCAACAAGAGCTGGAAAAAACCATTAAAACTTTTCCGCAAGTCGATAAAATTTATGCCAAGCTGGGTACGGCAGAAATTGCCACCGACCCCATGCCGCCCAGCGTGGCCGATACGTTTTTAATATTAAAGCCGCGCTCGGAATGGCCAGACCCAAGCCTAAGTAAAAATGCATTAATCGCCCAAATTCAAGTAGCAGTGGCCAAAGTGCCGGGTAACAATTACGAGTTTACCCAGCCGATACAAATGCGTTTTAATGAGCTTATATCTGGCGTACGCAGCGATGTGGCAGTAAAAGTGTTTGGCGATGATTTAGAAAGCATGACCGAAACGGCCGAACAAATTGCAGTGGTGCTAGAAAAAACTGCAGGCAGTGCCGATGTGAAAGTAGAGCAGACGACTGGTTTGCCTGTGCTAACCGTGAATATCGACCGTGAAAAAATTGCACGTTTGGGTTTAAATATGGCAGACATTCAAACAGCGGTGAGCATTGCCATGAATGGTACGCAGGCTGGTGCTGTGTACGATGGCGATAGGCGTTTTGATATTGTAGTGAGGCTGGATGAAGCACAGCGCTTGGATACCGCCATGTTGGAACGTTTGCCCATCAAACTTAATGTGAATAACACCGCCACCTATATGCGCTTGAATGAGCTTGCCAGCCTAGACATAGCGCAAGGCGCCAATCAGTTTAGTCGGGCCAATGGCAAACGTAATGTGGTGGTGACTGCCAATGTACGCAACCGCGACATTGGTAGCTTTGTGGCTGAGGCAAAAGCGAGTATAGCTACAGAAGTTGAAATACCCGCTGGCAATTGGTTAGAATGGGGCGGCACATTTAAGCAATTGCAATCTGCCGCAGATCGCTTAAAAATCGTCATCCCGCTTGCTTTATTATTAGTATTTATGCTGTTGTACGCAGTATTCAATAACTTCAAAGATGGCCTCATCGTGTTCAGTGGCATTCCATTTGCACTTACGGGTGGTGTCACCGCCCTATGGCTCACGGGCATTCCGCTTTCAATTTCGGCAGGTGTCGGCTTTATTGCGCTATCGGGTGTGGCGGTGCTAAACGGTTTGGTGATGATTACCTTTATCAATAATTTACGTGCAGATGGTAGTGCTGTTGCTGAAGCCGTGCGCGAAGGCGCTTTGACAAGGCTGCGCCCAATTTTGATGACTGCTTTGGTCGCCTCATTCGGCTTTATCCCAATGGCGATAGCCACAGGTGTAGGGGCAGAGGTGCAACGGCCTCTGGCCACAGTCGTCATTGGCGGCGTTTTGTCATCTACCTTGCTCACCTTGCTGGTGTTGCCGCTACTTTATTTAATGGTGCATCAAACCAAAAAAGCTTTAAATTTAGAAAAACTTTAACTTAAGGCATTTAAATTCAGATAGGCTTATATCCAAACAATGTCAAATGCCTCGCGCGCGTATTGGCTATCGGCCTGCAGCGTGACACGCTTGTTGATAAAGTCAGATAAATTCGCCAAACTTTGCGATTCTTCATCCAGCAGCAAATCAATCACGCCAGTCGATGCAATCACTTTAAATTCTTTGGCATTAAACTGTTTCGATTCTCTCAGCAGCTCACGCATAATTTCGTAGCAAATGGTCTGTGCAGTTTTATGCTCGCCACGCCCATCGCACACTTCACATGTTTCGCACAACAGATGCGCAAGGCTTTCGCGCGTGCGCTTACGTGTCATTTCTACCAAGCCTAATGACGTAAATCCATTAATATTGGTGCGCGCACGGTCCACATCCACGGCTTTTTGCAGCTCTGCCAGCACAGTTTCGCGTTGCGCATCTTCATCCATATCGATAAAGTCGATAATAATTATGCCACCCAAATTTCTAAGTCGCAATTGCCGCGCAATGCATTGCGCGGCTTCTAGATTGGTTTTAAAAATGGTGTCAGATAAATTTTTACCGCTGACAAAACTTCCCGTATTCACGTCCACCGTGGTCAGCGCTTCGGTTTGATCGAAAATTAAATAGCCGCCAGAAGTCAGCTCAACCTTACGTGATAAAGCTCTTTCGATTTCTTTTTCGATGTTATAAAAATCAAAAATCGGCCGCTCGCCTTGGTAATGGTAAAGCGGCTTCACCGCCTTCGCCACATACAACTCGGCAAATTCTTTTAGCTGCTCATAAGTCGCCTTAGAATCCACGCGGATGCTCACGGTTTGGTCATTCACCACGTCGCGCAACATGCGCCGTGGCAAGCTTAAATCGTAAAAAACCAACGATCGCTCATCAGCATGCTTACTATCTTCTTGTATTTTTGCCCACACTTTTTGCAGGTATTCAATATCGGCCAGCAGCTCGGCATCACTCGCCGTTTCACTCATGGTGCGGATAATAAATCCGCCCGTGCGTTTCTCTGGTAACAGGCCCAGCAAACGGTTGCGCAACATTTCGCGCTCTTCTTCGTCCTCAATACGTTGCGATACGCCAATGTGATCTTGCTGCGGCAAAAATACTAAAAAGCGCCCTGCAATGCTAATTTCCGTGGTCAAGCGCGCACCTTTGGTGCTAATCGGCTCTTTAATCACCTGCACAATAATGGATTGACCTTCGCGCAATACTTCTTGAATCGGCCTTTCGGTTTGTGGCTCGCCGTCGATATGGCATTCCATAATGTCGGCCGCATGTAAAAAAGCCGCGCGTTGCAGGCCAATTTCCACAAATGCCGATTGCATGCCAGGCAGCACCCTGCACACTTTGCCGCGATAAATGTTGCCCACAATGCCCAGCGACGAACTGCGCTCAATATGCAGCTCTTGCGCCACGCCGTGCTCAAGCACCGCTACGCGCGTCTCTTGCGGCGTCACATTTATTAATATTTCTTGTCCCAAATTTACACCTTAAATTTTTCTAAAAGCAACGCTGTTTCGTGCACGGGCAAACCCATCACGCCCGTGTAGCTGCCTTCAATTTTCCGTATCCAGTTGCCTGCTAAGCCTTGTATAGCATAGCTTCCAGCCTTATCGCAATGTTCGCCTGTGGCAATATACTCGCTTATCATAGCATCGGTCAGCGCCATCATTGTCACTTGCGTGGTATTTAATGTGCACTCAATTTGGCCATTAAACGCCAGCGCAATCGCCGTATGTACCTGATGCGTGCTACCAGATAATTTTTTCAGCATATTAAATGCGTCTGCGTCATTTTCTGGCTTACCTAAAATTTCATTGCCCAAAACCACCGTCGTATCCGCCGCCAAAATAGGTAAATCTGCATGTTTCCCCGCTAATTTCTTAACAATTGCCAGCGCTTTTTGCTCGGCCAAACGCAACACATACTCAGCAGGTAATTCATTAGCATATGCCTGCTCATCAATATCGGCGGGCATTACAAGGCAATCAATATGCATTTGTTTTAAAATCGTAACGCGGCGTGGGCTTTGTGAAGCCAATATAATTTTCTTAAACATCCGCTTACTTTAATTGACTAGTTGAATTTTTCAAAATGGAAAGTGACTTATTCCCGCAACTCGCAGCTTAGCGTAAAATAGACGCATTAATCCAAAAGAATTTCTCAGTGAAAAAAACACAATTCAAGCCCAATACCACCGTCGCGGCGATTATCGAACAAAACGGCAAATTCCTACTAGTGGAAGAAAAAACTGACAGAGGCAATCGTTACAACCAACCTGCTGGCCATTTGGAAGATAATGAAACCTTGATTCAAGCAGTGATTCGCGAAACCATGGAAGAAGCTGCCTACGAGTTTACGCCTGAAGCCTTGTTAGGCGTTTATCAATGGAAGCATCCGCATAACGACACTACCTATTTGCGTTTCGCCTTTATTGGCAAGGCGGGTTTGCATTACCCTATGCAAGATTTAGACGACGGCATAGTACAAGCGGTGTGGATGGACATCGACGAAATTCGCGATAAAGCTGGTTTAATGCGCAGTCCGCAAGTATTGACATGTTTTGAAGATTATTTAGCAGGCAAGGGCTTTCCACTGGAAGTGATTACTAACTTATGACTAAGAAAAAAGTAGTTGTTGGCCTTTCTGGCGGCGTGGATTCTAGCGTCACCGCAATGCTATTAAAACAGCAAGGCTACGATGTGGTCGGGCTTTTCATGAAAAATTGGGAAGATGACGACGATGATGAATATTGCAGCAGCAAGCAAGATTTAATCGACGCAGTTTCGATCGCCGACAAAATCGGTATTGATATTGAGGCAGTCAACTTTAGCAAAGAATACAAAGACCGCGTATTTGCCAACTTTTTAAGCGAATACGAAGCTGGTCGCACGCCAAACCCTGATATTTTGTGCAATGCCGAGATTAAATTTAAAGCTTTTCTCGACCATGCCATGAGTTTGGGCGCCGATTTAATCGCCACGGGGCATTATGCGCAAGTGCGCGAAAATCCGCTAAAACTGGGATTTTTTCAACTGATGAAAGCGGATGACGGCAGCAAAGATCAAAGCTATTTTCTGTATCGTTTAAACCAAGCACAACTTTCTAAAACTTTGTTTCCATTAGGAAAATACCTAAAAACCGAAGTGCGCGAAATGGCTCGGCAAGCGGGGCTAATCAATGCCGAGAAAAAAGATAGCACTGGTATTTGCTTTATTGGCGAGCGGCCTTTTCAAGAATTTTTAGCACGCTATTTACCCAAAAAACCTGGCGATATTAAAACGCCAGAAGGCAAGCTAGTTGGGCAGCACGAAGGCTTAATGTATCACACGCTAGGTCAACGCCAAGGCCTAAAAATCGGCGGCAGCCGCGATAGCAATGGCGAACCGTGGTTTGTCGCCGCCAAAGATATGGCGAAAAACGAGCTGATCGTTGTGCAAGGTCATGGCCATGAATTATTACAAAGTGACGGCTTAACCGCCAGCCAACTCACGTGGATAGACGATGAAGACCCAATCACCAACTGGGTGTACGCTGCCAAAACGCGCTATCGCCAACCTGATGCGCCGTGCGAGATTGACGCGCTGGACAAAGAAAACGTGACGATTAAATTCGGCCAAAAACAATGGGCAGTAACGCCTGGGCAAAGTGCGGTTGTGTATGAAAGCAACGTGTGCCTTGGTGGTGGGATAATTACTGCGGCAATATAAACATTAAAATGGATGATCTGGAAGGCAATATTCATGCGATCTGCAGGGCATTAGTTATTTATTACTTTAAGGAATGTTTGAATTTTATTTAAGTTAATAGTCGGGGGTATCCCGACGACTAGTTACTTTCTTTTAAGTGCTTAAAAAGAAAGTAACCAAAGAAAGCAGCACCCCGCTGCCGCTCGTTCCCCTCGGTCTTCGCGCAACGCTGGTACGGCTGCGGAACTCGCCTTCTAAAAATAATCAGGCTCAGACAGTCCTCGCCGTTTTACCCAGCGCTTGCTCAAGCCTCAGGCGCGACAAAGGGGCTAACCCTGCTAAGCACTACCGTCATTCTGGCGCAGACCAGAATCCATTTTAACAACAAATCAAAAGTCACTGGATTCCGTGGTTCGCTGCGCTCCCGTCGGAATGACGGAGTAGAAATACGATAGTTTTACTGAAAAAGCCAGCAATACTGGCATTCGCTTGGTTTGCTTTTGACTTTCAATCCCCTGTGCCGCGCCTTCGGCTTGAGCCAGCAGATGGAAAGCGGCGAGGACTGTTTGAGCGCTGAAAGCGCGAGTTCCGCAGCCGCCCAGATGCGGCGCTAAGACCGAAGGATAAAGCGGCAGCGGGGTGTCATTTGCTTTGGTTACTTTCCTTTGAACAAGCAAAGGAAAGTAACTCGCATGTCGCGCGAAAGCGACAATTTGACTTACGGCGGATAACGCTACGCTAATCCGCCCTACGCTTGCTTTCAGAAAAATGGAATACCCACCACAAAGATAAACAAAACCAAGTAAGCAGAAATGAAACCAAAACATAAATTAAAAATGGTTTTAGTGCGTGCAATTGAGAAAGTATTGGGAAAGTAACCAAAAAGACCAGAAATGATATTTCAAGCGCGAAATGTAACTTTCTTGCTAAATCAATTCTAGATTCATCTATCCATGGCGCACGAATCTCTTTTAAAAAAAGGGATTTTGAACGCATATACTTCAAGGCGTTATTAAATCTATAAATTGCTATACCAATAACGAGGATTTGAATTAACCAAAGTGGCATAAAATTAACCTTAATTCAAAATAACCATCTAAAATCACCCTACTACTGGCATCGTCATTTTAAAACTCGGCCGCTTCACCAACAAACTATAATGCTTCGCCAAATTAGGAAATTTATCTTGCCAATTCAATTGCTTACAACGTATATCCAAATAACCTAAGGCACAGCCCAAGGCAATATCCGCCAGGCTAAAGGTTTCATTCACACACCATTTTCTCTTATAAATATCTAAATTCAGCACTTCTAAACCCAGCATCACTTTACCAAGTTGCTTATCAATATTGGCTTTTGATTGCTGCTCAATAGGCCTGCGACCTTCCATCATCGCGGCAATGGCTGCGTCGCAAACGCCGTCTGCGAGCGCTTCGCAGCGACGCACCCAGATTTTGCTACTATTATCTTGTGGAATTAAATGCGCGCCAGGCGCATGGTTATCCAAATATTCCACAATCACGCGCGAGTCATAAACGCTGTCGCCATCCGCCAAAATAAGCACGGGGATTTTACCTAAAGGATTATGATTTTTTACTGGGCAATCTGGCGCGCCCAACACCACCTCTTGCAACACTAGCTCGATATGCTTTTCGAGCGCAACGATGCGCACTTTGCGGGCGTAAGGGCTGTTTAAGGTATAGAGTAGCTTCATGATTTGTACGCTTTTTAAATGGCTTATCTGCATTATAATAGAAATATGACCTTGCCTACATTACAACCAATATTCACACAACAATATCCGCGTGGCGCGCAGGTTTTTAGCGATTTGGTCAATAGCAACGTGGCGCTGGCGCTGGCCGAGGATATAGGCGCTGGCGATTTAACCGCGCAATTAATCCCCGAATTGCAACAAGCGCACGCCACCATTATTTCGCGCGAAGATGCGGTGATTTGCGGGCAAGATTGGGTGAACGCATGTTTTTTACAATTAGACAAAAATACAAAAGTTAAATGGCATGTGAATGAAGGCGACAAAATCGTTGCCAACCAATTACTGTGCGAAATTTCGGGTAGTGCGCGTGCATTATTAACAGCCGAGCGCTGCGCTTTAAATTTTTTGCAAACGCTTTCTGCTGTCGCTACGCAAACACGCGCCTATGTAGATGCGATTGCAGGCACAAAAACACAAATTCTAGATACGCGAAAAACCTTACCTGGCTTGCGTTTGGCGCAAAAATACGCAGTCACTGTGGGCGGCGGATTTAATCAGCGGCTGGCTTTGTATGATGGCATTTTAATTAAAGAGAATCACATTATTTCTGCTAAAAGCACTACCATGCAGACCAATATCCATGCGGCTCTCAGGCATGCTTTAACATTAAATTCTGGCGTAAATATTCAAATTGAAGTTGAAAGTTTATACGAACTCACGCAAGCTTTAGACGCGGGCGCGACCAGTATTTTGCTGGATAATTTCACATTATCTGACATGAAAAACGCTGTGAAAATCAACGCCAATTTAAAAAACAGTCGCGCGTTGCTAGAAGCTTCTGGCAACGTGAATTTGCGCACCGTACGCGCGATTGCAGAAACGGGCGTGGACAGAATTTCTATCGGCGCGATCACAAAAAACATCCGCGCCATTGATTTATCGATGCGAATCAAATAGCATGCAGACAATATGAATACAACTGCTCAACCCGCAACTAAAGCCGCCGGCCTCGCGAGATCGAAAACCAAGCTTGGTTTGGGCGATGTGTTGCGTATGCTGGTAAATGACGGCAAGCTACATAAAGCGGACGCCGAAAAACTGTATAAAGACCGCAAACTCGACAGCTCGAATTTGCATCCGATTATTATTATTGGCGAGCAAAAATGGAAAGATTTGCAAACGCCGCATAAATTAATGAATGCGGATTTTTTATCACGCTGGTTGGCGGTGCAAGCTGGGCTTGATTTCTACCATATCGACCCGCTAAAACTCGATTTCACCTCGGCCGCGCAAATGGTCTCGAAAGCCTACGCCGAGCGCCTAAAAATTATGCCGATTTCGATTAAAAATAATGAGGCGACCATTGCCACCGCCGACCCTTACCAAATTGATTGGATTCCCGATTTAGAGCGCATTTTGGGCATGAAGATTAAACTAGTGGTGGCGAACCCGCTGGAAATTAGCCGTTATTTGCCTGAGATTTACAGCCTTGCGCATTCAATCAATTCTGCCAACACCGCCAAAGCTGGCCAAATTGTAGGCGTGCAGAATTTTGAGCAACTGATTGAATTAGGCAAAGATAAAAATCTCGATGCCAACGAGCAACATGTGGTGAATATTGTTGATTGGCTGCTGAAATACGCGTTTGAACAGCGCGCCAGCGATATTCACTTGGAACCGCGCCGCAACATGGGCATGATGCGCTTTCGCATTGATGGCGTTTTGCACCAAGTATATCAATTGCCAAGCAACATTATGAACGCGATTACCAGCCGCATTAAATTGCTCGGTCGCATGGATATGGTGGAAAAGCGCCGCCCGCAAGATGGTCGCATTAAAACGCTAAGCGGTGACGGTGTTGAGATTGAGTTACGCTTATCGACCATGCCGACTGCATTTGGCGAGAAATTGGTGATGCGGATTTTTACGCCCGATGTGGCGGTGCAAGATTTTCTTAAGCTCGGGTTCTCGCAAAAACAAGCCGATTTATGGGCCGATTGGACCAAATCGCCGAACGGCATTATTTTGGTCACAGGGCCGACTGGTTCGGGCAAAACTACCACTTTATATTCCACGCTGAAACAGCTCGCCACGCCAGAGGTCAACGTGAGTACGGTGGAAGACCCAATTGAAATGGTCGAACCCGCCTTTAACCAAATGCAAGTAACGACGAATATTGGCCTGACGTTTGCCGATGGAATTCGCACGCTGATGCGGCAAGACCCAGACATTATTATGGTAGGCGAAATTCGCGATATTGCAACCGCCGACATGGCGATACAAGCTGCGCTAACTGGGCATTTGGTGCTCTCGACGCTTCACACTAACGACGCGCCTTCTGCTGTGACGCGGCTATTGGATTTAGGCGTGCCAGCCTATTTAATTCACTCATCCGTGTTGGGCATTATGGCGCAGCGCTTGGTACGCACGCTGTGCCCAGTTTGCAAAGTTGCGCATGAAATTAGCGATGCCGAATGGGCGTCGATTACACGCCCTTTCAAAGCCGCAAAACCCGCCAGCGTGATGAAAGCCGTGGGTTGTATCGAGTGTCGCAACACAGGCTACCGCGGCCGCAGCGGCATTTATGAAATGCTCACCATCACGCCAGCATTGCGCAAGCTCATCAAACCAGAAACCGATTTAAGTCAGCTCAAAAACCTCGCTTACCAAGAAGGCATGCAACCGCTGATGCTAAATGGCGCTGAGAAAGTCGCGGCTGGATTGACGACGATTGAAGAGTTACTCAAAGTCGCGCCGCCACTCGACCAATAATCGATGATTGTCGAATAAAAACTCCACAAAACACCCAGCCTGCAACCCGCATGGATATTGGCTTGCAGGCCTGCCACTCTTACTGACAATTAAATGTTTATAGCGCTGCGAGCGCAATTAAGGCAAGGCAAAAATAGATGAAAAACCGGAATGTATGGGGTTATACATGAGGATTTTGAATCGATTTTTAACGCAGTATTAATAAGCGTAGCCGCTATAAATTAAGTGTCCGCCCACATGCGGATGAGGTTGTGGTAGTTACCCGTTAGCCGAATCACCGCCGCGTTGTCGCCCACTTGTTCACGTAGCGTCGCAATCGCCGCATCCATATCAAATAATAAGGTTCTTTGCGCGTCATCACGCACCATGCTTTGTACCCAAAAAAAGCACGCCAGACGCGCCCCGCTTGTAACGGGACGCACATGATGCAAGCTAGTACCTGGGTACAACACCATATCACCCGCAGGCAATTTCACTGCTTGCTGACCGTAAGTGTCTTCCACCACCAGCTCGCCACCATCATAACTATCAGGGTCAGTTAAAAACAAAGTGCATGAAATATCGGTGCGCACATGCAAGCCAGAAATTGCGTGCGTGCGCACAGCATTATCAATATGCGCGCCAAAATCCATGCCTTCTCGGTATTGATTAAATAGCGGCGGATAGATTTTTTTGGGCAGCGCGGCCGAGAAAAATAGCGCGTTACGACTCAAAGCTTTCAACACGATTTGGCGCGCCTGCTCTGCAAATTCGCTGGTTTCAGGCAATTGCATATTGCGCTTTACCTTGGCCGATTGCGTGCCCGCAGTCACTTTGCCATCAACCCAATCCGCTTTGGCAAGCAGCACGCGCACTTGTTTAAGCTCTTCAACATTTAATACTTGTGGTACGCGTAATAACATTCGAAAACCTTAAATAATTAACCGTCATACCGACGAAAGTCGGTATCTCGCGTCTTTAAAGTCACTGGATTCCATGTCAAGCACGGAATGACAGTATTAAAACTCACTAAAACTTAAACTCGGTCGTGACAATCGCTTGGCGCTTGTTACCTGGCACACTAAACGCCCCGTTGTCATACAGCGCATCATAATACTTTTTATCGAGTAAATTCTTCACATTTAGCCGCACCGCCCATTTTTGCTCTTCATAAGCCAACATCGCATCCACTCGAGCATAGCCAGGGATAGCGTTCGGATCAAACTTACCATTGGTAAAAATGGCATTTGCATTGGCTTGCTGCGGATTATAGCCATAACGCTCACCTTTCGCCTCAATACCACCGCCCACTTTCCAATTACCCAAGAACTTGTACGTTGTCCATAAGTTAAGCGTTGCGCGCGGTGTATTACGCGGACGTTCACCTTCAAAGCGCGCGTCACCTAGCGTCACCACACCAGTGACTCCATCAATATTTTCTGCGACCTCCAAAATCTCCGCATTCATCAACGATACGCCGCCAAACACTTCCCAGTTACTAGTCACTTTGCCCGCCACTTCAAGCTCCAAGCCATTGGTGCGACGTTTTTTGGTCAAAATCGCTGCAGTGGCTTCTAAATCGTTGTTACGTTCCCACTCTTTGGTGGTGCTGTAGAGCGCGGTTCTAAACGCCAAATCACCATCCAAGAATAACCATTTAGCGCCAACTTCCGCAGTTTTACCGCGTTCGGGCGGCTGTGGTTTAGACACTGCTGTCAGCTGATACAAATCGGCAGTTGGGCTGAATGAATCGGTGTAAGTGATGTAATAGTGCGCGCTATCTGTGGGTTGCCAAGAAAGCCCAGCGCGGTAGCTGTCTTCTTTAAACTTGAGCTTGCGCGCTAAATTGTTTGCTGTCGCGCCAACAGAGCTTAAATAATCCGCATCCATATGGTCGCGGCGCGCACCTAACATCAGCTTCCAATGTGGCACAAACTCTACTGTATCTTGCACATAATACGATTTGCTTACGCTGTCGAACTCGTTGAAAGCACGATTACCAGTAATTGCCAACTGGCTACGTCGATAATTTGGCGTGGCAGTTGTACCCAAGTTACGCAAACCTTGACGGAAAGAATCCTCATCAAAATATTCAACGCCTGTCAGCAATTCGTGCGGCATACCGGCCAGCTCCAGCTTGGTGTTGAAATCCGATTGAAAAGTCAGCGTTTCGTAATCCGACACGCGATTAGGATTACCGCCCACACCCAGCGTTGCGGTTGGTGTTGCAGTGGCGCTTGGTGTCTTTGTCCAGTAAGCGCGCTCGTAATCCGCAGAACGCAACTGTGTTCTTAATTGTGTATCTTTGCTAAATTTATGCGTAAAAATACCCGTGGTGACGCGCGTATCGCTGTCATCGAAGTTTTGGTTGCCACCAAAGAAAGTTTCATCATCAATCTTGCCAGTCGCCACGGTTCTATCCACTGGTCGCTTGTTAAAAAACGAGATGCCATAATCTGGCACATCGCGTGTTTGGGTATAAACATGATTCAAGAAAAACTCGTTATCTGTGTCAATGCCCGCACCGATGCTTATTGCCAGCCCTTTTCTATCAAACACGGGATTGTCACCATTCGCTGGGTTTTCGCGATAAGTTTCCTCTTTTCTGTCCATCACATTCACGCGAATGGCCGTGCTTTCGTTAAATGTGTGATTAAAATCGCCAGTAAATTGATGATAGTTGTACTCACCCAAACTCCCCGTTACAACGCTGTTATCGTTGGTATTGGCCATTTTGCTCACTTGGTTAATCACACCGCCAGCTTGGCCGCGGCCAAACAACATCGCTGCCGAACCGCGCAACACATCTACTTGCTCCAAATTAAATGTTTCGCGGTTATAAACGGCGGTATCGCGAATGCCATCCATGTAAATATCGCCAAATGTGTAAAAGCCGCGCAGCATAAAATTATCGCCACTACGGCCACCTTCGGCCGCGTTAAAGGTTAAACCTGAAACGTTGCGCAAGGCCTCACGTAACGAACCAATTTGCTGGTCGTGCATTAATTGGTTGGTCACCGTAGTAACGGCTTGCGGAATATCATGCGGATCTTGCAGCGTTTTTCCCACACGCGTTTTGGTGGCTTGGTAGCCGTCTTTTTGCGCCTCTTTTTTAGACTTCACTGTGACCTCTTCTAACTCTTCCGCCGCTACCACTGGTGCTTTAATACTTGGGCTTACTTCTTCTGCCAGCGCACCACAAGCTTGTGTCGCTAACAATACCGCTAAATAAATCGATTTCTTACGAAAATCCTGCATGATAAAACTCCCTTAAGTGTATTGTTTGCTGGCTACAGGAGATTTACTCGTTTGCTGGCTAAGTTTGAAAAAAATAATTAATTTTTACTGTGGTTCGCTTAAAAAACCCAATTTGGTCACGCCTGCGTTTTGCGCATCGGCCATCACTTCGGCCAAAATTTGATAACGCGTTTCTTTATCAGCACGAATTTGCAATTCTGGCTGTGGTTTTCTGTCAGCGATTTGTAGCAGTTTTTGTTTAAGCTCGCCCTGCACAAGCGGCACATCGTTCCAATACATTTGGCCTGTACCATCAATGGCGATTGAAATCACTTTTGGCTCTTCTGGCAGCGGCTGACTGGTGGCTTGCGGTAAGTCAATTTTCACCGCGTGCGTCAACAATGGCGCGGTAATAATAAAAATCACCAGCAACACCAACATCACATCGACCAGTGGCGTGGTGTTGATTTCACTCATGGGTTGTTGGTGCGAGTTCACCTCGGCACTGAATGGGTTAGCACCTATCATGCGAGCACCTCGTGTAAATTGGCAGCAGACTTGGTTTGAGTTGCTTTTTTATCGACCGCATTTTTAACGACCAGCGGCGCGCCTGTGGTGAGCAAGGTGTGCAAGTCTTGTGCAAAATTTTCTAAACTCGCCATCACGGCGCGGTTAGATTTTACAAATGCGTTATAGGCCAACACCGCAGGAATCGCTACTGCTAGGCCGATTGCTGTCATAATGAGCGCTTCGCCGACTGGCCCTGCGACTTTATCTAACGTGGCTTGCCCGCTGGCGCTGATACTGGCTAGCGCGTGGTAAATGCCCCACACCGTGCCAAACAAACCCACAAATGGTGAAACGCTACCAACCGACGCCAATACGGATAAGCCCGATTCAAGCTGAGCGCTGGTTTGGCCTAAGCTACGGCGCATATTGCGTGCGATAAATTCATCGTAACTACATGATTCTTCTAAATTTCTGGCCGCGTGCGTTTGGTGATGGTGCGCTGCATCTACCGCGTTTGCGGCCAATTGATGTGCGGGTGAGTTAATTTTAATAGTGTTAATGGCGGTTTGCAGATTTGCGGCTGCCCAAAATTCTGCCATATAGCGCTTAGCAGCGCTTTTTAATTGCATGGTTTGATACGTTTTTACCACCATAAAATACCAACTGGCGACTGACATAATGAGCAATATAATGGCCACCGCGATAGTGACTATGCCGCCTTGCATAATAAAAGCGAGGCTATTAAATTCTGTTACTTGATTCATCTTGCATCCTTTTTAACTTTTAAACTAAATATTATGTAAATTAACTATCGAGAGAAAATTTCATCGGCACCAGTACATAAGCGCTTAGCGGCTGATTATTCTTTTTGGCGGGGATAAAGCGCCAGCGCTTTACTGCATTGACCGCCGCATTATCTAATCTGTCAGACCCGCTAGTTTTTTCAATTTGCACATCCTCAGCCAAGCCTTCAGCCGACACCAATACCTTCATCACTACACGCCCTTCTTCGCCTGCACGGCGCGACATGGCTGGATAATCTGGCGCGGGATTATTTAAATAAGAAACACCAAAGCGTGGTGACTCGATAACATCTTCTCTTATTGGCGCGGCTTTTGGTGGCGCTTTGGCAAGCACAGGCTCTAGCACTGGTGCGGCTTGCAGAGCAGTTATTTCTTGTTCTTTTGGCGGCTCTGTCGTCGCTTCAACCAATCTTTCAATCGGTTTTTCTATTGGCCTAATTTTTTCTACCACTTTTTTAAACTTTGGATTAGGCTCAATAATAGGTTTTGGTGGCTCAATAATGGGCGCCAATTCTGGCTCGGGCGCAGGTGGCGCAATGATGCTCACCAGCATGGGCTTTGTTGACAATGCTTTAATTTTATCTGGTGGCGATTGTGTGGCTAATAAATAAATAGCAACAACATGACCTAGCAAAACCAATACAATGCCCAACCATGAAACTTGCCTTTGTGTTTGATTGGCTAATTGCTTGACCTGCAAAGGAATGCCATATAGTTTAGTATGCTGGTCTGGCGGTGTGTATGCCTTTAAATTGCGCGCTGCAAATAAATCTATCACTGTAGAGGTTTGGCTACTCACTAAGGTATCCTTTCAATGAAAACTTAAATCAGCCGCTTGCTGTTGCATGTGGCTGGCTTTTTCTAAGCGGTAATAACTTAGGCGAATATCTGCATCTTTTAGTAAGCTACTCAAGGCCTCGAGCGATTCAGCATCTATGCGCAAACTAATCGCACCTATTTCCATCTCTATTACATCGCAAGCTTCGCAAAAGGCAATGGCGCCACTTTAGATTTTTAGCGAGTAAAATTCGGTTATGCTGATTTTTAGGCAACATGGCGTTTACGTTTTCTATTCAAACTATTTGGTTAAAATTAGTTTATTTTGTTTGGTGATGCGCAAAATATAGGTTTCATTTTGATGGCCAATCAGCACCTCTTTTTTGTTTGCAAACAGCTTGCTACTACATAGCTTTTTAATACGCGAGATTTTCGCACCCTCATTCAGCAACTCACCCTCTATCACAATCGCCATAACCTACAACCTTTTGTTGATTAAATTTAAATGTGCAATAGTTTTCATACTCACCTCAATAAATTAATCTCTCAAAAAAGTGGCCGACTTACATAAGAAAACTTAAAGCAGCCATAAAGATCATTCACGATCAAAGAGATGCATATTGCTATGCATTTGCAACATTTAGCGTATGTTTGGGATCCGCTAAATTCTTTTAAAAGACCACTATTGCAGTCTTTTCAATATTCAAATGCAAATGATAATGATTCTTATTCAATAAGTCAAGTCGTTTATTTGCAATGTTTTTATACCCCGTAACCTTGACCAAATGCCGCTAAACCGTTAATGTTCAGGGTTCGATAATTTAATCATTTAATTCAAGGTTTTATGGCATCACCCGCAAAAAATGCGAAGGTTAACCCCGTTAGCGCGCAAACGCAAAGCGAAAGCTTAGGCGATTCTCACAAAAAAACTGCAAGTCATGAAATCAGTGGCGCAGAAATTGTGATTCGTTGCTTAAACGCCGAAAAAGTCAAATTTGTATTTGGCTATCCCGGCGGCGCGGTGCTGCACATTTACGACGAAATTTTTAAGCAAAATGGCTTTAAGCACATCCTCGTGCGTCACGAGCAAGCTGCGGTGCACGCGGCAGATGCGTTCTCGCGCGCGACTGGCGAAGTTGGCGTAGCGCTTGTAACAAGCGGCCCAGGCGCAACCAATGCTGTTACTGGTATTGCCACAGCGTATATGGACTCAATTCCGTTGGTAGTTATTAGTGGTCAAGTGCCAGTTCCCGCGATTGGTTTAGATGCATTTCAAGAAGTTGACATGGTAGGCATTACCCGCCCGTGCGTAAAACACAACTTTTTGGTAAAAGATGTCAAAGACATTGCAGAAACCATTAAAAAGGCGTTTTATATTGCTAAAACTGGCCGACCAGGTCCAGTGGTTGTGGATATCCCTAAGGATATTACCGCGCACAAAACCAGTTTTCATTATCCAGAAACAGTTGAAATGCGCTCGTATAACCCTGTGCTAAAAGGTCACAGCGGGCAAATTAAAAAGGCTATTAAACTATTGCTGGAAGCCAAACGACCGATGATTTACACTGGCGGTGGCTTGGTATTGGGTGATGGCGCGCCAGAGCTGGTAAAACTCGCTCGCTCGCTAAATTACCCAGTCACCAACACGCTAATGGGTTTAGGCGGCTACCCAGCCACAGATAAACAATTCGTGGGCATGTTAGGCATGCACGGTAGCTATGAAGCCAATATGGCGATGCAAAACTGCGATGTATTGATTGCGGTAGGCGCGCGTTTTGACGATCGCGTGATTGGTAATCCAAAACATTTTTTAAGTCAAAAACGCACCATTATTCATATTGATGTTGATCCTTCTTCCATCTCAAAACGCGTGAAAGTCGATGTGCCTATTGTTGGCCATGTGCAATCTGTGTTGGCGGAAATGAATGAAGTGTTGAAAGCCGAAAATACACAAAACGACATTAGCGATTGGTGGCAGCAAATTAACGAATGGCGCAAAGTGCATGGCGGCCGTTATGAAATGTCTGACACCGTTATTAAGCCACAATACGTCATAGAAAAATTATGGGAAGTAACCAAAGGTGATGCTTATGTGACTTCTGACGTTGGTCAACACCAAATGTGGGCTGCGCAATATTACAAATTCGATAAACCGCGCCGTTGGATTAATTCTGGCGGTTTAGGTACTATGGGCGTGGGCTTACCTTACGCCATGGGTTGCCAGTTTGCGGATAAGCATGCGCAAGTAGCTTGTGTCACTGGCGAAGGTAGCATCCAGATGAATATTCAAGAACTTTCTACCTGCGCGCAATATGGCTTACCGATTAAAGTGATTTTGCTCAACAATCGATATCTTGGCATGGTACGACAATGGCAAGAGTTCTTTTACGAAAATCGTTATTCAGAATCGTACATGGATAGCTTACCTGATTTTGTTAAACTAGCTGAATCTTACGGTCACGTTGGCATGCAAATTACCAAGCCTGGCGATGTTGAAGGCGCACTGAAAGAGGCGTTTGCGAAAAAAGATAAATTTGTATTCATGGATTTTATTACCGAACAATCAGAAAATGTCTTCCCCATGGTTGAAAATGGCCGCGGAATATCTGAAATGATTTTAGGCGATGAGAAAAAGGAGAGCAAATAATGAAACATATTGTTTCTCTCCTCATGGAAAACGAAGCCGGCGGCTTATCTCGTGTGGCAGGCTTATTCTCAGCGCGCGGTTATAATATCGAATCGCTCACAGTTGCTGCAACAGAAGACCCAACCATGTCGCGCATGACTATTGTGACGAGTGGCTCAGATGAAGTCATTGAGCAAATTATCAAGCAACTGAATAAGCTGATTGATGTGATTAAAGTACTGGATTTGAACGACGGCAAATATATTGAACGCGAATTGATGTTGGTGAAAGTGAAGGCGACAACACCTCATCGTGAAGAAATGAAGCGCATGTGCGATATATTTCGCGGCCGTATTATCGACGTAGCAGACGGCAGTTTTACGATTGAGCTTACCGGCTCGGGCACTAAATTAGACGCTTTTATCGAAAGCTTAGACAAAACCGCGATTTTAGAGACGGTGCGCACAGGCGCATCGGGCATAGGTCGTGGCGACAGAATTTTGAAAATATAGTTTTATAAATTTAATTAACACTTAAGTAATTGTATTTAAAGGAAAAGAAATGAAAGTTTATTACGACAAAGACGCTGACCTTAACCTAATCAAAGCCAAGAAAGTGACCATTGTGGGTTACGGTTCACAAGGCCATGCACACGCTGCCAACCTTAAAGATAGCGGCGTTACTGTAACCATTGGCTTGCGTAAAGGCGGCAGCTCATGGGCTAAAGCTGTGGCTGCTGGCCACAACGTACTTGATATTGCGGATGCGGTAAAAGGCGCCGATGTCATCATGTTGCTAATCCCCGACGAAACCATGTCGCAAATTTTTGATGCCGAAGTAGCAAGCACCTTAAAACAAGGCGCTACGCTAGCATTCGCACATGGCTTTAATATACATTACAACCAAATTACGCCACGCGCAGATTTGGATGTAATTATGATCGCGCCAAAAGGTCCAGGCCACACAGTGCGTTCAGAATACCTAAAAGGCGGCGGCGTACCTTCACTCATCGCAGTTTATCAAGATAAATCTGGCAAAGCCAAAGCGCTTGCGCTTTCATATGCAGCTGCCAACGGTGGCACTAAGGGTGGCGTGATTGAAACGGATTTCCGTGAAGAAACAGAAACCGATTTATTCGGCGAACAAGCGGTTTTATGCGGTGGCGCGGTTGAATTAGTCAAAGCTGGCTTCGAAACGCTAGTAGAAGCGGGTTACGCCCCAGAAATGGCTTACTTTGAGTGCTTGCACGAGCTTAAATTGATCGTGGATTTAATGTATGAGGGCGGCATTGCTAACATGAACTATTCCATCTCAAACAATGCTGAATATGGCGAATACGTGACTGGTCCACAAGTGATTAACGATCAATCACGTGCAGCCATGAAAGTCGCCTTAGCCAACATACAAAATGGTAACTATGCAAAACAATTCATTTTAGAGGGTCGTACCAACTACCCAGAAATGACTGCACGTCGTCGTTTGAACGCGGCTCATCCAATTGAGCAAGTTGGCGGCCAATTACGTGCCATGATGCCTTGGATTGCGAAAAACAAACTCGTAGATCAATCGAAGAACTAAAAAGCTAGACCTAATACGAAGGGCAAGACGCAAAACGTTTTGCCCTTTTTTATTAAAGGATATTAAGTGCCATTTGCAATAATTTTACAATACCTGCTCCCCAAGCAAGCATTGACGAGGCTTGCAGGCGTGCTCGCCAACAAGCA
>JANOWN010000003.1:0-20312 GCA_031417915.1 Methylotenera sp.
TCGCCTGGGCCACCGCCTACCAAAAACACCTCACCTTGATTCTTGCTTGTATCTGCATCATTTAAAATATTCTGCAACAGCTCGCGTGCCGCTTGCTCTTGTCCTGCCAGCACCCGCTCTACGATTGGGCCTTGCAGCACACCTTCCCAAAAAATTCTTCTGGCTTGTGTAGTAGCAAACTTGGCTTTTACTTGCTCGCGAAATTCACCTGCAATATCGGCAATGCGGCCATAAGTGGCAGGCAACATGGTCTCAATTTTAGCGCGGATATAGCGTGCTAATACCGGTGCGTTACCTTCGCTAGAAACAGCAATCACCACTGGGCTGCGGTCGATAATCGAGCCCATGGTGAAAGTGCATAAATCAGGCGCATCTACTACATTTACAGGGATATTTTGCGCTTTTGCAGCAATGGAAACCGCAATATTTACCGCCGCATTATCTGTCGCCGCAATGACTAAGCATGCGCCTGTCAGCTGATTTGGTGCAAAATTAGTTTGCAAAAATTTAATCTTTTCAGCACTCACTAAATCTTGCAGCTCAAGACAAATCTCTGGCGAGTACAAGGTAATCGCCGCCCTGGCTTTAAGCAGCATGCTGACTTTGCGCATGGCCACCTCACCACCACCAATGACGACGCAATGGCGATTTTGAATATTAAAAAAAATGGGCAGTGCTTGCATTTGAATCTTCAAATAATGTGTATGCCTATTTTACATTGCTGAAACCAAATACGTTAAAATTATGCTTTATAAATTTGCATCATTAAATTGAACAACCCTAAAATTAATTTGCCTAAAAAAGTCTTCATTAAAACCTTCGGCTGCCAGATGAATGAGTATGACTCAAGCCGTATGGCCGATTTGCTGCATGCTGATAACGGCATGACGCAAACCGACAATGTGGATGAAGCCGATGTGATTTTGCTCAACACTTGCAGTGTGCGCGAAAAAGCGGAGGAAAAAGTGTTTAGCCACCTTGGCCGTTTTATTCCGTTAAAGCAGAAAAATCCCAATTTAATCATCGGTGTGGGCGGCTGCGTGGCAAGTCAAGAAGGCAATAACATCATTAAACGCGCGCCTTATGTGGATGTGGTATTTGGCCCGCAAACCTTGCACCGTTTGCCAGAGATGATTAAAAACTCGCAAAGCAGCGGCAAATCGCAAGTGGATATTAGCTTTCCAGAAATTGAAAAATTCGACCATTTACCACCACCACGGGTAGAGGGTGCGACAGCATTTTTGAGCATTATGGAAGGCTGCAGCAAGTATTGCAGTTTTTGCGTAGTGCCTTACACGCGCGGCGAGGAAGTGTCGCGGCCGTTTGCTGATATTCTGCTGGAAGCCTCACAACTGGCCGCTGCTGGCGTGAAAGAAATTACACTGCTTGGGCAAAACGTCAATGCTTACAGAATGGAATATGAAGGCGTTGAGGCTGATTTAGCCATGCTGATTGAAAGCATAGCCGTAATTCCGCAAATCGAACGCATCCGCTTTACTACTAGCCACCCCAATGAAATGAACGAGCGGCTGATTCACTGTTTTGCCAATATTCCAAAACTCGCCGTACAGCTGCATCTGCCTGTGCAATCGGGCAGCGACCGCGTGCTGATGGCGATGAAGCGCAATTACACCGTGCTGCAATACAAAAGCATTATCCGCAAACTGAAAACAGCAAGCCCAAACCTGACTTTTACCTCAGATATTATCATCGGATTCCCTGGTGAAACCGAGGCGGATTTTGAGGCGACGGTGAAGTTGGTACAAGACGTGGGTTTTGATTACAGCTTTAGCTTTTTATACAGCCCGCGCCCTGGCACACCCGCCGCGTTTATAAAAGACGATACGCCACAAGCCAGTAAATTAGCGCGTCTCAGCCAATTGCAAAGCATTAATGAAGCGCAAGGGGACACCATCAGCCGCGCCATGCTTGGCACAGTGCAGCGCGTGTTAATCGACGGCGCATCACGCAAAGACAGCAATTTACTCGCGGGAAAAACTGACAATAATCGCGTGGTGGATATTGCGGGCGATGTGAATTTGATTAACCAGTTTGTGCAGGTGAAAATCACAGATGTGACGAACCCACGTCGCTTGCAAGGCGAAATTATTTAATATGGAAATCACCCTAAGCCCAGAAGACAACAGCCGCCTCAACAACCTGTGCGGCGCGTTGGATGAAAATATTAAGCAAATTGAAACTGCGCTGGAAGTGAATATTAACCGTCGTGGTAGCACGTTTAATATAAGCGGAAAGCTAGACAACACGAGGCTGGCAGCGCAGTTGCTTGAGAATTTTTACGTGCGCGCCAAAAAACCGCTGGAGCTGGAAGACATACAACTCGGCTTAGTAGAAATCGATAAACTCAAGCCCGAAGACGTTAGCAGCACATCCATGCCAATACTGATGACGAAGCGTGGTGATTTGCACGGTCGCACCCCGCGCCAAGTAGAATATTTGCAGCAGATTCAAGATCACGACATCACCTTTGGCATTGGCCCAGCTGGTACAGGTAAAACTTATTTAGCGGTTGCCAGCGCGGTGGATGCTATGAGTCGCGATAGGGTTAAAAGAATCGTACTTGTGCGCCCAGCGGTGGAAGCAGGCGAAAAATTAGGCTTTTTACCTGGTGATTTAAACCAAAAAGTTGACCCCTACTTGCGCCCGCTTTACGACGCGCTTTATGATTTGGCGGGCTACGACACCGTGAATAAAATGTTCGAGCGCGGCGCGATTGAAGTTGCGCCACTCGCCTACATGCGCGGCCGCACGCTGAATCAAAGTTTTATCATTTTGGATGAAGCGCAAAATACCACACCCGAGCAAATGAAAATGTTTTTAACACGCATTGGTTTTGGCACCAAGGCGGTGATTACGGGCGATGTGACGCAGATTGACTTACAAAAACATCAAAAAAGTGGCTTGGTAGAAGCGGCAAAAATCTTAAAAAATGTCAAAGGTATCGCCTTTACACACTTTTTATCCGCCGACGTCGTGCGTCATCCTCTGGTGCAAAAAATCATCAACGCCTACGAAGATTACGAGCAAAAAGAAGCACAATCAGAGAACAAAACAAGCTAAAAACTGATGGCCTGCAAGCCAATATCCATGCGGCTTGCAGGCCATCAGTTTAATTAAAACCTAAACCTTTGCAAGCGCTTGTTCTAAATCTTCAATAATGTCGTCAATGTGCTCAATGCCAATCGACAAACGTACCATATCTTCACTCACACCCGCTTTTTTAAGCTCATCGGGAGAAAGCTGGCGATGTGTTGTGCTGGCGGGGTGACAAGCCAACGATTTTGCATCGCCAATATTCACCAAACGGGTGATTAATTGCAATGCATCTTGAAAACGCGCACCGCCTTTTGCACCATCTTTTACGCCAAAAGTGAGAATGCCCGATGCGCGCCCACCCATAAATTTATTCACCAATGCATTATCGGCATGGTCGCTTAAACCGGCATAATTTACCCAGCTGGCTTTTTTGTGACCTTTTAAATATTGCGCCACTTTTAAGGTGTTTTCGCAAATTCTATCCATGCGTAGGCCTAGCGTTTCTATGCCTTGCAAAATTAAAAATGAGTTAAATGGCGAAATAGCCGCGCCCGTGTTGCGTAGCGGCACCACTCTGGCACGACCAATGTAAGCGGCTGAGCCAAGTGCCTCGGTATAAACCACGCCGTGGTAAGACACATCTGGCTCATTTAGGCGTTTGAATCTTTTTTTATGCTCCGCCCACGGAAACTTGCCAGAATCTACAATGGCTCCACCAATACTATTGCCATGCCCGCCCAAGTATTTAGTGAGCGCGTGCACCACAATATCGGCGCCAAACTCAATTGGCCTGCATAAATAAGGCGATGGCACAGTGTTATCGACAATCAACGGAATGCCATGTGCGTGGGCGATTTTAGCCAGCGCCTCAAAATCTGTCACATTACCGAGCGGATTACCAATAGTTTCGCAAAAAATCGCCTTGGTTTTATCGTCAATTAATTTGGCAAAATCTTCTGGCTTGCGATAATCGGCAAAGCGCACATGAATGCCATATTGCGGCAGCGTGTGCGCAAACAGGTTATAGGTTCCGCCATACAGCGTACTGGCAGAAACAATATTATCGCCCGCCTCGGCAATCGTCATAATCGCATAAGTGATCGCCGACATGCCAGAAGCAAGCGCCAGCGCGGCAAGGCCGCCTTCCAGCGCTGCGACGCGCTTTTCAAGCACATCAGTAGTAGGGTTCATAATGCGCGTATAAATATTACCCGCCACTTTTAAATCGAACAAATCCGCACCGTGTTGCGTATCGTCAAACGCATAAGAAGTAGTTTGGTAAATTGGCACCGCAACAGCTTTAGTGGTGGGGTCTGGCGAATAGCCGCCGTGCACAGCAATGGTATCAAGCTTCATGTTGCGATCCTTTTTAAAAAAATTAATTAAAAATACACATTAGAATATATACCTTAAACACATGCCCTGCAAGCCAATATCCATGCGGCTTTCAGGGTATCTATTTTTAATATTTCTTCATTAAATATTAATTGTTAACTTCACTTTCACTTCGCTGCCAACTGCAATGTTCTCTTTTTTTCGTACGTCTGCTTTCACAGGCAAAATATATGCTTTCAATTCTGAAGACGGGAAAATCGAAGTCTCCCAAGTCGTCGCGCCTATCGTCACTTGCACCCGCACGGCGCCCCAGCCGCGGCGTTT
The DNA here is from genome assembly GCA_031417915.1 of Methylotenera sp. GTDB lineage: Bacteria > Pseudomonadota > Gammaproteobacteria > Burkholderiales > Methylophilaceae > Methylotenera_A. Next base: position 4,717 of record JANOWN010000003.1, read on the forward strand.
TTCGTGCATATTTTCGTTAAAAAATTTGATTTCTTCGGATTTAACTTCAGGCAAAGTAATAAAATGCCAAGCAGTGCCTGTGCTCTGCCAAAGCCAGCATTTTCCAACAAACGTAAAACTTAAATCCAACATGGTTTTTCTCGCTAAGGCTTTAATTAATTATATAATTGTTCAATGCTCAAATTAAAATTTTCTCTGCAAAATGTTAGTCAGTTGGCTAATATTCCCACAAAAACGCTATTTAAAAAATGGGCTAAAGCCGCGCTGCGTGTGGATTGCGAGGTGACGATTCGCATTGTAGACGCGCAAGAAGCGTTGGAGTTAAACAGCCAATATCGCGGTAAAGATTATGCGACCAACGTGCTGACATTTCCGTTAACCGAAACGCCGCATCTAATGGGCGATATTATTATTTGCGCGCCTGTGGTGGTGGCAGAGGCAAAAGCACAAAACAAACCTCTAGAAGCGCATTTTGCGCATTTAACCGTGCATGGCGTGCTGCATTTACATGGTTACGACCACGAAATCGAAGCGCAAGCTGAGTTGATGGAAGCGATAGAAATACAAATTTTGGCTAAATTAGGGTATGCTAATCCCTATCTCATTACATAAGGCCAAACATGGCCTCCGACCCGGAAAAACCTAACAATAAAGTCACATTATTAGAGCGTTTAAGCAACTTTTTGCTGCGCGAACCCGAAGACCGCGAACAGCTAGTTGAGCTGCTGCACGGCGCGTACGAAAATCACCTGATGGATGCTGACTCGCTCGCCATGATTGAAGGCGTGCTGCAAGTTAGCGAGATGCAAGTGCGCGATGTGATGATTCCGCGCTCACAAATTGATGTCATCGACATCTCCGACGCCCCCGAAACCTTTATTCCTCACGTCATCGAAACCGCGCACTCGCGCTTTCCTGTTATCGAAGATGACAAAAATGATGTGATTGGCATTTTGTTGGCCAAAGATTTGTTGCGCTATTACGCGGGCGAAGATTTTAATGTACGCGATATGTTGCGCCCTGCGGTGTTTATCCCCGAAGCCAAACGTTTAAACGTTCTGCTAAAAGAGTTTCGCAGCAATCGCAACCATATTGCCATAGTGGTAGATGAATACGGCGGTGTGGCGGGCATGGTAACGATTGAAGACGTGTTAGAGCAAATTGTCGGCGATATTGAAGATGAATACGATTACGACGAAGATGAAGACAATATTTTAATCGATGCCAGCGGCCATTTCCGCGTCAAAGCGCTCACCGAAATTGGCGATTTTAATGAGGCGGTTGGCACGCAATTTAGCGACGAAGAATACTCGACCATTGGCGGCTTGGTGGTGAATAAATTTGGCCACTTGCCTAAGCGTGGCGATAGCATTGTGATTAACAACTTGAGCGTTAGCGTGCTACGTGCCGATAGTAGGCGCTTACATTCTATGCTGATTGAGATAATCCCAGACGAGCCTTTTCCGATTGAATCGACTTAAAATTCAATTTTCGTTGACATGCTGCGTTACTCACAAAAAATTACGCCTTGCCTGTCTTACAAACTTAAATTTTAAATTAGCGTTGACGCCAAAATCGAGCGAACTAAAATTAGTTTCACATCTCTTACAGTTATGAATTGGAGATTTCAATGAAAAATTTAGCTTTTGCCGTTTTATTTTCAGCAAATACACTGTTTGCTGGCGTTTGCTTAGCAGAAGAAGCGCAACCTTTAGCCAGCAAAATCCCCACAGAAGAAAAAGCATTTGTGGACGCGATTAATAAGTTAGACAAAGCCAAAATTGTGGCGCAATTTGGCGAGCCTGCCAAAGCAGAAGATGTAAAAGTGAAAAGCTCAGGCAAAATTGTCGCTTCCATCTGGCATTATCACAACCTCAACACCGCGGAAGATGGCAGTTTTTACCCCACTACCGAATTGGATTTTATTGATGATAAAGTGGTACAAGTGGTGTTTTTGAATAATGATGGATCGGAAGCGCACGACGGCAAAACCTACGAATTGCCACAAACCGAACCAAATATGTAGTAATAATACGCAATAAAAAAAGGCGCCTGTAGTTAAATACAGGCGCCTTTTTTATTTTAAATAATTTAACTTATTTCTTTTTCAAATTATCGCGAATTTCACGTAACAACAATACGTCTTCTGGCGTAGGTGCTGGCGCTGCTGGAGGTGCTTCTTTTTTCATTCTATTCACTTGTTTTACCATCATGAAAATAATGAACGCTAAAATGATGAAATTAATCAAAATAGTAATGAAGTTACCGTAAGCCAACATTGGAATACCAGCAGTTTTTAAGGCTGCATAAGTGCCTGCATTGCCTGCAGGAACATCTGCTAATGGCACAAACATATTGCTGAAATCTACGCCGCCTGTGATTTTGCCGACGATTGGCATAATAATATCGCCCACTAATGAATCTACAATCTTGCCGAAAGCTGCACCAATGATGACACCTACTGCTAGGTCCATCACGTTGCCCTTGGTAATAAATTCTTTAAATTCCGATGCCATACTCATGCTTATTCTCCTGAGGTTATTTTGTTTTATAAACTTTAATGCACACGTAATATAGTCGCCTAGCCAACACCCTGTCAATATTTCTTGTCCGAAGATGTGCCTGCAAATGTAAACAATGATGAATTAACAGCTACAATCATAACCAACTCATTTAAGTTTGTAACGCAATGATTTCAATAAACTCCCTTAAGATTTATTTGCTAGCTTTTGCACTGGGCGCCGCAACAGTGCTGGGCTTCGCGCCATTTTATATTTTTCCGATTCCAATCATCGCAATCGCAGGCTTATGTGTTTTATGGCTAAAAACAACCACGCCACGAACCGCATGGATAGTGGGCTTCAGCTATGGCCTTGGTTTGTATTGCGTTGGTATTTATTGGATATATATTAGCTTGCACGATTTTGGCGGCATGCCGTGGTGGTTTGCAGGCTTTTGCACGTTTTGCTTATGTGCATTTATGGCGCTATTTGTCGGTTTTGTAGGATATTTTGGCAAAAAGCTAGGATTTTTATGGTTAAGTGTGCCAGTTTTATGGGGTTTGTCAGATTGGGTTCGTAGCTGGATTTTTACAGGCTTTCCTTGGCTAACACTTGGCTACTCACAAGTGCCACACAGCCCATTGGCAGGCTATATAGCGATTGTTGGTGTGTACGGTGTTTCGGTTATCACCGTTTTTATCAGCGCTTTGATTGCTTATTGGTTTGCCAGCAAATCACAAAATTTAATTTTTAAACGCAACACCATCGCTACTTTGGTGCTCATTATTGTTGCAGGCGGCGTGTTGAAAGTGGTGGAATGGACATCGCCTATTAACAAACCTATTAGCGTTGCACTGCTACAAGGCAATATCGCACAAGATGAAAAATGGTCGCCAGAAAAAGCGCAAAGCACCATTAATCAGTATTTGGCTATGCTGCAAGGCAGCAAGGCAGAACTGACTATATTGCCAGAAACCGCGCTGCCAGTGATTGCTAGCCAATTAGATGAAAATGTTAAAAACATTTTGTCTGATTTTGGCAAACAACAGCCACTGATTGTTGGCATGGTGGATTATAACGAGAAAACCAATGACTATTTTAATAGTGCTTTTAGTTTCAGTAACGCACCAAGTCAAACCTACGCCAAAAATCATTTAGTACCATTTGGTGAATTTATTCCATTAAAACAAGTATTTGGCTGGATTTATCGCGATTGGCTCAACATGCCCTTAAGCGATTTATCGCGCGGCGGTACACAGCAAAAACCAATGCAATTGGCGGGGCAAAAAATAGGCGTTAATATTTGTTACGAAGATGTGTTTGGCGAAGAAATTATTCGCCAATTGCCCGAGTCGACGCTGCTCGTTAACATTAGTAACGACGCTTGGTATGGCGAATCTTACGCGGCGCACCAGCACATGCAGTTTAGCCAAGCGCGCGCGTTAGAAACTGGCCGCTATATGTTGCGCGCCACCAATACTGGCGCAACTGCCGCTATAGACCAACACGGCTATGTGCTTGCACATGCGCCGCATTTTACAAAAACCAGTTTAAATGTAAGCGCACAGGGTTATGCTGGCAGCACGCCTTATGTGCGCTGGGGTAACTGGCCATTTATTGTGTTTTGTTTTAGTGTTTTGGCTTACTTACTTTGGAGAAAAAGGCAGTTGCGATAGCTACTTTCTAGGGTAAAATCAAGCTTTTAGTCCAAGCAATAATAATCATGGCATTAAGCTTTCAGCAAATAATTTTAAAACTTCAAGAATATTGGGATAAACAAGGCTGCGCTCTGCTGCAACCTTACGATATGGAAGTGGGTGCTGGTACAAGCCACACTGCCACATTCCTGCGCGCACTAGGGCCAGAGCCATGGAAAGCTGCTTATGTGCAACCCAGCCGCCGTCCGAAAGACGGTCGATATGGCGAAAATCCAAATCGTTTGCAACACTATTATCAATACCAAGTCGTACTAAAACCCGCGCCCGCAAATATTCTGGAGCTTTATTTGGGCAGCCTTGAAGCGCTTGGTTTCGACCTGAAAAAGAACGACATCCGCTTTGTAGAGGATGATTGGGAAAACCCAACGCTGGGCGCATGGGGCTTGGGCTGGGAGGTTTGGCTGAACGGTATGGAAGTCACACAGTTCACCTACTTTCAGCAGGTCGGCGGCATTAACTGCAAACCGATTACGGGTGAAATTACTTATGGCCTTGAGCGCCTAGCCATGTACTTGCAAGGTGTAGATAGCGTGTACGATTTGGTGTATTCCGCAGGGCAAAATGGCGAGCGAGATTTAAGCTATGGTGACGTATTCAAGCAAAATGAGGTAGAGCAATCCACCTATAATTTTGAGCATTCTGATGTAGATTTTCTGTTTAGCGCATTTACTGCGCACGAAAAACAAGCGCAACATTTGATTGAAGCCAAGCTACCACTACCCGCTTACGAGCAAGTGTTAAAGGCCGCGCATACCTTTAATTTACTCGATGCGCGCGGCGCCATTAGTGTGACAGAGCGCGCCAGTTATATGGGGAGAATTCGTAATTTAGCGCGCAATGTAGCTGCTGGCTATGTAGAGAGCCGCGCCAAGCTTGGCTTCCCGATGGCACCTAAGGATTGGGCAGATGAAGTGATGTTAGACTTAAGCAAGAAAGCCGCTTAAAGCCGTCATTCCCGCGCAGGCGGGAATCCAGACAAGGTGCAGATGCAACCCTGTGTTTATATAATGGCTAGCGAAAGAAATGGAACGCTGTATATCGGCGTAACCTCTGACTTACTAGCGAGAGTTTGGCAACATAAAAATAATGTAGTTGAAGGGTTTACAGAAAAATATGAAGTACACCAATTAATTTGGTATGAACCGCACGCAACAATGGATTCAGCGATAGCACGCGAAAAAGCGTTGAAAAAATGGAACAGAATCTGGAAGTTACGATTGATTGAACAATTCAATCCTGAATGGCTAGATTTATACAAACAAGTGACCTGACTGGATTCCCGCCTACGCGGGAATGACGAGAAAATTATAAGTATGGAAAAGAACCCGCATAACAAAAATCTATTAGTAGAATTATTTGTAGAAGAGTTGCCGCCGAAAGCGTTAAATAAATTAGGCGAAGCTTTTGCCAATGTTTTATTTGAAAGCCTGAAAGCACAAGGTTTAACGCTAGAAAATGCAGCAGTTAGCGCTTTTGCTACGCCACGCCGTTTGGCCGCGCACGTCATGTACGTAAAAGATAAGGCAGACGATAAGCAAGTCTCGCAAAAACTGATGCCAACCAGTGTAGGCTTAGATGCTAGCGGTAAGGCAACGCCTGCCTTGCTTAAAAAATTGCAATCTCTAGGCACTGATGAGTCCGTAGTAGGCGAGCTTAAAAATGATAATAACACCTTGTTTTTAGATGCGCTGCAAGCAGGGGTAACGCTGCCAGATGGCTTGCAAAAGGCGCTTGATGAAGCCTTAGCCAAATTGCCAATTCCCAAAGTAATGACCTATCAATTAGCCGATGGCTGGAGCAGCGTCAATTTTGTGCGCCCAGCGCATGGATTGGTGGCGATGCATGGTAGTAGCGTTGTATCAATTAACGCGCTAGGTTTGCAATCTAGCAACGTCACGCATGGTCACCGCTTTGAAGCAAAAGCAGAAAAAATTACTTTAAATCATGCCGACAGCTATGCAAAACAATTGCTAGATGAAGGCGCAGTGATTGCCAGCTTTGCAGAGCGTAAAGCTGAAATTGCGCGCCAGTTAAATGTGGCCGCAGCCAAACAAGACCTAAAACCGATTGACGATGATGCGCTACTAGACGAAGTCACTGCGCTAGTAGAACGCCCCAATGTGTTGCTGGGTCAGTTTGAAGAAGTCTATTTAGAGGTGCCGCAAGAATGCTTGATTTTAACCATGAAAGCGAATCAAAAATACTTTCCGTTATTGGATGCTAACAACAAGTTAACCAACAAATTTTTAATCGTTTCTAATATTTCACCCAAAGACCCGAGCTTTGTTATTGGTGGGAATGAGCGCGTGGTACGTCCTCGTTTAGCGGATGCGAAATTCTTCTTCGATCAAGACCGTAAAAAAACACTGGAAAGCCGCATCGCAGGTTTGGATAAAGTGGTTTATCACAACAAATTAGGCTCGCAAGGCGAACGCAATACGCGCGTGGTCGCCATTGCTAAAGCCATTGCAGCACAATTGGGTGACGCAAGTTTAGTGAGTAAAGTTGAACTTGCTGCCAAGCTATCTAAAGCCGATTTAGTGACTGACATGGTGGGTGAGTTCCCAGAGTTACAAGGTATTATGGGGCGCTATTACGCACAGCATGAAAAACTTGATAATGACGTTGCCTATGCGATTGAAGACCACTATAAACCACGTTTTGCGGGTGACGAATTACCGCGTAACCAAGTGGGTGTAGTGGTGGCTTTGGCTGATAAATTAGAAACATTGGTAGGAATGTTTGCTATCGGCGAGAAACCGACTGGGGAAAAAGACCCATTCGCTCTTCGTCGTCATGCCTTGGGAATTATCCGCATCTTAATTGAGGGGGAATTGAAACTTTCAGCCAATCAATTAATAAGTTTGTCATTTGATTGCTTCCCAACAGAAGTCTCAATGTATCCCGCTGAGAATATTAAATTGGTTCAAGCTTTTATGTTTGACAGGCTAGCTGGTATGTTGCGTGAGCAAGGTGCAACTGCCCAAGAAATTGACTCGGTACTTTCATTAAGTCCGCAAATACTTACTGAAGTTTCCAAACTTCTAACAGCCGTACGCGCTTTCTCCACCCTGCCAGAAGCCCCTGCCCTAGCCGCTGCTAATAAACGCGTAGGCAATATCTTGAAAAAAGTTGAAGGCGAAGTGAAGGCAGAAGTTAACACTAACCGACTACAAGAGCCTGCAGAAATCGCTCTCAATAACGCTTTAAGTAAAGTAAAACCTGAGGCAGATAAGCTGTTCGAAAGTAGTGATTACACAGCTTCGCTGAAAGCATTGGCGGCATTGAAAACACCGGTAGATGACTTTTTCGACAACGTGATGGTAAATGCGGATGATGTGGATTTAAAAAATAACCGCTTGGCCTTATTAAACCAGTTGCATCAAACCATAAACCGCGTTGCGGATTTATCTAAATTGGCGAGCTAGTCACCATGTTCCTTAATCGTCATTCCCGCGTAGGCGGGAATCCAGTCAACTCTCAAATTTTAAAGTGCTTACGTTTTTGCAGCCAAGCAAAGCACCTGCCCTGTCTAGATTCCCGCCTACGCGGGAATGACACAGATAAGGTAAGTAAGGTTAAATGATGAAATTAGTCATTCTGGACCGCGATGGTGTCATCAATCAAGATTCCGCCAACTTCATTAAAAACCCAAACGAGTGGATTGCGCTACCTGGCAGCTTGGAAGCGATTGCGTTGTTAAACCAATCTGGCTTTCGTGTGGCGATTGCGACGAATCAAAGCGGCATTGCGCGTGGCTTGTTTGATATGGCGATGCTAAACAGCATTAACGACAAAATGCATCGCGCCTTGGCGCAAATGGGCGGCCGCATCGACGCGATGTTTTATTGCCCACACGCGGCCGAAGATAATTGCAGTTGCCGCAAACCCAAAACTGGCATGATAGAAGATATTGGCCGCAGATTTTCAGTTGATTTGCGTGAGGTTTTTGCTGTTGGCGATTCTCTACGTGATTTACAGGCTTTCCATGATGCAGGCTGCAAGCCAATATTGGTGCGCTCTGGCAAGGGTGAGGAAACGTTAACAGGCGGCGGCTTACCGCCTAATACGCTTATTTTTGCCGATTTAAACGAGGCGGCGCTGCACATTATTGCTGAAGATTTGTAATGCTAAGTGTTATATTGTTTTTGCGCTCACTTTTGTTTTTTCTTGGCATGCTCGTCATCACGCCCCTCTTCGCGGTGCTTGTCATTTTAATGTTCCCACTCAGCAACATTGCGCGCTGCCGCATGGCAAGCTATTGGGCGCATTGCGCCTTGTTTTGGCTAAAACTCACTTGCAATTTGGGGTTTGAGGTGCGTGGTCGTGAGAACATTCCCAATCATCCGTCCATCATCTTATGCAAGCACCAATCAGCATGGGAGACGATTGCGTTGCAAGTGATTTTTCCGCCGCAAATTTGGGTGATGAAGCGCGAGCTTTTATATATTCCATTTTTAGGCTGGGCATGGATTGCGCTTTCGGCGATTCCCATTGACCGCAGTGCGGGTCGCGAGGCGCTTAAAAAATTGGTCGCTCACGGCAAAGATAGACTAGCCAAAGGCTTGTGGGTGGTGATATTCCCTGAAGGCACGCGCATTGCGCCTGGCGCACGTGCCAAATATCACATTGGTGGCGCTTGGCTGGCCGTGCACACGCAAACTACCGTAGTACCCGTGGCTCATAATGCAGGCTTATTTTGGCGCAAAAATGCGTTTTTAAAAACGCCTGGCACGATTACTTTAAGCATCGGCAAACCGATTGAAACAGCGGGTTTAAAAACTGACGCACTCAACCAGCAAGTGGAAGATTGGATTGAGGCGGAGATGCTAAAACTGTGACCAATCAAATACTCACACTTGCGACTGGCGAGACGATTTCGTATCTTTTAGAGCGCCGTCCACGCCGCACCGTTGGCCTAAAAATCACTGCGGATGGCCTCGTCGTACATGCGCCAAAACGCATATTTGAATTTCAGCTCAATCAAATTTTGCAAGAAAAATCACACTGGATTCTCAACAAATTAAGCCAGCGCGAAGCGAATCACGTTGAAAAAATTCAGTGGATTGATGGTGAGCATTTGCTGTATTTGGGCAACGATATTCAACTCAACATTTCACCCAATCACAGCAATAAAAAGCCTATTTTTGATGAAAATAAACTAAAAATAACTGCCCTGCAATCCAATATCCATGCGGGTTGCAGCCGCATGGTAATTCAGTGGTATAAGCAGCAGGCAAAGTTAGATTTTAGTCGCAGGTTGGAAATTTTAGCCGCGAAACTAGGCGTGGAAACGCCGCCGCTGACGCTCTCGAACGCGCAATCGCGCTGGGGAAGTTGCAATAGCCGCGGCGAAGTGCGGCTAAGCTGGCGCTTGCTACAAGCGCCGCCGCACGTTATCAATTACGTCATCTGCCACGAACTGGCGCATCTGAAACAAATGAATCACTCGGCCAAATTCTATGCCGTGCTAGAAAGCCTTTTCCCCAATTATAAAGCGGCAGAAAAAGAACTGAAAACACTCTCACCGCAACTGCACCGCATGTAACTTTTACCTACTTTTTAAAATGTATGTTAAGTTAGCGTTGTAACACGCGACTAATTTTATAAGGGGATAAAAATGTCTTTTACCGATGCAATTAAGGCTTGCTTTGCTAAATATGCAGATTTTAACGGACGCGCTAAACGGCCGGAATACTGGTGGTTCGCGTTATTTTGTTTTGGTGTTGCGGTGGCTTTAGAGTTTGTGAGTAGTCCCGTTTCTTGGGCGTTTTCGCTCGCAACTTTAGTGCCCTCATTAGCAGTAGGCGCACGCAGATTGCATGATATGAATAAAAGTGGCTGGATGCAATTACTATGGATAATTCCAATTTTAGGTTGGATTTACCTGATTTATATACTTGCACAGCCAGGCGACGCGGCCGATAACCCACATGGCGCTGTTCCTACAAATTAAACCAGCCAATTAGCAATTTTTAATTACAAAAAAGGGAGCAAGTGCTCCCTTTTTTATTTCATCTATTATTTAAAGCAGCTGTTTTACATCGCTCGCTATCTCGGCGGGCTTTTGTCCATATCCCATATAAAGCCTAACTTTTCCTGATTTATCAAATACATACATGCCTGCGCTGTGGTCTATGCTGTAATCATTTGCGCTTTTTCCATCTACTTTTGCGTAGAAAATTTTAAAGTTAGCCAACGTATCAGCAGTCTCTTGCGCATTGCCACGCAGGCCAATAAAACGCGCGTCGAACGAAGGCACAAACTTGGCCAATACTTCTTGCGTATCGCGCTCTGGATCCACCGTGATAAACAACACTTGCACCTCATTTGATTTGTCACCGAGCAATTTCATGGCTTGTTTTAAGTCGCTCATGGTAGTTGGGCACACGTCTGGGCAGTGCGTAAACCCAAAAAACAGTACGACAACTTTATCTTTAAAATCCGCCATAGTGCGCAATTTTCCGTTGTGGTCGGTTAAGCTCAAGGTTTTGGCAAAATCTGCGCCCGTAATATCGGTACCAACAAATGGCGTTGACTCTTCGGCGGGGTTACACGCCGCCAACATTAACAAAAACGCAAAAACAAACAACTTTTTCATCTCAAAACTCCAACTTAGTCAATAATTTGATTTTAACATGCTGTAAACAACTACGACCTTTAGTTTACAATATCGTTTTTACACAAAGAGAATAGCAACATGGCAATACCAAGCTCAATGGCAGACCGCGACGGCGTTATTTGGTACGACGGCAAACTGGTTAACTGGCGCGATGCCACCACGCACGTGCTCACCCACACCTTGCATTACGGCATGGGCGTGTTTGAAGGCGTTCGCGCCTACAAAACCGACAAAGGCGCGGCAATTTTCCGCCTGCAAGACCATACTGACAGGCTTTTTAATAGCGCGCACATTTTGCAAATGAAAATGCCGTTTGATAAAAAAACTATCATGGAAGCGCAAAAAGCGGCCGTGCGTGAGAACAAACTGGAAAGTGCATATATCCGCCCGATGGCGTTTTACGGGGCAGAGGCGATGGGTATTGCCGCCAAAACCTTAAGCACGCATGTGATCTGCGCGGCGTGGAGCTGGGGCGCCTACATGGGCGACGAAGCGCTCACTAAAGGCATACGCGTAAAAACGTCATCTTTCGCGCGCCACCACGTCAATATCACCATGTGCAAAGCCAAAGCCAATGGCAACTACATGAACAGTATCTTAGCGCACCAAGAAGCCGCGCAAGATGGTTACGATGAAGCGCTGCTGCTGGATGTCGATGGCTTTGTGGCCGAAGGCTCGGGCGAGAATATTTTTATCGTTCGCAAAGGCAAGCTCTACACGCCCGATTTAACCAGCGCGCTAGAAGGTATTACGCGAGATACCATCGTGCAATTAGCGAAAGAAATTGGCCTAGAAGTTATCGAAAAACGCATCACCCGCGATGAAGTTTATACCGCGGACGAAGCCTTTTTTACTGGCACTGCAGCCGAAGTGACGCCGATTCGCGAGCTGGATAACCGCGCCATTGGTAGCGGCACGCGAGGCCCGATTACCGAAAAACTGCAGGCCATGTATTTTGATGCTGTGAAAGGTAAATCCGCTAAACATGCCGATTGGCTGACGTTAGTCTAAATAATGTCCGACGTAAAAGAAATCGAAATCACCGCGAAAGACCTACCGCTACACTGCCCTACCGAGGCCGTCGCGGCTTGGTCGTCGCATCCACGCGTGTTTTTAGATGTCGCCGCAACAGGGCAAGTAGCTTGCCCTTATTGCGGCACCAAGTACAAACTAAAAGCGGGTGAACACGTAGGGCATCATTAAGTGTGCTTTCCTAGCTTTAATCTCATGTCAAATGACTCCATACTTAGCCTGCTCTTAAGCATTCCTATTGGTATTGTTAGCGGTTTATACACTGGTATTATCGTCACACGATACGCACGTTTTGCTGAACTGAGAAATGAAGCTCTGAGAATAATTCGCAATATTGACTTCAATACGGAAGCCTTAAATATCCGCATAACAAATGACCATGACGTTTCAAAATTTGTACTTATTTCCAGTGATTTGTTCTTTCTGCGTCACTGTAAGGCTGGTGAGAAAATCAACGAACTATTACGAGAAATTCAGTCCACAAATATTGAAGCAAAATCTGGCAAAATCGATATCAACGAATATTCCATTCGTTATAGCCGTTGGCAAGTAATAGCCCGCAATCTACCTCCAAATAAATTTGTAATTTGCAGTCTTTGGGGCAAGCTGTAATAATTCACTTAGGGCGCTACAAACTACAGCCGATGCTCTTCAACGTGGTTTCCCCATAGCTTTTCAGTCACTTGCTCGGCATTTTCTGCTCCACTGTTCGTCCAAAAGTGCACTTCTGCTTTTTCTTGACTCGCTGACAATAAATCTTTTTCTGCTAACTGGCGTTTTAGCTGTTTCGCCACCGCCGCACCAGTATCAATCAAGGTAATTTTATCGCCAACAATTTCACGAATCGCGTCTTTTACAAACGGATAATGCGTGCAACCCAGCACAATGGTATCTGCGCCATCTGCCAATAAGGGCGCGGTATATTGGCGAATCAGCGCTTTGGTTTCAGGTGCATCCAGCTCGCCGCGCTCGATGCATTCCACCAAACCGACGCAACCTTGCGTGATAACTTTTACATTGCGGCCATAACTTTCTAACAGCGCGGCAAATTGCGCGCTTTTAAGCGTGCCCACCGTGGCGAGCACGCCAATGACGCCGTTTTTGCTAGCTTCTGCCGCTGGTTTTACTGCGGGTTCCATGCCGATAATCGGAATATCAAATGTTGCGCGCAACTCGTCTATCGCCGCCGCCGTAGCGGTGTTGCAAGCGACGACGAGCGCTTTTACGTTTTGCGACATTAAAAAATCCGCCAAAATCATGCAGCGCGCAGTGATTTCCTCCGCCGTTTTGTTGCCGTAAGGCGCATACAAGCTATCTGCCACGTACATTAAATCCTCATGCGGCAGCAAGGCGTGAATGTGCTTAAGCACCGAAATGCCGCCTACGCCGGAATCCATGACGCCGATTGCTTGGTTTTTAATAGTATTACTTTTATTTAAAGACATGCGCCAATTTTAAACGCTAATCTCTTTTAATAAAAGACAACCCAACACCGTCATTCTGAGCCTAGGTTTTATTTGGGCGAAGAATCCAGTTTTTTGGTGGCGTAATTCTGGATTCTTCGCTACGCTCAGAATGACGATTGTTTTAAGGTTTGTGAATAAAATAAGCTAAAATGTCACATTAAAGCAGAAAGTTATATGGGCAATCGTTTAAGTAAAATTTACACAAAGACCGGCGACAAAGGCACGACAGGCTTGGGTGACGGCACACGCGTGGCGAAGGATAGCTTGCGCGTGGCAGCGATGGGTGATGTGGATGAGCTGAATTCGATTATTGGCATCATACAAACAGAGACCCTGCAGCCCAATATCCATGCGGCTCTCACGGCCATTCAACACGATTTATTTGACATGGGTGGCGAGATTTGCATGCCAGGTTATGCCATGATTAAGGCTGAGCGTGTGGCGGCTTTAGAAACACAATTAGACGCGTGGAACGATACATTAAGCCCGCTGAAAGAATTTATTTTACCAGGCGGCAGCCGCGTCGCTGCTTACTGCCATTTAGCCAGAACCGTGTGCAGGCGCGCCGAACGGACGATGACGACTTTGAATAGTCAAGAAAAAATCACCGAGATTTCTCTGCAATATATCAACCGACTTTCGGATTTATTATTTGTGTTGTGCCGCATTTTGAATAAAAACGCAAATGTGCCCGATGTGTTGTGGCAGAATGAACACCGTGATAAAAAGTAAAAACATGATTAAACCAGCATGATTAAAAGATTCCTACAAAAAGTTTTCAGCAAACGTGTCAAAGCTGAAGTTGTCATTAATAATGCTGATAGTAGCGACACCAGCTATGCAAAAATATTCTCTGCCAGCAAGCACAAAATCAACAAAAGTCTCATCAGTCAATCTGCGCTAAAAACCTGCGAAGGTTTACAGAAAGAGGGCTTTGAGGCGTTTATCGTTGGTGGCGCTGTACGCGATTTGCTGATGAATGTGAAGCCAAAAGATTTCGACATAGCAACTAACGCCACGCCAGAAGAAGTGTATAAAATATTCCGTCGTTCGCGCATTATTGGCCGCCGCTTTCGCCTAGTGCATGTGCTTTGGGGCAACGAAACGATTGAGGTTTCCACCTTTCGCGGACATCACGACAACGAAGGCGACGCGGCTGTGAACGATAGCGGCCGCATTATTCGCGATAATATTTTTGGTAGCCTAGAAGAAGACGCGGTGCGGCGCGACTTTACCGCCAACGCCTTGTATTACAACCCCGCAAATGAAGAAGTGCTGGATTTTCACAACGGCGTGGCCGATTTACACGCCAACTTACTGCGCATGATTGGCGACCCGACCACGCGCTACCAAGAAGACCCCGTGCGCATGTTGCGCGCGGTGCGGCTCTCGGCTAAGTTGGGCTTGAAAATAGAAAAAAATACGCAAGCGCCGATTCAAAAGTTAGCAGATTTGTTGCAGGATGTGCCGCCGAGCCGTTTGTTTGATGAAATGCTCAAGTTATTTTTGTCTGGTCACGCGGTGGAAAGCATTAGCGCGTTACGCGCGCAGCACTTGCACCATGGCTTACTTCCACTTTTAGATGTTGTTTTAGAGCAACCGCTGGGCGAAAAATTTGTGATGCTGGCGCTTAAAAATACCGATGACCGCATCACTATTGGTAAATCATCCAACCCAAGTTTTCTCTTCGCCACGTTGCTGTGGCACGAAGTTTTGAAGGCTTGGGAAACTTATAAACAATCTCATCCACCAATACCAGCGCTGTATATGGCGATGGATGAAATTATCAACGCGCAGGCAAAAAAGCTGGCGATTCATAATCGTTTTACCGCCACCATGAAGGAAATTTGGGCGATGCAGCCGCGCTTTGAGCAGCGCGCGGGCAAACGGCCTTACGCACTACTGACGCATCCGCGTTATCGTGCGGGTTACGATTTTTTGCTGCTGCGTTGTGAATCTGGTGAGATTGACATGAAACTGGGCGAGTGGTGGACAGAATTTGCCGATGCCAATACCGAGCGCCGCACCGCGATGTTGTTGCCTGACACCGCGCCAAAAAAACGTCGCCGCAAACGCAATAAACACGCAACGCATAGCGAGCCGACGGCGCATGCCAAAGAACCAAACTAGTCGTGCTTTTGTTGCTTTAGGTAGCAATTTAAGTGGTAATTTAGACTGCCCTGCAAGCCAAGTAATACGCGGCTTCCACAGCATCAAAAAACTATCTAAGACCAAGCTCATTAGACAATCGAGTTTG
>JANOWN010000004.1:0-8510 GCA_031417915.1 Methylotenera sp.
GGGGTAGAGCCACGACCGCTCAACAAAGTGGCTTCTGGCGGTGAGTTATCGCGGATTAGTTTGGCGCTGCACGTCACAACCGCTTCTCAAGGCAGCGTGCCTTGCATGATTTTTGATGAAGTGGATGTCGGCATCGGTGGCGGTGTGGCAGAAGTGGTCGGGCAATTGCTCAAGCAACTCGGTGCAGAGCGTCAGGTGCTGGTGATTACACACTTACCGCAAGTCGCCGCGCAAGCCGCACAGCATTTACAAGTGAGTAAAACGCAACAAAATGGCGCAACCTTAAGCCATATTCAAACTTTAAGTCAGCAAGAACGTATAGAAGAAATCGCGCGCATGTTGGGTGGCATTCAAATTACTGAAACCACACGTAGTCATGCGAAAGAAATGCTAAAGTTTTAATTTTTTAGCGTTTTAAAAATCATGCCGTACAAAAACAATGCTCCGCAAGCCGCATATATATTGACCTGCAAAGCATGCTAATGATTAATATTTAATTGAATATAATTAGTCAATAATATTGATGGCGCCATTCATCATATCGTGCACTTGGCAGTTGTAATGCAGCAGGGCAGGTGCATCAGCCGGCACCGAAAAAGTTAGCGTGCCGCGCTCTACGCCATTACCAGTTACGCCATTCGTATAAGCATTGTCAACGCCTGTCGAATTTTTGCTTTTAATCCAAAATGGATGACCAGTTGCTTTTAACTCAAACGTATAAGTCATACCACGTTTAAGTGTGATGGCGGGGTTTTCTTGACCGTTAATAGCATAAACAGGCGCTGCACCAGTGACTACTTTAAACACGGTTTGCGTGGCTTCGGCTTTTTGTGCTACTGCATTATCTGCGTCGCTAGATGCAGGCGCGCTATTGCCATAGCCGCCAGCGCAAGCTTGTAATGTAAAAGTTAAACAAGTGAATAAAAGTGCTGATTTAATGCCAAAATTGAATCGTTGGTTTTTCATGATATCTCCAAAAAATATGATTTGTCCCATAATACTTCTACTAATACTTTAAAAAACTGACAATCAGAGCCGAAACGTACAAGCCAACCCCAAACGCGGCATGATTCATAAGGCTGCGCAACCGCGCTTGCATTGGATTGGGTGCTTTTGACGCAGCAAGGCCAAGTCCGAACGAAGGATGCATGACAAAGAAGGGGAAGCCGACAGTAACAACGCCGAAGAATAAAGCAGGCATCAGAGTCGGCGACCGTAGCCATTCAGGTGTGGTCAATGCCACAAGTGCAAGCGCGAACAAGACCCCTATTGTGTAATGAGCAATCCAGCCAGTTGCGCACTCGGCTGGCTGCTGAGCAGCGGCGGTAATGCTTGAATGTTTGAATAAGCCATTGGGCATGTGGAGCAGCCAACGACCAACCAAGCAATAGTTTGGCGAAGGAATTTTGAAAGCATACTTGAGAAATACGGCCCAGAGATCCATGACAAAAGTTGCGCCGAGGCCAACAATAACAGCGCCAATTAGCAGTTCAATTTTCATGGTTACCTCAATGTTGGGTGTTCATGACTAACGTAAAGTAGAACCCAAAAAAATCTTAACCTTTAATTTGGGCAAGTTGTTAATTTTTAAAAAAGTACATAGTTTTAACTAAATCAATAAACAAGTTAATTTTATAAAAACTATTATTTGCATTATTTCGCCAATTCCGCCGCTTCTACCACCACTTTATAAAGCTGCGCTTCTTGCGCGGTTTTAACGCGTTCGCCCGTGTTGATCTGGTTGCGCTTGCTTGGTTGTACGCCATTAATTATCATCGGTTGGCTTTGCGCAACGGCGCGGCCAGTTTGCGCGTCGTATTTCACCACGCGCACTTGCACGCGCCCAACGGGCAGGCTGGTGGCGTTTTCGACCACCGCAAATAAATTGCCGCTATTGTCGGCTTGTGCGCCGCTACGAATATATTTAGCAGGGTTGCGCGGTAAATCTAGCTTAACTGCATGTTCGTTGGCTTGTTTGCCAATTTCAGAATTTGAGCTGGCGGCGATTTGATAATGTTTCAACGCGCCATCAATATCACCGCGTTCTTCGGCAATATCGCCCAGCAGCGCATGGCCTGGCGCGGTCGGTAGCAGTTCATTGGCACGGATTAGAAAAGGCTCGGCTTCTTTCTTTTTGCCCATGTTATACAGCGCAATGCCGCTTTGCACGTGCGGTTTAAAATAATCGGGCTGCATTTTAATGGCTTTGTCGTAGTAGGCTAGCGCTTCGGTGTTTTTCTTTTGGCTTAATGCAATATCGCCTAATAGTTCTTGAAAGCGTGCTTCGCGCGGCTCGCCCGCAATGGCTTTTTGTGCCAGTGTCGTAGCAGTTGCAGTGTCGTTTTTCTTTAACGCGGCAATTGCGTCATCGTATGCTTTATAAGCTGGCTGCGTAGCTTTTAGCTTACCTACTTTTTGCGTATAAGCTTCTTTGCCCATCTCGCCGCCTGCACCCATTTTGGCCAAGGTGACTTTATTGGCATCAACGCGTTCTTGAGAGGGTGGATGGCTAGCAAATAAGCCAGTGATAAAATCACTTTTACGGTCTTTACTTAATCGCACAAAGGTTTCTTGCAAGGTGACGGCAGCAGCGGGGTCGTAACCCGCTTTTTTCATGTATTTCATGCCATAAAGGTCGGATTCACTTTCTGCATCGCGCCCATATTTGCTGCCAATCAACTGCGCGCCAAGCTGCGATGCACCTACAGCCAAATTGGCGTAGTCGGTATTTTGTGTGCCGATGCCCACCGCAATCATCGCGCCTTGCATAAATATGCCGCGCTCCATGCTTTTAGCACCGTGGCGCGCCGCTGCGTGCACAATCTCGTGACCCATCACCGCAGCCAGTTCGGCTTCGCTATTCAGCTCGTAAAGCAGCCCGCGATTAAAGGCGATTTTGCCGCCTGGCATCGCCCAAGCGTTGGGCACCGAGTCATTCAGCACCACAAACTCATACGGTAATTCTGGGCGGTCAGACACAGCGCCTAAGCGCTTGCCAATGCCTTGTACATAGGCGGTTAACTCAGGGTCTATCACGTAATCGCCGCCTTGCGATTGACGTGCGGGCGAGTAGTTTTCTTTGCCGATGGCGATTTCTTTATCTTGCGAGACGAATTGAAACTCTTTTTTCTTGGTTACAGGGTTGGTGCCGCAAGCGCTGAGGGTGAAGCTGATGGCGACTGCGATGAGTAATGATGAATATTTTGCATAAATTTTACTTGGCATGATGCACCCCTATTAATATTGTTTTAGTAACGTTTTTAGTGTGAATTCGAACTACTAGAATGCGTTATTTTTTGTGCGGACATGGTTTTTTGGTGCAGTCGGCATAAATATAGAGCGAGTGCTCGCGAATATTAAACCCACGCTCATTGGCGGCTTTGTGCTGTAATTTCTCAATTTCCTCATCGCAAAACTCTTCCACATGACCGCATTGCATACACACAATGTGGTCGTGGTGACTACCTTCATTTAGCTCGAACACTGCTTTGCCGCTTTCAAAATGGTGGCGCAGCAAAAGCCCTGCCTGCTCAAATTGCGTTAACACGCGATAAACCGTCGCTAAGCCAACATCTTCGCTAGTGTTGATTAAGATTTTATAGACATCCTCGGCCGATAAATGGCGCTCTTTGCTGTTTTCAAACAGCTCTAAAATTTTCAGCCGTGGCAGTGTTGCCTTCAGTCCAGCGTTCTTTAAATCTTTTTGATCATGCATCATATTCTGCTCACAATTGACATTTATGGTTTTAGGCTTACGGCCATCGTGGTATATTAACGCCAATTCAGTAATAAGTCATTCGTCACAAAAACCATGCAAAAATTATTAAAACTGTTCATTGCTTTGTTGTTCGTCAGTAGCGCCTTGTTAACAGGCTGCGGCGCCAAAGTGCCCATCATCAAGCCTTTTAAAATGGATATTCAACAAGGCAATGTGGTGACATCTAAAATGTTGCTGCAATTAAAGCCTGGCATGACTAAATCCCAAGTCAAATTTATTATGGGCACGCCGCTGGTTGTGGATAGCTTTCATACCAATCGCTGGGATTATTTTTACCAAATGCGTCAGGCGGGCAAAATTATCGAGCAGCGTCGCGTGATTTTAGAGTTTGAAAAAGAGTTGCTGTTGCGCGTGCGTGGCGATGTAGTGCCAGAAGGAGCAGCTGGCGCGGCGACTGGCGAATCTAACAAAACCAGCGCGCCGATTACTGTGCAGCCAAAAGCAAAAGAAGCAGGTCTATTTGATAAACTAAAATTCTGGAAAAGTGACCCAAAACCAGCTGAAGCAAAGCCTGCGCTCAAAGAAGTGGCGCCTGAAGTTAAAGCACCTGAAATCAATCTAAAAAATCCTACAAATGATGCTCTGGAAAGCAATAACGGCGGGGCTGCTGGCGATGCGCCTTCTATACTCGCAGTGCCAATTGAAATTGCACCTGTGCCTGATGCGCCCGCGGTAGAAGTGAATAAAATTGAGGTGCCAGTCGTCGAGATGCCCAAAGTAGAGCCGGTTAAAATTGAATCCGATAAACCTGAACCAGTTAAAGTGGAACCGCCGAAAGCCACGCCAATTAAGTCTGTTGAGCCTATTAAAGCAGCTGCGCCTATTAAATTAGTACCGCCAGCACCAGCGCCAGCGGCTCCGCAAGATGACAAGTTTATTTTCAGAATGGATAGAAATTTAGACGCTAAAAATCTTGAAACGGCGCCAGTTGAGGCTGCGCCAGTCGCTAAACCTAAAGTAGAGCCACCGCCCCCAGAAGAAGATCCAGGCTACTTCGAGAAAATGCTAGAGAAGATTGGTTTTTAGGGATTATTACGTATGAAAACTAAAATTGTGATTGCGGGTGCTACTGGGCGCATGGGGCAAACTTTGATAGAAGGTGTGTTAGCCGACGAAGGTTTGACGCTGCACGCCGCTATTGATCGCGCTGATAACCCGCAAATTGGCCAAGATGCGGGTGCGCAATTTGGTAAAAATACTGGCGTAACAATTAGTAGCGATGTAGCTACTGCGCTGAAAGGCGCGGATGTGCTGATTGACTTTACGCGGCCAGAAGCCAGCATGCAGTATTTAGAAGCCTGCCAAAAAGCCAATGTGAAACATGTGATTGGCACAACTGGTTTTAGCGATGCTCTGAAGGTCAATATTCATGAGGCTTCCAAGCACGTTGCTATTGTATTTGCGCCAAACATGAGCGTGGGCGTGACTTTGCTGCTTAGTTTAGTGGAGCAAGCGGCCGCGGTGCTGAATGATGGCTACGACATTGAGGTAGTGGAGATGCATCATCGACATAAAGTCGATGCGCCATCTGGCACCGCTTTAAGGTTGGGTGAGGCCGCAGCAACTGGTTTGGGGCAAGAGTTGAAAGATTGCGCTATTTACGCGCGCGAAGGCGTAACGGGCGAGCGCGAGGCTGGAAAAATAGGTTTTGCCACTTTACGCGGCGGTGATGTGGTGGGTGATCACACGGTTATATTTGCAGGTATAGGCGAGCGAGTGGAAATTACCCACAAAGCTAGCAGCCGCGCAACGTTTGCTTTAGGCGCATTACGTGCAGCTAAGTTTTTACAAGGTAAAAAAACTGGCTTGTTCGACATGCAAGACGTATTGCGCTTAAAGTAAGCTCGCTCCACGGCAAAAAATGAGTAATGTAAATATTTATACGAATTTTTACATATGATTGAATCTATTAAATTTAAGCGATCGCAAGACCAAGTTAAAAATTGGTACTGGGCACTGTTTTTCCTCACATTGCTTATTGGTTTGCTTTATATATTTTATTTGGCTCAATCTCAAGATGAGGAAATGCGTGACAATTTAATAGTTTATGCTAGAACTATCGAGCAATCGATTGATTGGCAACCACATGCCAATACGTTAAATACCAACCCAGATGCGTTAAAAGAGGCTGATTTAGCCCGGCTGAAACTACAATTAAATAGCGCGTGCAAAGCCAATAAAAACTGCCATTTTATTTACCTGCTTTACACGCAACATCAAAAAGATAAAATACAAGTCAAATTTTTATTAGACGCTATCTCACAACCACCATCAGAAATCTCGCATTTAGGAGATATATTTGCAGAAGCTAGCGAAGATTTAAAGCAAGGTATGCAGAACAGAAAAGCGCTAGTTGAAGGCCCTGTGACTGACCGCTGGGGCACATGGGTG
Organism: Methylotenera sp.; assembly: GCA_031417915.1. GTDB lineage: Bacteria > Pseudomonadota > Gammaproteobacteria > Burkholderiales > Methylophilaceae > Methylotenera_A. Next base: position 6,170 of record JANOWN010000004.1, read on the forward strand.
AGTGCGCTCGTGCCACTAACCAGCACAATCGAGACACCTAATTTTGTTATGCTGGGCATAGACGTGGCGGTCACTAATTGGCATCAGCAAATTTATAAAAAATTAATTGCACCGATAATTATTACTTTATTCTTTTTGATTATATTGGCCGGGCTTATTTTTCAAAGCAAGAAACGACAAAAGTTATTTGATCAAATGTTAAGCTCAACCTCTGCACTGACTGTCATGGCGAACAATGATGTGCTGACTGGCTTGCCAAACCGTCGTTTGTTAGAAGATAGAATGGAGCAAGCGTTAAAAGAGGCTAGTCGTGCAGATGATATAGTTGCAGTGCTATTTTTAGATTTAGATTACTTTAAAGTAGTGAATGACACGTACGGGCATGTGATTGGTGACCAGCTGCTAAAAAAAGTAGCAGAACGCCTAACTCACTTGCTGCGCGCAGAAGATACTGTGGCGCGTATTGGCGGTGATGAGTTTGTGATTTTGCTGCCTAAACTGAGTGATGAGCAGCAACTGATTGCTACTGTTGAAAAAGTGATAAAGGAATTGGATAAGCCATTTCAAATAGCAGAAAAAACTCTGCAAGTGGGGGTAAGTATAGGGATTGCGCTCTATCCGCAGCATGACGACAACCCTAACCAACTGATTAAACATGCGGATGATGCGATGTATGTTGCCAAGCGCCAAGGACGCAATTGCTATGCAGTTTATCAACCAGATTAATTGTAGTCTGAAAACAAATTAAGCCTAAATTAATGGCTAATTTATACTAAAGACCAATTCAAATTAATGACAAGACAAAGTTATTTTTTCACTGTTTTAGTGTTAATACTTACATGTGTTTTGATTTGGTCTGCCACCAATCCGTATGATTACTTTACTTGGTTTTTAGAAGTATTCCCCATTTTTATTGCGTTGCCGATATTGTATTTTAGCTACAAAAAATTTCCGCTTACCAACTTTTTGTATGTCTTAATTTTGGTACACGCCATCATTTTGATGGTCGGTGGTCATTATACTTATGCACTGGTTCCAATTAATGAGGTGCCAATATTTAATTGGCTGAGAGACGCATTTGCTTTAGATAGAAACTATTACGACCGTATAGGGCATTTTGCGCAGGGCTTTGTACCTGCCATGGTTGCACGTGAGATTCTAATCAGGAAAAGTGTAGTGAAAAGTAGCGCGTGGCTATTTTTTATTGTGTGCTGCATTTGCCTAAGCATTAGTGCTTGTTACGAGTTTTTGGAATGGTGGATAGCAGTCGCATCTGGCAGCTCCGCAGAGGCCTTTCTTGGTACACAGGGCGACGTATGGGATACACAGTGGGATATGCTATTAGCACTGATTGGTGCAGTTTGTGCGCAAATTTTGCTAGGTAAACTGCAAGATAAGCATGTCACAAATCTGCATGTCAAGCTTGAAACTTAAGTCAATCTCCGCTATAATTTGTCAATTCTGAAACGGGAAGAGTCCAAAAGCTCCTCCCGTTTTGCATATCTGCTGTTTGGCTAAAGTGGCGATATGCCTCGTATCGAAATTAAGGAGCTTTACGGTGTCAAAAACAGCGGTATCAATAACTGTCCCGGCGGTATTAGTGTTAGCAGATGGAACTGTTTTTAAAGGCGTTGCCATTGGCGCTCTGGGCCACACCGTTGGCGAGGTGGTATTTAACACTAGCATGACGGGCTATCAAGAAATTCTCACAGATCCCTCTTACACTGAACAAATTGTCACGCTCACTTATCCGCACATTGGCAATACTGGTGCTAATCCTGAAGATGTTGAATCTGAGAAAATCTGTGCAGCAGGTTTAATCATTCGTGATTTACCTTTACTGGTAAGCAATTTCCGCAGCACACAAAATTTGACTAACTATTTAAAAGTCAGCAATATTGTCGCGATTGCCGATATTGATACACGCGCACTCACGCGCCATTTGCGTGAAAAAGGTGCGCAAGCAGGCTGTATCATGACAGGCCAAGCGGCGAACGAAAAGCTTGATGATGCTAAGGCGCTGCAGCTTGCCAAAGCATTCCCAGGTTTGTCTGGCATGGATTTAGCTAAAGTTGTTAGTTGCAAGACAACATATGAATTTACACAAGGCGAATGGGTGTTGGGCGCTGGCTATAGCGCGGCGCCAGCAGTTAAATATCATGTTGTTGCTTTTGATTACGGTGTAAAGCGTAATATTTTGCGCATGCTGGTTTCTCGCGGCTGCAAAGTCACCGTATTGCCTGCGCAAGCCACAGCGCAAGAAGCTTTAAGTTATAAACCCGATGGTATCTTTTTAAGTAACGGCCCTGGCGACCCAGAGCCTTGCGATTACGCCATTAGT
>JANOWN010000005.1:0-79847 GCA_031417915.1 Methylotenera sp.
CCAAGTGCGAAATCACAACCGTAATGTACATCACGCCGCTAAACATTTGGATGGAAGCAATAGCGCGTGATTGTGGACTGACGGGTAATAAGTCGCTCAAGCCGGTGCCAGATTGCACACTAAAGCTAAAAAATAACAACTCAATCCAGCTACGTAATTGCGTGGCAGATGAGCCGGTGATGCTATCTGGGTAAATTTGCTGGCACACTGAGTACACCAGCGCAAAGCCCCATACCAGTAGCGTAAACGTGGCGCCAGCGGCATAAAGTTCATCTAAAGTCACAATATCGTCTTGAAACATGTACATGACCAAACTAACGGCGGCGTAAAAATATAGCAAACTCTCGAATACGTGCGCCCAAACCAAAAGCTGCGTTTGCCCGCCGAATAAAGCTAACAGCGATGTGCCGATAGATGCGGTGACTAATACAAAGCCAATCCAGTTAGTGGCGGGCGAGCGATAAACCGTCCAAACTGCTAAAATCGGCACGATTAAACCTAAACAATTGAAAATGAGATGACTGGTTTTTGAATCTGTCATAAACCCATAAAACAGGATGCTGAGCAACTGTACAGCCAGCAGCATGGCGAATGGATAGCGTTTAAAAAAACTGGTGGCGGCTTGCATGTAAAGTCCTCATTAAGTTTGAGCAATATTGTAATGGAGGCTTACTAAATTTCAGTAAACATTTTCGTTAAAATTTCTCCACCTTTTTCTAACACAAAATATCTAAACGCCTCGGCGGCCTGAGAGGCGTTGCGCTTGGTTAAAGCAACGACATGCCAAGTGCGAATAATGGGCGTGTTTTGAATATCTAAAATAGCAATTTGTTTGTTCGCAAGCTCTTGCCCAATGGTATGCAGCGATACAAACGAAATGCCCAAATCGGCTATCACCGCTTGTTTAATGGCCTCGTTGCTCGACATTTCCATGTTAACAATGGGGGAAATGTGATGTTCTGCAAAATAGTTTTGCATAATAGAGCGTGTGCCAGAGCTGGGTTCACGCGCAATTATTTCAAATTGTGTCAGTGCTTCTGGCAGAATGTTGATTTTATTGGCTAGCGGGTTATTGGGGCTGGCAATAAATACGTGCGGGTTACTGGCAAAGGGCTCTACACGTGTATCTATTTCTTTGGGTGGTCGCCCCATTAATGCAATATCAATTTCACCGTCTCTTAATAATTCGATAAGCTGTGGTCTATTTCTAATTTCGATTCTAACTTGTAAGTTTGGGTAGTCTTTTTTAAACTCCGCCAACATTTGCGGCAAAAAGTATTCTGCGGTACTCACCATACCAATTTTTAAATGCCTAAATTGCGTGCCGCGAAAACGCTCCATCATGGTGTTAGCTTCGTTTAGCGTGCTAGATACGCGCCGTGCATACAGCAAAAAATACTCACCAGCCGAAGTAAGGGCTACTTTTCGGTTCTCTCGTGTAAATAAATGCACGCCCATATCATCTTCCATTTCTTTAATTTGCAATGAAATTGCTGGTGCAGAGATATGCAGCTCCTCGGCAGCGCGCGTAAAACTCATGTGCTTAGATGCACTTAAGAAAATTCTTATTTGCCGCAAGGTTAAGTTTTTCATATTTTAGTTAAGCAACACTTAATATTAGGTAAAGAATTTATTAATATAACTTAACTTAAAAATTTAATACAGTGGTGTATCTAAAAATTATAACTAAACATTATTTCATTAAATATAAAGTGGAAGGGTGAACAAGATGAGTCAATTAAGCAACGTAAATGAAACCATGAAGGAAGGCAAAGAGCGCTATAAAGCAGGTGTTTTACCTTACAAAAAAATGGGTTATTGGCAGCCTGACTATGTGCCAAAAGATACTGATTTGCTGGCCATGTTCCGTATTACGCCGCACGCTGGTAGCGACCCAGAAGAGATTGCAGCAGCGGTAGCGGGCGAATCGTCCACCGCCACTTGGACGGTAGTCTGGACAGACAGATTGACCGCTTGCGAGCTTTATAGAGCCAAGGCTTATCGTGTTGACGCTGTGCCCAACTCGGGCGAAGGCACAAAAACAGAGGCGCAATATTTTGCCTATATTGCCTATGACCTTGATTTATTTGAAGGCGGCTCTATCGCAAATTTAACTGCGTCAATCATCGGTAACGTGTTCGGTATGAAGGCGGTGAAGGCGCTACGTTTAGAAGATATGCGTATTCCTGTGGCCTACCTGAAAACCTTTCAAGGCCCTGCAACTGGCGTGATTGTTGAACGCGAGCGCTTAGACAAGTTTGGCCGCCCGCTATTAGGTGCGACGACTAAGCCGAAATTGGGCTTATCAGCCCGCAACTATGGCCGCGTGGTGTACGAAGGCCTCAAAGGTGGGTTAGATTTCATGAAGGATGACGAGAATATTAACTCGCAGCCTTTTATGCACTGGCGCGACCGTTTTCTGTATTGCATGGATGCCGTGAATAAGGCTTCTGCGGCGACTGGTGAAGTCAAAGGCCATTATTTGAATGTCACCGCTGGCACCATGGAAGAAATGTATAAGCGCGCGGAATTTGCGAAGCAATTAGGTAGCGTCATCATCATGATTGACTTGGTCATCGGTTATACTGCAATCCAAAGCATGGCGCTGTGGGCGCGTCAGAACGACATGATTCTGCACTTGCACCGCGCTGGCAATTCAACTTATTCACGCCAAAAAAATCACGGTATGAACTTCCGTGTGATTTGTAAGTGGATGCGGATGGCGGGTGTAGATCATATTCATGCTGGTACCGTGGTGGGCAAACTGGAAGGCGACCCCGCGATGATTAAAGGTTTTTACGACACGTTGCTCGATGACCATACACCGCAAAACTTGGAGTATGGCTTGTTTTTTGAACAAGACTGGGCATCGTTGAATAAGTGTATGCCTGTAGCTTCTGGCGGCATTCATGCGGGTCAAATGCATCAGTTACTCACATATTTGGGTGATGACGTGGTATTGCAATTCGGTGGCGGTACCATTGGACATCCACAAGGTATTCAAGCAGGTGCGGTAGCTAACCGTGTGGCGCTTGAAACGATGGTGCTAGCGCGTAACGAAGGCCGTGATATTTGGAATGAAGGTCCGCAAATTTTGCAAGATGCCGCCAAATGGTGCGGTCCGCTTAGAGCGGCAATTGATACATGGAAAGACATTAGCTTTAACTACGAATCTACCGACACGGCCGACTTTGTGCCAACTGCAACAACCAGTTTTTAAATATTCTAGCTTCTAACATATTTGAGGAGAATTTATCATGATGACCAACCCGAATGGAATAGTAACGCAAGGGCAGTTCTCTTTTTTGCCGCCATTAACCGATATACAAATCACCGCACAAATTAAATACGCACTGGGCAAAGCCTGGGCGCTTTCGGTTGAATACACTGACGACCCGCATCCGCGCAATACCTATTGGGAAATGTTTGGTGCCCCGATGTTTGATCTGAAAGACCCTGCTGGTATTTTGATGGAGATTAATAATTGCCGCAAAACTTTCCCCAATCATTATATTCGCGTGATGGCTTTTAGCTCGGTGCGTGGCGTGGAAAGCCCGACCATGTCTTATATTGTGAATCGCCCTAAAAATGAGCCTGGCTTTGGCTTGGTACGTCAGGAGACCGATGGCCGCAACATCCGCTATACTATTCATTCTTACGCTACCGATAAACCAGAAGGCGAACGTTATTAAAACATGACCGACAAAATTGATATTCAAGCGCTTTTAGAAGAATCTCATATCAATGAGGTGCTGGATAAGCTTGATCAAGATTTAGTGGGGTTGGTGCCAGTTAAAGAGCGCATTCGTGAGATTGCTGCTTACTTGTTAATCACAAAAGCTAGGCTGCAATTGGGCATTGAGGCGTCCAAACCTAGCTTGCACATGTGTTTTACCGGTAACCCAGGCACGGGGAAAACTACAGTTGCGCTAAAAATGGCCGATATTTTGCATCGCTTGGGCTACATTCGGCAGAAGCATGTGGTGAGCGTGACGCGTGACGATTTGGTGGGGCAATATATTGGCCATACCGCACCAAAAACCAAAGAAGTCATTAAAAAAGCCATGGGTGGCGTGTTGTTTATCGATGAGGCATATTACCTCTACAAGCCAGAGAATGAGCGCGATTACGGGCAAGAGTCCATCGAAATTTTATTGCAGACCATGGAAAATCATCGAGATGATTTAGTCGTTATTTTGGCAGGTTATCAAGACCGTATGGGCACTTTTTTTAAATCGAATCCTGGCATGTCGTCACGCATTGCGCACCATGTTGATTTTCCCGATTATGATCAAAATGAGCTTTTAGAAATTGCAAATATGATGACAAAAAGCATGCATTACAATTTGGATAAAGCTGCGGAAAAAGCCATGAAAGACTATATTTTAAAGCGCAAACAGCAGGCACATTTTGCCAATGCGCGCTCGATACGTAACGCTTTGGATCGTGCGCGCTTGCGACAGGCAAACCGATTATTTAATGATGCAATCAAACATAAAAAAGACACTACGGCGGAAGATTTGTCCTTAATTACAGAAGCAGATATTCGCGCTTCTCGTGTGTTTAGTGGTGGGTTAGATGGTGAATCTGATGTTAAAAAAACTTGAAGTTTTTTTGAGTGAAAAACTCAGCCAAACAGAGGAAATGCAAAGGCTGAAAATGGTGATTCAAGCCATTGCTGAGAGCGTTAAGCAAGTCGCAGTAATGGTAGAAAAGGCGCCGTTAGCAGGGCAATTGGGCAAACTAGAAAATGAAAATGTGCAGGGCGAGCAGCAAGCTAAGTTGGATTTGCTTACTAATGATTGTTTTGTGAAAAACTTACAAGCTTGCGAAGCTGTTGCTGGGATGGTTTCAGAAGAACTTGAGGATGCAATTGTATTGCCGAAAGATGCCTCAATGCCCAATTATTTAGTAGTATTCGATCCGCTAGATGGCTCATCCAATATTGAAGTAAATGTAGCGGTTGGCTCTATTTTTTCTGTGTTAAAAGCGCCAAAAAATAGGGCAACGCAAGTGGCGGATTTTCTGCAAAAGGGTATTGAGCAGGTGTTGGCGGGCTATGCGATTTATGGTCCTTCGACCTTGCTGGTGTTCACTTTTGGTGAAGGCGTGTATGTATTTACGCTAGACCGTGACAGCGATGAATTTGTATTAACGCAAGAAAATATGCAGGTGCCAGAAGATACGCAAGAGTTTGCCATTAATGCTAGCAATGCACGTTTTTGGGAATTGCCGATTCAGCAATACATCAGCGAATGCCAAGCTGGCGTTACAGGTGTTCGTGGCAAAGATTTTAATATGCGCTGGATTGCGAGCATGGTGGCTGATGTGCACCGCATATTGATGCGCGGAGGCGTGTATTTGTACCCAAAAGATAGCAAACTGCCGCTTAAAGCGGGGCGCTTGCGTTTGCTGTATGAGCTAAACCCGATGAGTTGGATTATTGAGCAAGCAGGCGGTAAAAGCTTCACTGGGCGCGCGCGCGTGTTAGAAATAACACCAACGGATATTCATCAGCGCGCGCCAATTATTATTGGCTCTAAAAATGAAGTAGAACGCGTAGTGAATTACTACCAAGTATCTAATAAACAATAAATTAGTTGCATTTAAGAGGTAAAAAAGTTGTCTAAACAATTTCCAATTATTGCCATTACAGGTTCATCAGGTTCTGGCACAACCACAGTGCGACAGAGTTTTCAGCATATTTTTAAGCGTGAAAAAATCAATGCGACGGTGATTGAGGGCGATTCTTACCATAAGTACGAGCGCGCAGAGATGGACATGCTGATTAAGCAACACGGGCTTGTGCCGGACGTTAATTTCAGCCATTTTGGCCCAGAAGCCAATATATTAGGGGCGCTTGCTAAAACATTTGAGACTTTTGGCAAAACTGGCAAGTGCAAAACGCGCAAGTACATTCATTCCGACGATGAAGGGCGCCCTTACAAGCAACAAGCTGGTACCATGACGCCGTGGGAGAATGCAGAATCTGATATTTTGTTTTATGAAGGGTTGCATGGTGGCTATGTAGGCGAAGATGCGGATGTGGCGAAACACGTGGATTTATTGGTCGGCGTGGTGCCGATTATCAATTTGGAGTGGATTCAAAAGCTACATCGCGATAAAAAAATGCGTGGTTATTCGTCGGAAGCAGTGATCGATACCATTTTGAACAGAATGCCAGACTATATTCATCATATTTGCCCGCAGTTTTCGCGCACGCACATCAATTTTCAGCGCGTACCTACTGTGGATACATCTAACCCATTCATTGCAAAGGATATTCCTAGCGCAGATGAAAGTATTTTGGTGATTCGCTTTGCCGATCCAAAAGGCGTGGATTTTCAGTATTTACTCAGTATGTTGCATGGCTCGATGATTACGCGCCCTAACACGATTGTGGTTCCAGGTGGGAAAATGGGCTTAGCGTTGCAATTTATTTTCACGCCAAGAGTCTTACAACTTATGGCAGAAAGTAAAAACTAATGGGAAATAAAAAATAAATGGCACTCATTTCACTTAGACAATTGTTAGATCACGCAGCCGAGTACCAGTACGGCTTGCCAGCCTTTAACGTCAATAACATGGAGCAGATTCACGCCATTATGCAAGCAGCGGATGAGGTCGATAGCCCTGTGGTTTTGCAAGCTTCTGCAGGTGCTAGAGGTTACGCTGGGGAGCCTTTTTTGCGCCATTTAGTAGAAGCCGCCATTGAGCAATATCCGCATATTCCTTTGTGCATGCACCAAGACCATGGCGCTTCTGCAGCAGTGTGTCAGACGGCGCTTAGAAGTGGGTTTTCCAGCGTAATGATGGATGGCTCGCTAGAAGCAGACGCGAAAACGCCCGCATCTTTTGAATACAACGTCAATGTAACGCGCCAAGTGGTTGAGGCTGCACACGCAGTAGGCGTATCGGTAGAAGGCGAATTAGGCGTTTTGGGCTCGCTCGAAACGGGTCAAGCGGGCGAAGAAGATGGCGGTGGCGCGAAGGGCATTCTAAGCGAAGCGCAATTACTCACCGATCCTGACGAAGCTGCTGAATTTGTAAAAGCTACGCAAGTTGATGCGTTGGCGATTGCGATTGGCACTAGCCACGGTGCATATAAATTCAGCCGCCCGCCGACAGGTGATATTCTTTCGGTAAGTAGAATTAAAGCTATTCACGCACGCATTCCCAACACGCACTTGGTGATGCACGGCTCATCAAGCGTGGAGCAAGAGTGGCTGCAAATGATACGTGAATATGGCGGAAAAATTAAAGAAACCTACGGCGTGCCAGTCTCAGAAATTGTAGAAGGCATTAAAAATGGTGTGCGCAAAATCAATATTGATACCGACATTCGTTTAGCGATGACTGCGACGATACGTAAGGAAATGGCGCATCATCCAGAAGAATTCGACCCGCGCGTGTTTTTAAAAGCCGCCACTATTGCCGCTAGAAGCGTGTGTAAAAATCGCTTCGAAGCCTTTGGCAGCGCAGGGCGTGCCTCAAAAATAAAAGTGGTTTCACTCGACGTTATGGCAGCGCGCTACGCAAAAGGCGAGTTTAAGGCGGTCATTAAATGAGGCGCAAATTAGTTGTAGGTAATTGGAAAATGAATGGCCGCATAGCGCAAAATCAAGCTTTGCTGCAGGCCATTTTAAATGGTGTCAAAACCCTTAAAAAAGCCGATTATGTGGCTTGCATTCCGTACCCATATCTTTCTCAGGCGCAGCAACTATTGCAGGGCACAAACTTAGCTTGGGGTGCGCAAAACCTGTGTGCCGACGAAAACGTCGCGCTAACTGGTTCAGTTTCACCCTTTATGCTCACTGATTATGGTTGCAGCTATGTCATTGTGGGGCATTCTGAGCGACGCATCCAGTTTCATGAGACCGATGATACCGCTGCCAGCCGCTTTAATTCTGCGCAACATGCAGGTTTAACGCCAATTTTTTGTATGGGCGAATCACTAGAAGAACGCGAATCTGATTGGACAGAATATATTGTTGGGCGACAGTTGGATTCAATTATTCGGCGTTTTGATGTGAGCGTTCTCAATCATGCCGTATTGGCCTACGAGCCTCTTTGGGCGGTGGGTACAGACAATCCAGCGACACCAGAGCAAGCGCAAGAAGTGCATGAATTTATGCGTGGTCGTATTGCCAGATGCGATAAAGAAGTGGCAAAAAATGTGCGCATCTTGTATGGTGGCAGCATACAGCCCAAAAATGCTGCAGCTTTGTTTGCCATGCCAGATGTGGATGGTGGCTTGGTAGGCAGGGCGTCGTTAAATGCAGCGCAATTTGTGGAAATCTGCAAAGCCGCTAATCAATAAAGCGATTAAGCTATAGGGAAGAATATGAAAATAGGCATTCCGGCTGAAATTAAAGAACATGAATGTCGCGTGGCTGCGACGCCAGAAACCGTAAAAAAAATAGTTGCGCTCGGTTGCCAAGTGCTGGTGCAAAAAGGTGCTGGTGAGCGCGCCAGTGTTACCGATGCAGCGTATTTGGCTGCTGGCGCGACGCTGGCTTCTGCTAAAGATATATTTAAAGCCGATTTGATCCTCAAAGTGCGTGCGCCAGAAGCCGCAGAAATAAAGGTGATGCAGGCAGGTACAGTATTAATCGGCCTGCTAGAGCCATTCAATCAGCCTCAACTCAAAGCCATGACAGAGCAAGGCTTAACGGCATTTTCACTCGAAGCCTTGCCTAGAAACTCGCGCGCGCAAAGTATGGATGTACTGTCATCGCAAGCCAACGTGGCAGGCTACAAAGCCGTGCTGCTGGCTAGCCATTTTTATCAACGCTTTATGCCCATGTTAATGACTTCTGCAGGTACGGTGAAAGCCGCACGGGTATTGGTATTGGGGGCAGGCGTGGCAGGTTTGCAAGCGATTGCAACAGCCAGAAGATTGGGCGCTGTAGTTGAGGCTTCTGACGTGCGACCAGCGGTAAAAGAGCAAATTGAATCGCTTGGCGCAAAGTTTTTAGATGTTCCGTATGAATCTGAAGAAGAAAAAGAATGTGCGTCGGGCGTCGGCGGCTATGCGCGCCCAATGCCCGCTTCATGGATGCAACGTCAGGCAGCGCTTGTGGCGCAACGCGCCGCTGAATCAGATATTGTGATTTCTTCTGCGCTTATTCCTGGTCGTGAGCCGCCAGTATTAATTCATGCCGAAACAGTCGCCCAAATGAAACCTGGCTCGGTGATTATCGATATGGCAGCTGGCACGAGTAAAACTGGCGCTGGCAATTGTCCGCTCACCGAGGCCAATAAAGCTATTCAGAAACATGGCGTGACTATTGTTGGTTATACTAATTTACCCAGTTTGGTTGCGGCTGATGCCTCAGCGTTTTATGCGCGCAACATTTTGGAATTTTTGAAACTACTGATTTTAGATGGAAAATTTAATATTCCTGCCGATGACGAGTTGGTGACTGCCAGTTTGATGTGCAAAGACGGCAGTTTGATTGATAGAAAGTAGGATGCCATGACCGATTTACTTACCATGCAAAATATCACCATTTTTGTGCTAGCCATTTTTGTGGGCTACCATGTAGTTTGGACGGTGACGCCAGCGCTACACACGCCGCTGATGTCGGTGACCAACGCGATTTCTGGCATTGTGATTGTCGGTGCAATGCTACAAACAGTAGAAATCGATGCGCAAACGCTTAATTTGACCAGTATTTTGGGTGCGATTGCGGTATTTTTAACCTCGATTAATATTTTTGGCGGCTTTTTGGTGACGCGGCGTATGCTAGAAATGTTTAAAAAGAAAGAAGCTAAAGTTAAAGAGGTTAGCCACTAATGACCGTTAACCCAAACTTCACGACTGCCGCCTATTTAATCTCGGCGGTGTTATTTATTTTTTCGCTAAAAGGCTTGGCATCGCCTACTAGCGCTAGGCTAGGCAATACTTTAGGCATGGTCGGCATGGCGATCGCGGTGATTACCACGTTTTTTGTTGGCCATAATCTTATTGTTCCATTAATTGCGGGTGCGATTGTGTTAGGTGCAATTGTCGGCACGTTGGCGGCAAAACGTGTGCAGATGACTAAAATGCCCGAGCTGGTCGCGCTCATGCACTCATTTGTGGGTCTGTCTGCGGTTCTCATCGCCATTGCCGCGGTTTTTAACACGGCGGAAAGCCATACCAGTGTTCAACGTATCGAGTTGTTTATCGGCGCTTTTATTGGCGCGATTACCTTTACTGCGTCCGTTGTCGCTTTCGGCAAACTTTCAGGCAAATTCGGCTCCAAACCGCTTATTTTTAAAGGTCAGCATTTGTTAAATCTCGTGCTCGCCTTGTTAATGCTAGGTTTTGGCATTTTATTTTACCTGCAAGGCAATCAAATCGCATTTTTAATCATGTGCGGCTTAGCGCTGGTGTTGGGTGTCACGCTTATTGTGCCAATCGGCGGAGCGGATATGCCTGTGGTGGTTTCCATGCTCAATAGTTACTCGGGTTGGGCGGCGGCGGGCATTGGCTTTACCTTGAATAACTCGGTGCTCATCATCGCAGGCGCGTGCGTGGGTTCATCGGGCGCGATTTTGTCGTACATTATGTGCAAAGCCATGAATCGCTCGATTATCGCGGTGATGTTGGGCGGTTTTGGTGCAGAGGCGGCTGTGGAAGCGGCTGGCGGTGTGCAAAAAGCCGTGAAATCTGGCTCGGCAGACGATGTGGCGTTTCTAATGGGCAACGCAGATACGGTGATTATTGTGCCAGGCTATGGCTTGGCGGTTTCGCGCGCGCAGCATGCGTTGCAAGAGCTTACCACCAAACTAATCGCCAAAGGTGTCAATGTAAAATACGCCATTCACCCAGTCGCGGGGCGCATGCCAGGGCATATGAACGTGTTGCTGGCCGAGGCTGACGTGCCTTATGAGCAAGTGGTGGAGATGGAGGATGTGAACAATGAATTTGGCCAAACGGATGTTGTTTTTGTCATCGGTGCGAATGATGTAGTGAACCCCGCTGCCAAAAAGCCTGGTAGCGCGATTTACGGTATGCCGATTTTAGAAGCTTACAAAGCAAAAACGATTATTGTGAATAAACGTAGCATGGCCGCAGGCTATGCTGGGCTTGATAACGAACTGTTTTATCTAGATAAAACCATGATGGTGTTTGGCGATGCGAAGCACGTTGTTGAAAGTATTGTGAAAGCTTTGTAAGTCAAAAAATGGAGTTTATCCGCATCGATTTTGCCTCAGATTTATATCAACAAACACTCGGTTTACGAAACAATTATTTAAGAAAACCCATCGGCTTAGTTTTGAGTGAAGCTGATACGCAAAACGAAGATAAACAACAGCATTTTGGCGTGATGATGGAAGCGCAATTAGTCGCATGTGCCGTGATAAAACCCGTCGATGCGCGCACCGCAAAACTGCGGCAAATGCTAGTAATTCCGCCGTTTCAAGGCGCGGACGTAGGTAGTTTTTTGGTGCAGCAAATTGAATATTCCATCATACAGCGTGGTTTTGAAGAGATTCATGTAAACGCGCGAGTTTCTGCAAGCGGATTTTATAATAAACTTGGCTATTTTCAGCAGGGATTGCCGTTTATAGAAGTGGGAATTCCGCATATCATGATGATTAAATCGATTAAACAAAACGGCTTGACACGGTGAGTATGCAAAAATTCCTCACGATTGGCGATTCTGCGCCTTGGTTTGTTGCGAGAAGCGCTTCAAATGAGCGCTACACTTTTTATTCAGTGGCGGGGCGCTATGTCGTACTTACATTTTACGGCAGCGCGCAAACAAAGTTTGGTCAAAAAATTAACACATTTTTCGACACACTACTCAGCCAACGCGGCCATAAAAACCTATGTTATTTTGGTGTGAGCACAGATTCAGATGATGAAAAATTGCAGCGAGTGGCTGAAAAGCCTTATGGCATGCGCTACTTGTGGGATTTTGATAAAAAAATCAGCGCGCTCTATCACGCCGCTTCTGCGGCGGGCGAGTTCCAAGCGTTGGTATATATTTTAGATCCGATGTTACGCGTGGTGCAGGTGTTCAAATTTTCACCGCACGACGAAAATGTTGACGCGCTGGAAAATTATCTCAACAATTTGCCTAAAAAAGACGCCGCTTATTTGGCAAAACCGCAAGCGCCCGTGTTGGTGGTGCCCAATATTTTCGAGCCTGAACTATGCCAACAACTGATTGAGTATTATGAGCAAGCGGGTGGAACGGACTCAGGGTTTATGCGCGAAATTGACGGAAAAACGGTTGGCATGTTGGATTACACGCACAAGCGCCGTCGTGATTGCAGCCTTGAAGCAGGCGCGCTACAAACCGCTTGCATAGATCATATTTTTAACAAACTGGTGCCTGTAATCGCTCTGGCTTTTCAGTTTCGCGCAACCAGAATGGAGCGCACGCTGGTGGCCTGTTATGACGCAGAAGAGCAAGGGCATTTTAGCGCGCATCGAGATAACACCACCCAAGGCACAGCACATAGAAAATTCGCCGTTTCTTTGTTTTTAAACACGGGGGATTACGAAGGTGGTTATTTAAAATTTCCAGAGTTTGGATCTGGGCATTTTGTCGCACCAGCGGGCGGTGCGGTCGTGTTTTCTTGTTCGCTGCTGCATCAGGCAACGCGCGTCACCAAGGGTAAACGTTACATGTTTTTACCCTTTTTATATGATGAAGCCTCCGAGTTGATTAGGCAAAATTCGGCTTCGCAAATTGTGGATTTAACTGATAAAACAAGTGCTGAAAATGCTTAATGAAGTGATTGTAAAGGCAATTTAAAAAAGCTAAAATAAATGCCCTGCAAGCCAATATCCATGCGAGTTACATGTTAGCACTTAAATTAATAAATATTAAAATTTAAATAAATTCAGCTAACTCTTCTACTTCAACCGAATGCGCGGCAGCTTTGTAATGAGCGACATGTTGTACCAAACGCAATAAATTACAGGTGTATCCGTATTCATTGTCATACCAAGCTACCACTTTTACAAAAGAGGGGTCTAGCATAATGCCTGCATCGGCATCAAACACACTGGCGGCGGGTTCGCCTCTAAAATCAGTAGAAACTACGCTTTCATCGGTATAAGCCAGCACGCCTTTTAGATGACTGTTTGCAGCGGTTAGCATGGCCATGCAAATCGCCGCATATGTAGTTTCGTGATTAAGCTCCACGGTTAAATCCACCACTGAAACATCGGCAGTAGGCACGCGTAGCGCCATGCCTGTGAGCTTTTTATTAAGCGATGGAATGATTTTGCCTACCGCCTTGGCCGCGCCTGTGCTAGAAGGGATGATATTCTCAAACACGCCGCGTCCACCACGCCAATCTTTTTTGCTAGTGCCATCCACCGTTTTTTGTGATGCCGTAGCCGCGTGTATGGTGGTCATCAAGCCACGTTTAATGCCAAAGCTGTCATGCAGCACTTTCACAATCGGCGCCAGTGCGTTGGTGGTGCACGACGCCGCAGATACAATCGTTTCGCCAATATATGTTTGATGATTTACGCCGTACACAAACATCGGCGTATCGTCTTTTCCCGGCGCAGATTGCACCACTTTTTTCGCGCCTTGCACAATATGCGCATCGCAGGTTTCTTGCGTTAAAAATACGCCCGTGCATTCCACTACCACATCCACGCCAACGGCAGCCCAATCAATTTCTACTGGGCTAGTTTTTGATGAAAGGCGAATTTTTTTGCCCTCAACTACTAAATTTTCGCCCTCAATGTGTGCATCAAACTTAAATTTACCATGTACTGAGTCATATTTCAGCATATAAAGCATGTAATCTGGCGCTTCTAAACCATTAATCGCCACCACTTCAATATCCGCAAACTCAGCCTTATCCAGCGCGGCTCGCAGCACCATTCGCCCAATACGACCAAACCCGTTTATACCCACTCTAACAGTCATTTATTACCCCCCTAAGCAACGCGCTTAATATGGTAATAAGCAAGTTTGATGCTAGTTTTATAAAAACGGCCTCATTACAGGCCAATTTTAAATTGATGAATTAAATTAATTAAACAAAGTCGCGGATTATACAGAACTAAGCGATTAATTGTTTTATTTAGACATGATTTTTTATTACAAAACCACGATGGCGTTTGGTGATGCTAAACACGTGCTAAGAGAGATTGTAAAAGCGATGGATTAGTTCAAGTATTTGTAAATGAGTGCTCTGCAAGTCAATATCCATAAGGGTTGCAGGGCAGACTTTTTAAGGTTTTAACAGCTTTGCTAAGCATTACTTTATTGGGCAGGGTGGTGTAGTCTGCGTTCAGCTGAGTGTTTTCGATAGTTTTGAATATAATTTCGTTTGAAATGTTGAGGCTTTGTGATTAATATAGACTTTTAAAATCAGGAAGTTATCAATATCGTGAATGACATAGCGAATAAAGCTTCGATTTGCAGCGTACTTGCTTTAGAGATGATTGATTTCTCTAAGAAGTCTGAGGCTGAGCAAATTGAAATTAAAGCCCTGTTTGATGGCTTTATTAATCACGCGGTCATCGATATTCCGCAAGAAGATCGCATCATTATCGATACCAGCGGCGGTGCGATGATTGCCTGTAGCGGCCCGCAAGAAGATGCGTTGGAAGACGCGCTGTTTATCTCGATTACCATCCGCGATGAAATTTTAAAGCATAATGCACACGGCGCAACGCCTTTATACGTGCGGTTTAGCATTCATTTAGGCGCGGCGCGCGTGGTTAAGAATGCCATTGTTGGCGTGGGCATTGATGAAGCGCAACGCATTATGATCTTTGCGGAACCGAATCAAATTTTGGTTTCACAAGCTTATTTTGAGATGGCTTCAAAGCTGACGCAAGAAATGGCGCAGATGTTTGAGAAATACGAAATGCACGCGCACGAGCACGATATTTACGTGGTGCGTTTGCTAAAAGAGGCGGCAAAAGACGAATCGCCATCGATTCCTGAGGACAGCTCGGAAGTAGAAGTAGGGCAAACCATCGCAAGTAACATTAATTGGATGTATGTGAGCTTTGGCCTATTGGCGCTGGCAGGTTTTTTTGTGTTGGGCAAGTTGGTGTCAGCGCCAACTGAACCGACGATTACCATGGAGCAACCAGTGGTTGTGGAATCGCCTATGAAGCTAGAGATGTCGCCAGCCGTGGCTGCCAAGCCAATTGAAGAAGTTAAACCAGCTGAAGAGATCGCGATACAAAATGAAGCGATAGAAACTGAATCTGCAAAAGATAAGCCGAAAAAAGCTTCAGAGAAAGCGTCAGAGAAATCTAAAATTGCGCAGAAAAAACCTCAGCAAAAAGCTGTAGTAGCTGCGGAGCCGGGTGCAAGCAAACCTGAAAAACCCGCAGAAAGTAAAGCTGAAAAACCTGCGGAATCCAAACCAGAAAAAACCGTAACTACTGAAAAATCTGGCTGGGACACCATTAAAGAAAGTGTCAGCAATGGCTCTGAGCGCAAATGCTCGCAAGCGGAAATTGCAATGAATCAATGCAATAAATAACCCAAAATAGATGCTCTGGGAGGCAGTATCCATGCGAGTTGCAGAGCATATGTTTTGCAACCAAAACAGGCTGCTTAAGTTTACAAAAACACTCTGCGCGCTTGCAGTTGGGTGGCTTCCCAGTTTAGGTGTTGGTAGTAACCTTGCCCTTCTAAACTAGTGAGTTCGACTCGATTTAGTAGCAGGGTAAGTATTTATATTATGCACTTTTTGTTTTATTAGCATTAGCAGACTGAAACGAAAAGGCCTACATTGCTGTAGGCCTTTGTTTGTTTGGCTCCTCGACCTGGGCTCGAACCAGGGACACACGGATTAACAGTCCTTGAAACGCTGTATAATCTGTTATAAATCAATGACTTAAAATTAAATATGACGTTGTCATTACTCTATTTGACGCCATTTGCAGCTATGTGCCTCTAAGTCACAGCACAAACACAGCACACGACATTGTCATAAAATAATTACTAAAATACTCGAAAAACCGAGAATTAATTAGATTTATCGTCTGAGAATTAACATTTTTTTAAAACCTGTTTATATAGCAATATACCTAATTACCATATATTGTCTAAATTTTATTCAAAATGTACATACTGAATAAATGTTTAGTCGTATTGTGGAGGGCATATGCGGATAAAGACAATTGAAATAAAAAACTTGCGATCGATAAAAGCTGCAACAGTAGAGTTGGATGACTATACATGTTTAGTTGGTCCTAACGGTGCTGGTAAGTCTACTTTGCTATGTGCGCTAAATATATTTTTTCGTGAAATAGATAATGCTGCGACCGATTTAGTCTATTTAACAATAGAGGACTTTCATCATCAGGATACAACTCAGCCTGTAGAAGTTACAGTTACTTTCGTCGACCTTAGTGCTGATGCACAAGAAGACTTCAAGGATTATTTTAGACAAGGACAGTTAATTGTTTCAGCTATTGCTGAATTTAATTTGAACACTGGCAAAGCTGAAGTTAAACAGTATGGTCAACGTCTGGGTATGGACGCTTTTAGACCCTTTTTTAAAGCATATGGTGATAATGAAAAAGCATCAGTCCTTAAAGATTATTTTAGCGGTTTGAGAGAGCAATTCCCTGAAATAACTATCGCCACCACAAAAGATGGTATGGCAGAATCCTTAAATGCATATGAGGCTGGGAAACCTGGAGATTGCATATTGATTCCGAGCGAAGACCAGTTTTATGGTGTATCTAGAGGTACTAACCGCCTACAAAAGTACCTTCAATGGGTATATGTCCCTGCAGTAAAAGATGCAACTGAGGAACAAATTGAAAACAAAAACTCAGCACTAGGGAAGCTATTAGCACGCACTGTTAGGTCGAAAGTAAACTTTGATGCTGCAATTAAAGCATTATTAGAAGATGCAAGGAAAAAATATGAACAAATACTTGGGGATAACCAGGTGGCATTGGATGAAATATCCGCCTCTTTAAAAGCGCGGTTAACACAATGGGCTCACCCTGATGCAAGTCTGCGATTAGCTTGGCAACAGGATCCCTCTAAATCAGTCCGAGTTGAGGATCCATTAGCTAAGATTATTGCAGGTGAAGGTGGATTCGAGGGCGATTTAGCTCGGTTTGGACATGGATTTCAAAGATCTTACTTATTAGCGTTGCTGCAGGAGTTAGCAAGCATAGAGGATGAAAATACACCTCGATTAATTTTAGGCTGTGAAGAGCCAGAGTTATATCAACATCCTCCACAAGCTAAGCACTTAGCATTCGTATTAAACAAGCTTGCACAAGCCAACACTCAGGTAGTTGTAACGACCCACAGCCCATGTTTTATATCTGGCGAAAGCTTCGAGAAGGTTCGAATGTTCCGTCAAAATAGTGCTGAAAAGCTATCAACTGTTAAAAGCTTGACGCATGCCGAAATTGCTGACCGATATGCAGCTGTCGTTGGACAGGCACTGCCAATGCCTTCAGCTGGCATGGCAAAAATTCATCAGGCTTTGCAATCCTCATTAAGCGATATCTTCTTCACACAGCGACTTATTTTAGTAGAAGGTTTTGAAGATGCAGCCTTCATTCATACTTGGCTTAGTCTTACAGATCGAATTGATGCATACCGACGAACTGGTTGTTACATAGTTCCCGTAAATAAGAAGAGTGAGATGATAAGAGCTTTAATAATAGCTCAGGGCCTAGACATTCCAACATTCAGTATCTTTGATGCAGATGCTGATTGTAATGAAAATGAGAAAAACTTTCATGAAAGGGATAATCTAGCATTAATAAAGTTACTTAAAGGTAATGAGGGGAATTTGTTTCCAGATGAGATAGTATGGAATACATATTATGCAATTTGGCCGACTGACATGGCTCAGATGGTTGAGCAAGACTTAATCCAATCATTAGGACAGGGTGTGTATGAAACAGTGCGAAATTCAGCTCATAACCTGTACGGAAATGAAGCTGGAATTAAAAAAAATACGTTACTTATAAAATCTAAATTAGCACTAGCTTGGGAGGCTGGAGGATTATCGCCCACGCTTGATAAACTATGTGACCGTTTGATTCAATTTGGATCAGCGAACAATTAGGTAACTAGTTTCATTTGTAATTCGATAATCACGAGTCGAATTTGTCAGATTAACAAATAAAAATTTAACTCTTATTTTTATCATAAGAACACCGTAATCCGTGAGTCTAGTATTAGGCTATATTAATCAATATATTAGACAAAATAGTACATGCCAATTTCGTAAAACAAGTACCAAAATAGCTGAATTGAGTAGATTTACAGCACAAATACAGCACAAAGAAAAACGGGCTTCAGAAAAGTGCTCTGAAACCCGCGTATTTGGCTCCTCGACCTGGGCTCGAACCAGGGACACACGGATTAACAGTCCGTTGCTCTACCGGCTGAGCTATCGAGGAATCGGTAGGACTTGTGAAGGCGTGATAATACTGATTTAGCGGGCTTTGGTCAATCGTTAAGCGCTATAATTAATGCTTAAATGATGAATAAACCAAAAAAAATATTAATTGGCGCCGTGGTGGTTATTGGCTTGTTGATTGTTGTGCCTTTTTTAATCCCCATGCAAACTTATTTGCAGCAGGTGGAAAAATTGGCGAGCGAAAAACTTGGGGTTCCTGTGACCATCAATGCAGCGCATTTATCCTTGCTTCCCAGCCCGCGCGTGGTTACCAGCGGCATTGTGGTTGGAAAGCGTGATGAGTTAACAATAGAAAAATTGGTTGTTGTGCCCACACTTAGCTCTTTGTTTTCTGATGTTAAAACGCTCGATTTAAGCGTTAGCAAGCCGGTGATAAAGAAGGCGGCTTTAGATTTCATTTCTGCGCTATCTGCTAAAAAATCAGACGATAAAGCGCCAGCGAGTGTGCATATTCGTCATGTTGAAATCGACGAGCTGCAACTGCTTTGGTCGAATATGAAGTTGCCCATCATCAACGCTGATGTCACGCTGTCAGCCGCGCATGCGTTGGAGTTTGCCACTTTAGCAAGTGTAGATGGCAAGCTGAAAGCGGAGGTGATTCCCAATGGCGATGAGCAATTGATTGTGCTCAACATCAGCAAATGGACGCTGCCAGCAGGTTTGCCATTGTTGATTGACAAGGCGAAATTTGAAATGCGCCTGCAAGGCAATAGATTAGTCATTCCTAGCGTAGATATTGCGCTGTATGGCGGCAAATTAACGGGCAATGCGGTTGTAAATTGGCAAAAGAGCTGGCGCGCCAGTGGTAATTTGAACGTGAGTCACTTAGCGGTGCAGCCACCCAGCCGCATGTTGAGTAAATCGGTGTATTTGAGCGGAAATCTATTCGGTAAAGGCAATTTCTCTGCCACGGCTAAAGAGGCTGGCAAGTTATCAGATAATTTGCAGACGAATTTTCAATTTAAAGTGAATAACGGTGTACTGCACGGACTAGATTTGGTGAAAGTTGCGAGTTTGCTAATTAAACAGAAACAAAGCGGGGGCGAAACGCAGTTTGATGAGTTTTCTGGAGTTTTAAATAGTGCTGGCAAGCAATATCACTTGCGAGATATTAAAATAAGCTCTGGTTTATTGTCTGCAAAAGGGCAGGTTAAAGTTAAACCAAATAAAGCACTAGATGGCACTGTGGTGGTAGATGTAAAAAATAGCCTAGGCTTAACCGCAATTCCATTAGATGTTTCTGGCACCGTAAGTAACCCTGTAGTGTTGCCTTCAAAGGCCGCCATAGCTGGCGCTGTTGCAGGCACCGCAATTTTAGGCCCTGGAGTGGGTACCAGCTTGGGAATTAAGGCGGGCGGCGCAATCGATAAGCTTAAGGGTTTGTTCGGAGATAAAAAATAGCTAATTTGCGCGCTAGTTTACTCCAGAGCCTTGGCAATGCGGTCTAGCGCATTCTTTAAGTTTTCCATGGATGTTGCGAACGAAATGCGGAAATAACCTTCTGCTCCAAATGCGC
This sequence comes from Methylotenera sp., assembly GCA_031417915.1. GTDB lineage: Bacteria > Pseudomonadota > Gammaproteobacteria > Burkholderiales > Methylophilaceae > Methylotenera_A. The sequence goes on from JANOWN010000005.1 coordinate 19,910, forward strand.
TGCCTGGCACCACGGCAACATCAAATTTTTCCAGCAAGTATTCAGCAAACGCCATGTCATTTGCTGCGTTAATTTTGCCAGCTTCATGCAAGCTTTTAATCGCCTCGCGCGCGTCGGGGAAAGCGTAAAACGCGCCGCCCGCCATGATGCAATGCAAGCCAGGCATGGCGTTGAAGCGATCCACCACGTATTTATGCCGTTCTATAAAAGCAGCCACCATCGGTTTTATGCAATCTTGCGAGCCCATGAGCGCGGCCACCGCAGCGTGTTGCGAGATAGAAGTCGCGTTGCTGGTCGATTGGCTTTGCAAAATTTCCATGGCTTTGATGATGTTGGCTGGACCAGCGGCGTAACCAATGCGCCAACCCGTCATAGAATAGGCCTTAGAAACGCCGTTAAGCACGATACAGCGACTTTTTAGCGCTGGCGCGGCGTTGAGGATGTTGTAAAACTTTTCGCCTGTTAAATTCACGTGTTCGTACATGTCGTCTGTCGCGACCAAAACATGCGGATGTTTAAGCAGTACTTCGCCCAATGCTTGAAGTTCAGCCAAGCTGTAAACCGCGCCAGTTGGGTTTGACGGTGAATTGAGCACGACAATTTTAGTTTTTGGCGTAATCGCTGCTTCCAATTGAGCTGGCAGCATTTTAAAACCTTGCTCGATGCCGCAATCGATAATCACTGGCACGGCTTCGGCTACTATGGCGATGTCGGCGTACGAGACCCAATACGGCGCAGGAATAATGACTTCGTCGCCTTTGTTCAGCACGGCGAGGCATAAATTAAAAATTGTTTGCTTGCCGCCAACGCCAACAATCACTTCATTTATGGCGTAATCAAAGCCGTTTTCAGTTTTAAATTTATTCACAATCGCTTGCTTAAGGGCAGGGATGCCGCTGACAGGCGTGTATTTAGTGTAACCCGCGTCAATGGCGGCTTTGGCGGCATCTTTAATGTGCTGCGGTGTATCGAAATCTGGCTCACCCGCCGCCAAGCCAATTACGGCGCGGCCTTCCGCCTTGTATTTGGCGGCTTTTGCGGTAATGGCAAGAGTGGGAGATTCTTTAATGGCTAAAACACGAGTTGATAAAACATCGTTTGATAATACCGAATTGCTCAAAATAATTCCTAAGTGGCATTTTTGCATTGAAAACGTGATTTTACGCAAAAATGAGCAGGTTTTACAGTAAAAACTTTACAGTAAAACCTGATGTATGGAAACCTTGAACGAGTAAGACTTGTTAGAACGCTTTTAAGGCTACGCTTTCAGTGTCAATTTGCATGCAATCTTCATTAGTGCAATTGCTAATTTTTTTCCATTCCACGGGGAACGGCATTTTATCCACTGGCAAACCTGCGCCATCAACACCAAAACCTAGCGCGAATACCACTGCACCCGTTTTTACGGCAAAGCTTTTGGTGCCTTCTGCAACTTCTATCATGGCCTTGCTAACGGCTGGTGGAATAGTATCATCGGTATCAACCCAAGCTTTAATTTTGCCATCCTCGCGCACGGCAAATACCAAAAATCCCCAAGCTGGCGCTGGCGCCATCTCGGCAATTTTTTTATTAATGTTCACTTCAACGGCTTTTACATATTGGTCTAGGCCGTCAATACCATCCATTTTTGCCATCATTGCTGGCTTGGGTTGCATTAAAATTACCTTTAAATATTCCGCGTTGGCAGCGTTGCCAGCCAAAGGTAAAAGCATCATCAGACATACAAACAATCTTGCAAACATTCTCATTTTAAATCTCCAGACTTATGGTTTATTTTAGGGCTTATTAAACTAAAAATACATTGCCTGCAGGCCTTATGGATATTGGCTCACAGGGCATGTTCTTTAAATTTTATCTCTTTACATTTAACATTGTTTTTCGCAGCCGAGCATTTCGCTGTATTCCGCAGCAATGTCTTTATCAATACCCATCAGCGCAGTTTGTATGCGCTGTACTTCAGGCGTATCGCCACGATTTTTTGCGAGCGCGCCCAATCGTTTTAGCGCCTCAAAATTAGTGCTATCTAGGCTTATGGCTTGCTTATAAGCCTTTTCTGAAAGCTCTAATTTAGCGCTATTTTCATAGCCCAAACCTAATTCATACCAAGCTTCGGTATTTTTTGGTTCAGCTTCTGTCCATTTTTCCGCCACTTGCGCCAATTTTGGCCAATCTTGGCGCGATTCTGGCACTGCAACTTGCATGTAAAACGGTTTTTTGTCTTCGTCTTCTTCCCATAAAGCTTTGCCAGAAATAGGGAAAGTTGATGTCTCAGTTTGTTTTTCCAGTATATCCAGCCATTCAATAGGCAAAGCAAAGTGAACGCTGCCAGCGCGCCCAGCGGTTTTAAAAGTATTAATGCCGACCAAATTGCCTTCCATATCAAATAATCCACTGCCGCTGGCGCCCATGCTAAATTTGGCCGTGCTACGAATGACTTTTCCTTGATCCGAATCGAACAGGGCTTTGACAGAGCCGCTAGAGGTGAGCGGGGCGGGAACGCCGTTAGAATGCCCAAACGCAACAATTTCTTGGCCGCGTTTTAAATTGGTGCTTTTACCGATTTGTGCGGGCGTAAATGGTAGAGGCGAGGTTGTCACCAAACATAAATCGTGCCAAACATCGGCTTTTACCGAGTTGATGCTGTAAGTATCTTCGCCGCGCGAAATCCACGGCTCTTTGGTGGAACGAAAAACGTGGCAATTGGTGAGTACTTTATCTTTACCCACCACCACGCCAGAGCCATACGCTAGGCCGCCTGTAGCGTTGTGGCCACGTATTAACACCACGCTAGTATAAGCCGCGTAAAGTTTTGCTTTATCAAAAGCCAAGGCAGGTTGAATGCTGCCCAAAATGGCAGCGGCGAGTATTAAAAAGCGCATAAAAAGTCCCATAATTTTTGTTAATCTACATTGTAATGACTTGTTGATGTCATATTTAGTTCGCGCCGCAAAAGCCTGTTAAAATTGTGCTTTGAAATAATGAAGCAATTAACAGCGTGTTTGCCACTTTCCCCAATAGTAAATATCAGCTACACCAGCCGTTTCAGCCTGCTGGCGACCAGCCTGCGGCTATCGAAAAGTTAATTTCTGGCTTAGAAGCTGGCATGCAGTTTCAAACTTTGCTGGGCGTGACGGGAAGTGGCAAAACTTACACTATGGCCAATGTCATTGCCAGGCTTGGCCGCCCAGCCATTGTGATGGCACCGAATAAAACGTTAGCTGCGCAACTTTACTCAGAATTCCGTGAGTTTTTTCCTAATAACTCGGTGGAATATTTTGTGAGTTATTACGATTATTATCAGCCAGAAGCTTATGTTCCGTCGCGTGATTTGTTTATTGAGAAAGATTCTAGTATCAACGAACACATCGAGCAGATGCGGCTTTCGGCCACCAAAGCCTTATTAGAGCGTGAAGATAGCATTATCGTGGCCTCGGTTTCAGCGATTTACGGCATTGGCGACCCAGTGGATTATCACAGCATGGTGTTGCACCTGAAGCAGGGCGACAGAATGAGCCAAAAAGACGCTATTTTGCGCTTGATTGGTATGCAATATGATCGCAATGATTTTGATTTTAGCCGCGGTAGTTTTAGGGTGCGCGGCGATGTAATTGATATTTTCCCAGCCGAAAATAACGAGACGGCGGTGCGCCTTAGTTTGTTTGATGATGAGGTAGAAAGCATCACTTTGTTCGATCCTTTAACAGGACAAATTTTTAATAAAATTCAAAGATTTACAATATATCCTTCAAGTCATTATGTAACATCGCGCGAGACCACAATTAAGGCCGTTGAAAAGATTAAAAAAGAATTAGTTGAACGCGTTGCGCAGTATATAAAAGAAGGCAAATTGGTCGAGGCGCAGCGTATTGAGCAGCGCACGCGCTTTGACTTGGAGATGCTCAACGAAATTGGCTTTTGCAAGGGCATCGAAAACTATTCGCGCCATTTATCTGGCCGCAACGCGGGCGAACCGCCGCCGACGCTGATTGATTATTTGCCGCAAGATGCACTGATGATACTCGACGAAAGTCACGTCACCGTGCCGCAAATTGGCGCCATGTACAAAGGCGACTGGTCGAGGAAAACAAATCTAGTGGATTACGGCTGGCGCTTGCCATCTGCGTTGGATAATCGCCCGCTGAAGTTTGAGGAATTTGAGCGTATTATGCGCCAAACCGTGTTTATTTCGGCCACGCCCGCCGAGTACGAAAAAAATCACCAGCAACAAGTGGTGGAGATGATTGCGCGGCCGACTGGCTTGATTGACCCAGAAATCACCGTGAAGCCTGCCGACACGCAAGTAGATGATTTACTTGGGGAAATTAAGCTGCGTACAGCCGTGGGCGAGCGTGTGCTAGCAACCACGCTTACCAAACGCATGGCGGAAGATTTGACCGATTACTTGGCTGAACATGGCGTAAAAGTGCGCTATTTGCACTCGGATATTGACACAGTTGAGCGCGTGGAAATTATTCGCGATTTGCGCCTTGGTGAGTTTGATGTGTTAGTTGGCATTAACTTGTTGCGCGAGGGTTTGGATATTCCTGAAGTGTCTTTGGTGGCGGTTTTAGATGCGGACAAAGAAGGCTTTTTGCGCTCGGAAAGAAGCTTGATTCAAACTGCAGGCCGCGCCGCGCGTAACATCAACGGCAAAGTGATTTTTTACGGCAATCGCATCACGCGCAGCATGGGTTTGGCGATTGACGAAACCAATCGCCGCAGAAAAATACAAACAGCGTTTAACGAAGCTAACGGAATTACGCCAGTGGGCATCACCAAACGCGTAAAAGACATGATTGACGGCGTGTACGACAAAGACGAAGCGCAGCGCGAACGCAAGGCGGCGCAAGACCAAGCCAAATATGAGAGTTTGAGCGAAAAACAAATTGTGAAAGAAATGAAGCGCTTAGAAAAAGCCATGCACGACGCGGCGAAAAACTTGGAGTTTGAGCAAGCGGCAGAATTTAGAGATCAGCTTAAAAAGCTAAGGGTGAAGTTTTTTGGGGCAGAAATGCCTGATTTAGTTTGATTTAGGAGTGAATATGCAAAGTGTTATTCATAGTGTTACCAGCGCGTCAGAAGTCATTCAGCTCGCCATTGCGCCCGTGTTTTTGCTGATGGGCGTGAGTACGCTATTAGGGGTGCTCACTGGTCGCTTGGGGCGTTTGGTAGATAGATTTCGCGCGTTGAACGAAAAGTGCGAGTCGCCGCAAGCGCAAGCCGAAAACCCTAGCTGCGCTAATTACAGCCAAGAGCTGCACATTCTGTCGTGCCGCGCCAATTGGGTGCATTGGGCGATCACCCTAAGCACTTTGTCCTTATTGCTGGTGGCGGTTGTGATTGGCGCATTGTTTTTAGGCTCCGCCATCCGTTGGGATTCATCATGGCTGGTATCGCTATTATTTATTGCTGCTATGTCGAGTTTAATTATCGGTTTGGGTTGCTTTTTGCGCGAGATCTACCTTTCTAAACACACGTTTGAGCTGCCAACGCGCAAATCGCGCAAAATATAATTAAATATATGCTCTGTACCAGTTCTTGGCATCACCATTCTCGCTAAGTGCTAAAGCACTAATTCGAATGCGAAAGGCGCATGGATATTGGGCGGCAGGGTATATGTTTTCAATGCGCTAAGACCGTAAAGGTCTTCGCCATGGAATATATGCGCTAAAGCGCATTATTCATATGCGAAAGCGTTTGATTAATCAACATTTTTTGACTATAATCGCGTTCTTTTAAACCTTGCCACATTGCAATGCAACTATTTAGTTGCCGCCCAAAACTTTAATTAGTTAAAAGGCTTTGTAGGTGGCTTTAACCATAAGGAAATGTCATGCGACATTATGAAGTAGTTTTTATCGTTCATCCGGACCAAAGTGAGCAAGTGCCCGCGATGATTGAGCGCTATCGCGCTATGATTACCGCTAGCGGCGGTGCTATGCACCGTTTAGAAGATTGGGGCCGTCGTCAGCTGGCTTATCCAATTCAAAAAATCCACAAAGCGCATTACGTTTTAATGAACATCGAGTGCGATCAAGCGACACTTGATGAATTAGAGCACGGCTTTAAATTTAACGATGCGGTGATTCGTCATTTAACCATGGGCACTAAAATTGCTGCAGTTGCACCTAGCCCAATGATGAAAGAAGAAAAATCACGTAACGTGATTAATCGCGATGAAGCGCCAGTTGCAGCACCAATAGCAACACCTGCAGTCGTTGCTGAGGTGGAAGCATAAGAGTTGAATGATTTGACGCTGAGTGGCGTAGTGATTAGCTTAGAGCCAATACGCTACACACCAGCAGGCATACCGTTGTTAAGTTTTGTGTTGCAACATGCTTCGGAACAAATTGAAGCAGGTTTAAAAAGAAAAGTGGAATGTGAAGTAAATGCGGTTATTTTAGGTGACCTTGCAAAACAAAACATTCAGCTTGGTTCGGCAATAAGAGCCAAAGGTTTTTTAGCCAAACGTAGCGCAAAAAGTACACAATTGGTCTTACATATTGAGAAGTTAGAACTAATTAAATAATTGAAAGCTTAGGAGTTACACCATGGCAAGAGAAATGTACAAACGCCGCCGTTACTGCCGTTTTTCAGCAGAAGGCATTAAAGAAGTAGATTACAAGGATGTAGATTTGTTGAAAGATTTCATCAGCGAAAACGCAAAAATTATCCCAGCCCGTATGACTGGCACCAAAGCCAAATATCAACGCCAATTAACGACAGCGGTAAAACGCGCGCGCTTTTTGGCCTTGTTACCATACACCGACAAACACCCAGGCTAAGGAGAGATAATATGCAAGTAATTTTATTAGAAAAGGTCGCAAACCTAGGCGTGTTGGGCGATATCGTTAAAGTAAAAGACGGTTTTGGCCGTAATTTTTTAATTCCACAAGGTAAGGCAAAACGCGCATCAGAAGCCAACAAAGCTGAATTTGCCGCACGTCGTGCTGAACTAGAAAAACAACAGGCTGATATTTTAACTGCGGCTACCGCACGCGGTGCAAAATTGGCTGCCTATGTATTAACCGTTACACAAAAAGCGGGTGTAGATGGTCGTTTATTTGGCTCTGTGACTAATGGCGATATTGCTGAAGGCCTTGTGGCTGCTGGCTTTGAGGTTGTAAAATCAGAAGTACGTATGCCTACTGGCCCACTAAAAACGATTGGCGACCATGCTGTTTCAGTCGCGTTGCATCATGATATTGTGGTGGATATTACAGTGACTGTTACACCAGAAGCTTAAGTTTTATTGTAAGTTTAAAAAGGCGACTTAGGTCGCCTTTTTTATTGCTAATTTTTAATAAGCCGCGCTTTTTATTGGGTATAATTTGGCCATGGCCGATGATCAATTAGACGCACTTAAACTTCCTCCACATTCTATCGAGGCCGAGCAATCGGTGATTGGCGGTTTGTTGCTTGAAAACGAGGCGTTGGACAAAGTCGCCGATATTTTAAGCGCACAAGATTTTTATCAGCACGATCATAAAACCATATTCCAGCACATTGGCAAGCTGATTGAGCACAATCGCCCAGCTGATATTGTTACGGTGGCAGAATCGCTGGAAAGCACGGCGGAGTTATCGCAAGTGGGCGGCATTGCCTATTTGGGCGCGCTGGCGCAAAACACGCCGACTGCCGCGAATATTCGCCGCTACGCCGAAATCGTGCGCGAGCGGGCCATTATGCGAAAGCTGGTGGTAGTGGGTAGCGGTATCGCCGAAAGCGCCTACAGCCCCAACGGGCGCGATGCGCAGCAGTTATTGGATGAGGCTGAATCGAAGATTTTCCAAATTGCCGAAGGCGGGCAACGTAGTGGGCAAGGCTTTCAAGATATTAAAGTGTTATTGCCACAAGTGGCAGAGCGCATCGACATGCTGTTTTCGCGCGACAATCCGAGTGATGTCACGGGCATTCCGACAGGTTTTAGCGATTTAGATAGCATGACTTCTGGTTTCCAAGGTGGTGATTTAATCATCGTAGCGGGGCGGCCTTCGATGGGTAAAACCGCGTTTTCGCTCAATATTGCCGAAAATGTAGCCTTGGATACAGGCTTGCCAGTGGCGGTGTTCTCGATGGAAATGGCCTCAACCCAGCTTGCCATGCGGATGATAGGCTCGGTAGGGCGCTTAGATCAGCATCGTATGCGTACTGGGCGGCTTGAGGATGAGGATTGGGAAAAGCTCACCACTGCGCTTGGCAAGCTGAACGAAGCGCCGATTTTTATTGATGAAGGCGCGGCGCTAAGCAGTTTTGATGTACGCGCGCGGGCGAGACGCTTGCATCGCCAAACGGGTAAATTAGGTTTAATTGTTGTGGATTACTTGCAATTAATGTCAGCTCCTGCTGGGAGACAAGGCGAAAATCGCGCCACGGAAATTTCTGAAATTTCACGTTCATTAAAAGCATTAGCAAAAGAGCTGGATGTGCCTGTTGTCGCGCTTTCTCAGCTTAATCGATCGGTGGAACAACGCCCAGACAAGCGCCCAGTCATGAGCGATTTGCGTGAATCGGGGGCGATTGAGCAAGATGCCGATTTGATACTATTTATCTATCGCGATGAAGTCTATAACCCCGATAGCCCCGATAAAGGCACGGCCGAAATCATCATCGGCAAGCAGCGTAACGGCCCGATTGGGCGCGTAAAACTCACGTTTATTGGTGAGCATACACGTTTTGAGAATTACGCCAATGCGGGCTACATGCCAGACAATTACTAGCCAATATTTAATAACACGTGGCAAAAGCTAAAACCATCTACAGCTGCACAGAATGCGGCGCCAGCGAGCCGAAATGGCAAGGCCAATGCCCAAGTTGCATGAGCTGGAATACTTTGGTGGAAAGTATCGAAGAATCTAGCACTTCAACCAACCGTTACGCCAATAAATTTGAAGGTTTAGCGGCATCTAGCCAATTACAAAAATTAAGCAGCATCAAAGCGGCTGATATTGAGCGCACACCCACTGGCATTAGCGAGTTCGATCGTGTACTGGGTGGCGGCCTAGTAGAAGGCGGCGTGGTGTTGATTGGCGGCGACCCGGGCATTGGAAAATCGACGCTTTTGTTGCAAGTGCTGTGTCATTTAGGTAAAAATTCTCAAGCCATTTATGTGAGCGGCGAAGAGTCGCCGCAACAAATTGCCATGCGCGCTAAGCGCTTAGGCTTGGATGCGAGCAATGTTGAGCTATTGGCGGAAATTAACCTTGAGAAAATTCTTGCTACATTACAAACGCATAAACCCAATATTGCGGTGATTGATTCGATTCAAACGGTATATTCTGAGGCGCTGCAATCTGCGCCAGGCTCTGTTGCGCAAGTGCGAGAATGCTCGGCGCAATTAACGCGGCTGGCCAAGCAGCTTGGCATTACCGTGATTTTGGTTGGGCATGTCACCAAAGAAGGCACGCTAGCAGGGCCGCGGGTGCTAGAGCATATTGTCGATACGGTGTTGTATTTTGAAGGTGATCATAATTCCAGTTTTCGCCTGATTCGCGCGTTTAAAAATCGTTTTGGCGCTGTGAATGAGTTGGGTGTGTTCGCCATGACTGAACACGGTCTGCGCGAGGTTTCTAATCCATCGGCCTTGTTTCTATCGCATCACGAAAGCCAAGTGGCGGGCAGTTGTATTACCGTGACCATGGAAGGCACGCGGCCATTGCTGATTGAAATTCAAGCTTTGGTGGATGAAAGCCATGCGCCGAATGCAAAACGACTGGCGACAGGCCTTGAACAGAACCGCTTGGCCATGTTATTAGCGGTGTTAAATCGCCATGCAGGCATTCCGTGTTTTGATCAAGATGTGTTCATAAACGCCGTCGGTGGTGTAAAAATTGCTGAGCCAGCGGTAGATTTAGCAGTGATACTATCAATATTTTCTTCTTTAAAAAACAAACCATTACAAGATAAACTTATAGTGTTTGGTGAAGTAGGTTTGGCGGGCGAAGTGCGCCCAGTACAAGGCGGGCAAATGCGTCTAAAAGAAGCGGCAAAATTAGGTTTTACCAAAGCCATTGTACCAAAAGCGAATGCACCAAAAGCGAAGATCGCAGGGCTAGAAGTGATTGCGGTAGAGCGATTAGAGCAAGCATTAAATCATTTTAGAAACAGTTGAGTATTTAATATGCAAACAAAAAAACACTTAGATATTGGTTGTGGTTATAAACCTAGGAATCCTTACCAGTGCTCGCTTTTAGCTGGAATTGATTTATATAAGTCTGAAAAACTATCAGCAGATGTGGAATTTAAAATGGCAAATTTGAGCATTGATTCGATACCTTTTGCGGATAATTCGTTCGATTCCATTTCTGCTTTTGATGTAATCGAACATATCCCAAGAATTTTGCAAACTGCGGAAAATGGCACATGTTTTCCATTTATTAATTTGATGAATGAGATTTTTAGAGTGTTAAAGCCAGGTGGTAGGTTTTATGCGCTTACGCCCGCGTTTCCTAGTGCCGAGGTTTTTCAAGATCCAACGCATGTTAATATTATTACCAATAAAACTCATAAATATTTCTCTGGAAAAAAGCCATATGCAAGGGCTTATGGCTTTTATGGCAATTTTGAAGTGACTCGAGTCAAATGGATGCATCCTAAAAATGCGAACACGGCAGATTGGAATGCAAGGAAAACCTTGCGCATGCTTTATAAATGGCTATGCTTTAAAAAAAGAACCCATTTGTTGTGGGAGTTTGAAGCTAAAAAGTAGTATGCGCTAATGCGTCCTAGAAACCATACGAATTACACACCAAATCTGCACAAGCAATACCGCTGCGAACCGCACCCTCTATGGTGGCGGGGTAATCGGCATAGGTGTAATCGCCTGCTAAATAGAGCCTAGGGTAGGGCGTTACATGCGCTGGTCTTGGTAAATTGACATTGCACGAGAACGTTGCGCGTTTTTCGGCAATCACTTTATGCCAAAGCGGTTTGGCGAGTTGCGGGAAAGCGGCTTGCAGCTCTTGTGCGACCCTTAAAGCAAGGGCATCTTGCGTAAGAAGTTGGTGCGCGCCTTCGGCGCTGATAATTACCGCCATTAAGCCGCTTTGACCACACAAAATGCCGCGATCGAATACCCATTGCGAAAGCGTGCCAGTGAGGCCTAGCATGGGCGCAGAGAGTGTTGCATCACGTGAGTATTGCAAGTAAATAGTATAAATAGGCTGATATTCGTAGCTGTCGGCTTGCTCGGCGATGAAGCTTAATTTAGGCAAATCGCCAATTACATTGCGCAGCCGCACTGACGACATGGCCACTATGACGTGGCTGGCTTCAAAAGCTTCTTCCTTGGTGGAAACCGTGTAGCCATTGGTATTTGGTGTGATGTTTTTGACGCGTTGACTGAGTAAAATATTGGCGTGACGCTTTTTTAAATAGCTTAAAACTGGTTGCGAAAACAGCTGAGATAGATCCAATTTTGGCAACAAAAAATCTGTGCTATTTTTAGTTTTGAAGGTATCGCGCAGCACATTTAAAAATATTTTGCTGCTGGCAGTTTTAATCGGCGTATTTAGCGCGGCCAAGCATAGCGGCTCCCAAAGCAATGTAATCACTTGATCTGATTGGCTATTTTTTTGCAGAAAACTCGCCAATGGAACATCTTTTTCGATTTTAAAATAACTTTTTTTGAGCTTGAGCATGAATTTGATGACATGCATGCGCTCGCTAAATGCTAGACCTTCGCACAGAAAAAAACCAACTAATTGATTGAATGGTGCTGGCAAATAACTGGGCGTGGTGAGTTTAAAGGCGCTATGGTTATCTAAACGCACATCTAAATTCAGAGGAATACGCAAAAAAGCGTCGCTTTCTGCCACACCGATACTTTCTAGTAATTTCAGCGTTTCGGTATAGGCGCCCAGCATAATGTGCTGGCCGTTATCCAGCTGATGTACGAGGCTATTGTGCTCGATGGCGACACTGCGCGCACGGCCGCCAAGATGTTCTGCGGCTTCCAATAAAGTAATTTTAATGCCTCTGGAAGCCAATAGAGATGCGGCTGCTAGGCCTGCCATTCCGCCGCCAATAACAACCACATGCTTATGCATATTTGAAGTAAGTTTGCATGGCCAGCATGAATTTTCTAAACGGCGGTATTTTTGTTTTAAAGTTTAAGACTTTCTCCGCGCTTTCAGCCTTAATTTCGCGCAACAGGGTACGGTAGATTGCCGCCATCATCAGTCCTGTGCGCTGCTGTTTGGCGTCTTCGGCGGGTAATTCGCACAAAGCTTTGTCGTAGTAGTTTTCGGCGCGCTCTATTTGGTATTCAATGAGCTCTTTGACTTGCGGCGTTTCGCGGCTTTGTAAAATGTCGTCTTCCGACACTTTGGCTTTTTTCAACTCGTCCAGAGGCAAGTAGATTCGGCCTCTGCGGGCATCTTCGCCCACGTCGCGAATAATATTGGTAAGCTGAAATGCCATGCCTAAATCATGCGCATATTTAAGTGTTTTGCGGTTTTTAAAGCCGAAAATTTGCGCGCTTAAAAGCCCAACCACGCTGGCGACGCGATAACAATACAATTGCAACTGCTTAAAATCTTCGTAACGGTTGAATTTTAAATCCATTTCCATGCCGTCGATAATCTCTAAAAAGTGTTCTTGCGCCAAATTAAATTGCGCGACGACAGGCTGCAAGGCTTTAGTGACGGGGTGTTGCGGCGTGTTTGTGTATAAATTATGTACTTCACTTTTCCACCAATTTAGCTTGGTTTGTGCCACGCCAAAATCGCTGCATTCATCTACTACATCATCGACTTCGCGACAAAATGCATAGAGGGCAATCATGGCTTCACGTTGATTTTTGGGGAGGAAAATGAAGCTGACGGTAAAGCTGGAGTCGCTTTGCGCAGCTTTTTGTTTGCAATATTCTAAGGGTGTCATTAACTCAATAGCGCTTTAAGCAAAATCACTGGCCAATCCCATGCCTGCAGCGTAGGGCGGTGCTTGTAGATATCGCCGCGCACATTTTTTAGTTTATAAATGACGCGTTCACCACCGTTAATAATCATGCGCATTTCAAGCCCGATGCGGCCTGGCAGAACATTACCAAGCGGCTTGCCTTCTAGCAACATGGCTTCTGCGCGTTCAAGGTTAAACAGCATAAATTCTTCCCAACGCTTGTTGACGTGTCGGCTGGCGATGAGCGCCTCGGTGACGCCAAATTGCTTCATTTCATCTTGGCACAAATAAATGCGGCTTTTGTGAAACTCATTTTCGAAATCAATCGCCACATCTTGATAAAAATTGATGAGCTGTAAAGCAGTGCAGATTTTGTTGGAGTAAATTAAATTCTCTGGCGTGGCTTTGCCAAAAAGGTGCAGCAACAAGGCGCCTATTGGGTTTGCAGAGCGCCGGCAGTAATCTAAAAGCTCGAAAAAATTAGCATAGCGCGCTTTTGTGACATCTTGACTAAACGCGTCTAGCAAATCATAAAACGGCGCGAGCGGCAGTTCGTGCTGATGAATTATCTTCCCGAGTTCAGCAAAAAACGGAGATTTTGTGCGTCCATTATTTTGAATTAGATCTAATTCGTCTTTAAAACCTTGCAGTTTAGCCAATCGCCAAGCCGGTTTGTGCAGACCTTCATCCGCAAAATCGTCGGCTTGCCGCGCAAACGTGTAAATGAGCGCAATCGGCTCGCGTAAATGCTTGGGCAGCACTATAGAAGCCACGGGAAAGTTCTCGTAATGCTGTTGCGATAGCAGTAGGCTATCTACCTTAACTTCTTTTGTGACGTCGAAAATATCTGAATCGGTAACCATTGGCACAAGTATGCCACAAAATATATAAATACATAAAGGCTACCGCGCTAGCGGTCGGCTTGCGCTACAATAATCATAAAATATTTGTGGAAAATACAACTTATGTTGGGAATCATTGGCGGCACGGGTTTAACGCAACTTAAAAACCTAAAAATAACGAGGCGACAAATTGCGCGTACGCCTTATGGCGAGGCTTCGCAGCCGATTATTTTTGGCGAGCTAGTAGGGCGCGAAGTGGTGTTTTTAGCGCGACACGGCGGTGGCCACACCATTCCGCCACATGCGGTGAATTATCGCGCCAATATTTGGGCTTTGCATGCGGCAGGCGTGGATAATTTATTAGCAATCGCCACCGTGGGCGGCATCGCCAACACCTTGAACCCTGGCGATATTGTGCTGCCAAATCAGTTAATTGATTACACGCACGGCCGTAAAAATACCTATCACGACGGCATTGAGCTGCCCGTGAAACATATCGATTTCACCGATCCGTATTCGGCAAGTCTGCGAAAAATTTGTCAGCAAGCTGCTTTAAATTTAAAGAAAAAGTTGGTGGAAAATGGCGTGTATGCTTGCGTGCAAGGCCCAAGACTTGAAACTGCGGCAGAAATTAATCGCTTAGAGCGCGATGGCGCAAGCATCGTGGGCATGACAGGCATGCCAGAAGCCGCGCTGGCGCGTGAATTGGGCGTGCATTATGCTGCGCTATGCCCAGTGGTAAATCAGGCGGCAGGGCGCGGCACAAGCTTAAATGGCATCGATTTTACCGATGTGACGGCTAATTTGGAAATGACCATGCAAAAAGTCTGCGTGTTGATTGAAGAAATCGCGCACGTTTATAGCGGAGACTAAGGTGACTATTAGGCTTATATGTCAGTAAAAATGGTTTTGCGCATGGGCGAGCCGCTGTTGCTAGAAAAAGCGCAGCCAATTACCGTGTTTGATACGCCAGAGTTGCATGCGCTAATTGTCGATATGCAAGACACTATGCAAGCGATGGATGGCGCGGGCATTGCCGCCCCGCAAATTGGCGTGAGTTTGCAAGTGGTGATTTTTGGCGTTGGTTCTAACCCGCGCTACCCCGATGCCGAGCAAGTACCGTACACCGTGCTCATCAACCCAACGCTTAATTTTATTGGCGATGAGATAGAAGATGGCTGGGAAGGTTGCTTATCGGTGCCTGGCATGCGCGGCGTGGTGCCACGCTATTCGCGGCTTCATTACACGGGTTTTGATCAGTTTGGCAATGTGATTGATAGGCTCGTCAGCGGCTTCCATGCTAGAGTTGTGCAACATGAGTGCGATCACCTCGATGGCATTTTATACCCCATGCGCATCACCGATTTAAGCCAATTTGGTTATACTGACGTACTTTTTGCAGGTCAAGATATTCATGACGACTAAATCTTTGCTATAATGCGCGCTTCGTTTTAATTGTCATTCCGTGCTTGGCACGGAATACAGTGGCTAAAAAGACACTAGATACCGACTTTGCGAGCATTTGCTTTGCAAATTGCCTGCTTAAATCGTTTCGTCGGTATGACAGAGTTTAGTAAGTTTATATAGGAAGAGTGGCAGAGCGCGAGGTTTTAATATAGGCATGCTACAGTCTTTAAGACTGTTTTAGCGAATAGTCAAAAAGCAGTAAAAGTAAATTTATATAGGAAGAGTGGCAGAGCGGTTTAATGCTACAGTCTTGAAAACTGTCGTGGGTGCGAGCCCACCGTGAGTTCGAATCTCACCTCTTCCGCCAAATTTTTTACATCAAAAACACCTACGCTGCAGACCGCATGGATATTGACTTCTGGAGCATTATTATTTGTTTTTTTATCACTATTTTAAGGATTTTTCATGACTCAAATCGTTATCGACCACAACCCATCCGAAGAAAAACTAAAGTCACTAGGCGTTAGTAGCTGGTCGATTTGGGATTGTGCGCCATCAAAATTCCCACTTAACTTTGATAATGCTACTGAAAGCGCATATTTGCTTGAAGGCGAAATTCGCGTAACGCCAGTAGGTGGCGAAACGGTTGTCGTTAAAGCGGGCGATTTTGTTGTGTTTCCAAAAGGGTTGAAATCAAACTGGGAAGTCACTAAGCAATTGAAAAAGCACTACAAACACTCTTAATTGCAATTTTAAGCAGTAGGAATACAATAAAAGCCTTGATGTTTCAAGGCTTTTTGTTTTGAGGAGTGCCGACATGGATAATACGTTGCATATTACTGTTGAAAAACCTGATACCGCTAAGCTGGCTTCTTTAGACGTGACCAGCTGGCCAACTTGGTCAAAAGAAGTGTCAAAATTCCCTTGGAGTTATAACTCGCAAGAGATCGCCTATATTTTAGAGGGCGAAGTGACGGTAACGCCGAAAAATGGCGGCAATCCAGTGAGTTTTGGGGTCGGCGACTTAGTCACTTTCCCTGCAGGTTTATCTTGCATTTGGGAAGTTAAAAAGCCGCTACGTAAGCATTATCAGTTTAGCTAGGCTTGGTTTTAATTTTTAGCTTACAATTTGGCTAAATTATCGCGCAAAGCGTCTATTTGTGCGGCATTTAGCATTTGTTGCTGTTTAGCAGAAATCAAAAAACTATCTTCAGCACGGTTGCCTAAAGTGTTAATTTTTGCGTTGTGCAAATCAACGCCTAGCTGTAAAAATATGAACGCAATTTTTGCCAGCAGGCCAGGGCGGTCGCCAGCAATAATTTCCAGCGTGTGGGTTATGCCTGAATCCACATGAATATTGACTTGTGTTGCAAATGGCATGTGTTTTACTTGCCGGCTAACGCGGCCTTCTAAAGGCGCTTCTAAACTGCTTACAGCGACTATTTTTTCGGTTAATTCTGCTTCAATAAATTTTAATAATCCACTATAACTAACCGACTTACCTGATTGATCTAAAACAATAAAGCTGTTTAACGCATAGCCATGATTGGTAGTGTAAATTTTGGCTTGCACAATGTTATACGCCATGCGGTCAAAAAAGTTACAAATACGCGCGAACAAATCATCTTGGTCGCGCGTGTAAATCATCACTTGAATGCCATCACCGCTAGGGCTTAAGCGCGCGCGTACAATGGGTTCTAGCGCATTGATGTGCGGCGTGAGTAAGCGGCTTTGCCAAGCAATTTCATCGGGCTCATAACGCACAAAATAACTGGTGCCCAGTTTATCCCACAAAGTTTGATACGATTGCGGTTGCAAGCCATATTTGGCAAGCTTCTCAGTGGCTTCCTGTTGTCTTAATTTGACAATTTGATGTGCGCTAAAGTTTTCGTCATTCAGTACGCGTTTGGTGGCGTAAAACAAGCTTTCCAGCAGGCGTGCTTTCCAAGCGTTCCACACCACTGGGCTGGTGCCACGAATATCTGCCACAGTCAATAAATACAGAGCTGTCAGGCGTTTTTCTGTTTTTACAAATTTGGCAAATTGCTCAATGATATTTGGGTCAGACAAGTCAGATTTTTGCGCTGTGCTAGACATTTTAAGGTGCGATTCCACCAACCAAGCGACTAAATTCGTGTCGTCTTTAGTTAAATTGTGCAGCTTGCAAAAGCGTTTGGCGTCTTTGGTGCCGAGCGTGGAATGATCGCCGCCGCGACCCTTGGCAATATCATGAAATAAGGCTGCGAGGTAGAGTAGATGCGGCTTTTCAAAGGCTTCGAATAGTTGGCTACATAGCGGAAATTCGTGTTTAAGCTCGGGTTTGGCAAAGCGACGCAAGTTCGCTAGTACGTTTAAAATGTGCTCGTCCACCGTATAAACATGGAATAAGTCGTGCTGCATTTGTCCAACAATGTTGCCAAAAGCGGGAATATATTGGCCTAAAATACCGTAATCATTCATGCGGCGCAGTGTGTGATTAACCCCATTTTTTTGAGATAATATTTTGATAAATAAAGCTTTATTTTCTGATGACGCGCGAAAATCTCGATTCACAATTTTTTTCACACGTTGCAACTCACGTAATAAATTGGCGCTCATGCCGTTAAGGTCGGCGTGTTGTTGCAGCAATAAAAAGCTTTCTAAAATCGCACTAGGTTGTTGTTGCAAAAGCTGCCCAGATTTAGCGTTTAACAAGCCATTTATTGCTTCAAATCGTGCATTAATTGACGAAATTTTTGCTGGTTTTTTACTTAAAGTAGTTTCTAAATTTTTAAGTAATATCTCATTGATTAAGCTAATAAATTTTACACTACGGTAATAGCTTTGCATCAACTGCTCGCTGGCGCGTTTGTGTTCTGTGTTCACTAAACCTAACTCGTCAGCAAGCACGTTCTGAAAATCAAACAGCAACCTATCTTCACGCCGCTTGGCCAAATAATGCAAGCGAATGCGCAGCGTTTGCAAATTACGCTGGTGGCGTTTAATTTGGCGCAATTCAGTTGCGCTAATAAGCTTATTTTTAGTTAGTTCTAGCCAATTTTTACCTAAATTTTGGCTGCTTGCTAGCCATAAAATCATGTGCAAATCGCGCAGTCCACCTGGGCTTTCCTTAATATTAGGCTCTAAACTATAAGCAGTATCGTTAAACTTGGCGTGGCGGTTGTCTTGCTCTTTAAATTTTGCTGCAAAAAAAGCGGAGGGTTGCATTAACGCGTCAATAGCCTGAACAAATTGCCGATAATTAGTCTTGTTACCAGCCAGTAAGCGCGATTCCATGAGGTTGGTCTGCACTGTGACGTCTTGCGTAGCCTCGGTTACGCATTCTTGCAAGGTGCGCACACTGTGCCCAACATTGAGGCCAATATCCCACAACAAGCTGATAAAGGCTTCAATGGCTTGATTTTGCTCGTTAGATAATTTGCTTGGCAACAGAATCAGCAGATCAATATCGGAATAAGGAAACAATTCACCGCGACCATAACCGCCTACAGCGACCAAGGCGGAACCCTTATGGATATTGGCTTGCAGCCATGCTTGTTTTAGGAGTTCGTCAGTGAGTTGTGTTTGTTTTTTTAAACATTGTAAGGGGTTTTTGTGCTGAAAAAATGCAGTTTCCAACGCGCCTTGCTGCGTTTTTAAATGCTCGCGCCAAGCTTGTATGCGCTGTTTTTTTTCTGGCATTTAAGAGAAAATTGGCGCTGCAGGCGAGCCAGCAGAAAGCGTGAGCACTTCAAAACCCGTTTCGGTAATGAGGACGGTATGCTCCCACTGTGCCGATAAACTGCGATCTTTCGTCACAATAGTCCAGCCATCAGGCAGTTGCTTAATGTCGCGCTTACCCGCATTAATCATGGGTTCTATGGTAAAAATCATGCCCGATTTAAGCTTTAAACCTTGGCTAGGGCGACCATAGTGCAGCACTTGCGGCTCGGTATGAAATTTTGTGCCAATGCCATGCCCGCAAAACTCGCGCACCACGCTAAAGCCATTTTTCTCGGCAAAACTTTGAATCGCATAACCAATATCGCCCAAAGTAGCGTCTGGCTTGACTTGTTGGATGCCCAGCCACATAGCTTGATAGGTAATTTCGCTCAATCTTTTAGCTTGAATCGAAGTTTCGCCGACATGGAACATGCGCGAAGTGTCGCCGTGGTAACCGTCTTTAATCACCGTGATGTCAATATTCACAATGTCACCATTTTTCAGCAGCTTATCGCCTGGCACGCCGTGGCAAATTTGATGATTCACTGAGGTGCAAATAGACTTGGGATAAGGCGTATGGCCGTCTGGTGCGTAATTGAGCGGTGCAGGAATCGTTGCTTGCACATTCACCATATAATCATGACAAAGCTGATCGAGCTTTTCAGTTGTTACGCCATGCGCCACAAAAGGCGTAATATAATCAAGCACTTCAGATGCTAGTCTGCCTGCAATGCGCATGGCAGCGATGTCGTCAGCGTTGTTAATGGTAATTGTCATTTGCTTAAAAATGGAATGTAGTGATTGTGTTATTTTAGCATAGCCAACATGGTCGTGTTGGCTATGCAGCAGCTAACTTTATATCTTAAGCTTTGCTAAAAATCGGCACGTGCGCCAATTAATAATGACCTTTCGCCAGCTGGTGAAATATCTTTTAATATCGATGCATGCTCACGAATTTCTTGGTTGAGTAAGTTATTGGCTTTAGCAAACAATTCAATATTCAGCTTTCCAGTATTTATCAGAGAGCCTAGCTTGTAGGCGACAAGCGCGCTTACATCGGTATAGCCATCAGTTGTGAGCTCATTATCTGCAGTACGATTCTGCTTAAATGCATGTAGTGCGTCTAAGCGGGCATTAAAGCTGCCAAGTTGATATTGCAGACCAGCACCTAAACGTAGTGGCGAAATACGTGGCAAGTAATCACCAGTGCGCGTATTGGTGGCATGTACATAATCACCACGCAAGTTTAAATTGAGGTTATCGGCGATATTAAATTTACCTTCCGCTTCAACACCTTTAAATACAGCAGGCACAGCTAAAAAACGGGCTTCGGGCAAGCCGGTTATCGGTTCAATGTTGCCCGTGTTAAAAGTACCAATAAAGTTGCTAAAGCGCGTGTAGTACGCGCCAACACTCAATGAGTCTTTACCTTCTTTCCAGCGCAGCTGTGTATCAATGCCGTTAGAGCGTTCTTTGCTAAAGCTGCTATCACCCACTTCAAATTGACCAGTCGCGATGTGCGCACCATTGGCATAAAGCTCAAAATAGCTAGGTGCGCGCTCGTTGTGAGATAGATTGCTGGTAAGCGACCAATTGCTATTTAAGCTGTATAAACCGCCCAGCGCTAAGTTGTTAGTATTAAAGCTATTGTCTTGGCCAGCACCAAAATTAGCATCAGCACTAGAATCGACTGAAGTATGGCCTAAACGCGCACCAAAAGTTATTTTACTAGCATCAATTGGTAGCTCTTCGTACACATATAGCGATTTGTTTTGCGTATTAACACTCGGCACAAAAGCCTCTGCACCCAAAGCAGAAAAGGTTATGTTATCAAATTGAAAACCAAGCACACCTTTTACATTGCCTATAGGTGCGTGCCCCGCTTCAATGCTGCCTTCTACACCGCGGTTTTTAAATGTAGTGCCAACCACACCACTTTCTAGCTCTTTATGAATGTAATCAGTATGCGCCATGCGAAATTTTACCCGATTAAACACATTACCAAGCCCTGAATTGCCAAAGCCAGTAAATTCACTGGCAACATCCCAACGGTCACTTTTCATATCAATGCGAACGGCTTCTTCTGCCACTGTGCCGTAGTTATTGTTGAGCGTGGAATAGGACGCGCCGATATAGCCGTTATCAAAGGTGAGTGATGCACCTACCGCACCACCATCACCATCTGAGCTGCTATTAACCAGCTTGCCTTTATTGTCACGTAAGGTGCCATCTGCATTACTTTTACGGCTTGAAACGGCAAAACTAGGAATATCTAAATCATCGGTTTTACGTTTGTAGGCATCGCCATGAATGGCAAATTGGCCATTGCCAACATCCACCACTAAAGCACCATTACGTTGATTCTCTGCGCCACCAAAGCGCGCTTCTGTGCGGCCGATAACACCATCTAATTTTTCAGTTGGAATGCGGTGATCAATCGCGTTGACTACACCGCCAACAGCACTGCCGCCATATAAAAGTGCAGCTGGGCCACGCACCACATCTATTTGCTCAATAATTAGCGGGTCTATGCCCACTGCATGGTCAAAACTTAAACTGGATGCGTCTAAAATACCCACGCCATTTTGCATGATTTTAACGCGCTCAGCATCCAGCCCGCGTATCACAGGGCGCGAAGCATTTGGGCCAAACTGAGTAGCGGTTACGCCTGGTATGCCATTGAGTGTTTCGCCTAGCGTGCCTGCTCGGCGTAAGCTTAGCTCTCGGCCATTTAGTACTGTTACAGGCACAACCAGCTCATCTGAGCCTACCCCTAATGGGTTGCCTGTGACAGCAACAGGTGCTAAATTAATTTTGGTAGGCACTTCGCTGGTTTCTGCAGCGTATGCGTGATGAATAAATAAACTAGTAAGGGCTAAAAATAGTGGTTTAAGCGCAAATAATGCGCGCACCTGTGTTGGGTGTGCCCGTGTTGGGTGTAAGTGGTGCATGATAAATTCCTCAAAAAATAGTAATAAAAGCAAGCGCTTAAATTAAGCTTGCTGAAAAATAAATATTTAAGAGGCTTGAGGTGGGGCGCGGGCTGCGTAAGCAGTGTGGGTAAGTGATGAATAACTTTGGTGATTGAACGCAGTTGCTACAAATTCGGTTGCGGCCAAATGAAATACAATAGGTTGCGTCTGTAAGCCACTAGCCACTTCGGCGTAACTAATACATTGTGCGCATTGGCCATTATGTGTAGTTTTATCTTGTTGGCTTGGGTCTTGCTGACTATGCTTAGCATAATCTTGAATATGGCTTATTTCATGCGTTACTGAGCCTATTTGCGCAAAAGCAAATAGTAAAATTAAGGCAAAATTGGCAGCAAAACGCTTAAACATAAGTGACAAGATAACAGAAAATTTATTTAGTTTAAACATTTTATTTTGATTCGCCAGAAGCCAATGTGGATGCGGTTACTGTGCCACAACTAGCATTAGTAAGGGTTGCAGGGAATTTGTGAGCATATTTAAAAAAGTACATATTTTGTAGGTGGTTTTTTGTAAATCTTCATTGAATAACAACATTAATTTAGTTATAATCGCGCCTCTTAAGTAGCAATCACGCTAATTTAAGTAAAATCAATGCATCGCCCCGTACAGGGTGTTCACCTTTAAGGTGAATATTGTGGGCGAATGTAATGTTTAACCCTTACATGGAGTAATACAATGTCAGTTACTATGCGTCAAATGCTTGAGGCCGGTGTTCACTTTGGCCACCAAACTCGTTATTGGAACCCGAAAATGGCTGAGTACATTTTTGGCGACCGCAACAAAATTCATATTGTAAACCTTGAAAAAACCTTGCCATTGTTTGAAGATGCGCTTAAATACACGCGCACATTGGCAGCTAACAAGGGTCGTATTTTATTCGTGGGCACTAAACGCCAAGCCCGCGATATCGTCAAAGAAGAAGCAGAGCGCGCAGGCTGTTCTTACGTCAATCACCGTTGGTTAGGAGGTATGCTAACTAATTTCAAAACAGTAAAACAATCTATCAAACGTTTGCACGATTTTGATGCAATGCTACTAGATGGCAGCTTAGAAAAATTCGGCAAAAAAGAAGCGCTTGGTTATAAACGCGAAATCGAAAAATTAGAGCGTTCAATCGGCGGTATTAAAGATATGGGTGGCTTGCCAGACGCGATTTTCATTATCGACGTGGGTCATGAAAGCGGCGCGATTACGGAAGCGCAAAAATTGGGCATTCCAGTGATTGGCATTGTCGATACTAACAATTCGCCAGACGGCGTAGCTTATGTGATTCCAGGCAACGATGATTCTAGCCGTGCTATTCGTTTATATGCACGCGGCATGGCCGATGCGGTGTTAGATGGTCGCGCTAATGCGATTACTGAGCTGGTGAAATCTGCCAAAGAAGAAGAGATTGTAGAAGTGGCTAACGTAGCTGAAGTCGCAGAAGCTGCAGCCGAGTAATCAACACAAGCAAAAAAGGGGCGTATAGCCCCTTTTTCTATTTGAAAATATTAGTTTTTAGGAGTTAAAAATGGCTGAAAGTATAATTGAAATCACGGCAAGCATGGTAAAAGAGTTACGTGAGCGCACCGATGCGCCGATGATGGATTGCAAAAAAGCACTTACTGAGGCCGATGGCGACTCAGCGCGCGCAGAAGAAATTTTACGGGTACGTTTTGGTAACAAAGCCAGCAAGGCTGCAGGCCGCGTGGCTGCTGAAGGTACAGTAGGTGTTTCAATTACTGCTGATGGCAAATCTGGCGCGATGATTGAAGTGAACTCTGAAACTGACTTTTGTGCAAAAAACGAAGATTTTTTGAAATTTGTAAACGAATTAGCTGGCATTGTTGCTACCAGTAACGCGGCAGATATTGCTGCCGTAAACGCCTTACCTATGCGTGACGCTACGGTTGAAGAAACGCGCGCACAATTGGTTGGTAAGATTGGCGAGAACATCACGCCACGTAGATTTGTGAAAATCAATGCAAAAGGCAAACTCGCGAGCTACATTCACGGCAGTAAAATTGGCGTGTTGATCGATTTGGTTGGCGGTGATGACACATTGGCAAAAGACATTGCCATGCATATTGCAGCGGCAAAACCAAAATCATTGGATGCATCTGGCATTTCAAAAGACTTAATTGATGCAGAGCGCCGTGTCGCAGTTGAAAAAGCTAAAGAAGCTGGTAAGCCAGAAGCCATGCTGGAAAAAATTGCTGACGGCACTGTAGCGAAATTCTTAAAAGAAGTTACTTTACTCAGCCAAGTGTTTGTTAAAGACGACAAATTTACCATTGAATCTTTATTAAAATCTAAAAACGCATCAGTGGCATCATTCACCATGTACGTGGTGGGTGAGGGCATCGAGAAGGCTGTAGTAGATTACGCAGCCGAAGTGGCCGCCGCCGCCAAGGTTTAAAAAACCTGCTGCGAATTAAAAAAACGAGCTTTAAGCTCGTTTTTTTTTCGTCCAAATTTCGATTAAAACCGAGCAAAAACGCCTAGTTTGTGATTAAATAAGCAAACTCAAATTTGATGGAAGTTTCAAGGTAAAACATGGCTAAACTCGCATACAAGCGCATTCTGCTCAAACTCTCAGGAGAGGCTTTGATGGGCGACGATGCTTATGGCATCAACCCCGCGACTATAACTGATATAGTCGAACAAGTGAAAGAAATTGTGGATTTAGGTGTAGAGGTTGGTATTGTGATTGGTGGTGGTAACATTTTTCGCGGGGTTGCACCAGCGGCAGAAGGCATGGATAGAGCCACTGCCGATTATATGGGCATGCTGGCGACGGTAATGAACGCGTTGGCGCTGCAGGACGCCATGCGCCATATTGGGGTTGAGGCGCGTGTACAAAGCGCACTGAGTATAGAGTTTGTCGAGCCCTACGTGCGCGCCAAAGCCTTGCGTGCTCTCGAAAAAGGTCGTGTGGTCATATTTGGCGCAGGTACTGGCAACCCATTTTTTACCACGGATACTGCGGCTGCGCTACGCGGCATGGAAATTGATGCAGAAATCGTGCTAAAAGCCACCAAAGTGGATGGAATTTACACCGCCGATCCGAAAAAAGACCCAACAGCCACCAAGTACGAAGCCGTGACCTTTGATGAAGCAATAGCCAAAAATCTAAAAGTGATGGACGCGACTGCTTTTACGCTGTGTCGCGATCAAAAACTGCCGATCGCGGTGTTTAATATTTTCAAAGTAGGTGCGTTAAAGCGCGTAGTAATGGGCGAAAATGAAGGTACTAAGGTTATAGTTTGATAAACTTATATTCTGTGCGCATTGCGGTGTTGCGCGCTGCTCGCAATCCTCATGGATAACACATACATTCCGGTTGCTGCGCTGCGTGCGCCTAGCACTGCATCACAGACTAAAAGTTTATAGGATTTATTGGAGTTAACGCATGTTAGAAGACATTAAAAAAACTACAGATTTAAAAATGCAAAAATCGTTAGAATCGTTAAAAAATGATTTAGCAAAAGTGCGCACAGGCCGCGCCCATATTGGCTTATTGGATCATGTGATGGTGGAATACTACGGCAGCATGGTGGCGGTGAATCAAGTGGCGAACGTGAATTTGGGCGATTCGCGCACCATTAACGTGCAACCTTACGAGAAAAACATGATTGGTAAAGTTGAAAAAGCCATTCGTGATTGTGATTTAGGCCTGAACCCAGCGACCAATGGCGATTTAATTCGTGTGCCAATGCCGATGCTGACCGAAGAGCGCAGGCGCGACCTGACCAAAATCGTTCGCGGCGAGGCTGAAAGCGCGAAAGTAGCCATTCGTAACATCCGTCGCGATGCCAATGACGCACTCAAAAAATTATTGAAGGATAAAGAAATTAGTGAGGATGACGAACGTCGTGCGCAAGATGAAGTGCAAAAGATGACCGATAAAGCGGTAATAGAAGTCGACAGATTACTGCAAGTTAAAGAAACTGATTTAATGGCAGTCTGATGGGTTTATTTTCTAGCTCCACGCAGATAATCCCCGATACAGGCGAGATTCCCAATCATATTGCTGTGATTATGGATGGCAATGGTCGATGGGCTAGGAAGCGCTTTCTACCTAGGGTTGCAGGGCATAAGCGTGGTGTAGAAACGGTGCGCGATTTGGTGAAACAATGCGCATTGCTGAATGTGAAATATCTTACGTTATTTGCTTTTAGCAGCGAAAATTGGCGTCGACCAGATGACGAAGTGTCATTTTTGATGGGTTTGTTTATGGATGCGCTTAAGCGCGAAGTAGCCAAGTTGCACGAAAATAATATACGACTCGTATTAATCGGCGATCGTAGCCGTTTTAGCAAAGAGCTAGTGAAGCAAATCAAAATCTCCGAAAAACTCACTGCAAAAAACACAGGTTTAACGCTAACAATCGCCGCTAATTACGGTGGCCGTTGGGATATATTGCAAGCGACGAACAAAATGATTACTAAGAATCCAGAACAGACGGAACCCTTTCTAGAGACAGATTTGACGCCATATTTGGCGATGAGCTATGCGCCTGAGCCCGATTTATTTATCCGCACTGGCGGTGAGAAGCGCGTGAGCAATTTTTTACTTTGGCAATTGGCTTATGCTGAATTTTATTTTACCGATACGCTGTGGCCAGATTTTGACGACGAGGCATTTCAAGCCGCAATTAAATCTTATCAACAACGCGAACGCCGTTTTGGCCGCACTAGCGAACAATTAACCAATAATGCCTAGCCCTTTATATATGCGAAACTTTTTTTATGCTTAAGACGCGCATCATTACCGCGCTGGTACTGGTTGCTGGCTTTATTCCTGCGCTGTTTAAGCTGCCAAATTTTTATTGGGCGGTGGCCATGTTGGTGGTGACGCTGCTGGCGTTGCGCGAGTGGGCGAGCATGGTCGGCTTTAACAAAAAGCAAATTTACGGCTATTTAGCAATTTCTATGTTGGCTGGTTTTTTTGTGCTGACGCGGCTGTGGAATAACAATTTGCACCACTTCTTTTTTCAGTCACTGTTTATTTTCTCGTTTGTGGCGCTGTTCTGGACACTCATTGTGCCAATTTGGCTGGTAAACCATTTTAAAATGAACAACATTATTGCTAAAGCGCTTTTGGGCTGGCTGCTCATGTTGCCGCTATGGCTGGCGTTGATTTGCGCGAAGATTGTCGATCCGATGTTGGTTTTAGTATTGCTTGCAACTATTTGGATTGCCGATAGCGCGGCTTATTTTGCGGGTAAAAACTTTGGCAAACACAAACTTGCGCCGAATATCAGCCCTAAAAAAACTTGGGAGGGCGTAGCTGGCGCGCTCATTGGCGTGACGATTTTCGGTGCGATTTTACACTTTGGTTTTGATGTTAAGAGCCCCGCCATTTTTCCTGCGCTTTGGATTATCACGGGCTTTGGCGTGATTGGCGATTTGTTCGAATCGCTGATGAAGCGTCAAGCTAATATCAAAGATAGCGGCGATTTGTTGCCAGGTCACGGCGGCATTTTAGATCGTATTGACGGCATTATTCCTAGCCTGCCGATTGCGATTTTGATGATTTATGCTTACAACTATGCCAGTAATTTTTTTGGAGCGGTGGGCTAAAAATGCAAAACGTTACCATTTTGGGCAGCACTGGCACGATTGGCTTGCAAACTTTAGATGTGATTGCGCGTCACGCCAATGCATATAAGGTTTATGCGCTGGCGGCAAATTCTAATGTCGATGCGCTTCTAAAGCAATGTTTGGAAGTTAAACCCGCATTCGCAGTGCTTTTAGACGAAAAATCAGCGCAAGATTTACGCGGGAAATTAAAAGCGCATAACAGCGCAACCCAAGCATTGGCGGGCATGCGCGGCTTGGAGCAGGTTTCTAGTGACGCAGATGTAGATATTGTGATGGCTGCGATTGTCGGTGCAGCTGGCCTCAAACCCGCCATGGTGGCGGCGCACGCAGGAAAACGCATTTTGCTGGCGAACAAAGAGACGTTGGTGATGGCGGGCAGTTTGTTCATGGAAGCTGTTAAAAAAGGTGGCGCAACGCTATTACCAATTGATAGCGAGCATAATGCAATTTTCCAAGTGATGCCGCCAGAAGCCAATATTGGCGCGGGGGTGTCTAAAATCATTCTAACTGCCTCGGGTGGGCCTTTTAGACAATATTCGCAGCAACAATTAGAAAACGTCACGCCAGCTTTGGCGCTCAAACATCCTAATTGGGTGATGGGCGAAAAAATCACCATTGACTCTGCAACCCTGATGAATAAAGGGCTGGAGGTGATTGAGGCGCATTGGCTATTTAATGCAAAACCAAGCCAAATTGAGGTCGTGGTGCATCCACAAAGCATTATTCACTCGATGGTGGAATATGTGGATGGCAGCATTTTAGCTCAACTAGGCAACCCAGATATGCGCACGCCGATTGCCTATGCGCTAGGTTATCCAAATCGCATAGCATCTGGCGTGGCCTCGTTAAACTTGCTAGAAATCGCAAAACTAGAGTTTGAAGCGCCTGATTTGAAACGCTTTCCTTGTTTGCAATTGGCCTACGATGCGCTCAATATCGGCGGCACAGCGCCAGCTATAGTCAATGCGGTCAACGAGGTCGCAGTAGCGGCGTTTTTAAATAATGAAATCCACTTTTTAGACATTGCCAAATTGATCGCAACTGCACTCGATTCTATTCAATCTGCGCCTGTGACCTCGCTGGAGCAACTTATCGCAGTTGACAATGAGGCGAGAAGTTTTGCGCAAACGCACATCTGCAAGCTAGATTTTAAGCGGGTCGTGGCGGCATGATGACGCTCATTGCGTTTATTGTAACCATTGGAATTTTGGTGACCATACACGAATTTGGCCATTTTCAAGTGGCGCGCTGGTGCGGCGTAAAGGTGTTGAGATTTTCAGTCGGTTTTGGCAAGCCGTTGTGGTCAAAAACTTTCGGACCAGATAAGACAGAGTTTGTGCTGGCAGCGATTCCTTTGGGCGGCTACGTGAAAATGCTCGATGAAAACGAGCTTAAATCCGAAGAAAATCCAGTAGCGTATTCCGAATCTGAATTGCAACGTGCTTTCAATCGACAAAGTGTGTGGCAGCGCATCGCCATCGTTTTGGCGGGCCCAGTAGCGAATTTACTGTTGGCAATTGTGTTGTATTGGGGATTGTTTATGCTGGGCGTCACTGGCATGCGCCCGATTATCGGTATGGTGGAAGAGAACAGTTTAGCAGCGCTTGCGAGTTTAAAATCTGGTGAAGTGATTCAAAAAGTGGCTGGAAAGCCAGTAGCTACTTGGCAAGAGGCGCGCTGGGCATTGTTAGAAGAATCATTGGAAAGCAAGTCAGTGGAGATTGAAGCTACTAATAACAACAACGAACTACTGCAGCACACACTGAGTTTCGAAGGCATTGATAGTGATGCTGAAATTGACGTACTTAAAAAGATAGGTTTGGAGCCGTTTAAACCCAATATCCCGGCCGTAATTGGCGAAATCCTGCCTGATAGTGCTGCTGAAAAAAATGGTTTTAAGCCAGATGACAAAATTTTGCGCATCGATGGCGTGGAAATGGAAGATTGGGAGCAGATGGTCAATAACATTAAAGACAATCCAAGCAAACCCTTACAGTTTGAATTGATGCGCGCTCAAAAAATAGTACATATCACCGCTACGCCAGAGCCAGTTAAAGAGGGCGAAGAGACCATCGGTAGAATGGGTGCTGGCGTGAAACTTGAACAAGCTGAATTAAATAACTTTCTGATTAAATTAAACTATTCTCCAATTAATAGCCTACAAAAAGCCGTAATTAAAACTTGGGATACTTCGATATTTAGCCTAAAAATACTGGGTAAAATGCTGACTGGAAAAGTGTCGCTCAAGGGCATTAGCGGCCCAGTAACGATTGCCACGTACGCAGGCGAAAGCGCAAATTTAGGCTTAAAAGTATTTTTAGGGTTTCTGGCTTTAGTCAGCATTAGCATCGGCGTGCTCAACCTTTTACCAATTCCAGTATTAGATGGCGGTCATTTGATGTATTATATCGTTGAGATTTTCAAAGGTTCGCCAGTTTCAGAACGTACGATGCTGGCGGGTCAAAAATTAGGCTTTGGATTACTAGGTTTACTTATGACGATTGCATTATTTAACGATTTTAATAGATTAATTGCGGGTTAGTAGTTTGATTAAGACTCGTTACATTTCGACCCTCATCATTGCTCTATTTAGCCATCATGCCATGGCGCTAGAGCCTTTTGTCATTAAAGATATTCGTATCGAAGGCCTGCAGCGCACTGAACCTGGGACGATATTTACCTATCTGCCAGTGCAAGCGGGCGATGTGATGTCTGACGAAAAGGCCACCCAAGCGATTAAATCACTCTATAACACGGGCTTTTTTAAAGACGTGCGTATCGAAGCGGATGGCGAAGTGCTGGTGGTGACGGTGCAAGAGCGCTCAGCGATTGCAAAAATCGATTTCAGTGGCAATAAATCATTCCCATCTGAAAAAATGACCGAAGGTTTAAAGCAAATCGGTATTTCAGAAGGTTTAATATTCGACAAGTCTCAACTGGATCGCGCCGAGCAAGAAATTAAACGTCAGTATTTAGCCCAAGGCAAATATGGTGCGACGGTTAAAACCGTGGTTTCTCCGCTAGAGCGTAATCGCGTTGCAGTGCGCTTTGAGATTGAAGAGGGCGTAGTAGCTAAGATTCGCGATATTAATATTGTTGGCAACAATGCTTATACCACTGACGATTTACGTGCGGAGTTTTTGCTCACCACGCCCAATTGGATGAGCTGGTGGAATAAAGATGACCAGTATTCCAAGCAAAAACTCACTGCCGATTTAGAAACGCTTAAATCGTTTTATATGAATCAAGGTTATTTAGAGTTTTCGATTGATTCTACGCAAGTATCTATTTCGCCGGATAAACAAGACATTTATATTACGGTGAATGTGACTGAAGGCGAAAAATATACCATTAGCGACGTGAAGCTAGCAGGCGAGCTGCAAGTGCCAGAAGCAGAGCTTACGCCGCTCATCGCAATTGCTAAAGGCGATGTTTTCAATCGCCAAAAAGTCACTGAAACCAGCAAAGCCATTGGTGATAGACTAGGTAACGAAGGCTATGCATTCTCTAACGTCAATGCGATTCCAGAAATTAATAAAGTGGATCACACCGCCGCATTTACCTTCTTTGTAGACCCTGGCAAGCGCGTGTATGTGCGCCGCATTAACCTCACTGGCAATACCCGCACCCGTGACAATGTGTTGCGTCGAGAAATGCGTCAGCTGGAATCTGCTTGGTATGCGGGCGATAAAATTAATCGCTCCAAAGAACGTTTAGATAGGTTGCAATACTTCGACTCAGTTGATGTGGAAACGCCTGCAGTGGCAGGCACAACAGATCAGGTGGACGTGAATATCAATGTCACAGAAAAATCAACTGGTAGTATTCAGTTTGGTGCAGGCTTATCCAGCAACGAAGGTGTGGTGCTAGGTGTCACAGTCAACCAGCCAAACTTCTTGGGTACTGGTAACCGTGTTTCTGCACAGGTGAATACTGGCAAGGTAAATACAACTTATTCACTCTCTTTCACCGACCCTTACTTCACGCCAGATGGCGTTAGTCGCGGCTTTGATGTGTATAGGCGCGATGTGGATACTGGATCACTAAATATTGGCTCATACAATAGTAAATCGTATGGGGCGGGTGTGCGTTTTGGTTTGCCCTTGAGCGAGCAGGCCTATTTCTCCGCAGGGTTAACGGGTGACTTTACCAAAATTGATTTGTCTAGTAGCAGCCCTAAACAATACTTAGATTTTTGTGGCAATGCTAAAGGCTGTAATAGTGATTCACTACAATTGGCCTTGGCTTGGACGCACGATTCACGTGACAACACACTATTCCCCAACAAGGGCGTAATGCAACGTTTGAGTGCCGAAGTTTCCTTGCCAGTGTTAGATTTAGAGTACTATAAGCTAGAGTACAAGCACACTTGGTTTAAAGATGTGACAAAAACCTTTACCTTTATGCTCAATGGCGAACTTGGCTACGCCGATTCTTACGGTAAAAAAGAATACCCTTTCTTTAAAAACTTTTATGTGGGTGGCGTTAACTCAGTGCGTGGTTATGATAACGGTGCTATTGGCCCGCGTGACTTTGACCCAGGTACAAACAGTGACTTTGCCGTTGGCGGCACTACGCGTATTGTAGGTAACGCAGAAGTTTTTGCACCAGTACCCTTTATTAAAAATTCATCTCAATTCCGCTTGAGTGCGTTCGTAGATACGGGTAGCGTATATGCAAACAACCAAAGTATTAACTTAGGTGACTTGAGATATTCAACTGGCGTTGGTGTGA
The DNA here is from genome assembly GCA_031417915.1 of Methylotenera sp. Classification (GTDB taxonomy): domain Bacteria; phylum Pseudomonadota; class Gammaproteobacteria; order Burkholderiales; family Methylophilaceae; genus Methylotenera_A. The sequence continues at coordinate 52,073 of JANOWN010000005.1, forward strand.
GTTGGTTCTCGCCATTTGGACCGCTTAAATTGGTATTTGCCAAGGCACTCAATAAAAAAGAGGGCGATCAAACACAAACTTTACAATTTCAGCTTGGGTCACAGTTTTAGTTAATATATTTCTATTTGATAGTAGAATGAAAGAAATTGAGTTTAAGACTCAAAACGTTAGGAGATTTGAATTGAATCAGAAGTTAAAAACCTTTATTTTTGTTGGATTTTTGGCTTTGGCGGTAAGTCTAAGTACGAGCCTGAGCGCGGCTGAGCTAAAGGTTGGCTATGTGCAAGTAGATAAAATTTTGCAAGAAGCGCCGCAAACAGCAGAAAGTGGCAAAAAGCTTGAGCGTGAGTTTGGGCCAAAATCGCAAGAATTAGACAAGATGCAAAAGCAAATTCGAGATATTGAAGCTGCATTAGACAAAGAAGGCGTGACACTTTCTGAAACTGAGCGCCGCAATAAAGAGCGCGATGCATCAAACCTGAAAATTGAATTCCAACGCAAACAGCGCGAATTGCGTGAAGATATTAATTTACGTAAAAATGAAGAACTGGCCAGCCTGCAAGACCGCATTAATAAAGCCGTGCAGACCGTTTCTGAAGCTGATGGTTATGATTTAGTGGTCTATGGTGGCGTGGCTTACGCCAGTAAAAAAATTGATATTACTGATAAAGTGTTAAAACTTTTAGGCAAGAAATAATAAAAATTAAGTCATATGGACGCTATTGATGAGTTCCAATTGGTCACTTCAGCAAATCGTCGAAAAATTAGGCGGCTCATTTTCAGATAAACCAGAAACTCAAATTGTGAGAGTAGGCTCATTGGCGCTGGCGCAAGCTGGCGCCATTAGTTTTTTTAGCGATACTAAATACACGAATCAATTAAATAACACCTCTGCAAGCGCCGTCGTTATTGGGCTGCAGCATGCCTCACTTACAAATTTACCAAAAATAATCACAGATAATCCTTATGCGTATTTTGCCAAGGTTTCTCAGTTGTTGAACCCGACCTATGTTGCTGCCAAAGGTGTTCATGACAGCGCAATTGTAGATACTAGTGCTAGCATAGCCACAAGTTGCAGCATTGCAGCCAATGTGGTGATTGAGGCTAATGTAAATATTGGTAACAACGTGACTATCGGCGCGGGCTGTGTGATTGAGCGCAATTCAAGCATCGGCGATAACACGGTTTTAGAAGCCAATGTGACGATTAAACATGGCACACAAATTGGCAAAAACTGCCATTTATTTTCAGGTTGCGTGATAGGCAACGATGGTTTTGGTTATGCCGAAGAAAATGCATCAAATAATACAAAACGTTGGGTGAAAATTCCGCAAGTTGGTCGCGTGATTATTCACGATAACGTCGATATTGGCGCCAATACTACGATTGATCGCGGTGCGATTGACGACACGGTGATTGAAGAGGGCGTCAAGCTCGACAATCTCATTCAAATCGCGCACAATTGCCGCATTGGCGCACATACGGTGATTGCGGGCTGCACCGGTATTGCGGGCAGTGCGGTTATCGGTAAGCACTGTAAAATTGGTGGTGGTGCCATGATTCTCGGTCATTTAAGCATTGCTGATAAGGTGACAATCTCGCCTGGTAGCATGATTATGCGCTCAATCAATAAGGCGGGCACTTACACCGCGCTAATGCCATCGCAGGCGCATGAGGATTGGCTTAAAACTGCTGCAAATATTCGTCACTTAAGCCCCCATTTAGATCAATTAACAGATAAAATAAAGGTCTTAGAAACTACGCTTGCTCAACTAACCAAAAATAACAAATAATCGAGAATCCAACATGACCGATACCGTCTCAAGCAGCATGGATATTCACGAAATCCTTGACCATTTACCACATCGCTACCCATTTGTGCTGATAGACCGTGTGGTTTCGATGGAAATTGGCAAAGAAATCACAGCACTTAAAAACGTCAGTATTAACGAACCGTTTTTCCCTGGACACTTTCCATATCATCCTGTGATGCCAGGCGTATTGATTGTAGAAGCCATGGCGCAAGCTGCTGCCATATTGTCCTTTAAGACGATGGGTGTAAAACCGAGTGATGATTCTGTGTATTATTTTGCTGGTATTGATAACGCGCGCTTTAAAAAGCCCGTTTCTCCAGGCGATCAGATTATTTTGAACGTAAAAATTGACCGTATTTTAAAAGGCATTTGGAAGTACTCAGGTGTTGCAACGGTTGACGGTGCTGTGGTGGCCGAAGCGAGCATGATGTGTATTTTAAAAAATATTGATAAAAGGTAATATAAATCAATTAATTAAGATTTAAAACTAAAGTAATATATTAATATAAAATGTCTGTAAAAATACACCCAACTGCAATTATTGACCCCAAAGCTGAGCTTGATTCTAGCGTGGAGGTGGGCGCTTATTCCATTATTGGCGCAGGTGTCAAAGTTGGCGCCGATACTCGCATCGGCAGCCATGTCGTGCTAAAAGGCCCTACAACAATCGGCAAAAACAATCAGGTTTTTCAGTTTTCTTCGCTTGGTGAGCAGCCGCAAGACAAAAAATATAAAAATGAGCCAACCACGCTGGAAATTGGCGATAACAATACCATCCGCGAGTTTTGTACGTTTAATCGCGGCACAGTTCAAGATAAAGGCGCCACACGTATTGGCAACGATAACTGGATTATGGCTTATGTGCATATTGCGCATGATTGCCAAATTGGCAATCACACCATTATGGCTAACAACAGCTCGCTTGCAGGCCACGTCGATATTCACGATTATGCGATTCTGGGCGGTTTTACGCTCATTCATCAGTTCTGCAAAGTCGGCGCGCATGTGATTACTGCAGTGAATACGGTAGTTTTTAAAGATATTCCACCTTATGTAACCGCCGCGGGTTACGATGCTAAGCCGCATGGCATCAACGCTGAAGGCCTTAAACGGCGAGGCTTCAGTGCAGATAGCATCACGCAAATAAAACGTGCCTACAAAGCCCTTTATCGCAATGGCCTAACGCTGGAAGAAGCTAAAATCGAATTAGCGAACATGCAAAAAAGCTGTAATGAAATTGCATTACTCACAGATTTTTTAAACGTTTCAACACGCGGCATCGTCCGTTAAATATAAGTTATGCCAAAAATAGCAATAGTGGCTGGGGAAGCCTCGGGGGACTTGCTGGGGTGTCATTTGATGCGCGCGCTTAAGGCGCAACGTAGCGATTTAACTTTTATCGGCATCGCTGGCCCAAAAATGATGGCGGAGGGCGCTAAATCGCTGTTTCCAATCGAAAAACTCTCCGTGCGTGGCTATGTAGAAGTCATTAAGCATCTATACGGTTTACTTAAATTACGTCGTAGTTTGCTCAAACAATTACTCGCAGAAAAACCCGATATTTTCATCGGCGTAGATGCGCCTGATTTCAATTTTTGGCTAGAACGCAAGCTCAAAAAACACGGCATTCCTACTATTCATTACGTTAGTCCTTCCATTTGGGCGTGGCGCGGCGGGCGCGTGGGTAAAATCAAGCGTGCGGTTTCACACGTGCTGGCTTTGTTTCCATTCGAACCAGCTTTATATGAGAAAGCAGGTGTGCCAGTAACTTACGTCGGACATCCGTTGGCCGACGAAATACCGCTGAGACCTAATAAAACCGCGGCGCGTGAGACACTTAAAATCGAGAAAAATAAACAGGTAATAGCCATGTTGCCGGGCAGTCGCCAGTCAGAAGTGCGTCAACATGCCGAATTATTTGTCAACGCTGCGAAAATAATTAGCCAAGAAAATACTAATACGCAGTTTTTAGTGCCGCTGATTACGCGCGAAACGCGTGCGATTTTTGAGCAAGCGCTTTACAAAGATATGACGCAAGAGATTGATTTGAGTATTTTGTTTGGCCATGCGCACGATGCCATGGAAGCCGCAGATGTGGTACTGGTCGCCTCGGGCACTGCCACGCTAGAAGCCGCTCTGTTAAAGCGCCCCATGGTAATTACCTATCGTATGCCGACCTTAAGTTGGTGGATATTAAAACGCATGAATTACCTGCCTTATGTTGGTTTGCCGAATATTTTGGCAAGCAAATTTGTAGTGCCAGAACTGTTGCAAAAAGACGCCACGCCACAAAAATTAGCAGACGCGGTTTCATTATTATTGGTGGATAGAAATCACGTGCAAGAAATTAAACAAGAATTTACGGCCATTCACCAGTCGCTTAAACAAAATAGCGCCAAAAAAGCTGCTTCGGTAATTTTGAGTTATCTCTAACATGCTTATATGTGGTGTGGATGAGGCTGGACGGGGTCCTCTAGCTGGCAGTGTTTACGCGGCTGCGGTAATATTGGATGTAAATAATCCGATTGAAGGCTTAGCGGATTCTAAAAAACTCTCTGAGAAAAAGCGCGATTTTTTAAGTGGTGAAATTAAAGCCAAAGCGCTGGCTTGGGGCATTGCTAGCTGCACCTGCCAAGAAATCGACGAAATCAATATTCTGCAAGCCAGTTTACTCGCTATGAAGCGCGCGATAGAAGCCATGCAGGCGCAATTCAACGTGATTCCAAATTTAGTGCAAGTGGATGGCAACAAGTGCCCAAAAATCAGCTTGCCGTGCGAGGCAATAGTGAAGGGGGATAGTAAAGTGCAAGCCATTTCCGCCGCGTCTATTTTGGCAAAGGTCGCACGCGATGCTGAATTGTACGAATTGGATAAACAATACCCACAATATGGCTTTGCGCAACATAAGGGCTACCCAGCACCTAAACATCTATTAGCTTTGCAGGCACATGGTATTTGCCCACAACATCGCTTGAGCTATGCGCCTGTAAAGGCTTTGTTAATATAATTTGTAAGGTGAGCAGCTTGTAGCGAACTCATTATAAAAAATCCCTTTGATACATACTATGCACTGGGTTCCTTCAGTAGGACAATCAGTTTTGCCGCCATTTGCGTGAACTTCAAAAGACCCATATCATCGAAGGTTGGCTCCGCATTCGCAACTAGCCCAAGCGTTAACAATCCTAATACTGATTGTCCGTCAGGCGTAGCTGGTTTAACAGGCAAAGTGGGCAGATTGCTATCTCCAGGTTCGAGTTCGCTCAACCAGATTCTTTGGTAAGTGAAGTTAGTTAAGAGGAACTGCGCCTCTTCATTAGATATATCTCGGATGATTCGACTCAGAAAAACAGCTTCTTGGTCAGGAAGCGCAGAAGCCGATAGGCTGTTTTGTACCACGTCTCTCAGAAGTTTCATCTTGTTCTCGTTTGTCGTATGTAGCATAGCGAGAACAGCTTCATTAATGAACTTGTATTGTTGGTCGGTGAGATTTGCAAGCCTAGCTTCATGTCTTGCCAACATGCTATTCATCTCTCCTAAAGCTGCCTCAACTCGCTTCTTTTGTCGTTCTGCAGCAAGCGACTTTCCGAGAATAGGAAGAAGCGCGGCAAGTGGAGTGCCCGCTACAACCGAAATAGCAGTAAGAGCCGCTTCAGCTGGGAGGCTGCCAGCTAGTTTTTCTAGGGCGGTTGCAGACTCAAGTGATGACACTAGATTTATGATGCCTAATAGTTAATAAACAATTAATAATTGTAAATCAAAATATCTTAATTAGGCCAACAACAAAAACACTGTCGGTTTTTTATTCAAATCAGGCAGCGCACTTTGTTTCCATTCACCGATGCGTTTTGTCACGATGAATTCATCTTGCAAACTGACGTGGCAGGCAATACACAAGCGTGTATTGGCATTGCAGGTATTTAGCAATGCATCTAGCATTTGCTGGTTGCGGTAGGGTGTTTCGATAAATATTTGCGTCTCGCGTATGGTTTGTGAGCGTTTTTCGATTTCTTTAAGCTTTGCAACACGCGCAGCTTTATCGACTGGTAAGTAGCCTAGAAACGCGAAACTCTGTCCGTTAAGGCCAGAAGCCATCAGCGCTAATAAGATCGCGCTAGGGCCTGTTAATGGCACTATACGGATACCTTTTTGATGTGCCAGCGCGACCAATTTCGCACCCGGGTCAGCCACTGCAGGGCAACCTGCCTCACTCATTAAGCCAACATCGTGCCCTGCCAGCAGCGGTTTGAGTAAATTTGGTAAGGTTTTGTCGTCGGTATGTTCATTCAGCAATTCAAGCTGAAGCTCGCGAATGGGCTTGGTGGTTTTAATCGCGCTTAAAAATTGGCGGGCTGATTTTTCATTTTCCACCACAAAATGTTCTAAATTTTGTGCGATTGCAACGACATCAGGCGGCAAACTTTTAGGCAAAAGCGTGGCAATATTGTCATCGCCCAATGTCACAGGTATTAAATAGAGTGTGCCGAATTTCACAATACTAGGTTCATAATAATTGATTCATTTTTTATAAAACACATGCTCTGCGAGCCAATATCCATGCGGCTTACAGAGCATATAAAATCGCTCTAAATAAGTAATTAATACTTAACTTGTGCACGGTAAGTCAGCGTTGTACTACCTTCTGCAGGAATATCAATCTTCCACAAAGCTAAGTGGCTATTGGCTTTGGTGTGTGGTGCGCTCTCGCTCACTATTTTCCAATCGCCACCAATTGGCTCTTGCACGGTCACAGTTACTTTCTCTTTTTTAGCATTTTTAAGGGTGAGTTCATAAGCACTTTCATACGCACTATGGCCTTTTTGTGGGTTAGGCAGTAATTTAAAATCAGTCTGTTTTTTATCTGCGGTCACGTCAAACGCTTCACCCAGTTTTAAACGCACGGTCTCATTTTTTGGCGTATGGTCAATATTATCTTCGCCCACAAACTGCGCGTTGCCTTTGCTGTCTTTTTTGTACACGCGCAACACGCCTTTTGGTAATGGCATGCCGAGTTTGCTGGCCTCTTTGTTATCAAACTCAATAAATACGCCCACTTTCATCTTGGTACCGATTTCGCCATATTGGCCTGTGTAGTAGTAATCTGCACCTTTTAGCACGAGCTCTTTACGGGCTGGCACGCCAGAAGCAGAAAGCAGGGCAACTTGCTTGGTTTGACTTTCCATAATGTTAGTAGGGCGGTCTAGCGTGTATAAATGATATTCCAGCAGGCCTTCTTCTTGCATAGGCGCAGCGGCATCTGCCATCATCACCTCGCCACGCATGGATTTTGCCATCGGGCGCATTTGTTCTTGTACGCGGTTTACATCGCCTGCAACCAATTGCAACTTAGCGTTTTTATAGCTCGCGCCGCTGGTGTTGGTGAGCGTTACCCAGCCTGACAAATCCAGTTGATTTTCTTTGTCATTTAACTCGGCCACGTAATCCGCTTTCCAGCCTAATCCGCCAGTGAGATAGCTCAGTTCTACAGTTTGGTCACTTACGCCTTTATTGTTGATTTGTGTAACCAAAGTAGGGCGGTCGCGTAAATTATCTGGCACGTTGTCATACACAATTCTGCCCGGAATGCCAGTCTCGATGCGGTTACCCACTTTAAGCACTACGCCGTTATTGGCCGAGAGCACGGTTGCTTGCTCGGTAGTTTCTGCGCCTGTAGTCGGATTAGTTTTTACCAAACCGACCGTTTTGCCGACGTATTTCTCTAGCATTTTTTGCGGGGTGAGCAAATCAAAATCAAAATTTTGTTCTAATAGCGTTAAGCTACCAGGCGCATTAATGCTGCGTAGTAGCGCAGTCTCGGGGCGCATTTGTGCGCTCACATCACGCAAAGCCAGCGCATTTAAACCCGCTTTTAAATTCACTTTGCGCGTATCTTTTACCAGCGCTAAATCTTGATTGTAAATGGTCACAGCGACAGATTGCTGGTCGTCTAAAGTGCTGCGGGATTCATCTAATTTATTGTCCAAGGCAAAAGCTCCCGTAAAAAAAGCCGAAAGAATGGCAAATGTAATCGTTTTCTTTTTAAAAGTTTTTAATGTTAAGCGCATAACAAATCTCCAAAATGATTGAAATAATGCGTTCGACTAAACGTAACTCAAGCGCAATATCTTGTTAAACGTTGCAAATTTCAACATAGGGTTAAACATGGGTTAAAAAAATTTAAAATTATAAAATTTCGATGCCTTCGTTGCTCAGCATACTTATTAGTTTAATTAGCGGCAAGCCAATCAGCGCGTTTGGGTCTTCGCCAATCATTCTTTCGATGAGCGCTACGCCTAAGCCTTCTGATTTCGCGCTGCCAGCGCATTGATAAGGCTGTTCTTTGCTCAAATAACTTTCGATTTGCTCATCAGTAAACTGGCGAAAGCGCACCAAATAAGGCACCACATCGGCCTGCATATTGCCTGTGGCGGCGTTAAATAGGCACAAAGCGCTGTGAAATTTTACTTCGCGACCGCGCATTTTTTTTAATTGCTCGGTTGCGTTTTGGTGATTGCCTGGTTTGCCTAATTCTTCGCCATCTAGTGTCGCGACTTGATCGCAGCCTATCACTAACGCGTGTGAATATTCTGCGCCTATTTTTTTGGCTTTTTCTTGGGCTAATCGTAGTGCAGTCTCGTGTGGTTTTTCGTCTGCAAGCGGCGTTTCATCTATCTTAGGCGAAATGCTGGTAAATGGAACAAGAAGCTTTTGCAAAAGCTGACGCCGATACTCAGAAGAGGAAGCTAATATTAAGGTTTGTTTCATTTTTTATGTGTGTAAAAAAGCCGACAGGGTTATTCTGTCGGCTTATGTTTTATATTACAAGTAAAATTACAAGCAATTTATTCAGGTTGTATCTCTAAAAGTGATTCATCTGGCGTGACTGAATCGCCTTTTGTGACGTGCACTGCGACCACGGTACCTGTTTTTGATGCTTGAATTTCGTTCTCCATTTTCATGGCTTCAATCACCAAAACGCCGTCACCAGCACTTACTTTATCGCCAACTTTGACCTTAACGGCAACAATGGTGCCAGGCATAGCGGTAGTGACGCAGCCTTCATGATGTGGGCGTGGGCGGCCGCTAGAAGTGGTAGAGGTTTTTTTCTTACCGCTACTTTTGTTTCCATTGCTACCGCCACCAACTTCAATTTCGTCTAAAGTTTCTACAATCACTTCTTCGGCAATGCCATCGACAGACACGTAGAATGGACGTTTTTCTTCGCCGGCATGACCGCTACCTGTCAGCTTGATGTGGAAAGTCTCGCCGTGAAGTGTGACGTTAAATTCGTTGGGGGCAAAGCGCGCAGCGCTAGTATTAACGGCATCTTTAGTTTGTAAAGCTTCAGGTTTTAAGCTGCCAGCGTTACGCTCTTGTAAGAACGTTTGGCCAATATCGGGGAACATGGCGTAGGTAAGCACGTCTTCTTCAGACTTCGCAATGCGCTCAGATTCTGCCTGCAGCTTAGCCATTTCTGGCGCCAACAAATCAGCAGGGCGACAGGTAATTACCTCGCCATCGCCAACGGCCAGTTGTTTTATTTTATCGCTAACAGGCGCAGGCGCTTTGCCATATTGGCCTAAAAAGTAGTTTTTGACTTCATTGGTAATTGATTTGTAACGCTGACCTGTCATCACGTTTAACACGGCTTGCGTACCAACAATTTGCGAAGTCGGCGTCACCAGTGGCGGGTAGCCTAAATCCTCGCGTACACGCGGGATTTCAGCCAATACAGCATCCATTTTATCCAGTGCGCCTTGCTCTTTTAATTGGTTCGATAAGTTAGAAATCATGCCGCCCGGAACCATATTGACTAACACGCGCGTGTCTACACCCGTAAATTCGCTTTCGTATTGCCAGTATTTTTTACGCACATCTCTAAAATAGGCAGTGATTTCTTGCAGCTTCGCTAAATCAATGCCAGTATCGTATTTTGTGCCTTGCAAGGCTGCAACCATACTCTCGGTGCTAGGGTGACTAGCCCCTTCGGCGAAAGATGAGTTGCAAGTATCAATAACCGATGCGCCATTTTCAACCGCTTTCATTAGCGCAATGCTCGCAAAGCCGCTTGTAGCATGGCTGTGCACGTGTATGGGCAAGCTCACGGCAGATTTTAGTGCTTTCACTAAATCGCCCGCAGCAGTTGGTGTAAGCAAACTCGCCATATCTTTAATACCAATGCTATCTGCGCCCATTTCTTCTAACTGTTTCGCCATGGCGACAAAATAAGCGTTATCGTGCACCGGACTGGTGGTGTAGGAAAGCGTGCCGATAGCATGTTTTTTCACTTTTTTTACAGCTTTAATCGCCTCGCTCAAATTGCGCACATCGTTCATTGCATCAAAAATGCGGAATACATCCACGCCGTTATCGGCTGATTTCTGCACAAACGCCTGCACCACGTCGTCAGAGTAGTGCCGATAGCCAAGCAGGTTTTGGCCGCGCAGCAACATGTTAATTTGACTGTTCGGAAGCGCTTTACGCAGTTTGGCGAGGCGCTCCCATGGGTCTTCTTTTAAGAATCTCACACAAGCATCAAATGTAGCGCCGCCCCAAGCTTCAATCGACCAAAAGCCAATGTCATCCAGCTTAGAACATATCGGCAGCATATCTTCGGTGCGCATACGTGTGGCGATGAGAGATTGATGTCCGTCGCGTAAAACCAGTTCTGTAATGTGTATTTTGCTCATAAATTAATCTCTAAATTAAATGCCTAGTATCTCTATATGCCCTCGTGCGCTGCAATTGCCGCTGAAATAGCCGCTGCAAACAACTCAGGCGGTAACTCGGTTGCATAATTGGTGAGTTCTGGATGCGTTTCTACAAAACTTGTGTTGAAATCAGCATTCTTAAAATCCGGGTGCTTCATAATTTCTTGATAATAGGGAATGGTGGTTTTAACGCCATAAACCACCATGTCGCCCAAAGCGCGCCGACCACGCTCAACAACGCTTGGCCAATCGAGCGCCCAAACCGTGAGCTTGGCGCACATGGAATCGTAATAAGGTGGAATCACATAACCCGAGTAAATGGCAGCATCCATGCGTACGCCAGGCCCGCCAGGCGAATAATAACGGGTAATTTTGCCAAAACTGGGCAAAAAGTCGTTCTTCGGATCTTCTGCATTAATGCGATATTCCATGGCAAAGCCGCGAAAACTAATCTCACTTTGTTTATATTGTAGTGGCAGGCCGTAAGCGATGCGAATTTGCTCTTGCACAATATCAACGCCAGTAATGGTCTCGGTCACCGTGTGCTCAACTTGCAAGCGCGTGTTCATTTCCATAAAGTAAAAATGATTATCTTGGTCTAACAAAAACTCTACCGTGCCCGCGTTTTCGTAACCGACCGCTTTAGCGGCCTTTACTGCTAAATTGCCAATGTAATCGCGCTGCGCTTGGCTTAGTTGCGGTGAAGGCGCAATTTCGATGAGTTTTTGATTGCGGCGTTGAATCGAACAATCGCGCTCGAACAAATGGATCACATTGCCTTTGCTATCGCCCATCACTTGCACTTCGATATGGCGCGGATGCACCACACATTTTTCTAAAAACACCTCAGGTTTGCCAAAAGCTTTGCTGGCCTCACTAATCACTCGGTCATAATTAGTCAGTAAATCTTTCTCAGAATCGCAACGGCGGATGCCGCGGCCACCACCGCCATTAGTGGCTTTCAGCATCACTGGGTAGCCAATTTTTTTGGCTAATGCGACCGCTTCGTCCAAATCGGCTAAATTACCTTCGCTGCCAGGTGTACAGGGGATGCCCGCGCCAGTCATGGCTTTACGCGCTTCAATTTTATCGCCCATTTGGCGAATCACTTTTGCGTTAGGCCCAATAAACTTAATGCCACGCCGCGCACAAATATCGGCTAATTCTGGATTTTCTGATAAAAAACCATAGCCAGGATGCAGCGCATCGCAACCTGCAGCGACTGCCACATTGACGATATTATGCGCATTTAAGTAACCAGCGACGGGGTCAGCGCCTAAATTATAAGCCTCGTCGGCTTTTTTGACGTGCAGGGCATGGCGATCAGCATCGGCATAAATTGCCACAGATTTAATGCCCATTTCAGAGCAAGCGCGTACAATACGCACTGCGATTTCACCCCGATTAGCAACTAGAATTTTTTTGAACACTTTTACTGCCTTATTATTTGCCTGCAAACCCTGAAAGTATAACATGCAAGCGCGCTGTAAGGGACAAGCGGCACTGCAAAAATATGACTAATTTATCTTTATTATCATGAAAAAACTCATCATTAACAACTTAGAATTTGCGCAAACTCAACAAAAACTCATCGACACTTTTGCCATTTTTGACTGTGAAAGATTGGTTGAAATGTTGGCAATTCAAGACGATAATGCCGAACCAGCCACAATTCGCTTCGAATTAACTGGCGATTTCAAGCGGTTTCGTCAGCCCAGCTTGCATTTACATATCAAAGCCAAATTGCCAGTAATTTGCCAGCGTTGCCTAGACGATATGCTGTTTGATGTGGATTTAAGTTTTGATTATTTAATCAGCAATGTTGCTATTAATGAGCTTGATGAAAATGATGAAATGGACTGGTTAGAAGCAAACAATGAGATGAATTTGCAAGAATTAATTGAAGATGAGTTACTTTTGGCTATGCCGATTGCGCCAACGCATGATAAAAATTGTAGCAAACTGAGTATGCAAAGCGGCGAAAAACCGAATCCTTTTGCTATATTAAAAGGTAAAATCAAATAAAATGCTGAGAGATTGATTTACATTAGCGTGCAATTGCATTAGAATGCGCGCTTAAATTTAATTAGTCGCTATTTTTTAGCAAGTTTTTGGAGCATCAACATGGCAGTTCAACAAAATAAAAAGTCACCTTCAAAGCGTGGTATGCATCGCTCGCACGACTTTTTGGTAAACCCGCCGTTGGCCGTAGAGCCAACTACTGGCGAAACACATCTGCGTCACCACATTAGCCCTAGCGGTTATTATCGTGGTCGCAAAGTAGTGGCAACAAAAGGCGAGTAAGCGCACTTTTGCCACTGCAATTTGCTTCAACCAATACGCCGCGCTCTCAATTTAGTGCGGCGTTTGCACATCTAGTGTTTATAAACTAGCGTTGACATTCGCTCAATAATTACATCTAATTCGATGATGGACATCACAATCGCAATTGACGCAATGGGCGGGGATCATGGCCCGCACGTTACCGTCCCTGCCGCATTAAGCGCACTAAAAGATGATAATCAGCTCAATATTGTGCTGGTTGGCCTGCAAGATGCCATTCAAGCGGAATTGAAAGCGCTAAAAGCGAGCACCAGCCCACGGTTGCGCATTCATCACAGCACCGAAGTGGTGTTGATGGATGAATCGCCGCAAAGCGCGCTTAAAAATAAAAAAGATTCTTCCATGCGCGTGGCGATTAACCTAGTAAAAAGCGGCGAAGCACATGCTTGCGTGAGCGCAGGTAACACTGGCGCGCTGATGGCAACTGCACGCTTTGTGCTGAAAACCTTGCCAGGTATTGATAGACCAGCGATTGCAAGCGCGCTACCAAGCGAAAAAGGCGATACACACATGCTCGATTTGGGCGCCAATGCGGATTGCACGCCAGAGCAATTGTTGCAATTTGCCATTATGGGCGCGATGTTAGTGAGCTGCGTGGAAAATAAGCCGAACCCTACAGTAGGCTTGTTGAATATAGGTTCTGAGGATATTAAAGGTAACGAAGTCGTCAAACAAACCGCAGAATTATTACGCGCCAGCCATCTGAATTTTTATGGCAATGTGGAAGGTGACGACATTTTTAAAGGCACGGTGGATGTAGTCGTGTGCGATGGTTTTGTGGGAAATGTTGCACTAAAAACCACCGAAGGTTTAGCGCACATGATGGGCAAGTTTTTAACGCAAGAATTTAAAAGAAATTGGCTTACAAAAATCATGGCGCTGGGCGCGATGCCAGTATTAAAAGCTTTTAAAAAGCGCTTAGATCCACGACTTTACAATGGCGCGAGCTTTTTGGGTTTGCGCGGTATTGTGGTTAAAAGCCATGGTGGGGCAGATAACGTAGCGTTTAATCATGCCATTCACGTGGCAATAAAAGAAGCGCGTAGCGGCGTATTGCAACGCATTACACAGCAATTAGAAATAGAACATATCAAACCGCAAGAGACCACGGTAGTAGAAAGCGACATGCAGTGACTCATTCTAAGATAGCTGGCACGGGTAGTTATTTACCAAAAAAAATCCTTAGTAATAAAGATTTGGAAAAAATGGTGGATACCACCGATGAGTGGATTTTTTCGCGTACTGGTATACGCGAGCGACATATTGCTGCTAAGAATGAGCATACTAGCGATTTAGCGCTAGAGGCTGCACTGCAAGCTATATCCAGCTCGGGTATAGAGGCAGGTCAAATCGATTTAATTATCGTCGCAACCACCACGCCCGATAAAATATTCCCTAGCGTCGCCACTATGGTGCAGCGCAAGTTGGATATTGCAGGCTGTCCCGCCTTTGATATACAAGCAGTGTGTAGCGGCTTTGTTTACGCGCTTGCCACAGCAAATAACTTTATTAAAGCTGGCAGCACAAAATGCGCGTTAGTGATTGGCGCGGAAACTTTCTCACGCATTACCGATTACTCTGATAGAGGCAACTGCATTTTGTGGGGCGATGGCGCTGGCGCCATTATTCTATGCGCCTCGCAGGAGCAAGGCATTATTTCCACACACCTTCACGCCGATGGCAATTACGAAAAAATGCTACATGTGCCGCGCAAAGAAAATGGCCTAGATACCGTACATATGGAAGGCAATGCCGTGTTTAAAATGGCCGTCAACACATTAGACCAAATTGTCGATGAAACGCTGGCTGCAAATAACATGCAAAAATCTGACATTGATTGGCTAGTGCCGCATCAAGCCAATATTCGTATTCTGCAAGCCACCGCCAAAAAACTCGATATGCCGATCGATAAAGTCGTGGTGACAGTCGACAAACACGGCAATACTTCTGCTGCGTCAATTCCGTTAGCGCTTGACGTCGCCGTGCGCGATGGCCGCATTAAACGTGGTGATGTAATATTGATGGAAGCCTTTGGCGGCGGCTTTACTTGGGGTTCTGCGCTGATTAGATATTAAGCGCTAACCCTTATTAAATTTTAGTTTTAATAGTAAAAAATATGACACAAAAAATTGCATTTTTCTTTCCCGGTCAAGGTTCGCAATCAGTCGGCATGATGGCCGGTTTTATAAATGGGTCTGGCGATAATTCTGTTACTAAACAAACCTTTATCGAAGCCTCTGATATTTTAGGCGTTGATTTTTGGAAGATGGCGACTGAAGAAAATGATTTACTCAATCAAACACAACACACGCAGCCGCTCATGTTGGCTGCGGGCATTGCGACATATCGCGCATATCTTCAAAAAGATGGGCTGCAAGCCAATATTCATGCGGGTCACAGCCTAGGTGAATATACGGCTTTAGTGGCCTCAAATGCATTAAGTTTTGGTGATGCGCTGCCGCTAGTAAAATTTCGCGCAGAAGCAATGCAAAGCGCCGTGCCAGAAGGCGTAGGCGCGATGGCGGCGATATTGGGCTTGGATGATGACATCGTGCGCGCTGTCTGCTTAGAAGCGGCACAAGGTGAAGTATGCGAAGCAGTGAATTTTAATTCCCCCGGTCAAGTGGTAATTGCAGGCAACAAAGCGGCTGTTGAGCGCGGCATGGAGCTTGCAAAAGCAAAAGGCGCAAAGCGCGCATTGCCGCTTCCAGTAAGCGTTCCATCGCATTGTGCGCTCATGAAACCCGCCGCAGAAAAACTGGCCGAATATCTAAAAAGCGTGACAATTAACACGTCGAATATCCCTGTGATTCATAATGCTGACGTAATTTCGTACAATAATGCTGAACAAATTAAAGATGCTTTAGTACGCCAACTGTATTCGCCCGTGCGCTGGGTAGAAACTGTGCAGGCGATTCACGCTCAGGGCATAACAAGCGCCGCAGAATGCGGACCTGGCAAGGTGCTGACAGGTTTAACAAAACGCATAGTCGCAGAATTACCGTGTAGCGCTTTAACTTCAAGTGAAGCTATTTCTGAATTTATAACATATAACACTTAAAATAATTTTAAATCAATTAGTTAAAAGGTTTATTTAATGTCAAGCATTCAAAATTTATCAGGTCAAATCGCTTTAGTCACAGGTGCAAGCCGTGGTATTGGTGCTGCAATCGCGCAAGAACTCGGCAAACAGGGTGCAATTGTTATTGGCACGGCGACCACAGCAGGTGGTGCAGAAAATATCAACGCTGCCCTGCAATCCGCAAATGTAAAGGGCTTAGGCATTGCTTTAGATGTAAACGATGGCGCGCAAATTGAGGCAGTTTTAGCTGAAATAGCCAGCAAATTTGGCGATATAACGATTTTGGTGAATAACGCTGGCATCACGCGCGATACGTTGTTGATGCGCATGAAAGATGAAGATTGGGATGCGGTGATTTCGACCAATCTAACCTCAGTTTTTCGCATGAGCCAAGCGGTGCTGCGGCCGATGATGAAGGCGCGTACAGGCCGCATAATTTGTATTTCTAGCGTAGTTGGCCACATGGGCAATGCTGGGCAAGTAAATTATGCTGCGGCTAAAGCAGGCATGGCAGGCTTCACCAAATCACTTGCGGCAGAAGTTGGTTCGCGCAATATTACGGTAAATTGCGTCGCGCCTGGCTTTATTGATACTGACATGACGGCTGAATTGCCCGAAGCGATTAAAACTAAAATGTTAGAGAATGTACCGCTAGGTAGATTGGGTAATGTGAATGAAATTGCGGCTACTGTGGCGTTTTTAGCCAGTCCCAGCGCTGCTTATATCACGGGCGAGACCATTCATGTAAACGGCGGCATGTACTCAGCATAAAATTTAATGAATATTTTTTTGTAAGTATTTTTGTATTCTTGAATAGTTTTGATAGAATACGCACTTAGTCTGGCTGTACTGATATGACAGTCACTAATTTTCAATCAAAGGGGTAAATAGATGTCTGACATCGAACAACGCGTTAAAAAAATTGTTGCTGAACAATTAGGTGCAAATGAAGCGGATGTTAAAAACGCGTCATCATTTGTAGATGATTTGGGTGCTGACTCGCTTGACACTGTTGAGCTAGTAATGGCGCTAGAAGAAGAATTTGACTGTGAAATTCCTGATGAAGAAGCAGAGAAAATCACCACAGTTCAATTAGCGATTGATTACATCAATACAAACCTCAAATAAATTCACACTTCAGCCCTCCAAAAGAGGGCTGATTTCTATTGGTTTTAAAATATTACCACTCATCATATGACTACAAAACGCAGAGTTGTGATTACAGGCTTGGGTGTGGTTTCGCCTGTGGGGATAGGCACGCAAAACGCTTGGCAAACCTTGCTTAAGGGTCAATCTGGCATTGCGCGCATTACGCATTTCGACCCGACTGAGTTCAACTCGCAAATTGCCGGCGAAGTTAAAAGCTTTAATGTAGAAGATTATTTATCGGCCAAAGAAGCGCGCCGTATGGATAAGTTTATTCAATTCGGTTTGGTGGCGGGTATTGAGGCATTTAAAGACTCTGGCATTGAAGTAACCGAGAAAAATGCCGAGCGTATTGGCGTATCCATAGGGTCGGGGATAGGCGGCATCGGTTACATCGAAACCACCAATGACGCTTATGATGAAGGCGGCCCACGTAAAATCTCGCCATTTTTCATTCCTGGTACCATTATTAATATGATTTCTGGTAATTTAAGCATCATGTTTGGCTTAAAAGGCCCCAATGTAGCCATTGTCACCGCTTGCACCACAGGCACGCATAGTATTGGCGATGCGGCGCGTATGATTGAATATGGTGATGCAGATATGATGGTAGCAGGCGGTGCAGAAGCGGCGATTACCGAACTTTCAGTAGGTGGTTTTGCTTCAGCACGCGCACTATCAAATCGCAATGATGACCCAGCTACAGCAAGTCGCCCGTGGGATAAAGACCGTGATGGCTTTGTGATAGGCGAGGGCGCAGGTGTGATGGTGCTAGAAGAATACGAGCACGCCAAAGCGCGTGGCGCACGCATTTATGCTGAGCTTAGCGGTTACGGCATGAGCGCAGATGCCTACCACATGACCGCACCGAATATGGATGGCCCACGCCGAAGCATGGTGAACGCACTTAAAAATGCGGGTGTGAATCCTGATCAAGTGCAATTTATGAACGCGCACGGGACATCAACTCCGCTGGGCGATACCAACGAAACTAACGCAATTAAAGCGACTTTTAACGACCACGCATACAAATTGGTCGTTAACTCAACAAAATCGATGACAGGGCACTTGCTGGGCGGTGCAGGCGGCTTAGAATCAGTGTTTACTGTGCTATCGATTTACAATCAAGTTTCACCGCCGACGATTAATATTTTCAATCAAGACCCGGAATGCGATTTAGACTATTGTGCGAATACGGCGCGTGATTTAAAAATTACTTACGCGCTTAAAAATAACTTTGGTTTTGGCGGCACTAATGGAAGCTTGGTTTTCAAAAAGATATAAATTTTTTAAGTAGATATAAGTTTTGCATTCTCTCGAAAGCCTACAAATTTAACGTTTGTGGGCTTTTTTATTCGCGGCGCGTGTGGTTTAATTGAGGCTCATGGCGCGCGCACTCACATATTTAATCAACGGTAGTTTTGATTCCAGCATTTCGCCGTTTGATCGCGGCTTTGCTTATGGTGACGGCGTTTTTCGCACGCTGGTGATGCGTAATGGTGTGCCAGAAAGTTGGCCACAACATTACCAAAAACTAGTCGCCGATTGCGCTGTCATTAACATCGTTTCCCCAAGCGCAGAGCTGCTCATGGACGATATGCAGCAATTATTTTTACCCGATGAAGTGGCGGTAGCTAAAATAATCATCACGCGTGGCGAAGGCAATCGCGGCTACACGCCGCCCCCAATCACAGCGCCCATGCGAGTTGTGACCAAATCTGCCATGCCAGAATATGCTGAAGAACGATTTAGCGTTGGCGTCAATTTAGTCGTCTGCGAAACACGTTTAGCGCTACAACCCAAGCTGGCAGGTATTAAGCATTTAAATCGTCTCGAAAACGTGCTTGCGCGCATGGAATGGAACGACCAAAATATTGCGGATGGTATTTTGCTAGACACAAACAACAACGTAATTGAATGCACGGCGGCCAATATTTTCGCGCGTTTTAGCGATACACTTGTTACGCCAAGCCTTGTGCAGTGCGGCGTTGCGGGCATTACGCGGCAGCACATTATTGAGCTGGCATATACGCTTTCGCTTAAAACTAAGGTTGAAACGTTTAATTTGGAAAAATTATTTACGGCCGATGAAGTGATTATTTGCAATAGTATTTACGGCGCCTGGCAAGTAAGAAGTATTCAAAATAAAACAAATCATCAAGAAAAAATATTCAAAAAAGATGCTCTGGCAGCTAATATCCGCGCGGCTTGCAGCCCTGCACTGGAATGATTTAGTCCAGTGGCAGCATAAAATATATGTTAAAACTTATTAAAATCTTTTTTTTTATTGGCTTATTGGCTACCGCTGGCTTAAGCGCATGGCTTTATCACTACGCCAAAACACCATTGGATCTATCTCCAGAAGCGCAAGAAATTACCATCAAACCCAATAGTGGCCTCAAAAGCATCGCCAATCAACTGGTCGCGCAAAAGGTGCTGCCAAGCGCCTTGCCGTTTGTGATGCTGGCAAAAATTATGCAAAAAGAATCAGAATTACAAGCAGGTGAATATACGCTGAACAAAAATATTTCCCCATACCAATTAATGCTGTCACTCAACAACGGCAAGGCCACGCAGGGAAGCATCACATTTATAGAAGGTAAAACTTTTAAGCAAATGCGTGCGAAATTGGCGAAAAATAATAGCGTTAAAACCACTATTCAAGATTTATCCGACGCGGAAGTAATGGTTGTTGTTGGCAAAGGTGAGAAACATGCAGAAGGCCTGTTTTTTCCAGATACGTTTTATTTTGATCGCGGTACATCAGATATTGTGCTACTTAAAAGATCGTATGAAATTATGCAGACTAAATTAACCGAAGCATGGGCGAATCGCGCGTCTGGCTTGCCTTACAAGAGTAGTTATGAGGCGTTGATTATGGCGTCTATCGTCGAAAAAGAGACGGGAAAAGCGAGTGAACGGCCCGAAATTGCAGGCGTTTTCCTCAACCGTTTGCGCATTGGTATGCGCTTGCAAACCGACCCAACCGTGATTTACGGCATGGGCGACAAGTACGATGGCAACATTCGCCGCAAAGATTTAACCACCGACACGATTTACAACACCTACACGCGCGATGGTCTGCCGCCGACGCCAATTGCCATGCCTGGCTTGGCTTCCATCGATGCTGCGCTGCATCCAAAAGCGACAAAAGCGCTGTATTTTGTGGGTAAGGGTGATGGCAGTCATGAATTTTCAAATTCTTTGGTCGAGCATAACCGCGCTGTGGCAAAATATCAGCTTAAAGGTAAAAAGAAGAAATAATGGCGATAACACGCAAAAAACGCGGTAAATTTATCACGCTAGAAGGCATGGATGGCGCCGGCAAAAGCACGCACATTCCCAACATTATCGCAGCCCTAAAAGCGCGTGGCGTAGAAGTGGTTTCTACGCGCGAACCAGGCGGAACAAGGCTTGGCGAGCAATTGCGTGCTTTGTTGTTGCACGACGCCATGCACCCTGAAACTGAAACTTTACTCATGTTTGCTGCGAGGCGAGAACATATCGCAAACGTGATTGAGCCAGCACTTAAGCGCGGTGCTTATGTACTTTCTGATCGCTTTACCGATGCGACTTATGCCTATCAATGCGGCGCCAAGGGCGTTTCTAGTCGCAAAATCAAGCAATTAGAAAAATGGGTACAGGGCAGCTTGCGGCCTGATTTGACGTTACTTTTTGATGTGCCTATAGAAATTAGCATGAAAAGGCTTACCACCGCGCGCGAGCCTGATAAATTTGAGCGTGAAGATGCGAAGTTTTTTGAGAAATTAAGATTAGCTTATTTAACGCGCGCAAAGGAAAATTCTATGCGCTTTCGTATCATTGATGCGAATCAAGCCTTGGATAAAGTTAAAGTAATAGTTGAAAATATTATTTCAACTATTTGATTATTAAGTTAATTAAAAATGTACTCTTGGCAAACACAACAATGGCAACACATTATGCAGAGCACAAGTTTGCCGCATGCTTTATTGCTACGTGGGCGGGCGGGTGCAGGCAAGCATGATTTTGCTATAGAGGTATCGCAAAGCCTTTTATGTAGCAAACCCCAACAAACACGGGCTTGCGGGACATGCGCAAGCTGCGCTTGGTTTGCAGAAGGCAATCATCCAGATTTTCGTTTAATTTCACCTGAAGATGCAGATGAATCTGAAGATGCCCCCAAGAAAAAATCCAGCAAAAAAAATCAAATTTCAGTAGCACAAATACGCCAACTAATTGATTATTTGAGTCTTTCTAGTCATCAAGTGAACTCGCGCCGCGTCATTTTAATTTCGCCTGCTGAAACGCTCAACCTCGCTTCTGCTAACGCGTTACTTAAAATGTTGGAAGAACCTCCCGCCAATACCTTATTTTTATTGGTCACCAGCCAACCGCAACGCATGTTGCCCACCATTTTAAGTCGCTGCCAAGCAGTTGACATGCCGCTTCCAAGTAAAGCTGATGCGCTTAGCTGGCTTAAATCACAAGGCATTAAAGATGCTGAAAATGCGCTGGATTACGCTGGAGGCTCGCCGTTATTGGCTTTGCACATGGCTGAGGAAGGTGAATTCAGCTCAAATCTCGTTAAAAATTTGGCCTTAGGCGCAAAACTCGATGCCTTCGCTTGCGCACCTTTGTTTTTGAGCATTGGCATGGAGCGTGCCCTAGAAACCTTGCAAAAATGGGCATTTGATCTTGCTGGCTATAAGCTTGCACAGGTTTTGCATTATCACCCGCAACAAGGCAACGCTTTGCAAGCTTTGTGTAAAAGCGTAAACTTGAACATGTTATTAAGTTTTCAGAACAAATTGCTTGACGCTAAAAAGACGGCCAATCACCCGTTAAATAATGAATTGCAGCTAGAAAATATATTGCTACAATATACGCAATTATTTAAGCCTAAAACATAAAAGAAAAGAGCCTGAAATTGAACATGGATGTAACTACAGACCAGCTTAAAGAAGCGATTAACAAGCCAGGCGTGCTGTCTCTTGCAATTAAGGAGAAATCGGCCTTGTACGCGGCTTATATGCCCTATGTAAAAGGTGGCGGCTTGTTTATTCCTACCAATAAAAACTTTAAAATTGGTGAAGAAGTGTTTATGTTGCTGAGTTTAGTGGATGATCCGATGAAGCTTAAAGTGGTCGGCAAAGTCATTTGGATTACGCCCGTGGCGCAAGCGAGTCGTCCGCAAGGCATTGGCGTGCAATTTAGCGAAAAAGATGGTGGTATTGAAGTGAAAAATAAGATTGAAGCCATTTTGGGTGGCGCACTAAAGGCCAATCGCCCAACTCACACCATGTAGCATGCTGATGTTCTCATGCTAGTCGATTCGCATTGTCACCTTAATTTTCCTGAATTTACTGAAAATATTCACGCCGTTAGACAGCTCATGCAAGATGAGCAAGTCGGTCACGCGCTTTGTGTTTCGGTCACCTTGGATAAATTTCCTGAAGTATTGAAGCTTGCTGAGCAATATGATAATTTTTACGCATCAGTTGGCGTACATCCAGACTACGAAGATATCGAAGAGCCCAGTGTAGAAGCGCTTGTCAGCCTTGCGCAACACCCAAAAGTAGTTGCGATTGGTGAAACTGGCTTAGATTATTTTCGACTGACTGGCGATTTGGAATGGCAGCGCAACCGCTTTCGCACACATATTCGTGCGGCTATTTTTGCGGGTAAGCCACTAATTATTCACACCCGCAGCGCGGCGGAAGACACGATAAAAATCATGCAGGAAGAGGGCGCAAACAAAGTGGGCGGGGTGATGCACTGTTTTACTGAAAACCTGGAAGTCGCGCTGGCAGCCATTGCTATGGGCTTTTATATCTCGTTTTCTGGCATTGTCACTTTTAAAAATGCCACGCAAATCAAGGAAGTCGCGCAATCGATTCCGCTCGATAAAATGTTGGTAGAAACCGATTCGCCTTATTTGGCACCAGTGCCGTTTCGTGGCAAAACCAACCAGCCAGCGTATGTGAAGTACGTCGCGCAAGAAATCGCCAACCTGCGCGGCATCAGCCTAGATGCTGTGATGCAGGCAACCACGCAAAATTTTTTCACGCTGTTTAAACACGCAAAAGTGGTGAATTAGTATGCTGCTCACCATGCTAGGCGTGGGCTCCAGCGCAGGCACGCCAATGGTTGGTTGCAGCTGTGCTACTTGCACCTCGAATAATCCGCGTAACAATCGAACGCGCTGTTCCAGCTTGATTACTTTGGACTCTGGCGAAAATA
This sequence comes from Methylotenera sp., assembly GCA_031417915.1. Taxonomy (GTDB): domain Bacteria; phylum Pseudomonadota; class Gammaproteobacteria; order Burkholderiales; family Methylophilaceae; genus Methylotenera_A. The sequence continues at coordinate 75,388 of JANOWN010000005.1, forward strand.
TTCTTATTGATACTGGGCCAGATTTGCGCGATCAGTCTCTGCGCGAAGACATTAAGCGCGTCGATGCGGTGCTTTACACGCATACGCATGCCGACCATTTGCACGGTATTGATGATTTACGCGCATTTTGTCAGATTCAACGTAGGCAAATTCCCTTGTATGCCAAAGAGGATGCGGTTGAACACATTAAGCAAAAGTTCGGCTACGTGCTTCGCGATCCAAGCGATTTTTGGGATCTGCCCGTGCTACGCACAGAGACTGTCCATGAACCCTTCGAGTTATTTGGTGTGAAAATCACGCCAATTCCGGTTATGCACGGCAGAAGCCATATTTTAGGTTATCGCATCGGCAATCTGGCCTATATGACTGATGTTTCTGAGATTCCTGAATCCTCATTTGCGCTTTTAGAAGGTTTAGATGTGGTGCTATTAGATTGCTTGCGTGAAACTTTGCACCCAACACACATTAATATTGAACAAAGCTTGGCTTATATAAGTCGTATCAAAGCTAAACAAAGTTATATGATTCACATGACACATGAATTAGAATACGCATCTTTAAGCAAAAAGCTGCCAATAGACATTTTTGTGGGCTTTGATGGCTTAAAATTACACATTAGTTGATGTGCTGGTATTGCTTAGGTCAACAAAACGCGCCATAGGCCGTTAAACAAGCTAATATAGAATTTAATAGGTTTAGAGGAAAATAAAGTAATGACAAATACATTTAAGAAAATTTTAGTCAGCAGCCTCGCCATCGGCTTGTTTGCTGCATCTAGCGCATTTGCAGCAGGTAAAACTTATACTGAAGATGAATTTTTGAACAACTTTAGCGGCAAGACTAAAAAAGTGTTTACCGCAAAACTAGGCGTACCAGCCAAAAAAGAACTTTCTGTAAAGCCTACAAATGCAGGCGAAGTGACAGGTAAGAACGTGGATGACAAATCTTCCAAGCCAGTTAAAGTTGAAATGTGGTATTACAAAAATATTGTTAGATATGATCCAAAGCGCACCTATAAAGAAACTGAGATTACTTTTGTGAATGATCGTGCAATGAATATTGCATTTTTTAATAATAGATAAGTAATAGGTAAGCGCTTGAAGTAAAAGGCCGAGATTAAAACTTCGGCCTTTTACTTGTACTATTTACTTCGTATAATGTATATTATGTTAAATAATATACATGCTTAGTATTTTAGTATTAATGCCTTTAGGTAAGACGCATTCAACTTATATCGATTCACTTAGAAATCAATCTTTTTAGCACATTAAGTCAGCAATATGTGGTCCGTTAGAAATGTTAAGGAAAAACTGCCTTGCAAACTAAGCTTGTGTTAGCGTTTCATCCAAAATACCACTTCAATTGTAAACTTAAGTTAATTTCTTAAGAACATATGCTTAACTAATTGATTTGGCATAGTAATTGCAGATAAGATAGCAACAGGGTTATAAATAGTAATCTTTAAGGAATTAGTTAATGCATAAACATAATAATAATTTGAATTATATGGTCCCTAAGTTAAATAGTTTTAAATTAAAACACAATATAATCAATGTATTAGATAGAAATAACTATTTAATAATTGTAACGGCCGCTATGTTAAAACCCTAAAACAACTAATAGAAATAAATATGGCAATCCTACTAGTAAATAAACGCTGCGAATTTAATGTCATTAATTTGACATTTCATGTCGATTTTTAAGCAAATAATGTCGTCTTACTCTAAATTTTTGGCCTCTATTGGCACTGCAATTTACTTAGTTGTATTTAGCAACAGTGTATTAGCTGCTGGTACGCTCGCCAATACACCCATTAGCAATACAGCCACATTAGCCTACGATGTTAATGGCGTGATTCAAGCCGATATCACTAGCTCTGCCACAACCTTTTTGGTCGATAGAAAAATCAATTTAGTCGTAGGAGAGGTTGGCAGTACGCCTAGCATTGTAGGCCCAGGGCAAGCGGTTGCTGTCACAACATTTACAGTAAGCAACACAGGTAACGATATTCAGGATTTTAGCCTCACAACAACCAACTTGCCCAATGGCACCATCATATTCAACAATATACCACCACTTAGTGATAGCTTTGATGCGACTGGCTGTGCTACTTATGTAGAAAGCGGCGCGAGCACTGGCTATCAAGCGGCACAAGATATTGCAACGTTTATAGATGAACTTGCACCAGATTTAACTAAAACTGTTTATATCGTTTGTAGCATACCACCCGCGCAAGCGATTAACACGGTGGCTGTTGTTAGCTTAACCGCAACCGCGCTGATAGGCGACACAGCTGGTATACAAGGTGGCACTTTAATTAATAACGCTCTAACATCCAATACCGCAGGCGTAGATACTATTTTTGCTAACCCAGCGCTTAATTTGAGTGCAGATGGCACGATTCCAGCGCAAGCTGGCGCTAATGCACTAGCCACGGCGCGCGATGCCTATCGCGTAGTATCAGTTGCAACTAACATAACCAAAAGTGCAACTTGCAGCCCTGCCCCAGCCGATTGCAGCCAAGCCAAAACTGGCACGGTGATTACATATCAGTTGCTTATTAACATAACAGGCTCAGGCTCTGCGGATACACTGGTAATAACAGACCCCTTGCCAGCAAATCTAACTTACTCAGGTAGCTTAACTGTACCACCAAGCGCAACTAGTTCCGATTTTGGTGTCACCACACCTAACACCTTAACAGTAAATTTTGGCAGTGTGACCGCGCCAGCTAACCTAACTATTCAATTTAACGCAACCATCAACTAGCCCATAAACAATATGACCATCATTAACTACATAGCAATACCCAGATCAATTTTTCACGCAAGGAGAACCACCATGAAATTTTCAACCATGAAAGCATCAACTCTTTTTAACTTAGTCCTTTCAGCTATTTTGGCAGGCTCAATTAGCTTTTCTGCTTACGCCGCTGGCGTAGAGTTTAGCAATAAAGCCGAAGTCGACGTCACCACCATAAAAGATGGCAAAAAAGAAATTAAGCGCATGCCTGCTAAGAAAGTGGCGCCAGATGGTGAAGTGATTTACACCACTACTTTCAAAAACACCATTGATAAACCGATTGGCAACATTATGGTTACTAACCCAGTGCCCGCCAATATGCTGTATACAGCCGATAGCGCAACAGGTGTAAACACGGTAATTACTTATTCAGTTGATGGCGGCAAAACCTACGATGCGCCAGAAAAATTAACTGTTGCAGGTAAAGATGGCAAGCAACGCCCTGCCCAAGCCGCCGATTTCACGCATATTCGCTGGATTTACAAAGGCGATTTAGCCACAGGCAAAAGCAGCGATGTTGGCTTTAAAGCAACGGTTAAATAAAAACTAGCCCGCCAAATTAGACCAATTTTATAAAGAGCATTGAAATGAAAATAAACATCAACCGAGATTTCTGTATACCTTTACGACGCTTTCTGCTGCCGCAACCCGCGCCACCACCCACAGAAGAAGATGCTTTCAAATCCCGCAGTAATGCGGGTTTTGTGCGTAAAAAACGCGGTGAAATTTACGCACTTTTGCATCACAAATTACAGATCTAGTTGTTTTTAGTAATCGTTTTTAAAGTAACAAATTTAGTTAGTAATTTTTTGCAGTATTTATTTTTTAGGAGATTTACCATGAAATTCAAAGTGCAGTCTGCGCCTTCGCAGACAAAACTATTCGGCGGGCTTGTTATTGTAGCCTCGCTGATGTTCTCTCAATCGGTATGGGCGGTTAGCGGCACAGCATCTAACACCACCATCAGTAATTTAGCTACTCTAAATTATTCTGTTGGCGGTACAGCTCAGGCAGCTATTGGCTCATCTGCAACTGGCAACTTGACTGGCGCAGGTACAGCCACTACTTTTGTTGTGGATAAGAAAGTAAATCTAGTGGTGGCTGAAGTAAGCAACACGCCAACTATTGTCGCGCCAGGGCAAGTAGTAGCAGTTACAACGTTTACTGTTACCAATACTGGTAACGATGTGCAAGACTTTAGCTTAACTGGAGCAGGTAATATTGCATCAGGTCAGACTATCTTTAACGACACAACTTCACTAACTGATAACTTTGATGCAACAGGCTGCAGTGCTTTTGCTGAAAGTGGCGCAACTGTTGGTTTTCAGGCTGTAGAAGATACGGCAGTATTTATTGATGAGCTAAGCACTACTGCAACCGCTTATGTTGTTTGTAGTATTCCTGCTGCGCAAGCCAATAACAGTGTTGCTATTACCAGCTTAACTGCAACCGCAAGAACTGGTGGTACAGCTGGTGGTGCAGTTGGTGCCGCATTAACCAACAACACAACTACTGCTAATACTGCTGGTGTTGATAATGTATTTGCGGATTCTGCTGTTGCAGCCAATGCAAGTAACACTGTGCCATTGCAAACGGCTAATGATGCCACTGCTTTTGCACGTGATGCTTACAGAGTATCGGCCGCTATTTTAACAGTA
>JANOWN010000006.1:0-13314 GCA_031417915.1 Methylotenera sp.
TTGCCATGATTACGCTCCTTTTGATTGCAATGCAATCATTGTAATCATTTTTATGGATGATATCAAACGACAACTATAGCGCAAGCGAGAGTGCCTGCGCTACATTAATGAAGCTGACCTGCTTGAATCATCGCGTTGTAAAGCACAAAAGGCGAAATCCAAGTAACGATGTGGTCGAATTCATTTGGTGCGGCGGCTAAAGAAATATCGTGGCTCACAAATATTGTATCGATTTGACCAGCCCCAAAAGCATTCAAATTTTCAGTTTCATCTGGGCGACCAGCAAAACCCAACGCACCTGTTGCGCCTGTTGAATAAATGACTGCAACCGCATTATTAATTAAATTCACAGCGGCACTGCAATTAACGGGATCGGTCACTGGGGATATTCTACATATGCGTAAATTAGGAGCTAAACAAACTAGCCCCACCTCTGCCAAATTACCAGTCGTAGTAAAGTCTGGCGCAGTATCGCCTCCGCAAGTAACTCCGTTTACAACTGCTGCATCATTGCTGTTCGGTGTAACCGCATACCTAATTCGGTTATTCCATGCGTCTAATGCAAAACCTTGTGCGTCAGTAGGCTGAATGCCTAATGTAGCCGCAGGTAAAAACCCTGATTGAGCACTACAAGTCGCTGTTAGCGGGTTTGGTGGAATGTTATCAGTACCTCCTAAAGGGAGTTCTTGGCCTAAACTGGCAGCCGCTGCCGGGCAAGGTAAGCGCCCTTGTTGTTGCGCGAAGCCAAGTAAAGCGCGTTTTGCATTTTCTAATGTATTTTCCGTCTGCGCTTGAGCCAGCTGTTGTCGTTGCGCTTGCAGAGGAAGCAAGAGTGCAGCTAATACAAAGCCTAATATGACCAATACAATGGCCATTTCAACCAATGTAAAACCCATATTTCGCTTATTAAAACAGTTATTTATCATGGTGCCACCACAAAATTTTGGTCATTATAATTTAAGCTGCGTAATGTTGAAGTAGCATCATACAATGTGTCTCCATTGGCATTTTCAACGCTATCTAGATAATTATTCAAAGCATTGCATGATGGGCGAACTTGTATAGCTCCTCTTGATGCCGCAAATGGTGCACTATTGATGGCACGCCCCATTGAAATTACGCTAACTTCAGTGGTTTTACTACCAACGCCAATGGTTGCGCTGGCTGGCCGCGTCAATTCATAGTAAACATAATTACCCCATTGGTTTTGATTAAACCAGTTTGGCAAGAAAGTATCAAATGGAACATCCCCATTAGCATGAGAAGAAAATTGCCCATTTGTTGAATTACAGGTAATTCTACTAGCTGTAGTGATAGGGCAGTTTGTCGTAGCGTTTCTCGTAATAGGCGTTGTAATGAGACAGCCGCCAGAGCTTGAAGTTAGCTTGCCCCCCCTTATACGAATGTCGCCAGTTGCACCAGCACCTACAGCATTGCAGCTAGATAAGTTACAGCTAAATGTGGTTGTGGCATTTGAGCACGACCCAACAACGCCAGTGCAATAGCATCTTGTACTACTGCTTTGTATAGTACAACCAGTTGAAGATGTAAATGTGCCGCTAGGCAAATAAAACCTAACCTCTGTAATGCTAGAGATTGCCGTGGTAGCCGCATCGAATAAGGGTTGAGTGCACTCCATTTTTGGTTGAGTGAATGTTAAATTTGCTGTTCCTGACGAAGTAGCTGCGCTAGATAAAACCAATTGATTTTCGTTTGTAACTGAAGAAACTATTGTCCCAGATGGCATACCCGCCCCAACTACAGCCCAGTCTTTAGATACTACGGCGAAACTAGCTAACGTAGTTAGATTTAGACTGCCTGAAACTCTTGTACTAGATATAGGGATTGAAAGTGGCGAAGCGTTATAACTACAATTTTGAGGGTTCACTGGCAAAAAACCACTTAGTAGATTTTGTGTACCGCTATACATGACCGTAGTACCTAGCTGTGCAGCATACGGATAATATCCATTAGTATCTTGATAAGTTTTTAATGAAGTACGTACTTGCTCGCCAACGCGTTTTTCAAGCGCAGCCATCAGTTCATCAATGGTAATAAAAACTAGCTTATCGTTAAAATTGTAGGGCTGCACAAAGGTTGGGTCGCTTGCAGACACATTGCGACTGTTGTCGCCAATAACAAAATCTTCGTCATCTGTAGCATAGCCCCGATTATTAAATACTGCCGCACCTATTTGAAAGCGATCTAGAAACTGGCTTGCATCTGCTGCGCCAGCCCGATTCTGCCCATCTAGTGGGTCGCCTGGCGCTAAAATTACTGCTGCTACACGATCTGAAACTAAATTTCCGTTTCTATCTAATACTTGTAGCCACTGATATGTTGACGCATTGATAATATTTGGATTAATTACTGGGTTTGTTGATGTTGCATGATCTCGAACCAAATTCCTTGAGACAGCGTACCAAAGTCGATTGCCTTGTGCATCGCGAAAATCTTGCCCTAAACTTGGGTAAGTACTCAAACCCAAATACACATTTAGCCCTGTATTAGGGTCTAAGCATGGGCTAGTGTCGGGCTGGCTAGGAAGTTGCCCGAGGAGATAACTGTACTGAAAAGGTGTAGTCACGCAATCACTACTGCCATCATATATTAAAGGGTCTAGGTGTCTATCTGGCCAAGGCATTTGCCCAAGGGTATATTGATGACTTACAGACCACGCAATTAAAGCTTGTTTGGCATCATTCAAGGTTTGATAGGTTTTTTTATCTTGTTCTAATCTTAATCTAGCTGGATCAAAGGCATGCAGCATATAAGCAAGCACACCCAGCCCAATAATAAAAGCCATTAAAATGAGCACCGCGCCTTTTTGCTTGGTAATTTGTTTATTAAGTTTTTGCATAAAACTTAAATGCTAAAAATTATCACCTATCGTGCCGTCAATTTTTCCGCTGTCGCCTTGCGCGCCGTGGTTGCGGGCTTCGTGCACGCGATTGGTTTCTGGGTCATACACTTGGCCAGCTTTTAAATTAAGGTGTTTTCCATTGGCGGATAATTTAATCGGCACGCGGTTACTATTTTCCGAAAGTTTGCCCACTTGCACATCTTTATTGCCTGAATTTTCTTGCATGGCTTGATTATTTACCCACACCGTGCCATGTTTGCCATCGTTTCGCTTGACATAACCTTGCAAATTAACTGCCCTGGGAAGCACTATTGGCGCGGCTTCCATGGCATCGTTTGGCGCATCTATTGCTACAGGCGCGATTAATTTTTTCTTGGTTTGCCTTAAATAATCTAGGTTGCTACGCTCTGCGGGCGAGGTAAATAAACGGCCAATGGGCTCGGCCGCGATTGCCAATTGACCAAAAACTAGCTGGCTAAAAAATATAAACAATAAGATTAAATATTTCTTCATAATGCCCCCGCCGGTGTTGCGCCTGATAGCTGTGGGTCGCGCAGTGTTAGCCAGTCAATCTCACAGTTTGCTTGCATGTTGGCCGCCACATCCTTGCTATTGACTTGCGCGCCAACTGGCCTGCTAATTTCGCAATCGCGCACAATAAACGGTGTGGTTTGCTCGTGCAGACCATCGATTAAGGCCAATATATCGCCTTCGTGCAACATGTCCAATTTAACGTTCATCACGGAGCGATGCAACACAAAGCTGCCCAAATTAGGCAAAAAGCTAGGTTTGTAACTTTCTTGCAGGCCGATGCTGTAATCGATGCTGAACAATTTATGTTGCGCATGTATTTGACGCAACGTCTCTATCCACTCAATTCGCCGCTCTTCACCAATAAAACCTTTTGCCAGCAAATCATTATATTCGGGCAAATATTTAATAATCGTTTCTTTTTCCAATCCAGAAGATTGAAATTGCTGGCGCGCCTGATTGAGCAAGTTTTGCTGTGTTTGCAAGGCTAATTCATTTTTTGTGCGATATTGATCTGCAAAACTCACTAACAGCCCCACTAGCACCAGCGCGGCTCCCAGGCCGACTATTGGATAACGTAATTTGCGCCAATCTTGTTGCGTTAAGCTCATGGCGCGACTCCATTATTACTAGGTTTTAGCACAATTTTTAGTTTAAATATCGCGGGTGTACGTTCTGTTGTGGCGCTTTCATCGGTGGTGCTACCTTGCAAATTGGCGAGCGAGCTCACATTCACCGGCTCTTGCAATATCATCACTTGATCAACCAAATCATTTTCGCGCAGTTGATTTACAAACATATTGACGCTGTTTAAGGCCGCACGATAATCGCCAGCAAACCCTTTAATTTCTGCATTGATAAAACCAATTTGTATGAGTTTTGTTGGGTCAATATTTGCGCTTGTTGTTGGTTGATTAGCCACTGTTTGGGCGGCACTTGGATTGCCCGCTTCGTCTTTAATCTCCCTATCATTGGTTTGCGTCCAACGTATTCTGGTGAGCGCAATCTCGGGCGAAGCCTCAAATGCGCCACTTAACACTTGCATGAGTTGGCGCGGCGATTGATCATTATTTTTAATGATCAGCGCTAAATCAGCCGCAATTTTAAGCTCGGTACTTGCGATTGGCGTTGTAGGGAAATTTTTCGCAACTTCTTCGTATTGTTGCTGTTGTGATCGCGTTTGTGCGCTAATAAATTGTAACTGATCTTTTTGTTGCATGCCTTGCCAACCATAATAACCTGCCAAAACTACGCCTAAAGTTGTTACACAAGCTGTTGCAATATTTATTTTACGACGCACATTATTTAGGCTGTGAATCTTACTAAACGTAGCTGGTGCTAGGTTATCTGGCACATTGCCATTTGCCAACAATTGCATATGCAAAAATTCTGGGTGAGTTTTAACTAAATCTGCAGCGATATTTATATTTTTGGCAAAAGCCAAAATATCAACTGCTTTGCACTCTAAGCCTTGCTCTTGGCTGATACTTTTTGCTATTTCCTCATGCGAATTGTCAATGGCTGGCATCACCAATTGCATAGGCGTTTCACCAGTAATTAAACGTTGGCTCATTAAGTACAATTGCGTTTTTTCAATTTCGACCAAATAAAAATACGCAAGCTGATTCGGTTTCACGTCTTTCATTGGCACCAAACGACTCATGCGCAGGCGGCCATTATGCAGATAAGTTTGGCGAAGGCCTGATGATAATCGCTCGCACAGCAATATATGTGGTGCCATCAACTTCATTTGGCGCACCGCCACTTGGCTTATCATTGGCAGTAAATACACGCCCACCAGCGGCGCATGGTTGGCTTGAATGGCGTCCATCCAGCCTTGTAAAAAGTCGGCATTGCTTAAGGCCACAAACAAGAAATTATCATCTTTACGTTTGTCGGTAGAGCGATTAATAAAGTGCGCAGCGCGATACACGCTATTACGATTAAATTGACCTAGCTTGCGTTCGATAATTTCACGCCGCGCGCCACCTGTAGTGTGCGGCAGACTTTCTACCTTGTAGTCTTCTTCAATCGCATCCATAATCAAATAAATATTGGTATCGCCATACTGTGCTAAATACTCGCTAAACGCCGTGTAATCTTCATCGGTGTTGCTAAAAACTGCATAGCTTTGCAATTTTGTGCCATACCACAAGCCAGCCGTTAAGCTTTTATTGGTGGCGCATAAAATTAATTTTTTCGGATTACTTAACATTTTATTTACTTAATATAAGCTTTCAATATCAGCATTCATTAGAACTTCATTTTACCAAATGAATCGTACACAGGGCCAAGCACGGACATCATAATAAACGCCAAAATCAGACCCAATACAACTGTGAGCGCTGGCTCTAGCAATTTAAGCATTTTTTGCATCAATTCGTTCACGTCTCTATCGTAAAAATAGCTCACATTAAGCAGCGATTTATCTAGCGCACCCGTGTTCTCACCCACTTTAATCATACGCACCACCAAAGGCGGAAACAAGCCCGCGTTATGAAAGCTATCACTCATGCTATCACCCGCGTTAATCTGGGCATGGGCGCGGCTCAGCGCATCAGCCACCACGCGGTTGCCCACGATATTTTCGCAAGTTTTAATTGCCTCTAAAATAGGAATTCCTGTTTGATACATCAGCGCAAAGTATCGCGCAAATCGCGCCATAATAATTTTTTGCAAAATTTCACCAGTGAGTGGTAATTTCAGCTTAATGTAATCAAACTTATATCGTGCCTCTGGGCTTTGCCTGATATAGGCCGCCAAACCAGTCACCACCACAATTGGAAAAGCCAAAATCAGCCACCAATATTTTACAAATGCATTGGAAATGAATATTAAAATTCTAGTATTCAATGGTAACTCTTGGCCTAGGCTATTTAAAAACTTTACCATTTCTGGCACTAAGTAAATCATTAAAAAAGTTACGGCCGCCATCACCACCACAAATACAAATAACGGGTAAGCCAATAGCCGCTTGGTTTGACCCATTAACTCATCTTGCCATTTAAGCGTGTTGCATAGGTTATCAAACACCTTAGGCAATTGGCCTGTTTGTTCACCCGCGGCGACCAAATTCACAAACACTTCATCGAACACATCTGGATGCTCGGCCATTGCTTGCGAGAGCATTTTTCCGCCTTCCACATCGCCCGCTAGTGAACCCAATACTTTTTGAAAATAAGGGTTTGCAGTACTCTCACGCAAATCGTTTAAACCTTCCAGCATCGGCACACCAGCGCTGGTGAGCTGTTCTAGCTGAAAACAAAACATCACCAAATCGCGATTGCTTACCTTATTTTGTGAGAATACTTTTTTGGATTTTTCGGTCGATTTGAAGGTGATTAAATCCAGCCCCATGCGCTCAAGGCGAATTTCTAAATCCACCTCGTTAAGCGCGTCGATCTGCCCTTGTGCATGACGGCCAGTTTGATCAATTGCCCTGTAATTATAGGTTGCCACAGGTTAAATTTGCCTCGCCACTCGAACTAATGCCAATTCGGTCTAATTAAATACACGTGAGGTGAGATCAATCACGCGCATCACTTCTTCGATACTGGTATAGCCTTCTAAAATACGCCGCACACCATCATCCGCCAAGGTATTAAAGCCTTTTTCTAGCGCCATTTTGCGTAGCTCGTCAAAATGCGCACGCCGTGCAATGAGCGAATCCATGTCAGAATCAATGCGCAACAATTCCATAATCGCCATACGGCCGCGATAACCTGTTTGGTTGCAGCGTTTACAACCTTTATGCTTGAATATTTGGATTGCCTCATTGCGCTTAACACCCAAAATTTTGCGCTCATCGTCACTGGGTTTGGCCGATTCTTTGCAGTGCGGACAAAGCACGCGCACTAATCGCTGCGCCACCACGCCGATAATATTGCCCGCCATAATATCGGGCGAAATACCAATATCAATCAGCCTAGGAAAAGCCCCTAAAGCAGAGTTTGTATGTAACGTAGTAAATACCTGATGCCCCGTCATAGCCGCACGAAAAGCCATGGTGGCGGTATCTGAATCGCGCACCTCACCCACTAAAATTATGTCGGGATCTTGCCGCATAATCGAGCGTATGCCGTTGGCAAAATCTATCTTATTGACCTCCGCCACCGAAGTTTGCCGCATCTGCGTCACAGGATATTCCACTGGGTCTTCCAAAGTCATGATATTTACTGACTCGGTATTTTGATGCGATAGCAGTGAATATAGCGTCGTGGTTTTACCGCTACCAGTTGGCCCAGTCACCACCAGTATGCCCTCTGGCCGCGTCATCATTAGCTTTAATTGATCCAAAGTTGAGGTGCGCAAGCCCATGCGCTCTAGCGGAATAATTGAGCGCTCTCTATCTAGCACCCGCAGCACAATATTCTCGCCATGAATAGTCGGATGCGCAGACACCCGAAAGTCAATTGGTCGTCCACACAAATTCATATTTAAGCGACCGTCTTGCGGGGCACGGGTTTCGGCAATGTCCATGCCCGAAATCACTTTTAGGCGCACCGCAACGCCAGGCCAATAGCTTTTGTGCAAGCTACGCACTTGTTGCAGCACACCGTCAATACGGTAACGAATGCGTAAAAAGGCGTATTCTGGCTCAAAGTGAATGTCCGATGCGCCGCGTTTAACTGCATCCATCAACAGCGCCCCCACCAGCCGCACCACAGGTTGCGTGAATTCATCGCCATCGGCGGTTAGGCTTTGATAGTCGATTTCACCTGTTTCTATCTCGCGTAAAATGCCATCAACAGAAAGCTCATAACCATAAAACTGATCGATATGTTCTTCTAATTGCGCCTCAGCCGCCAGTACAGGTTTAAGCTGAATCTGCCCGCCCAGCATGGCGCGCAGCTGATCTAGTGCGACTACGTTAAACATATCCGCCATCGCCACAATCATGGTTTTGGTGGCATCTTCATACGCGACTGGCAACAAGTGATAACGCCGTGAAAAGTCTTCTGGCACCATGCCTAAAGCATCCACATCTGCCAACACAGTGGTTAAATCGACACTTTCTTGGCCTATGGTATGCGCAACCAAATCACGCACCATGTTCTCTGAAACAAAGCCCAAACGCACCAACTGACGGCCCAGTGGAATATTATTTTGCTCTTGCTCGATTAATGCAATACGCAGCTGATCCTGACTAATCAGACCTTGCTGTATCATCAATTCGCCTAGGCGTAGTTTTCTTCTTTGTTCAGCCATTATTTATCTTTAACTATTGAATTGCCGCAATGCGCGCTTCTAGCGCAGTTTTGTCTATGCTACTTTTATCTGAGGCTTGCGCTAACGCACGTTGGTAATAAGGTAAAGCCAATTTCGGTTTACCCATTTGGTCTAAACTCACCGCTAAATTAAACGCATTGTCTGCATTGCTATTCAAGCTATATGCATCAAAATAGGCTTGCTGCGCGGCTGGCCATTGATTTTGCTCGGCATACAAATTACCCAGCGCCACGTGCAAATTAGCGTCATTTGGGTTTTTAGCCAGCATATTTTTAATGCGACTTTCGCTATTGGCCTCGTTACCTTGCGCTTGATTTGATTGTAAGTTGCTATCAAGCAAAGCGGCTTGCGCCATATTGTTTCGCGGGTCAATTTCCAGCACTTTGCCAAACCAACCATTTGCATCCGCCACACGACCTTGACGCGAAGCAATTGCGCCAAGCCCTAGTAGCGCATCTACATTACGCACATCTTGTTGCAATACTTGTTTATAGAGCTTTTGTGCTTTTGCATCGCCACCCGCATTGTAAGCCTCGTAGGCGCTCAATAACGTTGGGTTTATACCAGCCGCAGGTTGCGTTTTAGTCACTTCAATAGAGGCGCTTCGCGAAGCAATTGCATCGCCTAATCGCAAGTTTCTTGATTTACCGCCTTTGTTGTTTGTCTTTGCAACAGCAACTGTCTCTTCTACCATCGTTTCATCTTGCGCCGTCTCAGCCAGATCTTCATCCTCATTAGCGGATTGTTTCTTAGCCATTTTTATTGGCGTTGCTTGCTGTTCTGGTAACGGCACTATTTCATTAGGCTCAAATGCTTGCGCTTCTGTCACAGGCATCTCTTTGAATGGCTCTGGAATCCTTTCTGGTGCTTGTTCCTGGGCTTGTGTTAATGGAGGCGGTGGAATCACCACATCAGGCGTGTTATCTACAAACTGATAAAAATATAACCCCATCCCCAGCAATGCCACCAAACCCGCGCCTGCTATCAAGGCTAGCCTAGTATTTTGATTTGTTGCCTCAACGCCTTTGGCAGAAAATACATTGGCCGCACTTTTAGGTGAATTGCTAGAAGTTGAAGCTAAAGGCGCAGTAGCGCTTCTACTAGGTTGGCTAGCGGTTTGACTAGAAGTGTGGGTGGTACTTTGCGTGCTAACATCGCTGGCTTTGATAGCTGGTGCAGGCTCTGCAAGCACGCTATCTGCAGGGCTGAGCGACAGCTCTAAACCTGTATCAAAGGTATCTTTAGCCTTATTTTTTTCGGCTTGCTTTTGCTTGGTACTAGCATGCTCAACCTTGTCACTCTCGGCTTTATCTAGCGCTTTAATTAAAAGACTCATTAGTCAGCACACCCACGAATCAATTCGCGTCTTCAAGCACGTTTTGTAATTGTTGTGCAGGAAGATATTGTTTATAACTTTGCAGCTCGTCGCTTTCTAAGCTGGCGTTGGGGATAACCGTTGGGCGCAGAAAAATCACTAGTTCAGTTTTTTGACTTGCTTCATTTTTGCCAGTAAACACCTTTCCAACGCCTGGAACATCCGACAAACCAGGCACTTTATCGCTGTTACGCACTATTTCGTCTTGCATCAAGCCGCCAAGCACCGCTGTATTGCCACTATCAATTTGCAATATCGATTCCATTTCGCGTACTTGAATTTGTGGAATCTGACTCGGAATTGCCAGTAGCTGCGGATTCGGGTCACGCACAAAACTCAACACGCGAGAAATAGTGGGGCGCACATTCACATTTACCTTGCCAGTATCGTTAATTTGCGGCGTGACGCTCATCACCACGCCTACAGGTACCGTATTCGGTGTGGTAGTAATGGTTGAGAGCACGCTACCGCCGACTGCAGCCTGAGATTGTTGCGCCTGCACAGTGAAATAAACTAAGTTATCCACCACTTTAAGTACCGCTGTTTGATTGTTGAGTACCATCAATTTTGGGCTAGAGAGTACTTTGGTATCGCCAAACTGCTTAAGCAAAGTAATGGAAGCTGCGATATTGCCAATGGCGCTGGCGGGGTTTAAATAACCCGCAAACAACCCCGCGGTTGAAGCAATACCGAGTGCATTTGCACCGCCTTGAGTAACTGCCCCTGTGTTAGGATTAAAATTGAAACCTTTTGAACCAAGTGTTTGACCAAACACAAAACCGCTATTGCTCGGCCCATTATTTAAGCGACTCCAATCAATCCCCGCTTGAAAACTATCGTTTAATCTTACCTCTACAATAGTCGCTTCAATCAACACTTGTTTTCTAGCGCTACCCATGACTCTATCAATAAATTCTTGTACTTTTTCGTGTTGTTTATTGGTCGCACGCACACTGATAACGCCCGTTTCCGCATTGGCAATCACATTGGCTGCAAATAATGTTTTATATTCTGATTTCTGCCTATCTCTATCTTCAGCTTCCACTTTTGCGGCGTCTGACAGGCCAATATTAGCAGTGCCGTTTGCATTGGCAGTTTGATTGTTGCTTTGTTTATCTGTTTGCCCAGCCGCACCAATGCGCGTCACAATCACTTCTTTATCGGTTTCTGCTAACAGTTCTTTAATATTCGTAATTAAAGATTCCCACAGATGGTTTTTTGAAGTGCTATCGACGGAAGTGCGCGAGCTATTATTCGCACCGTTGCCGCTAGTTGAGGTGCTATCACCAATTTGTGATGAACTAGAAATTTGACCATCCGCGCCGATAAAGCTTTTGGTATCGCGGTTCATGTTCACATAATCTACTTTGTAACTACGCAATACAGGCGAATCTGGCGCAATGTAGAGCACATTGCCATCCATTTTGTAGGTTAAATCCACTTGTTTGGCTAAGCGCTCTAAAATCGCGGGCAAGGTTTGATCAACCGCATTCAGCGTCGCGCGACCTTGTATGCTAGGGTGAATGTCGATATTCAGTTTGCTTTCACGCGCCAGTGCAAACAAAATTTCTTTAACGGGCACTTCGTTCACCACCACGCTATAGGTTTGTGCTTTAGTGGTGGCTTTTGGTGGAGGTAATATTGGCGCGCTTCTTACCAGCTTTGGAATAGGCGCATTAGGAGCCGCATTCTGATTGACTTGCGGGCTTGCTATTTTGCCATCAATATGACCAGTGGAAGGTTTCACTTTTGACTGATGCGCACAAGATGCAAGCATCACGGCAACCAAAGCAATTGCGCTAAGCTTAACCATAAATTTAGCCAAAGAAAATTGAATATTGTTATTAAGCACGGCGTGCTCGCTCCCAAAAAATTTTATACTTCGCCAAAAAAATTTGGTAATTAGCCAAATGTTTTTTGCAATTGGATAGTTATCGCATAATCTAGATTAAATTGCAATACTAACTATTTGAAACTTTTATAAATTTACTTAAAACTGAGCTTTTAAGTAAATTTATAAAAGTTTTATTTGGTTTCTTGCAACACGCCAGCAATGGTGCGCAATTGCGGGCGATTTTTTTGAATTTCGATAGGTAACTTGCGTAAGGCTTGAATCGCCTCTAAACGGCTGGGGAAACTTCCATATAAAACTGATAAAAATGGCAAATTATTTACTTTAGTTCTGTACACATAAATATTATCTATCTCGATTTGCTGGCTTAGTGCTTCAAGGTCATATTTTAGTTGAGGTTCGCTACTCGCTCCCATCAGCTGAATACTCACCGTAGTGGGTGCTTGGCTGGCCAACCAAGCTGTTGTGGCGTTTAAGCGCCGTATTAAAATATCATCTTGTGTACTAGATGCTCCAGAAGGCTCACCGTTATTGGTCTGCAGGCTTGCTGTCTTTAAAGATGTGGACGCAGGAGTAATTGTTGTTGCAATTGCATTTTTATTCACTTCAACTACTTTAGGCAAAACTTTTGCGGCGGCAATTTCAGGTTTATTTTGTTTGGGCGTTGCTTGTTTTTGCGACCACAAACTTGCCGCATAGCCAAGCGCCAAGCCCAATGCCAGCAAACCACCCCACATGAACATTTGCGATTTTTTTGCTTGTTTTTTCGAGGCTTCTACACCAAATTCGCTATCGCCAATCGCCGCTTGCACATGTTTCGATGTCACTTGGTACTCGTTCTCGGCAAACGCTGCTAACAGTGATTTATCTGCCAAAATATTTACGCGCCGCACCAAGCCTTCTGCCGCATTAGCCAACTTTTTAATCGCCGCCACATTGAACAAAGGCGGCCCAAAATAACCCGCAGAGCGTAACCTGAACATCAAATACTCGCTGATTTCTTTTTGTTGTAATGGCGCTAGATTAAAACTATGTGTAATGCGCTCGCGCAATTGACGAATATTGGTTTGGTTAAGATTTTCGTCTAACTCTGGCTGGCCAAACAACACAATTTGTAGCAATTTATCGTGTTTGGTTTCCAAGTTAGAAAGTAAGCGAATTTCTTCTAAAGTCGCCAGTGGCATGCCTTGCGCTTCTTCTACAAAAATCACTACTTGCTTGCCCGCTGCATGCCGCGCCAATAGGTGCGTTTGCAGCACTTGCATCACTTTTAAGCGGTCGGCATTTTTGGGTAATTTGAGTTGCAGCTCAAACGCAATCGCGTGCAAAATATCTTCTGGCGCTACGCTTGGGTTGGCAAGGTAAATGCGCTCAACATTCTCTGGCAACATGGTTTGCAGCATGCGGCACAACATGGTTTTGCCGCTGCCCACTTCACCCACCACTTTTACAATGCCCTCGCCA
>JANOWN010000007.1:0-80367 GCA_031417915.1 Methylotenera sp.
AAAGCCCTAACACCACGCTGGGAAAGCCATTTTTATTGACGTAATCTGCCAAGCCCAATTTAAGCGCGTTGTAAACGGCTGCTTCTAAGCTCAGTTTTGGTGAAATAAAGGCTCTGGAAGGCGCATGGTTATTGGTCTGCATGTTATTAATTTCTACCACACCTAACGTTTCTTCAAACGAAGGCAATTGCTGCGTAACGCTACCTTCTTTGTTTAGAACAAACGACGCGCCATCAAACACCAACTCGTCTTGTCCGCCGACCATATTCACATAAATAATGGGCAAACCAGTTTCTTTGGCACGCTCGGCAATCACTTCGTAGCGCGTTTCCAGCTTGTCCATGTGATAAGGCGAGGCGTTGAGCGCGAGCAAAAACTCTGCACCCGCTTGTTTGGCGCGCATGGCTGGCGCAGGTTCCCAGCCATCTGCGCAAATCATCACACCAAATTTTGTGCCTTGGTGAGAAAAAACTAGTGGTTTGGTGCCCGCATCAAAATAGCGTTCTTCATCAAATACGCTGTAATTGGGCAAACATTGTTTGTGATAAGTCGCGACGATTTTGCCGTTTTCGAGGATGGAAGCCGCGTTATACAGTTTTTTATTGGCTAAATGTGGGTGACCAATTAATAAAGTAATTGCAGAAACCTGCCCTGCAAGCCGCTCCAGCGCTTGTTCGCAGGCATGGTTAAAATCATCACGAAATAACAAATCTTCGGGCGGATAACCGCACAAAGCGAGTTCTGGCGTAATGATTAAGCTCGCGCCAGCTGCTTTTGCCTGATTGGCGAAATCTAATATTTTGGCCGCGTTGCCTTGAATATCGCCAACGATGCAGTTAATTTGTGCGAGCGCGATTTTCATGCGCTTAGTATTTGAGCCTAATATTTTCCACCGGCATCTTTGATCAATTTCACAATTTCAGGGTTGCCTTTTTTAAGCGCATACACATACGCAGTCAGGCCATATTTGTCGCGCGCTTTTACATCGACTTTGTTTGCAAGCAACAGTTTCACCATGTCTTCTGAGTTAGTATCTACCGCCAATTGCAACAGCGGCGTACCTTCCGAGTCTTCGTGGTTTACATCGGCACCTTTTGCAAGCAAGGTTTTGGCCGCTTCAACCTGCGCTTTTTTCACCGCCCAAGTTAGCGCTGTCCAGCGCGATTGATCTTGCTCGTCTACTTTAGCACCATGACTCAACATGTAAGCGATTGCGGACGCGTGGCCCTGGCGCGCGGCATACATTAATGCGGTTGCACCTTGCCTATCGTGCGCATTGGCTTGCGCGCCTTGCGCCATCAGCGAGGTAATTGTCGGCACATCGCCACTTTTGGCGGCGTACATCAGTGCAGTTTTGCCGTCATCGGCTTTGGCGTTGGCGTCCACGCCGTGTTTAATCATCAAATCTACGATTTCAGAATAACCAGAAGTCGATGCCATACCGAATGCGCTCCAGCCGCTATCGTCGCGAATTTTCGGGTCAGCGCCTTTTTCTAGCAACACTTTTACCGTGGCGATGTGATTTTTTCGAGCCGCGAACATCAGCGCGGTCCAGCCGCCTTTGTCTTTAGCGTTCACCTCAGCGCCTTTTGCAATCAGCGCAGCAGCCACATCGGCTTTATCTTTACGCGCCGCGTACATTAGTGCGGTAATGCCATCTGCATCTTTAGTATTGGCGCTTGCGCCGCTTTCCAGCATAGCCTTCACTGTCGCCAAATCGCCCTTGGAGGCCGCAGTGAGCAAGTAGGCAATGTCTTCAGCAAAGCTTAATGCACTTAGCAGAGAAAAACATAGAAACACAATCAATTTTTTCAAGTTAGCTACTTTCTATTTTCGGCTTTACTTTTTATGGCTTGCAGCACCGCTTCACCCAAGCCTGCGGGTGAAGTTGCCACCACGCAACCTGCGTTTTCCAGCGCTTTCATTTTATCTTCGGCACGGCCAGATCCGCCAGAGATAATTGCGCCAGCATGCCCCATGCGCTTGCCTTTTGGTGCTGTTAGCCCTGCAATATAGGCGGCGACTGGTTTGGTGACGTGATGTTTAATAAAATCTGCTGCGGCTTCTTCATCCGAGCCGCCGATTTCGCCAACCATAATTATCGCTTCTGTTTCAGGGTCAGCCTCAAATAAGGTTAAGCATTCAATAAAGTTTAAGCCTTTAATCGGATCGCCGCCAATGCCGACACAAGTGGTTTGACCCAAACCCAGCGCAGTAGTTTGATGCACCGCTTCGTAAGTGAGCGTGCCAGAGCGCGATACTACGCCCACCTTGCCACGCAGGTGAATACTGCCCGGCATAATGCCGATTTTGCACTCGTTTGGTGTGATAATGCCAGGGCAATTTGGGCCGATTAATTTTGCGCCATTCGCCTTTAATGCCGACTTCACGTTGAGCATATCTAATACGGGAATGCCTTCGGTAATGCACACAATAAGCGCAATGCCCGCGTCAGCCGCTTCTAAAATCGAATCTGCCGCAAACGGCGGTGGCACATAGATGACGCTGGCGTTGGCTTGCGTTTCGCACACGGCATCGCGCATGGTGTTGAACACGGGTAAATTCAAATGTTGCTGACCGCCTTTGCCAGGTGTGACGCCGCCGACCATTTTGGTGCCGTAGGCCAGCGCTTGCTCCGAATGAAACGTGCCTTGTTTGCCAGTAAAACCTTGGCATAAAACGCGCGTATTTTTATTGACTAAAATACTCATGCTGCCACCTTCACTACCTGTTTAGCCGCATCCGTTAAATTTTCTGCCGAGATAATATTGAGGCCACTCATCCGTAACATTTGTTTACCTAAGTCAACGTTTGTGCCTTCTAAACGGACGACAACGGGAATGGTCAAACCCATCTCTTTCACTGCGGTGATAATGCCTTCGGCAATAATATCGCAGCGCATAATGCCGCCAAAAATGTTCACCAAAATGGCGCGTACATTTTTATCTTCCAGAATAATTTTGAACGCTTTGGTCACCATTTCCGCCGAGGCGCCGCCGCCGACATCGAGGAAATTGGCAGGCGCGCCGCCATGCAATTTAATTAAATCCATGGTTGCCATCGCCAAACCCGCGCCGTTAACCATGCAGCCAATGTTGCCGTTAAGTGCAATGTAGTTAAGCCCCGCCGCGTGCGCAATCGCTTCTTTCGCGTCTTCTTGGCTCCAATCGCGTAGCTCATTTAATGTTTTTTGGCGATACAGCGCGTTGTCGTCCACGCTCATTTTGCAATCCAGCGCCACCAGTTTTCCGTCTGTCGTGACGATGAGTGGGTTAATTTCTAGCAGGCTTAAATCGTTTTCTTTGAACAATTTGTACAAGCCTTTTAGCAACTTGGTAAATTCGGCCACTTGCGCAATATTTAAGTTAAACGCCAAATTGCGCGCTTGAAAATCCACCAAACCGTTCAGCGGGTCGCACACTTCCTGCAAAATTTGCTCTGGATGTTTGGCGGCGATCTCTTCAATATCCATGCCGCCCGCAGACGAAGCAACTACTACAATTCTTTCTAAAGTTCTATCAACCAACATCGATAAATATAATTCGCGCGCAATTGGCAAAGTTTCTTCGATGAGCACTTGGTTCACCATTTGCCCATCGGGCGCATTTTGGTAAGTAACTAAAGTCTTGCCAAGCAAGGCTTTTGCAGTCGCTTCTACTTCGACAAGTGATTTCACCAGCTTTACGCCGCCCGCTTTTCCGCGTCCGCCCGCGTGAATTTGCGCTTTCACCACAAACGCGTGCGAATTAATATTTTTTGCGATTTCGATTGCTGTGGTGGCATCGCCTGCAACCGCGCCAATAGGCGTTGCTAGACCATATTTTTGTAATAAAAGTTTGGCTTGATATTCGTGTAGATTCATTTTAAAGTGATGTTTGCAATGGCAATTAATTATAGTTTTTGTTTCAAGTGATATTTTCGCGCAAAAGCCTAATAGAAGCTAGTATAAAAAAGCTGACGCCAGCAAAATCAACAATAAAGGACATATGATGACAACTGCTTCACAAACACTGCGTGACATTACTGGTATGGGCTACAACCCTGCTGGCCTTAAAGATTCCGCGCTAATTATGGTGGATTGCCAAAATACTTATAGACGCGGCATGATGCAGCTGACCAATGTAGAGCCAGCGGTGAAAGAGGCGCAAAAATTATTGCAAATGGCACGCGATTTAAACATTCCGATTATTCATATTCAGCACGATGCAGGAGTGGGTACGCCGTATGATGTGACTGCGGAAATTGGTCAGATTTCTGCTGAAGTTGCGCCAAAAAATGGTGAAGCTTTAATTACCAAAAATTATCCTAATTCTTTTGTTGCGACTCCGCTTGAAGCGCAATTAAAGGCGCTCGGTATCGAAAATGTGGTAATTGCAGGCTTTATGACGCATATGTGCATTAACTCGACTGCGCGTGGCGCATTTAATTTGGGCTTTAAACCGACGGTGGTTGCCAGCGCTTGTGCAACGCGTAGTTTAGTTGGCGCAAACGGTAAAACAATCGATGCGCAAACCATGCACGAAGCCGCACTGGCCGCGATTCGTGACTTATTCGCGGTGGTGGTAGATGATGTGGCGAGTTTAAAAGCTTGATTATCAAAAGATTTAGTGTAGAAAACCGCTATTCTGACATGGCGGTTTTTAACGGTGTGGCCTATTTGGCAGGTCAAGTCGCCAACGATTTAAGCCAAGACATTAGCGGCCAAATGTGCGAGGTTTTGGGTATGATTGACGCGCTGCTGATACAAGCCAACTCAGATAAATCGCGTATTCTAATGGCACAAATTTACTTGGCCGATTTAGCCGATTATGCAGCGATGAATGTAGTTTGGGACGCATGGGTTGCCGATATTAAAGGCCATGCACCTCCGCGCGCCACTGTACAGGCCTTACTCGCAAACTCCAATTATAAGGTTGAAGTGGTGATTACCGCCGCACAAAAATTTTAATTTTTAATTAATAAAATGCCATGCAATCCAATACCCATGAGGCTTGCAGGGCATGTTCTCTTAATTATAAATCTTGCTCCCAAGCATTGCCATACACTTTGCCGTTGCGGCTTAACCAAAACATTTGGTACATGCTGGTTGCCCACATAAACGTAGAAGCCAAGCTATAGCCGATGCCGCCGATGATGGTGAAATATGCAAAACCTGGGCTTAACTTAGTGAGCCACCACGATAAAATATCAACAATCAAAAATGCAAATGGGAATGCAATGGCGATGATTTTGAGTTTTTTAGGTACGCCCACCGCAAAGCTAAAAATAAAACCAATGAAAAAGAAGATAAAGCTAATGCCGAATAAATGAATGTGCGAAACGCGCGTTAAGCTTTCAATTGTTGCGCCAGTGCTAGTTGCGGCCACTTTTTGCACTTCTTCAAAGTTTTTAAAGTTAGGTATATTCGGCACATTGCTATGGCAGGCCACGCAATGTTGCTCGAAAACGCCTTTAAAATGATCGTCCCAATCGGCTTTTGGCGCACCTTTGTGCACCCACTGAATAATGTCTGCGCGTACTTCATCTGGCGCATTGGCCTTCATCGATCCGTTGAGCATACTTTCTAGTTTGCTATGTGTGCGGTCGCCATAATAGCTATACACAATATCATTTTTCGATAATCCCACTTTGCCATCGGCCATGCCGTGCGTCATCATAATCTGTAATCCCGCCATGAGCAAGCCAACGCCAATCACCAGTAAATAGCCCGCGAACAGCGCTTTTAGCGGCGAAGGTAGGTTGGGCAAATTAAGCCATGACAAATTTTGTAAGTTAGGGTCTTTTGGTGTGGATTTCATTCGTAACTTTCGGAAGATAAAACGGATAAAAAATCATAGCATTCAAATATGAAATCACAAAGACATGATGCTGATTAGTGCACCTGCTATAATTTCAATTTTGGTTAATCTCAGGTTATTTCATGCGTTTAGTGGTTCAAGGTCGCGCCATTCAAATGGCGCATTTGCAGCATATTCATGGCCAAATCGGCGGAAACACGCAATTTATGCAAATTGCTGAACATGCATATTACTTGCCCACACAATTAGCAGACTTTGCAGCGGTGAAAACGTTCTGTGCCGAGCAGCAAATTGATTGTGCATTAGTGCCAGATGCACAGCGTTTAAGCCATTTTGGCTTATGTGTGATGGACATGGATTCGACACTGATTAATATTGAATGTATCGACGAAATTGCCGATATGATGAATTTGAAACCACAGGTTTCTGCGATTACCGAAAGAAGTATGCGTGGCGAACTAGACTTCGCACAAAGTTTGAAGGCGCGCGTAGCTTTGCTGAAAGGTTTGCCCGAAACTGCCTTACAAAAGGTGATTGATGAGCGACTGCAAGCCAACCCTGGCGCGGTGGAGTGGATAGCAGCATGTAAAGCCAACAACATCAAAACTATGCTGGTTTCTGGGGGCTTTACCCTATTTGCAAACCACGTTAAAAATTTACTTGGGCTCGATTACGCAGTTGCCAACACTTTTGAAATTATCGACGGAAAGCTCACAGGTAACATTTTGGGCGACATTGTCGATGCTGAACGCAAAGCACAAGAATTGCTGAAATTACGCGATGAGCTTGGCTTAAAAGCCGACCAAACCATTGCCATCGGCGATGGCGCGAATGACTTGAAAATGATGTCTGTCGCGGCTGTGGGCGTGGCGTATCACGCCAAGCCTATCGTGCAGCAACAAGCGACTTATTCGTTAAATCACTCAGGCTTAAATGGCGTGATTAATTTGTTTACGGCTTAAAATTTCTGTCATGCTGAACTCGATTCAGCATCTTGACTAGATTGCGGTTTAGATCGTAAAGGTCTTGTCCGTGGAATATATACACTAAAGTGCATTATTAACACGCCAAAGCACGGAATGACAGGTTTATAGTAACGCCAGTTCTGCTTCGCTGAAACCAGCGCTACGTCTAGCTTCAAGGTTGAATGGTGGCTTGAGTTTAGGTGCACTATATTCAACACATAAGCTTTTAAAAGTCGCAATCGGTTCTAAATCTCCCTCATTACAGAGCCAGTTATACCAAACATTGCCAACCGCTACATGACCAATTTCGTCGCGCAAAATAATATCTAAAATTTCCGCCATTCTCAAATCACCGACCTGCGCAAATTTGTTGCGAGTGGATGGCGTTGCGTCCAAGCCGCGCGCTTCCATGGTGCGCGGCACCAGTGCCATGCGTGCCAGCACGTCATCTTTGGTTCTATCGACCATTTCCCACAAGCTGTTGTGGCCTGAAAAATCGCCATAGCGGTAGCCAAAAGTTTGCAAATGCGCGTTTAAAAGTGAGAAATGATAGGCTTCTTCCACCGCGACTTTTAGCCAATCGGTGTAGTAATTTTCGGGCATATTGTCAAAGCGCCAAATCGCATCCAGCGCCAAATTAATGGCGTTAAATTCGATGTGGGCGAGGGCGTGGATGAGGGCGGCGCGACCTTCAATCGTGCGCATAGAGCGCTTTGGTAGTTGCAAGGGCGCAACCAATTCTGGCTTAGTTGGCCTGCCAGGAATGTTTTGATAGATGCCTTGCAGGCCACATGGATATTGGCTTGCAGGCGTGCTGAATTTAATTTTTTTTAGCGCCAAAACGCCTTTTGCTTTTTTCTCAGCGTCGCATTCGCATAGCCAGTCGAGCGCAATTTTCCGCAGTTCGCTCACTTATTTTGCCCGCTATTTAAGCGGAATA
Source organism: Methylotenera sp. (assembly GCA_031417915.1). GTDB lineage: Bacteria > Pseudomonadota > Gammaproteobacteria > Burkholderiales > Methylophilaceae > Methylotenera_A. Next base: position 7,704 of record JANOWN010000007.1, read on the forward strand.
AAATCCAACTCACCCGCTTTCATGTCAGGCACCATGATGTAGGTTTCGTCTTTAGTTATCGCAATATCCGCGGCTGATTGAAAGCCGCCTTTTAGCAGACTTACATCGCCTTTGGTGCTTACGCTAAATACTTTTCCATTTTTCCAATCGCTGACAAACATGCTGCCATTGCTGTGATGCACAATGCCATCGCCGCCGCCAAAACCTTCGGCAATGTCAGTTAGCGCCTTAGTTTTTTGGTTGTAGCTATACAAAATTCCAGAAGTAAAATCCACATAAATCAATACGTTACCAGTATCGTCCGCTAATAAGCCGTTGGGTGCCATCACGCGCGCATCTTGTTTACCGTCGATGAGCAGCGTGACTTTGCCAGCCGCGTCGAGCTTGTAAATTGCGCCGCCTTTGCCGCTGCCCATAATGTCACCACTATCAGATACGTATAAATTGCCTTGCGGATCGGCTTCTAAATCGTTCAAAAATTGTGGTTTGGCGGGGAATGCGCTGGCTGCAGCGAAAACGCTGCTTGAGCCGTCGGGCGAGATTTTGAGAACTTTATCTTTGTCGGCCACATATAAGTTGATTCCGATAACCGCCAAACCTTTCGGGTCGTTCAAGCCGATAGCGAAAACACTGCGTTTGCCCGATTTGTCTATCATGGTAATTTGACCATCACCATCTTTGCCAAATTCGCCGATTTCTGAGATGAAAATGCGCCCATCTTTGGCTTGCACGACTGATTCTGGCGTTTTTAGGCCGGTAATTTTTTGTAGTGGTGTATTCGCATTTTTTGCTGTTCCTACTTGGTTGACGCAGCCGCTTGCAAGCACAGTTGCAATGATAAATATTAATTTTTTCATCTAGTTTAAATCCTCTTAGTAGTAAATTTTCGACACAGGTAAATCATCTAAAGCATTACAAATGAGTTTAGGATTTTCAATATTGGCTTTATCCAGCGTGGCTAAAAATGCCGCGTCGGTTTCCAGTTTTTTAATCACTTTCTCCATGGCTTTTACATAAGCTTTTTCCATGTAATAGTCAGGCTTTACGCCAAGCTCACCATTTTGCGTCACTTGTTTTTTAATGGTGGTAATAGCGCTTTGAGAGCTTAAATCAGTGGTGTTCACATAAGCGCGCGCAATGATTTCACCATGAAACACGCGTAACTGTGCGTTGTAAAACATGTGCGGCTCAATCAATAACACCACATTCGCAGCAGCGTTGCAATCATCCACATTGGCGAAGCGCTTTTTTAGCGTTTTTAGCGCGGCTTTTTCCGCCAAAGGGCCTTTCATGTGCCACACATCCAAATAAGGGTGCAGCAATCGCACTGGGTGCTCGTAATGCATTTTTGCGATGTGCATTGCGATATTGCCTGGTAATTTTGCGGGCGCGGTTTCGGCAAGTGCAGTTGCACTAATGAATAGGCTAAGCGATAAACAAGTAATCAATTTAAACATAATCGTTCCCTAATGTTGGTTTTTGTAGCTAATGCGGTAAATAACATTTGCGCGGTCGTCCGATACATATAGCGCGCCATCTGGGCCAGCAATCACGTCCACAGGCCTGCCCCAAGCTTCATTATGGCCTGCCTCATCATTCTGGAGCCAGCCAGTTGCAAAGTCCACTAGTTCGACAGGTGTTACGCCATTAAATTTCACGCGCACCAATTTATAGCCGCTTAGTTGCGCGCGATTCCACGAGCCATGCAGCGCAACGATTGCATCGTTTTTGTATTCGCTCGGAAAATTTGTTTTATTTAAAAACGTCACGCCGATGGGTGTGGAGTGCGAGGTGAAGGTAATTGCTGGCGGCGTGGCATTTTTGCAGAAGTTATTCGCACCTACAAAATTTGGATCCTCGACCATATTTTTCAAATTACTATCCCCCCAACAATGCGGCCAGCCATAATTTCGCCTAGGTTCAATTTTGTTTAAATGCTCAGGTGGAAGCTCGTCATTCACTTTTCCACCTTTAGTAGACGAGCGCATGTCCGCGCCGTTATTGGTGGCAAACATGCTACCTGTTTTTGGGTGCCATGCAAAACCTTGGCTATTGCGTAAGCCGCTTGCCCATATTGTGGCTAAATTATTGTGTTGGCCAACCACCTCTAAACCGCCAGCTGGCTTGCCTTGCAGGGTGTAGCGCAAAATGGTCGCGCGCGTTGGGTCTTCTTCCACACACACATTGCAGCTGGAGCCGACGTTTAAATATAGAAAATTATCTGGCCCAACTTTAATAGTTTTAAGCGTATGACCACCGCTGGGAAGCCTATGGATAAAGGGTTGCGGGGCAGACCAATTGCCATTTTTTTGCGTTAATTTTACGATGCCATCTTGATTGGCCACCAGTAAATCGTCGCCCACAAATGCCAAACCATGTGGTGCATTGAGTTGATTTGAGACTAAAACAGGTGCTCTGGAAGCCCCGTCCCTATTGGCTGCTGCCAGCATAATAATTTGATTGTTTTTGGTCAATGAAACAAATAAATGACCATTTTTATCAAATGCCAACATGCGTGGCGCGCTATCTAACTTGGCAAAAACAGCAATCTCAAACCCTGCTGGCAAGCGCAAGTTTAGCTTGTTCGGTGGTTCGGCTGCACTGGCGCAAGTGAGGGTGGAAAGGCTGCAAAATGCTACTTGAATATAGCTACTGAGTTTATAAAAAATGGTTTCAAACATGATTTTAGTAAGATTTAAGTTAACACATCCGACCAAATATTGGCCGCCCAAGCGCTTGCGTATTGACCTTCTTGCTCGGATGGCGCTTGCGAAACGCCGCCGCCCTCGGCTGCCACCATGATTTTTTTGCCTTCGTCGTAACGGTATACGTTCGCCACATGCATGGCTTGTTTGTCGTTGACGTAGCTATAGCAGGTGTTGGCGAACACGGGCGCTGGGTCGGGCGCGCTTCCGCTCATCAGCGCGACGATGGCGTTAGCGCAAACGCGTGCTTGGCTGGTCGCCATGTGGGCTGATTTTGGCAAACCGGCCGAAACAGAATCGCCAATTACATGCACGTTTGGTACGATTTTAGATTCATAAGTTAAAAAACTCACCTCGCACCAAGGATAATCTTTTTCGGTGAGGCCAGCCATTTGAGCGGGTTTGCCAGCACGCTGCGGCGGAATAATATTTAGCACATCTGCCTTCACTTTGTCGAAATCGGTGGTGACTGTTTTGCTTGCCACATCAATCTCAACAATGGCATTATTCGGCCGATAATCAATCATACCCGCGTACATCTCATTGAAAACCTTAGTAAATAGCCCTTTTTTCGATATGATTTCTGCATTGGCATCTAGGACAATTATTTTACTTTTTGGTTTGTGATCCTTCAGATAACTCGCCACTTGGCAAACGCGCTCATAGGGTCCTGGTGGGCAGCGGTAGGGCGCTTTTGGCACGTTCATTACAAACACGCCGCCATCTGGCATCGCTTCTAATTGTTTGCGCAAGTTTACGGTTTGCCAGCCAGCTTTCCATGCATGCGGAATTTTTTGCTGTTCTTCGGCTGATTGTAAGTTTGGGAGCGCATCATAAATAAAATCAACGCCGGGTGCGACAATCAAGCGATCGTAGGTAATTTCGCCACGTTTCATTATCACTTTTTTGTTTGTAGTATCAATGGCAGTCACTTCGTCATTCAGCCATTTAACGCCATGATTTTTTTTGACTAAATCGTAGCCAAAAGTCAGGTCGTTAATACTTTTACTGCCGCCCAACACCAAATTGCTAAGCGGACAAGAGACGAATTGGCTGGATTTTTCGATGACAACAGTTTCGATATTGCCCAAGCCCCACATGCGAATGTACTTGGCTGCCGTGGTGCCCGCGTAACCGCCGCCGATAATCACGACCCTACCAATAACACCTTTGCCAATAGAGGCTTTGTTATTGCCAAGGCTTGCGCAAGCGCTTAATAAAGAAGTACTAGAAATTAACGTGCTGGCACCCGCAATTTTAATAAAATCGCGCCGATTTAAATGATTAATTGCCATGATCAGCTTTCAAACTCTGCGTTTTTGGTGCCGCGTTGGCAGCGCGTTTTTGCTGCGAAAAATAATTGGCTAATTGATTGATTTCATCAGCGTTTAAACCTTTAGCATGATGGTGCATGACAGTGGCAGGGCGGCTACCATCTTTAAACGCCAGCATTTGCGTACTAAAGTAGCCAGGCTCTAAACCAGCAAGCGTGGGGGTAATGCCAGCGCTATTGCCGCCGCTACCGTGGCAAGCTGCGCAAGAAGCCGCAAGTGTGCGAATATGGTCTGGAGAAACAAAAGCCCCAGCAGCGTTACCAATAATGGGTAGGCCAACTGAGGCAATGCAAAAGCTTGCGATATACCAAATATTTAGCTGAAATTTCATGGTGTTTTATATTCACATAAAACACCATTCTAAATGGTTTTCGCGACTTTAAATAAGTTTAATTAAAAACATTGTTCGTCTAAGCAGCCATCATCTTTAACGCCAAGGCCAGTCATCAATTCAACCATGTGCTTATTGCCTTCATCGCGGAAATAGCGAATCAGAGAAACATCACCTTTAAGTTTAATGTTGACATCTGCACCAGCGCTTGCTAAAAACTTTGCCATCTCTTCCTGGCCACTAAATGCTGCCAACATAAATGCTGAGTGGTGTGCAATCGGATGAATATAGTTAATTTCAGCACCTTTGCTGAGTAAGTATTTCACAATGGCAATATCGCCTTTATTGGCGGCCATTTGCACTGGTGACCAGCCAAAAATTTTCTCATTAACGACTGCTGGTTCTGCTTTCACATATTTTTGCACAATTTTTAATTTGCCTTCAGTCAGTGCATCGCTATATTCAAGTGATTCATCGTCTGTTAGTGCAAAGCTGTGCATTGAAAAACTTAATGCCAATACTGCAAATAGTGCTTTAAACATGTTCATGTTACTTTTTCCCTTATTTAATAATCGCAGCTTAAAAATTAAGTTTAAGCGATAAATTTTCTTGCGTTACGGAACATCCGCATCCACGGCGCGTCTTCCAACCAATCGTCAGGATACCACGAATGCTGTACAGAGCGGTATACCCGTTCAGGATGTGGCATCATAATACTAAAACGCCCATCCGTGGTGGTCAAGCCCGTAATTCCAAGCGGCGAACCGTTAGGATTAAACGGATACACCTCTGTTGGCGTTGACGCACCTGATTTTAAGCTAGGTTCTACAAATCGCATCGTCACCAACTTTTGTTCCAACACGCTATAGACCGCAGATTGCGAAGAAAATTCCGCAAAACCTTCACCATGTGCAACAGCAATAGGCATGAGGCTTCCAGCCATGCCATTAAAAAATAACGAGGGTGATTCTAACACTTCTACCATCGCCAAGCGCGCTTCAAATTGCTCAGATTTATTTTTAACAAAATGTGGCCAATGCACACTGCCAGGAATAATGCTGTGCAAATTGCTCATCATTTGGCAACCGTTGCACACGCCAAGCGCGAACGAATCGTTGCGATTAAAAAACATGCTAAATTCGTCATTGGCGCGGCTGTTGAATAAAATCGATTTTGCCCAGCCTTCGCCAGCGCCCAACACATCGCCATAACTAAAGCCGCCGCAAGCGACAAAACCAGCGAAATCTTTGAGTGAAACGCGACCTGCAATAATGTCGCTCATGTGCACGTCAAAGGACGCAAAGCCTGCACGATCAAACGCAGCGGCCATTTCCACTTGCCCATTCACACCTTGCTCACGCAAAATCGCCATTTTTGGGCGCGCTAAACTTAGGTAAGGTGCTACGATATTTTCATTAATATCGAAAGTGGTTTTAACATGTAAACCAGTATCAGCCGTGTCCAAAATGCGGTCGTATTCCTGTTGTGCGCACACGGGGTTATCGCGTAGGCTTTGTATGTGATAGGTGGTTTCGGACCACATTCTATGTAAGTTCACACGCGAATCAGCAAAAACCGTTTTACTATTTACCGCGATTTCGATTTCATTTTTGCTTGTCACGTCGCCGATGATTTGTGCGCTTAATGTTTTATTCAGCTCGACTAATATTTTCTCTGCATCTGCGGCGCGCACTTGAATGACTGCACCTAATTCTTCGTTAAAAAGTGTATTTAGAGCGTCGCCAAAAGTCTCATGGATATTTGTCTGCAGACCCGCTCTGCCGGCAAAAGCCATCTCACAAAGAGTTGCAAATAAACCACCATCACTACGGTCGTGATAGGAGAGAATTTTGTTTTCGCTGTTTAAGCGCTGAATTTCTGCAAAAAATGTTTTGAGCTGTTTGGGTGAATCGACATCGGGCGTTTGGTCGCCAATTTGTCCATAAACTTGTGCCAGTGAAGAGCCGCCCATACGGTTTTTGCCGTTGCCTAAATCAATCAGAATCAACTTGGTTACGCCCAAATCTGTTCTCAATTGCGGCGTTAAAGTTTTACGCGCATCCGGCGTGTTGGCAAACGCGGTCACTACCAATGAAATCGGCGATGTTACCGCTTTATCTTTTTCGCCATCATTCCAAACCGTCTTCATGCTCATGGAATCTTTGCCGACTGGAATCGAAATGCCTAGTGCGGGGCAAAGCTCCATGCCAACCGCTTTTACCGTAGCAAACAAGGCCGCGTCTTCGCCCGCATGGCCAGCAGGCGCCATCCAGTTGGCAGATAGCTTCAAGTTGCTGATGTCATCAATCTGCGCGGCGGCGATATTGGTAATCGCTTCGCCAATCGCCATGCGGCCAGAAGCGGGTGCGTTGATGAGCGCGAGCGGCGCTTTTTCGCCAATCGCAAACGCCTCGCCAACATTGGTTTGATAACCTGCCAAAGTCACCGCGACATCAGAAACGGGCACTTGCCATGGCCCGACCATTTGATCGCGTGCAATTAAGCCTGTCACGCTGCGGTCGCCAATGGTGATGAGAAAGGTTTTATCCGCCACACCTGGCAGTCTTAATACACGCGCTACTGCATCTTTAATATCAATTTTACTGGTATCAAAAGCGACTAATTTTTTGGTGACGCTTTTCACGTCGCGCGTCATTTTGGGTGGCTTGCCGAGTAAAACCGACAAGTCCATATCGACTGGTTTGTTGTCAAAATGGCTGTCGGCCACGGTTAAATGGCGCTCTGCGGTGGCGTAACCAACTACCGCAAACGGGCAGCGCTCACGCTCGCACATGGCTTTAAATCGCGGTAAGTCTGCTGGTAACACCGCCATCACATAGCGCTCTTGCGCTTCGTTGCTCCACAATTCGCGCGGGCTCATGCCGGGTTCTTCGTTATGCACATCGCGCAGTTGAAAAATCGCGCCTACTTTGGCATCGTTCACTAGCTCTGGGAACGCGTTAGAAATGCCGCCAGCACCCACATCGTGAATACTCACAATCGGGTTTTTTTCACCAAGCTGCCAGCAACGGTCAATCACTTCTTGTGCACGGCGTTGCAACTCTGGGTTGCCGCGTTGTACCGAATCAAAATCTAAGTTTTCGGTGTTGCTGCCAGTATCCATACTGCTGGCCGCGCTGCCGCCAAGGCCAATTAACATGGCCGGGCCACCCAGTTGAATCAGTGCTGCGCCTGCTGGAATCACGCTTTTTAATGAATGATTCGCCGAAATATTACCAACGCCACCTGCCAGCATAATCGGTTTGTGGTAACCACGCACTTCTAACTTACCGTCTTGGCCTTCAGAATCCAACTCAAATGTACGAAAGTAACCCGCAATATTGGGGCGACCGAACTCGTTGTTATACGCCGCGCCACCAAGTGGGCCATCGGTCATAATCTGCAAGGGCGTGGCGATGCGACCAGGTTTGCCATAAGCTGCTTCACCTGAGTTTGTTTCCCATGGTTGCGTGAAGTTGGTAATGTTTAAATTAGACACTGAAAAGCCCGTCAAACCCGCCTTAGGCTTGCTTCCCACGCCAGTTGCACCCTCATCACGAATCTCTCCACCCGCACCAGTAGCCGCGCCAGGAAAAGGTGAAATGGCCGTTGGGTGGTTGTGCGTCTCTACTTTCATTAAGTAGTGCATTTCCTCATCTTTAAACCCGTATTCGCCATTAATTTGCGGGTAAAAGCGTTTAGTTTTTTGGCCGACTTGGTTTTTGGCATCGCCTGCGTAGGCTACTATAGATGAATTATCGCTGTAAGCCACGACGGTATTGCCTGGATTGAGTTTATGCGTGTTGCGTATCATGCCGAATAATGAAATATCCTGCGCCACGCCATCAATTACCCAATCGGCGTTAAAAATTTTGTGGCGACAATGTTCCGAGTTGGCTTGCGCGAACATCATCAGCTCCACATCGGTGGGATTGCGGCCAATTTTTGTGAAGTTTTCCAGCAAATAATCGACTTCGTCGGGCGACAGCGCCAAACCCATGGCGTTATTGGCTTCGTCTAGCGCAGCTTTGCCGCCTTGCAAAATATCAATCGTGCTTAATGGTTTAGGTGTGGCGTGGTGATACAGGTTTTCTGCATCTTCCATTTTGGTCAGCACTGTTTCCGTCATGCGGTCGTGAATGTGCGTTTTTAAGGCAGTTTTTTCAGGGTCGGATAAAGGTCTTTTGTCTTTTGTCGTTACATAAAATGCAATGCCTCGCTCTAAGCGCAATACATTTTCTAGTCCGCAATTATGGGCAATATCGGTGGCACGAGATGCCCACGGTGAAATGGTGCCAATGCGTGGAATAACTAAAAATAATTCTAAATTATATGCCCTAGAATGCTCATGGATATTGGTCTGCAGGCCTGCATCAGAAATAGCACCATAAGTTAAAATTTGTTCTAAAATGCTTTGTTGCGTACTAGAAAGCGCCGTTTCGCTAAACGCAAAATGTACAAATTCTGCGTCAATATGCGCGATATTGGGGACAGATTTTTTTAAGCTGGTATAGAGTTTTTCGAGGCGAAAAGCTGATAAAGCAGGGCTACCGCGCAAGCTTAAGAAATGGGTATTTGACATGAAAGGCTTAGCATTAAAATTCAAAATGAACCAAACTGAATTTTAACAGAAAGGCGCACGCTAAATTAGCGCCTATCAAAAATAAAGCCTACCAAGCTTGCTTTAGCAGCGCTTGATAGGCGAGTGGGCGTTGAAAACGAGTTAGTTGTTTTTCGCTGCTAATAGCGTCACTTGTTTGCCTTTTAAGAAGCTGTAAGCTAAGAAAGCAAGCGGCACTAACAATAAGCTGTATGAAATCCATGCACCAATACGGCCTTGCGGACCCCAATCCTCGGTAGCGGCATGCCAATATGGCACATCGATAATACCTAAATTGTTAAGTTCTGGTGTTTCGGTATATTCGTGAAACGCGTAAATAAGTAGTTGAACCGAGAATATCACCATGAACACAGCGGTCACTTGAAAGAACAGCCCAAGGTTAACGCGATGGCCGTATTTGCTCCATGCCCAAGCCACTAAGCCTGCCAATGTAATGCCTAAAATGCCCCCTATGGCTAAAGGTACGCCATCGGTTGTTTGTGCGAGCGATGCAATCATAGTGGCGGCTTCTAAGCCTTCGCGACCTATCATGAGTAATACAAATGCGAATATGGCAAATTTAGCGCCATCGCCAGGATTAGCCACGGCTTTATCGATGGCGCCAGTGATTTCTTTTTTCATATGCTTGCCCATTTTAAGCATGTGTATGGTACAGCTAATCACTAAAAATGCGGCCGCAAGAGCTAAAGTACCTTCCCAAAAAGGAGTAAGTCCACCAACTTTAGCCAGCATAATGCCCAAAATTGCACAGGCAATCACCGCCACATAACAGCCTTGGCGCACCGATGGAATGAGTTTTTCGCCACCAGTTTTAGCAAGGTAGGCCAAAGTAATGGCGATAATTAAAAAAGCCTCTAAACCTTCTCGAAAAGCAATCATTAGCGTTTCAAACATTTTTTATCCTTACGAAATCAGTCACTATGAGCTTTAGTATAATCTAAATGATAATGGTTCGCAATAAAAATATTTTCACATTAAAATTTAACAAAATAAAAAAAGCCTGCAATCGCAGGCTTTTTTAAAGCACCTAGAATGCTTATTTAGTTACGCCAGGCACTTCAATTTTGGCTTTTTCTTTTAAACCCAGCATCATTTTCTCTAGTTTACGTTGTTGCAAGGTGCGCTCTAAACCATCTTTTACTTTATCGTAACTTGGGACTTGCGTTGCGCGTGAGTCTACTAATTTGATGACGTGCCAGCCAAATTGCGTTTGAATAGGTGTGGCAGTAACGTCCCCTTTTTTCAAAGCAGTCACCGCGTCACTAAAGGGTTTTACCATACCAGCGGCTGAGAACCAGCCTAAATCGCCGCCTTTTTCTTTGCTGCCCGGATCCAGTGATTTTTCTTTGGCTAATTTAGCAAAATCGCCACCTTTTTTAATTTGTGCTGTGATGTCGTTGGCTTCTGCTTCAGTTTTAACTAAAATATGGCGCGCGCTATACTCTTTGTCGCCCAACTCTTTTTTGTATTGTTCATATGCTTCTTTCTTATCAGCATCAGAAACTGGGTTTTTCTTCATAAAATCGGCTAAAAATGCGTTCACCACTAGTTTGCGGTGACCAATTTCTTCTGCAATGATTAAATCAGAATTTTTATCAATACCTTGTTTTACCGCCTCTTGAAAAGCGAGTTCAGAGCCTACTAACTCGTTAATGACGGCATTTTTTAAACCTTCGCCTTTTTGGCCGCGCGCTTGCGCATCTTTCATAATAAAATCTACCCAAGATTGTTTAATGGGTTTGCCGTTGACTGTGGCGGCTGCATCGGCAGCGTACAAAGCCGGGGTGAAAGATAAGCTTGAAATTGCTGCGATTGTGAGGAGTATTTGATTGATTTTCATAAGAAATCCTTAAGTTAAAAATATGAGTCTTGCGAGATGTAAGTAATCTTGTAGTCTAAATGGAGTCAGCTTTTAATATGGCATCATCTGGCGAAATTGCAAGTATGCTTATAGCATGAATTTGTTGCGGAATTAAGTGTGTCAAAGCTTGATAAATCATACGATGTCGCATTATCTGCGATTTTTGGGAAAATTGCGAGCTTACAATTTTTAACGTGAAATGTCCGCCGCCCGTATTGCCAGCGTGACCTGTGTGCATGGCGCTATCATCTTGTAATTCAAGGCTAATCGGGTTTAGTGTAGCTAATCTGGTTGTGATAGTTTCGGTTAAATTCATGCTATTTTTTGTTAAATATTCAAGGTTTAGGGTAGCGATTTGCGAAAAGGTTTCACAACAACGTTGGCATACACGCCAGCGCTGACAAACGGATCAGCCTCTGCCCAACTTTTTGCTGCGGCTAAATCGCTAAATTCTGCGACAATTAAACTACCACTAAAGCCTGCTAGGCCTGGATCAAGGCTATCTATGGCAGGGAAAGGTCCGGCCAAAAGTAAGCGACCTTGGTTTTGCAATTCGGTTAAACGCGCTAAATGCTGCGGCCTAGCATTCATACGATTTTCAAGGCTGTTGGCTACATCTTCCGCAATAATGCTATACCACATCATTTTTTTCTTCATCTGGGTCAATCAAATACTTTCTTAACACAAAAGTGTGTGCGACCATAAACAAAAACAGCATGCTGGTGACACCGAAAAGTTTAAAGTTCACCCATGTGTTCTCAGAATAATTAAACGCGACATAAAGATTTAAAAACCCCAAGGCTATCAAAAAAATCACCCAAACCCAGTTCACTTTATCCCAAATTGGCTCAGGCGCATGAATCATTTTGCCCATCATTTGTTGAATAAAATTTTTCTTAAAAAACAAGTTAGAAACCAGCAATACAGAGGCCATCAGCCAATATAGCACGGTCGGTTTCCACATAATGTAAGTTTTGTCGTGCAATAAAAGCGTGATGCCGCCCAGCACGCTAATAATAGCGCCGTTTATCAACAGCATTTTCTCGATTTTGCCATGGTGAATTTTGGCGTAAACAATCATGGCAAGCGTCACGCCAATAGCGACGGCAGTGGCGACGTAAATATCGTAAAGTTTGAAAGCAACAAAAAATAAAATAACGGGCAGTAAATCAAAGAAAAATTTCATAAGGCTTTCGGCTATAAGCTTGTGTATCTGCAAAGCCAGTATTTTGCTATGATTTGCCTATAAAAGCAAAACCACAATGATGAAACTTTAGAATTACATAATTTTATGAACGCACAGATTGATTTACATTGCCATTCCACTATTTCGGATGGCACTTTACCGCCGCATGAGTTAGTCGCGCACGCCGCTAAAAGTGGGATAAAGGTATTAGCACTGACCGATCACGATGATGTGAGTGGCCTGCAAGCCGCTCGGGAGGCGGCTACCCAGCATGATATTCAGTTTATTAATGGTGTGGAAATTTCTGCAACTTGGAAAAAACGCACGTTGCATATTGTCGGTTTAAAAATCGATGCTGAAAATAAAGCCCTAAAAACCGCGTTGGATAAAGTGCGCATTGGGCGCGATGCGCGTGCGCAAGAAATGGCGGCGGGCTTGGCAAAAGTGGGCATTCATGGCGCTTACGAGGGCGCGAACGCCATTGCCAAGCAGAGTATTTTAACGCGTAGCCATTTTGCGCAATTTTTGGTGCAAAACGGCAACGCAAAAGATGTCAAAACTGTTTTCAAAAAGTTCTTGGTCAAAGGTAAACCTGGCTTTGTCGATCACCAATGGATGACTTTGCAAGAAGCGGTGGATCTGATTATCGGCGCGGGTGGCAGCGCGGTGATTGCGCATCCAGGCCGTTATGATTTAGGCCGCATCAACATGTTGGAGCTCATGCAAGAATTTAGAAGTTACGGTGGCGCGGCGATTGAGGTCATCACAGGCAGCCACACGCCGCCGCAGTATCAACAGTTCGCCAAAATCGCGCATCAATTTAGCCTAAAGTGCTCCATAGGCTCTGATTATCACGGCTACGGCTTATCGCACATGGCCATGGGCAGTGTGCCAAACCTGCCTGTAGGCTGTGTACCGGTGTGGGATGATTGGCCAGAAGCTGCTTATTTGTTGAACTAAATGGCACAGTATTTTGTGATTAATGCCGAAACCCCGCAACCAAGATTAATAAAACACGCGGTAGAAATTTTGCGTGAAGGTGGCGTAATTGCCTACCCGACCGATTCCAGCTACGCGCTGGGCTGCATGCTGGGGTTTAAAGATGCGCAAGATAAAATTCGCCAGATTCGCGGCTTGGGCGATGATCATTTATTTACCTTGGTTTGCAGTGATTTGAGCGAGCTTTCAACTTACGCGCAAGTCGATAACAGCCAGTTTCGGCTGCTTAAGGCGCATACGCCAGGGGCTTATACGTTTATTTTAAAGGCAACGCGTGAAGTTCCGCGCCGCTTACAGCACCCAAAGCGCAGTTCGGTAGGCATTCGCGTGCCGAGCCACGCCGTGGTGCAAGCGCTGTTAGACGAGCTTGGTGAGCCGATGTTGAGTATGACTTTGCAATTGCCGAATGAGAGTGAGCCGCTGAATGAAGCTTGGCAAATTCGTGATAAATTAGAACATGTTGTTGATTTGGTAATTGATTCGGCAATTCACCACACTGGTTTGACCACGGTAATTGATTTGACAGAAGCCGTGCCGATATTGGTTCGCCAAGGTGCCGCGAGCGCAGCGCCGTTTGGTTTGTAGAATAGGAAAAAATATGGAATTTAACATTGTACAAAAAATAGCGATATACGCGCTGCCAATCATATTCGCAATTACCGTGCATGAGGCCGCACATGGCTACGCGGCGAAATATTTTGGCGATTTAACTGCCGAAAAAATGGGGCGCATTTCGCTCAATCCGCTTAAACATATCGACCCATTTGGTACTATTTTATTGCCCGCCCTCACGGTGATGTTGGGCGGAATTTTATTTGGCTGGGCCAAGCCAGTGCCCGTTAATTTTGGCAATTTGCGCAATCCTAAAAAAGACATGCTGTGGGTCGCCGCCGCAGGCCCAGCCTCAAATTTAGTCATGGCGGTATTTTGGGCATTCGTTATTAAATTCTCATCTGCTGCTGGCGCGTATGCGCTACCAATGGAGGTGATGGGCAAGGCTGGCGTATCTATTAATGTTGTGTTGATGGTGCTTAATCTGTTGCCGCTCCCGCCGCTCGATGGTGGGCGCATTGCCGTGAGTTTATTGCCAAATCATTTGGCGCGGCCATTTTCACAAATAGAGCGTTACGGTTTTTTTATTTTAATTGCGCTGCTTTTTACAGGGGTGTTGAATAAAATTTTAGATCCATTTATCGGGATTGCTTACCGCGTCATTTTTAGTTTAATTTAAATAACCCAGCGCCACTTGCTATAATAAACACAACTCAATTTCAGGTTTTTTAATTCATGGCAATCGAACGCGTTTTATCGGGCATGCGCCCTACAGGCAACTTGCATCTTGGCCATTATAACGGCGTACTCAAAAATTGGATTAAGCTGCAACATGAGCATGAGTGCCTGTTTTTTGTGGCCGATTGGCACGCGTTAACGACTCACTATGACACGCCAGAAATTATCGAAGAATCAGTTTGGGAAATGGTCATCGATTGGCTGGCGGCTGGCGTGGATCCTGCTAATGCGACTATTTTTATCCAGTCACGCGTGCCAGAGCATGCTGAGTTACATACTTTACTTTCTATGATTACACCGCTGAGTTGGTTAGAACGCGTGCCAACCTATAAAGACCAGCAAGAAAAACTCGCCAGTAAAGATTTATCCACCTATGGTTTTTTGGGCTACCCATTATTACAAAGTGCGGATATTTTAATTTACAAAGCGACGCAAGTGCCGGTGGGCGAAGATCAAGTGCCGCATATTGAATTTACGCGCGAAATCGCGCGCAGGTTTAACCACATTTATGGCAAAGAAGCTGGCTTTGAAGAAAAAGCTGAAGCCGCGATTAAAAAACTTGGTGGCAAAAAAGGCGCATTTTATGAAGAAATGCGCAGCGCCTATCAACAAAGTGGCGATGAAGAAGCGCTGGAATCCGCACGGGCATTGATTGAAGAGCAGCAAGGCATGAGCATGGGTGATAAAGAGCGCTTGTTCGGTTATTTAGAAGGCGGCGGCAAAATGATTTTGCTGGAGCCAGAATATAAGCTGATGCCCGCCAGCAAAATGATGGGTTTAGACGGCCAAAAAATGTCGAAATCGTATAACAACACCATTTCGCTGCGTGAAGATACCGACACCGTTGCAAAAAAAATCAAAACCATGCCGACGGACCCTGCGCGCATTCGTCGCACCGACCCGGGCGACCCAGCCAAATGCCCCGTCTGGCAATTGCACGAAGTGTATTCTGATGACAATATCAAAGATTGGGTGCAAATTGGCTGTAAAGGCGCGACTATTGGTTGTATTGAGTGCAAACAGCCAGTGATTGATGCAATATTGAAAGAACTAAAACCGATACAAGAACGCGCCGCACAATATGCCGAAGACCCGACTTTAGTGAAAAACATCGTCGCCGAGGGTTGCGAAAAAGCCCGTAAATTGGCGCGCGAAACGATGCGTGATGTAAGGGATGTGATGGGGTTGAATTACGGTTAAGGGGTAGGTAGATATGAAGCTGAACAGGTGGCAGCGAATTGGAGTTGTGATTTCTATTTTATGGATATTAGGTTCCGCTATTTATGTTCGTAATGCTCAAGTGGATGTTGCAACGAGCAGTGCTCAATATATCCAGAAAATGTGCTTAGAGATGGAAGGAGCACAAAGTGAGGATTGTAGTAAAGAATTTCATAAAAACTACGTAGATTTTTTGAGGCCGAATTGGTCTGACATTGCATTAACTGCTTTTGCTCCGGTCGTTTTAGGATGGTTACTCGTACTAATAATTATCCGTGTCTTTCGTTGGATAAAAGCTGGAGAAGTTTGAGTTATTAAAATAATAGATGCTCTGTAAGCCAATATCCATGCGGGTTATAGGGCATAAGTTTTTAACAAGGAAAACAATGAATCACTGGGTAGCACTTGCCATCGCCATCGTCGCGGAAGTGATTGGCACCACTGCGCTGAAAGCCTCTAACGAGTTTACGCGGCTGTGGCCATCAATAATTGTGGTGGCAGGCTATGGCACGGCGTTTTATTTTATGGCCGTAAGCATGCGCGTGCTACCGGTGGGCATCATGTATGCCATTTGGTCGGGTATGGGCATTGTGCTGGTGTCTATTATTGGTTGGGCGGTGTATCGCCAAGTGCTGGATGTGCCTGCCATCATCGGTATGGGCTTGATTCTTGCAGGCGTAGTGGTGATTAATGTGTTTTCAAAATCGGTAGGACATTAAGTTGAGTACACTAGGTTGATATGAAGTCGCAGCTAAATTTAGATGCGCGTATCTATGGCGAGGCTTTTACTGAACTTCCGCAAGATTTATACATTCCGCCAGATGCGCTGGAGGTTTATTTAGAGGCGTTTGAAGGCCCGCTCGATTTGCTGCTGTACCTTATTCGCAAACATAATCTGGATATTCTCGACATTCCCATGGCGCAACTCACGGCGCAATACATGGTGTATGTAGAGAAAATGAAGGTGATAAAACTCGAATTAGCCGCTGATTATTTGCTGATGTCGGCGATGCTGATAGAGATTAAATCGCGCATGTTGTTGCCAAAACCTGCCGAAATTGCTGAGGAAGATGACCCGCGTGCCGAGTTAGTGCGCAGATTAATGGAATACGAAGCAATTAAACTCGCTGCAGCACGGCTGGATGCTATGCCACAAGTGGGCGTGGAAATACAAGTTGCGGCGGCTTATTACCAACATATTAGCGAGATTAAACCGCCCGAAGTAAGTTTGGATGAGCTGGTGGAAGCTTGGCGCAATGTGCTGAAGCGTGCCAAATTGAATTCGCATCATAAAATTGGTAAGCAAGAACTCTCTGTACGTGAGCATATGAGCCAGATTCTACGCCGCTTAAAGGCAGATGGCATGGTGGAGTTTTCGCAATTATTTGATATGGCGAGCGATGGTTTGGCTAAACTTGTGGTGAATTTTTTAGCGATTTTAGAGCTGGCTAAAGAAGGTCTAATTCGCATGACGCAACAACAAGCGTTTTCGCCGATTTATTTACAAGTGAACAGTGCCGAATGAAAGAACCTGACAACATTAGCGAAATGAAACAAATCCTCGAAGCCGCGCTACTAACGGCGGGACAGCCATTGAGCTTAGACGACATGCTTAAATTGTTTGTAGGCCGTATGGAACGCACCACGTTGCGCATGTTGCTGGATGAGCTGAAAACAGACTGGAGCCAAAAAACGCTGGAATTAGTGCAAGTGGCGACTGGTTATCGCTTTCAAGCCAAACAACAATTTAGCGAGTTTATTGTGCGCTTAAGCCCAGAACGCCAAGCAAAATATAGCCGCGCAGTGATGGAAACTTTGGCCATTATTGCCTACCGCCAACCAGTGACGCGTGGCGATATTGAGCAAATTCGCGGTGTTGCAGTCAACCCGAATGTGATGCGCCAATTGCAGGAACGTGACTGGATAGATGTGGTTGGCCAGCGCGAAGTGCCAGGCCGTCCGTCACTTTACGCCACTACTAAACATTTTTTAGATGACCTCAACTTGCGCTCTTTGGCCGAATTGCCAGCGATGGACGATTTTGAGCAAACGGAAATTCCGCTAGAAAGCTAATTTATTTTATTCAGGTTTTTGCAGTAACTGCGGTAAAATTGCGACTTATAAATTAAAGTCAATTCATATGGCACGTCCATTCAAGCAACAGCGCGACCCGCAAGCAATTCCACGCCGTCCTAAAACTAATTTCACTAAATTAGAAGTTGACGAAAATGCTGTGCCAGAGCCCACGCACCGCTTACATAAGCTGATGGCATTGGCAGGGCTTGGCTCACGCCGCGATATGGAAGAAATGATTGCCAGCGGCCGTGTTACCATCAATGGGCAAACTGCCAAGCCAGGTCAAGGGGTGACGCAATATGATGTGGTGCGTGTGGATAGCCGCCCGCTTAAGTTAAATTTTGAGCCAGAGTTGCCGCAAATACTGATTTACCACAAGCCAGAAGGCGAAATCGTTAGCCAAGATGACCCAGAAGGCCGTGCGAGTGTGTTTGATAAATTGCCACGCATTAAGCAAGGCAAGTGGATAGCCATTGGCAGGCTAGATATGAACACCAGCGGCTTGTTGATATTCACTAATTCTGGCGAGCTGGCTAACCGTTTTATGCACCCAAGATACGAAGTGGAACGCGAATACGCGGTGCGGATTTTTGGCGAGCTGACCGAAGGCCAAATGCTGCAACTTACGCAAGGCATTGAGTTGGAAGACGGCCCTGCCAGCTTTGATAGCATTAGTCCGCAGGGCGGCGAGGGCGCAAACCATTGGTATCAAGTGATTCTGCGCGAAGGCAGAAATCGCGAAGTGCGTCGATTATTTGAGGCGCTGCAATTGCCAGTAAGCCGCTTAATGCGCGTGCGTTTTGGCCCGGTGAATTTGCCGCCACGTGTTAAACGCGGCCAAATGTTAAAACTAGAGCAAAAACAAGTGGTGGATTTGCTAGAATGGGCGGGTTTGGCCGTGCCTAAAGCGCCGTTACGCCAATTGAATCAGCGCGAAAAAGACAAAGCGACTACGGTATTTATGCCAAAAGTGCGCAAGCAACGTGCGAGTGTTTTAGATAGAAAGCCGCGAGAGGCGGTTGAAGGTGAAGTGAGGCCGTATCGCAATAAAATCGATGCAACCACTAAGAAACCCGCACCCAAAAAATCAGAAAACCGTCGTGTACGCCAAACCAGCGATTTGCCAGTACCAAAAGCAAACAATAGACCGCAGAAAAAAAGCGACCAAAATCGCGGCAGAGGTTAAACTTTAAAACTCCGTCATTCTGCGCGTAGCGAAGAATCTAGTCTTTAAAATGTATGCACTTCTGGATTCTTCGCCCAAAATAAAACTTTGGACTCAGAATGACGGATAGAGTTGTTTGGCGTTAAATTAACTGCTCTTTCGTGAGCAAAAAAACAAACTGATTGCCTGATTCCACCTCAAGCCACGTAAACGCTAGTTTAGGATAAGCTTCTAACAGCGCATCGCGATTGTGACCAATTTCTACCACCAAAATGCCATCGTCATTTAAGTGTTTTTTTGCTTCGCGCAGAATGGTGTGTGTGTGATCTAACCCCGCAACGCCACTACCCAGCGCGATTTGTGGCTCGTTACGGTATTCTGTTGGCAATGTTGCCATGCTGGGGGCATCCACATAAGGTGGGTTGCTGATAATGAGATCATACTTTTTGCCTTTTAACGCAGTAAACATATCTGACTGAATGGCGGTGACTTGGTCTTGCAAACCATAATTAGCAATATTGATGTTGCATACCGCAATGGCATCAGCCGAAATATCTACCACGTCAATTGCAGCATCTGGGAAGGCGTTAGCCAGCAATATGCCCAAACAACCGCTACCTGTGCAAATGTCTGCGGCGCTGTTAATCAGTTCTGGATGCTCAATCCAAGGCTGTAAGCCATGCTCACCTTCATTAAAATCGAGTAGCTCCGCAATAAAAGAGCGCGGCACAATGACGCGTTCATCCACATAAAACTTAAAGCCGCGTAGCCACGCCTCGCGCAGCAAATACGCGGTTGGCGTGCGCTTGGTGATGCGTTGCTCGATTAAATGTGCCAGATGTTTGCGCTCTTGCTCGGTAATCACCGCGTCTAAAAAATTGTGCAGCGTGTCGTGCGGTAAATGTAGCGCGCTTAAAATCAGCCATACGGCTTCGTCATAGCTATTATCGGTGCCGTGACCAAAAAAAATGTCCGATGCTTCAAACTGGCTAACGGTAAAGCGTAGCCAATCACGGATGGTAAAAAGCTCTTCGGCTAATCTAGGAAAGTGGTTCATAGGGCAAAATGCATCATTTAAGCAGCTTTTGCATGGTCAATTTATAAGTTTCTTTAAGTGGTTCAATATCGGCCACACCCACGCATTCATTGAGTTTGTGAATGGTCTTGTTGAGTGGACCGAACTCAATCACTTGTTTGCAAATGTCTGCAATAAAACGGCCATCTGATGTGCCGCCTGTGGTCGAAAGTTCGGGCGAAACACCATAGCATTTTTCAATGGCGCGCGAAATCGCCTCAACCAAATTGCCGCGTGGCGTGATGTAGGGTTGCGAGTACTCCCAATCTAGTTGGTACTCTAATTTATGCGTATCTAAAATCGCATGTACGCGGCTGCGTAAATTGTCATCGGTGCTGCCTGCGCCATTGAGCTGGGGGCAGAATCTAAAGTTAAACAAAATTTCCACTTCGCCCGGCACCACATTGGTCGCACCTGTACCGCCATTCATGTTTGAAATTTGCCAGCTGGTTGGTGGAAAATATTCGTTGCCGTTATCCCACACGGTTTCTACCATGTCTTTTATGGCTGGTGCGACCAAATGAATAGGGTTTTTCACTAAATGTGGGTACGCAATATGCCCT
Source organism: Methylotenera sp. (assembly GCA_031417915.1). Lineage (GTDB taxonomy): Bacteria > Pseudomonadota > Gammaproteobacteria > Burkholderiales > Methylophilaceae > Methylotenera_A. The sequence continues at coordinate 28,128 of JANOWN010000007.1, forward strand.
TGCAAACCAAGTACAGTCAGCTTGCCAGAGAGTGAGCCGCGCCGACCATTTTTAATCATATCGCCGACGACTTTGTTGCTAGTCGGTTCGCCGACGATGCAATAATCGATTAGCTCATTGCGATTTTTTAGCGCTTCGACGACTTTCACCGTGCCGTTGACGGCCACGCCTTCTTCATCGGAGGTAATCAATAAACCAATTGAGCCTTTGTGGTCAGGGGTTTCCGCCACAAATTCTTCGATGCTGGTAATAAATGCAGCCAAGGATGTTTTCATATCCGCCGCACCGCGCGCGTAGAGCATGCCATCTTTAATGGTCGGCTCAAACGGCGGTGTGTGCCATTTATCCAGTGGGCCAGTGGGCACAACATCGGTATGCCCTGCAAACACCAATAATGGCGAGGCTGTGCCGCGACGGGCATAAAAATTATCTACATTGCCAAAACGCATGTGCTCAATCTTAAAGCCGAGTTGTGCAAGCCGTGCAATCATCACTTCTTGGCAGCCCGCGTCTTCTGGCGTGTTAGATTGGCGCTTTAATAAATCGATAGCAAGTTCTAGCGTTTTGCTCATTTTAATAATTCTTTGTAAGTGGCTTCGTCGAAACCTAAGCACAGAATTTTACCGTTTTTTTCTATAATTGGTCGTTTTATTACGGAGGTTCTAGCTTGCATTAAGGTAATAGCACTTGCGTTATCAACAATGCTTTCTTTTATGCTGCCCTGTAAGCCTCGCCAGGTAAGGCCTGCACGGTTGATGAGTGTTTTGTGCGGTAATTGTGCAAGCCAATTTTCGAGCAATTGCGGCGTTACGCCATGTTTTTTAAAGTCGTGAAATTCGTAAGCAACGGAATTAGCATCAAGCCAATCGCGGGCTTTTTTCACCGTGTTACAGTTGGGGATTCCGTAAAGTTTAAGCGTTTGCATGTGCGCATTTTAACAGCTTGCGCAAGGCCTGTGCAGCAGTTAGGCGCTATAAGCAACAGTTAAAGATGCAGCGCGCTGCTTGTTAAGTTTCGCTTGGTTTTGAAGTTGCTTAAATACCAAGAAAAAATTCGCTTCAATGATAGGCTCTGAAAACAAATAACCTTGCATCTGATCGCAACCTAAACTGATCAGCGCATCGCGCTGTGCTTCGGTTTCTACACCTTCGGCCACCACGCTAAAACCAAATGCGTGGGCAAGGCGAACTACCGCATCAATCATGCCTTTTGAGTTTGCATTGGAGATAATTTTTGAGGTAAATATTCTATCGAGCTTAATCTCTTCAATGTCTAAATCTTCTAAATGCGCCAGTGTAAACGGGTGCAATCCGAAATCATCTAATGCCACTTTGATATTGGCATCTTTTAATTGCGCTAGTAGGCGTTTAAATTGCGCATCATTTTTAAGCGCAGAAATTTCTTTAATTTCAAACGTTAAGTTTTGCGCTGGCACGTCATACTTATTCAGGCATTTAACTGTTTCTTCTACCAATAGCGAATTGCGAAACTGCTGGTGTGATAAATTCACTGAGAGGTGCAAATCAATATCGAACTTTTTTGCAGTATAAATAGTGCTGCAAGCTTGTTTAATCACCCAATCGTTAATTTGATTGATTAAGCCAAAATGCTCAGCTGCGGAGATAAAGTCTTTTGGCAAAATGGTGCCTTTTGTTGGATGATTCCAACGAATTAGGGCTTCAGCGCCAATCGGCATCTGTGTTCTGCAATCCAGCTTAGGTTGATACACTAGACTAAATTCACCATTTTTAACGGCATTACGTAAATCGTTTTGAAGCTCCGATATTTGGTCTGCAGCCGATTCGATCGCGGCATCGTAAAATTTAAATTGATTTTTACCATTTTCTTTGGCTTTGTACATGGCGGTGTCGGCACAAATCATTAATTTTTCAATATCGCCATCACGTGGATAAATGGCAACACCAACCGAGCAGGAAATTTCGATGTGGTGTTGATCGATGATAAAGGGCAGCTTAATAGCATTCACAATGCGCTCAACTACTGGAATAATATCCTCATCGGATTTAATTTCTTCAATTAAAGCAGAGAACTCATCGCCACCAATACGTGCTAACGAGTCGCAGCCGCGCACTGCAGCTTGCAAGCGCTGCGCAACCGCTGTTAACACGGCATCGCCCACATGATGGCCATAGTTATCATTAATCGGTTTAAAGTGGTCTAAATCGATATAGGCAATCGCAATTGTATTGCCAGTGCGTGCACAGCGCTTAGCAGCGGCATCTAGTAGGTTTTGAAACACGAGTCGATTTGGCAACTGGGTGAGCGGATCTTTTGTACTGAGTGCATGTTCCATTGCGTTATTTTGTTTATTTAAAAACCCGAACTTGAACAGGCTCTTACCCATTTTTTCATAAAACATGGCGGCTGCAAATACGATTAAGAATAAACAAATAATCGAAAGCGTGATAATTGCCGCCAACAACTTTCTGTTTAAGATGACATGTTCCGCGATATTTAATGAATCTGCTCTGATAACAAGCGAAGCATTAAAAGTAAGGTAGAGCACCATAGTAGAGGCCGCCATGCTGATAGAAAGAAGGGTCTTGATTAATAAAGGATTCTTTCCCGCATATTCTTTCATCCATGAGAGTGAAAGAATGCAAACAACGCCTACACAAGTTGAGACTAGCAGCGAAATAGCGAGCCAGGGAATATTAAAGTTAAGTAGCGCAGATGAATACAAGGCGATAGTGCTTAAGTAAAACATGGCATAGCTCGCAAGTCCAATGGTCAGGCTGCTAGAGAATAGGGTGTTCATCGCGATATGTTTTTTACTTGCGGTAAAGCAAATTGCAAAACCTACAAATAAACCAGCCAGCAAAGAAGCGAATGTAAGCGACACAGAAAAATGCATGGCTTCGCCAGCATGTAAAGCCAGCCAGTTTAAATTGTGTAAACCAAAGATGCCTGCGCCGACTGTTGTTGCGTAAATAGGCAGTAAAAATAATTTTTCGGAATGCGCAGAATGATATATACGTGTAACAAAGTTAAACGTAATAAACGTAGCAAAGCTGCCCGCGATGAGCGAGAGTAGTATTAACCAAATATCATAATTAATTGCCATCGTTTTTTACCCTTTATTTTTTACTTCATTGTTATTGTTGTTGGGTAAGCTAAAGCAATAGGCGTGCCAGTGCCGATGGAAATACTATTTTTTTGATATTTATTGATTTATATCAACCACTTGAGAGCATTCTCAAGCAGTTGATATTAGTTTGAAATTGCGGATGAAATACTATTTATATTGGAAAATCTGTTGAAAATCTGACACCGTGATTATATGCCGCGTAATAGCTCGTTAATGCCCACTTTGCTGCGTGTTTGAGCATCTACTTTTTTAACGATAACGGCGCAATACAAGCTGTAAGTGCCGTCTTTAGAAGGCAAGTTACCTGCAACTACCACAGAGCCAGCAGGCACGCGACCATAGGTAACGCTGCCAGTTTCGCGATCGTAAATTTTGGTGCTTTGGCCGATATACACGCCCATAGAAATGACGCAATTATCTTCTACCACCACGCCTTCCACCACCTCGGAACGCGCGCCAACGAAGCAATTGTCGCCGATAATGGTTGGACCAGCTTGCACTGGTTCTAATACGCCACCAATGCCTACGCCACCACTTAAATGCACGTTCTTGCCGATTTGCGCACAAGAGCCTACCGTTGCCCAAGTGTCGACCATCGTACCTTCGCCCACATGCGCGCCGATATTGACGTACGAAGGCATGAGTACTGCATTTTTGCCGATGTAAGAACCACGACGCACGATGGCGTTTGGCACCACGCGGAAACCGCCAGCTTTAAAGTCTTCTTCAGAGTAATTGGCAAATTTTGGCGGTACTTTGTCAAAATAGCGCGTCATGCCGTCGTCCATCAAATGGTTATCTTCTAAGCGGAATGACAGTAAAACTGCCATTTTTAGCCACTGATGCGTTTCCCAGTTTTGCGTGTCGCCAATGCGGCTGGCCACGCGCAGCTTGCCTGTGTCTAAATCGGCGATGATTGAATTTACGGTAGATTTAATTTCAGCAGATGCGTTGGCTGGGTTGATGTTGGCGCGGTCTTCAAATGCAGTTTCGATAATACTTTGACGTGGATCCATGAGGTTCTCAGATTGATTAAATGAACAAAGGCGTTATTTTAACCTAAACTTGTTTTTAACTAAAATTAATCGATATGCAAAAATAAAGCGCGTGCTATTAGGCTACGCGCTTGTAGGGAATAATGACTTAAATTATTTTTTCGCTATGGCGGCTTCATATAGCGGACGTACTTTAGGTGCCAACGCTTTTAAATCGGCAATACGGTTTGCGCTGGCAGGGTGCGTGCTAAAAAATTCTGGCGGTGCGTTTTTGCTTTGTGCGCTCATTTTTTCCCACAAAGTCACCGCAGCATCTGGGTTGTAACCCGCGCGGGCAGCCAGTTCTAAGCCCATTTTGTCGGCCTCGCGTTCTTGCTCGCGACCATTAGGTAAAGCAAAAAATAGTTGTGAACCCGCACCTGCGGCTTGCGTAGCAACAGCACCCGCAGACCCAGTAACCAGTGCCGCCAAAGCTTGTATGCCAAATTGTTGTACATAGGCTTGCGACATACGCTCGCGGCCGTGCTCGCGCAGTGCATGGGCGATTTCGTGGCCGATGACTGCACCTAGCTCGTCGTCAGTAGCGTTAATTTTTTCTACCAAGCCTGATAACACCATGATTTTGCCGCCTGGCATGCAGTAGGCATTGAGCTGGTCATTTTTTTCTACGTTAACTTCCCATTTCCACTGCGCAGCATCGGGGCGGAATACGCCAACTTGCGCGATAAGTTTATTAGAAATACCGCGCACGCGCGCTAGCATCGCTGGGTCAGCGTTTAGCGTTTTTTTCTTTTCTGCCTCACCTAAAGTTTGTGCGTAGGCCTGCGCAGACATTTTATCGACAGAGCCAGATGGCAATAGCATAAATTGCGAACGTTTAACGCCAGAGACGCTATCTTTCGTCGTTGTGGCACATGCCCCCAAGCCTAAGCTGGATGCGGTTACTAGGGCAATGATTAATCTGTTTATAGTATTGTTCATAGCAAACTCCTTGTTAATTTTATTCTAATAACGCGCGACTTTTAAAACGGTTGAATGTAAATTTCAAATCATTAGCTGCGAGAGCTATATCATTAATTGTGAACCTAGTTCGACAACGCGATTGGGTGGCAGTTTAAATTGGTTCGTAATGGTTTCTGCGCTGCGGAACAAGCCGATAAAGATTTTTTTGCGCCAATAGGCCATGCCAGATTTATGGCTGGCGATTAAAATTTCTTTGCCAATAAAATACGAGGTATCCATCGCGTCAAGCTCTAGGCCGTATTTGGCGCATAGAGTTAAATCGCGTGGTAAGTCAGGCTCATCTTTAAAGCCGTATTTAACAGTGACGCGATAAAACTCGTACGGAAGCGCTTCAACACTGACGCGCTCTTCAAGATTGGTGTGCGGAATATCTAAAAATTTCACTGTTAAAATCACCACTTTTTCGTGCAGCACTTTGTTGTGTTTTAAATTGTGCAACATGGCATGCGGCACGCCTTCTGGGTTGGGCGTCATGAATAATGCTGTGCCAGGCACCCGTGGTGGCGGATGCGCACCAACCGCTTCAATAAATGGTTCTATCGCCATCGCCTCAGTTTTTAAGCGCGCGTAAACCAAATAGCGGCCAGTTTTCCAGGTCAGCATCAGCACAAAAATTACAATACCAATCAGCAATGGCACCCAGCCGCCATCGGGGATTTTTAGTACGTTTGCGCTAAAAAATGCTAAATCAATGGTTAAAAACAGTGCGACCAGCGCGTAAGTTTTGAGCTTGCTCCAGCGCCAAATTTCGATGAATACAACCGATGCGAGTAAAGTAGTGATGACCATATCGCCCGTGACTGCAATGCCGTAAGCCGCCGCCAAATTGCCCGAGCTGCGGAAGCCAATGACCAGCGCCATGGTGGCGATCATCAAGCCCCAATTGACGCGCGGCATATACACTTGGCCTTGCGTGTTTTCAGACGTGTGTTGTATGTGCATGCGTGGCAAATAGCCCAATTGCAGCGCTTGGCGCGAGACTGAAAATGCGCCTGTAATTACGGCTTGCGAGGCAATGACGGTGGCCACAGTGGCCAAGCCAATTAAGGGAAATAACGCCCATTCTGGCGCGAGTAAGTAAAACGGATTTTTAACAGCTTCGGCATTGTGCAAAATCAGCGCGCCTTGCCCAAAATAATTCAGCAACAATGCGGGCAACACAAAACCAAACCAAGCTAAGCGAATAGGAAAACGCCCAAAATGCCCCATGTCGGCGTATAAAGCCTCTGCGCCAGTAACGGCTAACACTACCGCACCAAGCGCTACAAAGGCAACCCATGGTTGATGCCTAAAAAAATCGATTGCATAAAATGGGTTGAGTGCATGCAAAATCGTGGCGTCATGTGCAATATTAATGGCGCCCAGTACGCCCAGCGTGCCAAACCACAGCAGCATGACTGGGCCAAAAAACGCGCCTACCACTTCGGTGCCCTTGCTTTGCGCCCAAAATAAGCCAAATATCACCGCCAAAGTAATCGGCACAATCAAGCTGTGCATGTGCGGCGCGGCTAGTTCCAAGCCTTCCACCGCGGAAAGCACTGAAATGGCGGGCGTAATCATGCCATCGGCATAAAACATGCAGGCACCCAAAATGCCTAAAAACATGATGTTGCGCTGCTTTACACGGCTTTGGTGCGCATTGCGGCTGGCTAGCGCCAGCAAAGCCATAATACCGCCTTCACCGCGGTTATCGGCGCGCATAATAAACGCCACATATTTAACGGAAACGATGAGAATAAGCGCCCAAGTAATCAGCGATAAAATGCCGTACATATTGCTGGCGTTAAGTGCTAGCGGGTGCGAGCCTTCAGCAAAAACCAGCTTCATAGTGTATAAAGGGCTAGTGCCAATGTCGCCAAATACCACGCCCAGAGCGGCAAGCGCCATGGTGTGCAGTGCGGTTTTTTGAGAGTTATTGTTGTCCATGGGCTAAAGCCTTAAAACGAAGCGCTATTATCAATCAATTGAAAGCGCAAACCAATAGCTATTTAATATTTTTTAGCTAAAACTTAGCTTTAGTCGTTTGCGCGACTGACATTTGGCAAAGCTTATCTAGCTATTTATTATTTAGTTTTATTGTTTACTATAGCCAAAAGCTTTTGTTTGCGAGTGCTCATTAAGCTTAATAGGATGCTGGTTCCAAGCAGGGTAACCACCACGGCTAAGGATATTGCAACAGGGATTTTAAACCAATCTACAATGAGCATTTTAACGCCTACAAATACCAGCACTATTGCTAAACCGTATTTAAGCAAGTGAAAGCGATTGGCCATATCAGCCAGTAAAAAGTACAGCGCGCGCAGGCCTAAAATGGCGAATATATTAGAGGTGAACACGATGAATGGATCGCTGGTGATGGCGAAAATAGCGGGGATGCTGTCCATAGCAAATATTACATCTGAGAACTCGATAAGCACTAACACCAGAAACATGGGCGTAAACCAGCGCACGCCGTTCTTGTATATCCAAAACTTATCACCCTGGTATTCATCGGTGACGCGTATGTGATTTTTAAGCCATTTTAATATTGGATTATTGGCTAGATTCGGCTCTTGGTCAGCAAAAATCAGCATTTTGATGCCAGTAATTAATAGAAATGCGCCAAAAATATACAGCACCCAATGAAACTGCGAGATAAGCCAAGCGCCTAAGCCTATCATGATGGCGCGCAGTACGATTGCACCGAGTACACCATAAATCAATACGCGTTTTTGAAGTTGCTCTGGCACGGCAAAGTAGGTAAAAATCATCACGAATACAAAAATGTTATCCATCGCCAGCGTTTTTTCTAGCAAATATCCCGTGAGGTATTCCATGGTTTTGGTATCAGCCACCACGCGGCCTACATTGTGATCTAGCCACATCCATAGGCCTGCACCAAACATTAAGGCCATGGTAAACCAAATTAGCGACCAAGTCAGCGCCTCTTTTGCACCCACTTTATGCGCACCTTTTTTGCCTAGTAATAGTAAATCAATCGCCAACATGGTGATAACAAACACGCCAAAACCTGCCCACATCCACCAAGTTGCGATTGTTTGTAATCCGCCCGCAGTTTGTATTTCGCCCATTTTTTATCCAATCAATTATTAATAGTTTCGCTGTTTGATGTTGTTTCATTATCATGCAAATGCGCTGTCCATTCGCGCCAAACTGCCCAGGCCACGGTCAATACTATCGGGCCAATAAATAAACCAATAAGCCCAAAAGCTAATAACCCGCCAAGTACGCCAAACAGCACTAGCAAAAAGGGGATGGCGCTAACGCTGCTAATAAATATGGGTCGCAATACATTATCTAGTTGGCTCACAACCGCTGCGCCCCATATCCAAATACCAATAGCCTCGGCCGTGTGACCTTGTATAAGTAACCAAGCGCCAGCCGAACCCCAGGCGATTGGCGTGCAAAACGGAATTAGCGCCAACATGGCAGTAATGACGCCAAAAATAACGGGTGACGATAGGCCTGCAACCCAATAACCAAGTCCTGCTGCTGCACCCTGTATTAAAGCAGTAAGTAATACGCCATATACCACCGCGCGTGTAGTGGTGCCAGCAGCGTGTAAGTAATCATGCGCTTGTGGGCCTATGAATCGTGCCAAAACATGCCTAAGCTCGCTGATTATTCTGATGCCATCGCGATAAAAGAAAAACAAAATAATCACCACAAATATCAGTTTGACTAAATTTTTGCCAATACCACCTGCAAGGGTGGCAAGGTCATTCACATGCGCTGCCAACCAAGTTTTAATCAGTGAAGAAATACCTTGCGGATTTGCTATGACATCGGCCTGCTGCCTCAACCAATCACCTAGCCAAGGTGTATTTTTAAAGCCATCTGGCACGTGTATCGGCGTTGCAAAAAAAGCCTGAAGCGCAGGGTAAAAGTTAGCCAGTTCTTTTTGTCCCAGCCAAGCCAGCCATATCAAAGGTAAAAACAGTGTAATGGCCGCCAGTAGTGTACTAATGCTGGCTGCTAAGGTATCGCGCCCTTTACACCATTGCCTGATACGCATAGCCACTGGCCAAGATGCGTAGCAAAGTATGCCTGACCAAGCCAGCGGCACAAGAAACGGCGTAACTACAATAAAAGCTAAGGCTATCAAGCCAAGCAAAGCCAGCCAAGGCACTAGCTTGCTTGTTAGGCGGCGGCTTGATGGGGTTTCATTATTCAAACTTATTTCTCTTTAACAATAGGAGTACCAGCCGATATTCTATCCATTAACGCAAACATCACGCCAGAGAATATCAGTGCTAAATGAATACCTACTACCCAAGCCAATTCAGCACTACCGTTTTCTGAGGTCAAAACTTGCTTCACATTAATAAAGTATTTAAGTAAATCGACAGCAGAAATAGCTACTATAGACCCAATAAGCTTTAATTTTAAATCAGAAAAGCCTATATGCCCCATCCAGTCTGGTCGATCTTCACTGCCACCCGTATCTATTTTAGAAACAAAAGTCTCATAACCCGCAAAAATGATAATGAGCAGCAAATTGGCCACCATAGTAATATCAACAAGCGATAAAATGCCGAGCAAAGTCGTACTGGCCTCGCCGCTAAATACTACTGGCAACAATGCTATAAAGGCCTTGATAAACTTAACCAATAAAAGTGCAATTGCAGCAACTAAGCCTATATAAAACGGTGCCAGTAACCAGCGGCTGTTAAACATAAAATACTCTAAGGCAGTTTCTATTTTTTTCATTTATTCTTTTTAATCCTTTAATGCTACTCTTTACTTTTAGCTTCCATAAATGCAACGCCAAGCCTTGCGACTTGGCGTTGCGGCTATTACTGCTGTTAACCTAATTTACCTTGGTTGCGGCTGGTTTAACATCTATCGCAGAATTAGCTGCCTCTGCATCTTTAATAGACTTTTTGGTCGCCTTTTTTTGCGCTTCAATTAAGTCATGCTTACCACCTGCACTAGCCGGTTTCAACGTTTTCTTGGTGGTTACCGCTGGCCGCTCTTCTACTGCTGGCTTGGCTACTGCTGCATCTTCTATGCCTTGTTCAGTCGCCTTCATCTGACCTTTTATCATTTGACCTTTGTGTGACTCCACAGAATGTTTCTTTTGGCTGGTGATTGCAGCTGGACTAGCTTCTGCATTGGGTTTAGCTTTCTTGGCCGCACCTATCGCGTCTATGGCCTCTTGCTGCTGCGCCTCAACCATCTCCTTTTTAGGGGTTTCGGCATAGGCTGTGAGCGTGCTGCCCAATAAAATGGCGGCTAATCCGTAATGTAATGCGATTAATCTTGGTAATTTCATATCAAACTCCTTATCGTTTCAATATCAATGAGTTATGCAAATTTCAACATCGTTCTAATGTGGACAATAATTCATCATTTGCTCCTTCACTTAACAAGCTGGCCGTAAACAACCAAACATACAAGTCATTTAGGCCATCGCTTTAGTCTTAATCCCGTTTTCACTACTCGCTTTTCTTTCTAAAAGTTGATGTAAACTTTCTGGCTTCGGCAGTATTCCAAGCTTGATTGCGTATAGAAGACGGCGGCCAGAATAACTACGCAAAATCTCTTCTATAGATGCAATACTTGTGGCTTCACTTTTCATCACTTTCTCCTTTGGCTTCTCAACATGTGAATCACTCTACGCTCAAAATATACTTCCAACAAACAGATTAATAGTGAATAATGCATCTATTTTTTGGATGTATTATCTTTCAAAGGAAAACGATGGCCAGCTTAAATTATAAACACTTACGTTATTTTTGGATGGTAGCCAAGACTGGCAGCATTATTCGCGCCAGCGAGCAGTTGTATTTATCGCCGCAATCAATCAGCGGGCAATTGGGTGAGCTGGAGGCCAATTTAGGTGCGCGACTTTTTCAGAAAAAAGGCCGTGGATTAGAGCTCACAGAGATGGGCAGAAAAATTTTTAGTTACGCAGATGAGATATTTGCGCTTGGTAGCGAGTTGCTAGAAGCGACGCAGAATCAGAAGATTAAAAGAAGCACGCCATTTCGTATCGGCATTACCGATTCTGTGGCTAAATCAGTCGCCTATAAGGTGATAGAACCCGTTTTGCAAATCGATGAAACCATGCACTTGATTTGCAGGGAAGGTAAGCTTGCAAGTTTGCTGTCGGAAATGTCTGTTAACAAGCTAGATTTGGTGATTGCCGATCGCACTATGCCCGCCAACTTTAGTGTTCGCGCACACAATCATCTATTAGGTGAGAGTAAGCTGGCGATTTTTGCTGCAAAAAGTTTGATTGAAACCAACAAGAAGGTTACTTTTCCATTAATGTTGGACGACGCGCCTTTTTTGCTGCCTGGCGAAGATTTTACCTACCAGAAAAAATTAATTGCATGGTTTGAAAGCAAAAAAATCTACCCACGCATTGTGGCTGAGTTTGATGATGGCGCGATGTTAAAATCATTTGGCCAAGCAGGCGCAGGCTTTTTCGCGGCGCCACTGGCAATTGCAGATTACGTTTGCAGCCAATATCAGGTGCAACAAGTCGGGCATATTGATACAGTCACAGAGCAGCTCTACGCCATCACCACCGAGCGCCGTTTAACGCATCCCGCCGTGATTGAGATTGTTAAAGCAACAGCCAATATTTTTACCAAGCCATAACAAAAAGTTAGTCGTTGTTAATTTGGTCGTTGTTAATATCGTTTACGGTCGCGCGCGCGCCGCCTTGATGCAGCGTGATATTGACTTGCTGGTTTACTTTTAATTGTTGGCTGTTACTTATCAACGCACCATTTTTGTCGTACACCAAGCTAAAGCCGCGCGCCAATACGTTTTGCGGGTTAAGTTGTTGCAAGCCATTATTTAAGCGTAAAACATGTTGTTGATGTGTTTTAAGCATGCCCTGCAAGGCAATATCCATACGCCTTGCAAGCCCATTCATTTGAGTTTTTTTGTTCTCAATTTGTAGCATGGGCGAAACTAATCGGCGTGCTAAATAATCCAGCGTTTGAGCATGCGCCTGCAAGCCAGTATCTATGCGCCTTTCAAGTCTATTCCAAATAGTTTTTATTTGGTTTTTTAACACTTCAACATCTTGGCAAGCCAGCTCTGCGGCGGCTGTCGGCGTAGCGGCGCGCACGTCGGCGACAAAATCGCAAATGGTAAAATCAGTTTCGTGACCAACGCCAGAAATCGTCGGAATCGCAGAATCGTCAATGGCGCGCGCGACGATTTCCTCGTTAAATTGCCATAAATCTTCCATGCTGCCGCCGCCGCGACAAATAATTAATGTGTCACATTCTGCGCGCTGGTTTGCCGTCTGAATCGCCTTAGCGATGAGTGATGCAGCGCCTTTTCCCTGTACTGGCGTGGGGTAAATAATCACATTAATATTTGGATTACGGCGGTTTAACGTGGTTAAAACATCGCGTAAAGCCGCTGCATCTTTTGAGGTAACAATGCCGATGGTTTTGGGAAATTTTGGAATCTCTTTTTTGTAAGTTGCATCAAATAAGCCTTCGTGTTCGAGCTTGATTTTTAACTTTTCAAACGCCTCAAACAATGCGCCCAAGCCCGCTTTTTGCACAAACTCCACTGTGAGTTGAAAATCACCGCGCGCTTCGTAAAGCGTCACCGTGCAACGCGCTTCAATGCGGTCGCCTTCGCGCGGCATAAAATCCACATAGGCGTTTCGCCCTTTAAACATCACGCATTTCACTTGTGCTGTAGAGTCTTTAAGCGAAAAATACCAATGGCCAGAAGCGGCGCGAGTAAAGTTAGAAACCTCACCCGACACCCAAAATAGTGGGAAAGATTGCTCTAACACCTCGCGTGCTAAACGATTTAGCTCGGAGACAGTCAGAATTTGTTGGAAGGGTTGGCTGTTTTGTGTGCTCATGCCCTATTATCCATTACAATTACTCATCTTGTCATTCCGTGCTTGACACGGAATCCAGCGACTTTGAGTTAAGGCACTGGATTCCGACTTTCGTCGGTATGACAGTTAAGAAGAGAGAAAGCAAATTATGCAAAAATTATTCACTGGCAAGACTGGTTATCTAATTGGCTTTGTCGCGTGCTTTGGCATTGTCGCATTGGCGCTGGTGATACAAACCACTTATAAGCTAGAACCTTGCCCGCTGTGCATCACGCAGCGTATGGTATTTATGAGCTTGGGCGTATTATTTTTGATTGCCGCGTTTATTAAACCTGCGACTTTACTTAAAAAAATATTCACAGGCTTGCAAGTGATTGCTGCGCTGGGTGGCGCTGGCGTGGCGATTCGGCATTGGTATTTGCAAGCCAATAAAGAGAGCATGATTGCTGATTGTGGCGTTGGTTTCGATTATATGTTCGAGAATTTTCCGCTGCAAAAGGCTTTCAAATTACTATTTCGCGGCACAGGCGATTGCGCGGCGATTGATTGGACTTTTCTCGGCTTGACTTTGCCGCAACTCGGCCTGATTAGCTTTGTGGCGTTTGGCGCGTATGCGATTTATTTGTTTAAGAAATCGTGATTTAATCGGCCTGCAGCCCGCATGAATATTGGTCTGCAGGCCGGCTTATTTTAAATTTTAAAGTATAAAAATGAATATTAAAACTTTAGGTGATTTCGTTGGCAATACGCCGCTGGTGGCGTTGCAGCGCATGAATCCGAACAAAAGCAACACGATTTTGCTGAAACTGGAAGGCAATAATCCAGCGGGTTCGGTAAAAGATAGGCCAGCTTTCAGCATGATTGCGCGCGCCGAGGCGCGTGGCGATATTAAACCAGGTGATACGCTGATTGAAGCGACGAGTGGCAACACGGGTATTGCGCTGGCGATGGTGGCGGCAATGCGCGGTTACAAAATGGTGCTGGTGATGCCAGAAAATCAAAGTATAGAACGTCGCCAAAGTATGAAAGCATATGGCGCAGAGCTGATATTAACACCGAAAGATGGTAGCATGGAATTGGCCAGAGATGTCGCGCAAAAAATGGCGGCGGAGGGCGAGGGCATTGTGCTGGATCAATTCGCGAACATGGATAATCCACTGGCGCATTACGAAACTACAGGGCCAGAAATTTGGCGCGATACCGATGGCAAAATCACACATTTTGTCTCCAGTATGGGCACGACTGGAACGATTATGGGCGTTTCGCGTTTTTTGAAAGAGAAAAATTCCAATATCAAAATTATCGGCGTGCAACCAGAAGAAGGTAGCCAAATCCCAGGTATTCGCAAATGGCCAGCCGAATATATGCCGACGATTTTTGATGCAAAACGCGTGGATGAACTGCGTTATGTGAACCAAAAAAATGCTGAAAATATGACCAGAAAGCTGGCGACAGAAGAAGGTATTTTTGCGGGAATTTCTAGTGGCGGCGGGCTTTACACTTCATTGCAACTTTCAAAAGAAGTCGAGAACGCGGTGATAGTTTCCATCGTCTGCGATCGTGGAGACAGGTATTTGTCCACAGGTGTTTTTCCAAGTTAATGCGCAAAGCGCTTTTTGCGAGTTTGCTTCTAATTGCGCAAAGTGCGTTCGCGCTGAGTAGTATTAGTATCACGGCTGACACCATCACACACGAAGATGCAATCCTCAATAACGCCAATATTATCATCGACCTGAAAGCCAATACCACAGCGGCTATCAGGGCAGAGCGCATTCAGTATCAAAACGTGCAGGCGCGCAATGCTAATATTTTTGTGGATTATCGCAAAGACAATAAGCAAAGCCAGCCATTGATGACGCTTGATACTGAACTCAAACAAAATACGGACAAAGCTTGGTCAAAAGCGCAACTGCGCTGTCTGCTACCTAAAAACTTCTCGCAAGACACGTGGAATTGCAACGATGGAAAATTCAGCGCAGAGCGCATCAATATGCCGTTCGCGCTAGAAGTGACGCCGCAACCCAAGGGTTTTGTAGCGAACTTAAACTTAAGAAATGCCAGCTTTAGTGACGAGGCAGGTCTTCACGCGGCGGAAAAGCTCACAGGTCATCTAACAGTGGTGGCGCGGCAGGAGGGCGAAACACTGCACTTTAACAGTGCACTTAATTGGCAAAGTGGCGAGATGTTCTGGCAGCCTCTATACATTGCTAATGGCGGGCATGAGTTGCAAGCAAACGGCAACTTGCGCGGCGATATTTTGACGCTGGATACCGCAACACTGAAGCTGGATAAAGTGGGCGATTTAAAATTTAGCGGCCAAACCAATACCAAAACTTTTAAGATTCAAAACTTAAATGCAGATTTGCCAAACCTAAACTTGGCCGAAGCTTATCCTTTGTTATTTAAACCTTTTTTAGGTAAAACCATGTTGAATAATGCCGAGCTTAGCGGCAAAGCAGCGTTGAGTATTAGCGTGGTGGATGCACAAATAAAGGCGTTTAAAGTGAATTTAAAGGACGTGAATATTGATGACAAAAACAAAAAGTTTGCGTTTTACAATGTGAATGCGAATATTCCGTGGAGCTATGACGAAGAGACAAAAGTTAGTTTTTCGTACAATAATGGTCAATTATTAAACATGCCGCTAGGCCTCACCAATATTGGCGCGCAGGTCAATCGCTATTCGCTGGTTTCGTCTGAAATTAGTTTGCCGATTTTAGATGGTGCATTTAAATTAAGCGATATTTCTGCCGCGCGCATCAACGATAATTGGTATTGGCATTTGCGCGCTGCGCTTACGCCCGTTTCCATGCCCGATGCTTCGCGTGCGTTCAAATTGCCCATTATGCAGGGCAAGGCATCGGCTGAAATCCCGCTTGTAACCTACAGCGGCGGCATTTTAACAACTGACGGCTCAATGACACTGAACGTGTTTGATGGCACCGCGACGGTGACACAACTCACCATGATTAATCCGTTAAGCGAGACGCCTAGATTAAGCGCAGACATGAATTTGCGTAATTTAGATTTAGGCAGTTTAACGCGCACCTTTAAATTTGGCGCGATTGAGGGTAAGTTGGATGGCGACGTGACCGACTTGGAAATGGTGAACTGGAAACCTGTGAAAATGGACGCGAGCTTGCACAGTAGCCCGGGCAAATACACAAAAAAAATCTCACAACGTGCGGTAGAAAACATTTCATCGCTAGGTGGAGCGGGCGCTGGCGCGGCGGTGCAGCGCAGTGTGTTGCGATTTTTTGAGCAATTTAATTACGCAAAAATGGGCTTAAGCTGCAAATTACGCGACAATGTTTGCGAAATGGGCGGCGTCGAGTCAACGCCAGGGGGGTACGTAATCGTTAAAGGCAGTGGTATCCCCGCAATTACCGTGCTAGGCTACAATAAAACCGTGAGTTGGAGTGAGTTAGTCGATCGCGTGCAGCGAGTGATTGAAGGCAACACCAAATTGATTATCGAGTAGTGCGTTAATTACAAGTGGCACCAAACTAATTACGTCATTCTGAGTGTAGCGAAGAATCCAGAAGTTAGGTAACAAGGTGCTGGATTCTTCGCCTAAGATAAAACTTTAGCCTCAGAATGACGGAGTGTAAAATGAATTATTTTTTAGTAAGTTGATGAATGGTAAAGGATTAAAGATGAAAAAGTCGTTAGTAATTTCAAGCGTAGGCGCGGCGGCAATACTGTCTGCATGCGTCACCATTAACATTTACTTCCCCGCTGCAGCGGCAGAAAAAGCAGCGGATAAAATTATCGAAGAAGTTTGGCAACTAAAAGATGGCCAGGATAGCTCGAAAGAACCAGCAGCACCAGATGCTGAAAAACCTGCCGAAACACCTGCTAAATAAAGGACATTGTTTTAATAAAGGATAATTTGTCATGAAAAAACTACTATTAAGTTTTATGTTAATTGTGAGTATGTTCGCTGCTAATTGGGTAGCGGCAGCAGCCGATTTAGAGGTAAATACACCTGCTATTTCTGCACTTAAAGCCAGTATGCAAGCACGTCATGGCCAATTAAGCCCGCATTACAGCGCAGGCGCAATTGGCTTAACTAAAGATGGTATGGTTGCAGTAAAAGACGCCACGGCCGTACCTTTGAAAGATCGTGGCGCTTTAAATGGCTTGGTTTCGGCAGAAAACGCAGACCGCGCCAATTTATATAAAGAAATCGCTACTGCCAATGGTCACCCCGAATGGCAAGGCGATATTCAAAACACCTTTGCAGGCCGCTGGATAGACAAGGCGCAGGGCGGCTGGTGGTATCAAAGCGGCGGCGGTTGGGTGAAGAAGTAAGACGCTAAATAATGTGCCTACTTTACGTTAGGCAAGGAGAGCACATGAGCGATTGGGACTTTTTGCATGATATGCATAATGATGGTTATAACGCAGAGCAAATAGCTGACGCGGCTGCTTGCGGATATAACCCATGGGAGTGGCAACCATTAGACGAAAAAGAACTGCCCGAGGTGCGCCCGCAGAAAAATCCTGAGCTGGTTAAAATTTTCAAAAGCCTAGTCGATAGCGCAAAGTCTTACCACATCATCACAGGACGCTACCTGCAAATTTGGGGTGAACTGGGTGAGTTGTATGCTGAAGTCGAATATAGCATTAAGCGCCACAAACCACATACTAGAGGTTCAGATGGCAAACTAGGCAATGATTTCATTGAAATAAAAACTATTTCCCCAGAAAAAAGCGGAGAGGAAGTTCAAGTTAAGCGTGCTGGAAATTTCAATAAACTGTTGTTAGTGAAAATAACTGAAGACTTCGATTTTGAAGGTCAATTTATCAAAAGAATGAATCTCCCAAAAGGTGATGGAACACACGCACGTGTGTCATGGACAAAGCAAACGGCAACCGATAAGCCCGCGTAGGGCGCAATAGCTTCGCGTATTGCGCCGTATTAAAATCTCTCTCTCTCTCTCTCTCTCGGCGTATTACGTTTCACTAATACGCCCTACCAAGCAATATCCATGAGCCTTCCAGAGCATATATTTTGAATAATTTATGCTCTAAAGTTTGAAATAAGCTATTAATCCTACCCTTTTCTTGGCATAAGTTATGCTTGTGTTGAAATACACTGTAGCTAATTTAGCTCAAGTTAAGTTAAGGGAGTATTGTGATGCCGAGCAATGTTTCAAGTAACGTTTTTAGTTTTCCTACTTATGGCAAGGCGATTACCTTGGATGACCAAGGTACGTACTATACCCTGAACACGAGCACGGGCGCGATTCACAGCGTTTTCCGGCTGGAGTATGACGATGATTGGTATCTCTACCAACTTCAAAACACCAGCAGAGAAGACGAAATCTGCTGGAGAATTATGGCACCAGCTGCTAGTTTCTCACTGCAAAGCATGACAACAGAAGAGATGGGATACCATTTCTCTAAACCTGAATTTGCTGAGCCTAGAGGTGCATGGCAAGTAATTCGCAACTCGAAGTTCGGGTTTGGCAAATTTACACCGCTCAATGAAAATGACCCGATACGCCACGCTATTATTGTATTTTCGGGTAGCGAAATGGCGATGCCAGTGCTTATAAACAGAGCAGAAGAAGATATCTTGCAAATGGCAGAAGGCAAGGTCTTAAATCAAGTTTTAGCGATTGCCCAACACGCGTAAGGCATCACTACTACCCACGTAATACGGTATCGTGTATGCTTAGTGCATGACACCGACTCTCGTTTTTGACATCGAAACCATCCCCGACACCACCGGCCTGCGCACCTTGCTGGGCTTGCCTTCTACGGCAACAGATGAAGAGGTTGCGAACATCGCTTTTCATCAACGTCGTCAGCATAATGGCAGTGATTTTTTGCCTTTGCAGCAACACAAAATCTGTGCGATTTCGTGTGCTTTGCGCGAAGGAAATAACTTTAAAGTTTGGACATTGGGTGATGTGAACTCGTCTGAAGCGGAGATTATTCAACGTTTTTTTGATGGTATCGAGAAATACACGCCGCAAATTGTCAGCTGGAATGGCGGCGGTTTTGACCTGCCCGTGCTGCATTATCGCGCCATGATTAACAAAGTACAAGCGCCTAGATATTGGGATATGGGCGAGGACGACAAAGATTTTAAATATAACAATTACATTAATCGCTACCACACGCGACATTTAGATTTAATGGAAATGCTGGCGATGTTTAACGCGCGCGCCAATGCGCCATTGGATGACATAGCCCAGTTATGCGGCTTCCCCGGCAAGCTGGGTATGGATGGTAGCAAAGTGTGGGACGCCTACAAAAACGGTGAAATTGAGGCGATTCGCAACTATTGTGAGACTGATGTCGCTAATACACATCTGGTGTTTTTGCGCT
Organism: Methylotenera sp.; assembly: GCA_031417915.1. GTDB lineage: Bacteria > Pseudomonadota > Gammaproteobacteria > Burkholderiales > Methylophilaceae > Methylotenera_A. Next base: position 47,422 of record JANOWN010000007.1, read on the forward strand.
TTCAGTTGATGCGCGGTCATCTAACGTCCGCCGCCTACGAGGCCGAAATTAAGCAGGTGCGCGAGACTTTAAGCGGATATTCAGATAATCACTGGAAAGAGTTTTTAGCGGCTTTCACGTGTGAATAACCCACTTTAGTAGGTATATCCACGGGGACAACCCCTGCGGTTGTGAAGGCGTCTTAGTTACCTTCGGCGTCCAGCGGCATATCTTCTTCTACAAAATCTTTCCAGTTTAAAATCACTTTTTGATTTGTGCTGGTTTCTAGCGTCACTTTATGGCGCAATTTGTTGCCGTTATTGTTGGCCAAAATGGTGTAGGTGCCAGCTGGTAAATTCACATACAACACAGGCTGTGCGCCGACTACGCGGAACATCAAGTTGCTGGCTTCGTCATAAATATTCACGTTTACATTGGTCGCCCAGCGCCCGACAACGCCTTCTGAGAACAACAAATTAAGCGTGAAATTTTTGGCTTGGAGCTTCATCGCGGCAACTTCTTCTTCGCCAATACCAGCGGTGATGTATGAAAAGCCTTGCGCTGAATTGCGAACTTTTGGAGCTTCAGCTATTGCGAACTGAGTTGTAAAAATTAAACCAGCTAACACTAAAAGTTTGTAGTACATTTTGTTCATGTTATTAAAATTTCCCTAAATTATATAAGCACTTAAGTCTTATTTTGCATGTAGTTTATCATGATTTTTTGCAATTACGCTATTTTTGCCTTATCGGCTAAAATGTCGGCATGAGAAGAGACCGCAACAAAGCACGTCAAAATCCTGCTGATAATCCAATTTTAGAAGCCACCATCGAGTCGCTAGACCAAGAAGGGCGCGGCGTTGCGCATGTGGAGGGCAAAACCATTTTTATCGATGGCGCGCTGCCGCAAGAAAACGTCACTTATCAATCGCAGCGCATCAAAGCGAGTTACGAAATCGCCAATGTGGTGGAAGTTTTAACGCCATCATCGCAGCGCGTGGCGCCAAAATGCCCGCACTTTGGCTTGTGCGGCGGTTGCAAATTACAACATTTGGATGCCAAATCGCAAGTCGAAGAAAAGCAAAAATTGCTAGAAGCCGATTTGCAGCATATCGGCAAAGTGAAGGCAAAAAGTATGCTACCGCCGTTGTACGGGCCCACTTGGGGTTATCGCCACAAGGCGCGTTTAAGCGTGAAATATGTGCAGAAAAAAGAGCGCGTGCTGGTGGGTTTTAAGGAAAAAGGTACGCGTTTTGTGGCAGATATGAATTCGTGCGAAGTGCTAGTGCCAGAGGTTTCCGCTTTAATTGCGCCCTTGCAAGCGATGATTTTTGAGTTGAGCATTCGCGATAAATTGCCGCAAATCGAGTTGGCCGTGGGTGAAGGCAACCAAAATAATCCGCGCGAAAGCGCTCCAGTCATCGTGTTGATTCTGCGTATTATGGATGTGTTGATTGAAAATGATGAAACACTGCTGAAAGCGTTTGCCGATAATCACAAAGTGCAAATTTGGACGCAAACCAAAGGCCCAGATACGATAAAATCTTATTGGCCAGAAGCCTCGCCGATATTGGCTTACAGCCTGCCTGAATTTGACCTTAATTATCCATTTAAGCCAAATGAATTTACCCAAGTGAATCCGCAAATTAACCGCGAAATGGTGCACAGTGCCATGCAACTTTTAAATCCGCAGGCAGGGGAAAACATAGCTGATTTTTTCTGCGGCATCGGCAATTTTACATTGCCAATAGCCCGCAATGGCGCACAAGTATTGGGTTTGGAAGGTTTGGCGAATTTGGTGGAACGCGCCAATGAAAGTGCAAAATTAAACAACATTAGCAACGTAACATTTGGCGTGGCCGACCTATTTAAAATGACGCCAGAATCGTTAACTGAGCTAGGAAAATTCGATAAGTGGCTCATCGATCCGCCGCGTGATGGTGCGCATGAATTGGTAAAAGCGATTAGTGAAAACACTGCGCCAAATACAATCGTTTACGTTTCGTGCAACCCCGCCACGCTGGCGCGTGATGCGGGAATTTTGGTGAATGAAAAAGGCTACACGCTACTATCGGCAGGTGTGATCAATATGTTCCCGCACACCGCACATATTGAATCGATCGCTTTATTTGTGAAAAATTAGTTGAAACTGGCTTATCTTTTTTCTTGGCGCGTGCCAAAAAAATCCGTCTGATTTCTGCGAATGTCCATGCTGTAAGCGGTTTTGCCGCCCACAGCTAGCAATAATAATCCGCCTGCCATGGCGATATTTTTTAAGAATAATATCATCTGCATTTGGTCGCCAAAATTGCGGTGAAAAATAACTGCGGCAAGTATGGAGAAAATGGCCAGCGCAAACGCGGCATAGCGCGTTTTATAGCCAATGGCAATTGCAATTCCGCCCAGCACTTCTAGCGCAATCGTCGGCCAAAGTAATATGCTTGGCACGCCCATCGCCTGCATGTAGCCAGCCGTGCCAGCGGGATCTTGAATTTTGCCAAGGCCAGCCAAAATAAAAATCAGCGCCAACATGATGCGCCCTAAAAGTTGAATCACGCCTGTCATTGCATTCTCCTCACGGTTAAATTTGCAACTATTAAATTTAAAGCCATCATAAACTTATCAAGCCCCGTGCGCAATCCTGCGTAATATTCAGAATATAATTACAGCTATGTTGAGAATAATTTTGCTGATGACATTTTGTTTGCTCCTTGCGGCTTGTGGCAAACCAGAAAACATCGGCGAAATCAATTTTGCCATCGCGCAAGCGCCGCTCAACCTCGACCCACGTTATGCCACAGATGCTGCATCCGAGCGCGTGAACCGTTTAATTTACCAACCATTAGTCGATTTTGATGCCGCCCTGCAACCCGCATGGATATTAGCTCGTGGCGATGCTCTAAATGATAAAAATTATCGATTTATTTTGCAAAAACCTGCTATTTTTCACAATGGAGATGTGCTCACCGCACACGATGTAAAAGCGACATATGATTCAATTTTAAGCTTAAAAGATTCACCGCACGCGGCTGAGTTTGCCAATATTGAAGGCATTCAAGTTGAAGATAAAAACACAGTTTTATTCCAATTAAAACAGCCAGATAAGCATTTTGTTGCCAAGTTAATTATTGGTATTTTGCCAAAAAGTTTAATCGAAAAAGTTAATAATAAAAGCCATGATTTTTCGCACAATCCTGTCGGTTCTGGCGCATTAAGGTTTGTGAGCTGGCAAAATAAGCTCACTTTGCAGCGTATTTCAGATGAACAAATTATTTCGTTGCAAGAAGTTAAAGACCCAACGGTGCGCGTACTGAAATTATTGCGCGGCGAGGCCGATTTAATACAAGGTGATTTGCCACCAGAGCTGGTAAAACATTTGCAAAGCAAACCTGAAATCAACGTAAAAACCAGCGTGGGCGCTAATTTTTCTTACCTTGGTTTGAATATGCAAGATGCTGTTTTAAAAAAATTAAAAGTGCGGCAAGCCATTGCGCACGCCATCGACCGCCAAGCGATTATCGACAAAGTGATGGTGCAAAGTTCACGCATCGCTGGCGCGATTTTGCCGCCCGAGCACTATACCAATAAAAATACAAATTTAACGCCTTACGATTACAACCCAGAGTTAGCGAAAAAATTACTGCAAGAGGCGGGCGTTAAGTTGCCACTTAAGTTGGTGTATAAAACTTCAACTGACGCTCAAAGAGTTCGCTTTGCGACAATTTTGCAAGCGCAAATGCGGCCAGCAGGCATAGAGTTGGAAATTAGAAGTTTGGATTGGGGCACGTTTTTTGCCGATGTAAAGGCGGGTAATTTTCAACTTTTCGGCCTCACTTGGGTGGGCATTAAAACGCCAGAAATTTACACCAAAGCCTTTGGTAGCGACTTTTCCCCACCCAATGGCTTTAACCGCGGCAGATACGCAGATGTCGAGTTAGATAAATTACTTGCAAATGAGGATTGGCCTGCCGTTACGCAGCGTATTCATGCGCAATTGCCCTATATTCCGCTGTGGTACGAAGGTCAATTTGCGGCAATGAAAAAAAATATCAGCAATTACTCTCCCAAGCCAGACGGTAACTGGGATGACTTAACCATTATTGAAAGGTCGGCGACAATTACACGCGAATAGTATTTGAACTAAAAATATGCTAATGTATCTACATAAATGTATCTACATTTAAGGAGATTATTATGCAAGCTACCGCTAAAATATTTAAAGCAGGCAATAGCCAAGCACTACGTTTACCCAAAGCTTTTCGCATGGATGCGGAAGAGGTTACTTTGCAGAAAGATGATGTGACAGGCGTGATTACGATTACCCCGCGAAAAACAGAAAAAGAACTGCATGCAGTGTTTAATTTAATTCGCATGGCAGAGGTGCCAGTAGACTTTATGCAAACACGCGATAACCAGCCCGCAGACTTTAAGGATATTTTTTAATGTTAAGCTACTTGCTGGATACTGACATTTGCAGCTATGCCATTAAACATAAAACACCGAAATTACTTGCAAAAATTGAGCGAAGTATTTTGCGTGAAGAATCTGCCATTTCAGTGGTTACCCGCGCAGAGCTTTTATACGGGCTTGCATTAGTGCCAGAAGCTATTAGCTTAAAAAAGGCAGTGTTGGCTTTTTTAGAAGTAATACCATGCTTGGCTTGGCCGATTCACGCTGCACAGCCTTATGCCAACTTGCGCAGCCCGCAAAAATTAAGCGGCACGCCGATTGGTTATATGGATACGCTTATTGCCGCCCACACACTGGCCGAAAAACTGATATTAGTCACCCATAATACTAAACATTTTGAGCGGATTGAGGGTTTGAAAATGGAAGATTGGACAATTTAAGGGCTTAGAAATTAACCAGGGGAATAACAATGTACGAAAATTTAATAGACCCACAAATTCAAATTTTGGAGCGATGTCAAACTGCTTGGGAAGTTATGATGCCCAGCTTGCCTGATGATTTAAGCCCTTATGGCATACCCTCTCTCACTAAATTTGATATTAAAAAATCTTTTCCCAAGATTATTTCCAGATTGAAAAATATCAAAGGGCAATCTCTAGAAGAGGTTAGTCCTTTTATAGTTCAAACCATATCTCAAAACTTCCCAAGCTGGACTTCGCCTTTGGAGAGCTGGATAGCTTCTGCGCCCCCCACTCTCCCGAACATAGTTTCACACTTAAATGCAATGTGGTCGCAGCTAAATACGTTTGATAATGAAATTAATATACCGAGTCTTGAAGAAGTTAAGATGTTGGTTATGGAAAACAAACGCTTGCAGTCTGAAGCGAAAGACCTGCTCAAGCTCACAAGTAACCTGACCAAAAAGAATAATGATTTAACAGAAGTTCTAGCACAAGCTAAAAAGTTCTCTAAAGATTCTAAAGAGTTGCTAGAAGAGGCGCTTAAGTCAAAGGCAACAATAGACTCAGATGCCTTAGTTACTTCAGCGCATCGTGAATCTATTGTAAAAGACCAAATTGATAGTGCAAATCAGCTTATTGCTTTGAATGCAATAACTGAGAAAATACCAGAGTTTGAACAAAAGCGTGATGCAATTACAAAACAATGTGATGAGATATTGGTTGAAGCTAAAAACCGTTTAGATGCTGCATCAAGAGCTGGCATGGCAACTTCATTCTCAGATCGGGCAAGTGAGTATGTGTGGCCTAGAAGGTTTTGGTTAATCTCATTTGTGCTATCACTGACTGGTGTTTTTCTGGTTGCATATTGCTTTATTGTTCCAGAGTTAATTAAGCTTGAAGGAAGTGATAGATTTTTCCATTTTATAACTGATATTCCATTAACACTTCCATTTATTTGGTTAGCTTGGTTTTCTGCACTTAGATTTAGTCAGCTTGGCAGGCTGAGAGAAGATTATGCGTTTAAGGTTGCAACAGCGTTGTCTTTAGACGGTTACAGAAAGCAGGCAAATGACGTTAGCCCTGACTTGCAGGAGAAGTTATTAGATTTAGCCATTACTAATTTTGGCGAAAATCCACTTAGGTTAATGACGAAAGACTCTGCAAAAGATGCACATCCTTTGGCGGGTGCTTTAGATGAGAAAACATTGAATGAAATAGTAAAGTCTGCATTTCAATCATTGTCAGATAAAATTAGTAAATAGCAATGCGCATCGAAATTTCTATTCAACACCAAACCCTCACACTATTCGACAACTTCGGCGGTGTTAAGGCCAAATACTCCGTTTCAACTGCAGCTAATGGCGTGGGGTGCGAGAAGGATAGCGGCTGCACGCCGCTGGGTACGCATATCATTCGCGCTAAGATTGGTGCGGGTGCTGCGCCAAATGCGGTGTTTGTTGGGCGGCGGTTAACAGGCGAAATCTGCACGCCTGAGTTGATTGCGCAGTTTCCAAATCGCGATTGGATTTTAACGCGTATTTTATGGTTAAGCGGTACGGAGCTTGGCTTTAACCGCCTTGGTAATGTAGATACCATGCAGCGTTATATTTATATTCACGGCACGCCAGACTCTACCGATATGGACGTGATTGGTTCGCATGGCTGTGTGCGCATGCGCAATGCAGATGTGATTGAATTGTTTGATTTGGTTGAAGTTGGTACGCCTGTATTGATTTTAGAGTGAAACGAAGCATATCTCACCATCGTCATTCCGACGAAAGTCGGAATCCAGAGTCTTTTTTCGATATGTGTTTAACGTCACTAGATTCCGACTTTCGTCGGAATGACAGATGAGGGTGAATGCGTGTTTTTGTTAAAAAAATTATCAAGCTTTGCTACAGTCATTTTTGGCGTACTTTTACTCACTTTTTTACTCATTCATTTAGTGCCGGGCGACCCAGTGGAGGTGATGTTGGGCGAATCGGCCAGCATAGCAGACCGCGAAACTTTGCGCGCAGAGCTTGGGCTAAATCAATCGTTAATTCAACAATTTGGTCGCTATATTAGCAAGCTTGCGCAAGGTGATTTAGGCAGCTCGATACATACCAAAATGCCGATTATTGAGCTCATTAAAGCACGTTACCCTGCCACATTAAAGCTTGCAGTTTTGTCACTCATCATTGGCTTGGTAATCGGCATTCCGCTGGGCATTTACGCTGCGTTGAAGGCGAATCATTGGCAAGATTTCGTGGTGACGATAGTTTCGGTGCGTTTATCTGCCATGCCTGCATTCTGGCTGGGGCCAATGTTGATGCTAGTTTTTGCGGTGTGGCTCGGTTGGTTGCCTGTCAGCGGCATGGAATCGAACAGCTCAATTATTTTGCCCGCGATTACTTTGGGTTTTGGCTTAAGCGCGATACTTACGCGTATGACGCGCACCAGTTTGTTGGAAGTATTAAACGACGATTTTATTCGCACCGCACGCGCCAAAGGCTTGAGTGAAAAAACCGTGATTGTTAAACATGCTTTGCGCGCGGCCTTGCTGCCAATTATCACCATTGTCGGTTTGCAAATGGGCAGTTTGTTAGCTGGAACGGTCATCACCGAGACGATTTTTAGTTGGGATGGTATTGGGCGTTTGCTGGTGGAAAGCATCGAAAAGCGCGATTACCCCGTGACGCAAGCTTGCGTGCTGGTGGTGGCGCTGAGTTATGTGTTGGTGAATTTGTTGACAGACATGATTTATAGATTCGCTGACCCTAGAGTGAGATGAAAGATGTTACTTAACACCCACACCGTCATTCTGAGCATAGCGAAGAATCCAGTCCTTCTGTTAAATACTACTGGATTCTTCGCTATGCTCAGAATGACAAGCTATAAAAAATTACGATGAAAAAATTCGCATCGTTCATATTGTTGTTTTGGGTTGTTGCCGTTTTGCTCGGGCTGTTTTTTGGCTTGCATGGTAACGGCATTGATTTAAACGCAATCCTTGCCACGCCTAACGTTCAGCATTGGTTAGGTGCAGATGATTTAGGGCGCGATATTTTGGCGCGCATTTTAAAAGGTGTGCAGGTTTCGTTTTTCGTCGCAATTTTTGTGACGCTAATCACCATGACTATCGGTGTATTCGTTGGTTTACTGGCAGGATATTATGGCGGAAAAATCGACAAACTTTTAATGCAAATTACTGATATTTTTCTCGCTTTTCCAGGTATTTTATTGGCGATTGCGTTTGCTGCTGTGCTTGGCCCAGGCATGATTAATTTGGTAATCGCTTTATGTTTAACAGGTTGGGTGAGTTACGCCAGATTAACGCGCGGTCAAACCTTGAGCTTGCGCAATCGCCAGCACGTGCAAGCAGCAGAATCACTCGGCGCCAGCGTACCGCGACTTTTGTTTAAACATATTTTGCCGTTGCTAGGTTCTATATTAATTGTAGAGGCCACTTACAGCTTGGCGAGTATAATGATCGCCGAGGCCAGTTTGTCGTTTCTCGGCTTGGGCATACAAGCGCCCAATGCAAGCTGGGGTGCCATGTTGCGCGATGGCGTGCGCTATATGCTGGTTGCGCCGCATTATGTGTTAATTGTCGGTTTGAGCTTAATGAGCTTGATTTTGGCGATTAATTTATTGGGCGATCAATTACGCGATAAATTAGACGTCCGTACAGAAATTAACTAAGGAATCACTTGAGCAACACAAACATAGATTTAACAACAATTACGTGGCAAGAAAAAAGTAAAACAATAGAGGCGATTTGGCAGTCGGAGGCAGGTAATCCTCCGCCCAAAAATGTGATGATTGCCGATGACACCACCAACGCCAAAGTGGCTTACAAGCTGATTTGCGAAGGCACGAGCTTTTTATATAAAGGTGATTTTCAAAACGCCAAGCAATTGCTGCAAGCCATTACGCGCAAAATAGATAGTAAACTAATTCCGGTAGCCGAGAACTTAACGCAGGCTTTTCATCAACATCGCGCGCGGCAGATTCAGCGCGCCAACATTACCAATAAAATTTTAATTGAGCTCAATCATGGTGCATGCGATTTAAAACGTGCGCCCGATGTAAAGGACGCGGTAGCTGGTGCGATGATTACCAATGCCAAGCTAGATAAAGTGCCTGCAAAATTAGTGCTTTCACTACGCGAGCTTTTGGGGATAATAGGCGCGCACGAATGGCGCAAAAAAGGCGTTTTTATCGATGCCATGCAAGCCAATATCCACGCGCACTATGGCGTATATTCTCCAATACGTGGCGAGTATTTAGAATTGATTAATAACGCGCCTTTAGGCAATGCCAAAACGGCGTTTGATATTGGCACAGGCACTGGCGTTATCGCCGCGATTTTGGTGACGCGCGGCATAAAAGCAGTGATGGCGACCGACAACAGCGTGCGCGCATTGAATTGCGCGGTCGAAAATATCGAAAAACTTAATTTAAAACAATACATTATGCTTGAGCAAGCTAATTTATTTCCAGGCGGTAGCAAGAAAGCCGATTTGATTGTGTGCAATCCACCCTGGCTGCCCGCCAAAGCCAATGCGCCAATTGAGCACGCGATTTATGACCCAAACAGTGCGATGTTGAAAAGCTTTTTAAGCGGCGTAAAAGCACATTTGAATGAAGAAGGCGAAGCATGGCTCATCATGTCAGATTTGGCGGAACATTTGGGTTTGCGCACGAATGAAGAGTTGATGAAATGGATTGCCGATGCGGGTTTAACTGTAATTGAAAAGCTGAATATTGCACCAAAGCATGCGAAATCTAGCGACCAGTCTGACCCACTTTATGCGGCAAGAAGTAAAGAAATCACCTCGCTTTATCGTTTGAAAGAAAACGTCTAATTGCTTAGACCGTCATTCTTCGCTACGCTCAGAGTGACGGAGTTTTGAGATTTTTTGATTAAAATAACGCTTGTGAAATGCACCAAATAAAACATAAATCGAAAGAAAGCAAAGCATGTCTTTAGGTCCCGTTATGTTAGACGTTGTCGGCAAAGAGTTAAGCGCCGACGACATCAAAAGATTGCAGCATCCGTTGGTGGGTGGTGTGATTTTATTTGCACGAAACTTCGAAAATTGTGCTCAATTAGCTGCCCTGACAGCGAGTATTCATGAGGTTCGCAGCCCACCTCTTTTAATCGCTGTAGATCATGAAGGTGGTCGCGTTCAACGATTTAGAGAAGGTTTTACCAAAATCCCACCCATGCGCGAGTTTGGTAAAATTTGGGATGTTGATAGAAAAAAATCCAAAGAATTAGCGGTGGAAGCAGGTTGGATTTTGGCAGCGGAATTGCGCGCACATGGCGTGGATTTTAGCTTTACGCCCGTGCTGGATATGGATTATGGCGACAGTTTGGTGATTGGCGACCGAGCATTTCATAAAAACACGCAAGCCATTAACGAGCTGGCGTTTAGCCTGATGCAAGGCCTTAAAAAAGGTGGCATGCAAGCAGTTGGCAAACATTTTCCAGGGCACGGCTTTGTGGTTGCCGATTCGCATGTGAGCATTCCTGTGGATGAGCGCGAGTTTGATCAGATTGCGCAAAATGACATGCAGCCGTTTCGGCAAATGATTGATGAGGGTTTGGCGGCGATTATGCCCGCGCATGTGATTTACCCAAAAGTGGATGATAAACCTGCGGGTTTTTCGTCTAAATGGCTACAAAAAGTGCTCAGAGAAAGATTGGGCTTTCAGGGCGTGATTTTTAGCGATGATTTAAGCATGGAAGGCGCCTCTGTAGGTGGTGATGTAACGACACGTAGTTTGGCTGCGCTGAATGCGGGTTGCGATATGGTGCTATTGTGCAATCGCCCAGATTTGGCCGATGAATTACTAGACAATTTATTGTGGAAAATGTCTGCACAAAGCACCATCAGGCTCGCGCATATGCACGGCGCGCGTTACCCTATGCACATGAACCATTTACACGAAAATGGTGATTTTGTGGCGGCGGTAAAGCGTGTTGGCATGGTAGGAAAATCTGGACCTGAGTCTGAATTGGATTTGTTTGCTTAGGCTAATTTTACATTGACCAAACTTGTATTGGCCAAACTTGGATTGACCTAAGTAACGCTCAAGCGTAGAATTCGCGCCAATTCTTAAGACTTTTCAATGACTCAAAAAGCTACCAATAAAATTAGTAAAAAATTAGTCGTTGCTAACTGGAAAATGCACGGCAACCTCAAGAAAAATGCCGCTTTGCTGGCAGATTTTGTTGAGAACTTATCTAGTCTAAAACATACGCAAGCGGTAGTTTGCGTACCGTACCCTTATCTCGCACAATCACAAAATCTGTTGCAAAATACTAATATTGCTTGGGGCGCGCAGAATGTGGCTAAAAATGAAGTGGGCGCTTTTACGGGCGAGGTGAGCGCCGCCATGTTGCGTGATTTTGGCGCGACTTACGTGATTATTGGCCATTCCGAACGCGCAACCGCGTATTGTGAATCGGATGAGAATATTGCCACAAAATTTGTACAAGCTAAAAAACATGGTTTAACGCCGATTTTGTGTGTGGGCGAGACGCTAATTGAGCGCGAAGCAGGCGTGATGGAAATGGTGGTCGGCAAGCAGTTGGACACGATTATTAACACGCACGGCGCACAAGTTTTTGCTGATGCGGTAATTTCGTATGAGCCGATTTGGGCAATAGGCACGGGCTTGGCAGCCACGCCAGAGCAGGCAAAAAGCATGCATTTGTTCATCCACAATAAAGTTGCTAACTTGAATGCTGACGCGGCGAATCGCTTAAAAATCCTCTACGGAGGCAGCGTAAACCCTCAAAATGCGGTACAATTATTCCTTGTAGAAAATATCGACGGCGGGCTGATTGGTAAGTGCTCGTTGAGCGCACAAGAGTTCGAAGCAATCTGCCATGCGGCTGAGGAATCAGCCAATTAAATTGGCAAGAAGAGAGTAAATAAAATGGAACATTTAGTTACAATTATTCATGTATTAGCTGCGGCTGGCGTCATCGGCTTGGTGCTTTTGCAACACGGCAAAGGCGCGGACATGGGTGCTGCATTTGGCAGTGGAGCATCCGGCAGCCTGTTTGGCGTTTCGGGCTCATCCAACTTTATGAGCAAAGCCACTGCGGCTTGCGTGGCAGTATTTTTTGCCACCAGCTTAACGCTGGCCTATTTGTCAAGCCATCGCACAGGCAATGGCAGCGTGGTAAAAGCAGCGACACAGGCTGTTAAAGCTGAAGCGGTAAAGGCCACACCAGCAGAAACAACACCAAAAGACAGCGCTGCAAAAGATATTCCTAATTAATTTTTTAGGCGAAAGCCTAACAAAATAGCCGTCGTGGTGGAATTGGTAGACACGCAACCTTGAGGTGGTTGTGACTAAGGTCGTGAGAGTTCGAGTCTCTCCGTCGGCACCAAGGAATTAAGTTCGTTCATGTAGTTTGAGTACGTTAGGAAATTTCTGTGCTGGAAAATTATTTTCCAATTTTGTTGTTCATCTTAGTAGGCCTCGCAGTTGGGCTAGGGCCGCTTATCCTCGGCAAGTTAGTTTCTCCTCACAAGCCAGACTCTCAAAAAAACTCCCCTTACGAATGCGGTTTTGAAGCATTTGAAGACGCGCGCATGAAGTTTGATGTGCGCTATTACTTGGTTGCCATCCTGTTTATCCTATTCGATTTAGAAATCGCGTTTTTATTCCCTTGGGCTGTTACCTTGCGCGAAAGTAGCGAAAAAGGCCCTTATGTTTTTTGGGCAATGATGCTGTTTTTATTTGTGCTGGTGGTGGGTTTTATATACGAATGGGTTAAAGGCGCACTAGAATGGGACTGAATAAATGAGCTTGGAAGGCGTCCTCGAAAAAGGCTTTGTCACTACGTCGCTGGATGCGGTGATTAACTATACGCGTACGGGCTCGATGTGGCCAATGACGTTTGGCCTTGCTTGCTGTGCGGTAGAGATGATGCATGCAGGCGCCTCGCGCTATGACTTAGACCGCTTCGGCATTGTGTTTCGTGGCAGTCCGCGTCAATCGGACGTGATGATAGTCGCCGGCACGCTGGTGAATAAAATGGCGCCGGCTTTGCGCAAAGTGTACGACCAAATGGCCGAACCTCGCTGGGTGATTTCCATGGGCTCGTGCGCCAATGGCGGTGGTTATTACCATTATTCGTATGCTGTCGTGCGCGGTTGCGACCGTATTGTGCCAGTGGATGTGTATGTGCCAGGTTGCCCGCCAACCGCTGAGGCGCTGCTGTACGGCATTATTCAATTGCAGAAAAAAATCAGACGAACTAATACGATAGCGCGTTAAGACTTTTAGATAAAAACACCAAAAATGTCGACTAAATTAGACCTACTTTCAGTACAATTAAAGCTCGCCTTGGGCGATAAAATTACTAAGCAAGCTATTGCGCTTGGTGAAATTAGCATTGAATGCAAAGTCGATAATTTACTGGAAGTTTGCGCAAAATTGCGCGACCACGCCGAGCTAAAGTTTGAGCAATTGATTGACTTGTGCGGAGTAGATTATAGTGAATACAAAGACGGCCAATATGAAGGCGCGCGTTACGCTGTCGTGCTGCATCTGCTCTCTGTTTCGTTAAACCAACGCCTGCGACTACGCGTTTTCGCGCAGAACGACGACTTTCCCGTGCTGCCAAGCTTGGTTGGTACTTGGCCAGTCGCCAATTGGTACGAGCGCGAAGCCTTTGATTTATTTGGAATTATGTTTGAAAATCACCCTGATTTGCGCAGAATTTTGACTGATTATGGCTTCGTTGGACATCCTTTCCGCAAAGATTTCCCCATGATTGGTAATGTCGAAATGCGTTACGACCCAGAGCAACAGCGCGTGATTTATCAACCAGTTTCCATTGATATGCGCAACAATGTGCCGCGCGTGATTCGTGAAGAAGGATTTCATAATGGCTGAAATTCGTAACTACACCATGAACTTTGGCCCGCAGCACCCTGCCGCGCACGGCGTGCTGCGTTTGGTGTTAGAGCTGGATGGTGAGGTGATTCAACGTGCCGATCCGCACATTGGTTTGTTGCATCGCGCGACAGAAAAGCTCGCTGAAAATCGTACCTATCTTCAATCTATCCCGTATATGGACAGGTTGGATTATGTGTCGATGATGGCGAATGAACACGCCTACGTGATGGCGATTGAGAAAATGTTGGGGTTGGAAGTGCCGATTCGCGCGCAGTACATTCGCGTGATGTTCGATGAAATTACGCGTATTTTGAATCACCTATTATGGCTCGGCGCGCATGCGCTGGATGTCGGCGCAATGACGGTGTTTTTATATGCCTTTCGAGAGCGCGAAGACTTGTTCGATTGTTACGAAGCGGTTTCTGGCGCGCGTATGCATGCCGCGTATTATCGGCCTGGTGGTGTGTATCGCGATTTGCCTAACCGTATGCCACAACATGAAGCTACCAAATTTCGTAGTGCAAAAGAAATTAGCAAGCTCAACGAAAATCGCCAAGGTTCATTGCTCGATTTTATCGAAGATTTCACCAATCGCTTTCCTCAATATGTCGATGAATATGAAACTTTGCTCACAGACAACCGTATCTGGAAGCAGCGCACCGTGGGCGTTGGCGTAGTCTCGCCAGAGCGCGCATTGGCGCTGGGCTTTACAGGCCCAATGTTGCGCGGTAGCGGCGTAGAGTGGGATTTGCGCAGAAAACAACCTTACGAGGTTTATAGCGATTTGAAGTTTGATATTCCCGTCGGCGTAAACGGTGATTGTTACGATCGTTATTTGGTGCGTATGGAAGAATTTCGGCAATCGAACAACATTATTAAACAATGCATTGCATGGCTGCGCGCTAATCCTGGCTCCGTGATTACGACGGACAATAAAGTCGCGCCACCTGATCGCGAGAGCATGAAAACCAATATGGAAGACATGATTCACCATTTTAAATTGTTTACCGAAGGCTTTCATGTGCCGGCGGGTGAGGTTTATGCGGCAGTCGAACATCCAAAAGGTGAGTTTGGCATTTACATGATTTCGGATGGCGCGAATAAGCCTTATCGCTTAAAAATTCGCGCGCCAGGTTTTGCGCATTTGGCGGCGTTAGATGAAATGGTGCAAGGGCATATGATTGCGGATTTGGTCGCAATCATCGGAACTCAGGATATTGTTTTCGGGGAAATTGATAGGTAATTATGTTAAGCGCCGAAGCCATCAAAAAAATCGATTACGAGCTCACTAAATACCCCGCAGATCAAAGGCGTGCGGCGGTGATGAGCGCGCTGCGCATCGTGCAAACGGAGCGCGGTTGGTTGTCGAAAGAGAGCATTTCAGAAGTCGCGGCTTACTTGCGTATGCCGGATATTGCAGCGATGGAAGTGGCAACTTTTTACAATATGTACGATTTGGCGCCAGCAGGTAAATACAAAATCACCATTTGCACTAATATTTCGTGCATGTTGCGCGATTCAGATGCGATTGTACATCATCTGCAAACCAAGCTTGGCATTGGCTTCGGCGAGGTGACAGCAGATGGAAAATTTTGCTTAAAAGAGGGTGAATGCATGGGCGCTTGCGGCGGAGCACCCTTGATGACGGTGAATAATCACAGCATGCACGAATTTTTAACGCCTGAAAGCGTAGACACTATTTTGGACGGTCTAAAATAATGGCTAAAGCACCCACTATAACACCGGCAAAAGTCGCAAAAAAAACGACCAAAAAAACTGCAAATGAGCAGGCTGTAGAGGCAATATCCATGCGGCTTGCAGGGCAGGAAAAAAAAGAGCAAAGTTTACCAAAACAGAATTTAAAAGCACAAACACTGGTTTGTTTGCGCACAATTACCGAGAAAAGTCCTGCTTCTCTTGCTGCTTACGAAAAGCTAGGCGGTTATGCGCAGCTTAAAAAAATCGTCACCGAAAAACCCAAAGCCATTGATATTATCAACCAAGTGAAGCTTTCTGGCCTACGCGGGCGCGGCGGCGCGGGTTTTCCGACTGGTTTGAAGTGGAGCTTTATGCCGCGTTATTTTGACGGCATTAAATATTTGGTTTGTAACTCGGACGAAGGCGAGCCAGGCACCTTTAAAGACCGCGATATTCTGCGCTACAACCCGCACCAGTTGATTGAAGGCATGGCGATTGCCGCCTACACCATGGGTGCGCGTGTGGGCTACAACTATATTCACGGCGAAATTTGGAGTGAATATGAAGTGTTTGAAAATGCGCTGCACGAGGCGCGCGCAGCTGGTTACATCGGCGAAAATTTATTTGACACCAATTTTAGCTTTGACTTATACGCCGTGCATGGCTACGGCGCTTATATTTGCGGCGAAGAAACTGCGCTAATCGAATCCATCGAAGGCAAAAAAGGCCAGCCGCGCTTTAAGCCGCCATTTCCCGCCAGTTATGGCGTATTTGGCAAGCCGACCAACGTGAATAATACCGAAAGTTTCGCGTCAATTCCGTGGATTTTGCAGCACGGCGGCCAAGCTTTTGCCGATTTAGGGGTGCCCAATGCGGGCGGCACTAAGTTGTTTTCTGTGTCAGGTCACGTAGAAAATCCGGGTAATTTTGAAGTAAAAATGGGCATGCCGTTTAGCGAGTTGTTGGATTTGGCGGGCGGCGTTTGGAAAAGTCGCAAACTCAAAGCGGTGATTCCAGGTGGGCCTTCAACACCCGTGATGACCGCGGAAATGATTCAAAGCGCGAACATGGATTATGATAGTTTAAGCAAAGCGGGTTCTAGCTTGGGCGCGGGTTCCATGATAGTGATGGACGAAACCACCTGCATGGTAAAAACGCTAAAACGCTTGAGCTATTTTTTCTACGAAGAAAGCTGCGGCCAATGTACGCCGTGCCGCGAAGGCACGGGCTGGGTATATCGCGTGATTAATCGTATCACCGAAGGCAATGGCAAAATGGAAGATTTAGAGTTGCTGACCAGCGTGAGCAGCAATATTTCTGGCCGTACTATTTGCGCGCTGGGCGACGCAGCTGCTACGCCAGTATTGAGTTTTATTAAGCATTTCAGGCCAGAGTTTGAGTATTACATTACGCATGGCAAAAGCATGATTGATGGTAAATAATTGGGCAAAATAGCACATGGTAAATATTGAAATAGACGGCAAAGCGCTTGAGGTCGAATACGGCAGCACCATCATTGATGCGGCTGACAAGCTCGGCATTGCCATTCCGCGTTTTTGTTATCACAAAAAACTATCCGTTGCGGCCAATTGCCGTATGTGCTTGGTGCAGGTGGAAAAATTTAATAAATCATTGCCGGCTTGCGCCACCCCGGTGGCCGATGGCATGAAGATTTTCACACGTAGCAAAGAAGCAGTGGAAGCGCAAAAAAGTGTGATGGAATTTTTATTGATTAATCATCCGCTGGATTGTCCAATTTGCGACCAAGGCGGTGAATGCGATTTGCAAGATATTGCCGTAGCGTATGGCGCCAGCGGTTCGCGTTATACCGAAGAAAAACGCGTGGTGCTGAATAAAAATATCGGCCCGCTGATTAGCACCGATATGACGCGTTGCATTCAATGCACGCGCTGTGTGCGCTTCCTCAAAGAAGTCGGCGGCATGCAAGAGCTGGGCTTGGTTGGCCGCGGCGAGCATGCTGAAATTACCGCTTATGTAGATAAAAGCGTGAATTCTGAATTAAGTGGAAATATTATTGATTTGTGTCCTGTGGGCGCGTTGACGAGTAAACCATTTAGGTATTCTGCGCGCAGTTGGGAGATGACCCGCAGACCAAGTATAGCGCCGCATGATGGCTTAGGTTCGCATATCGAAGTGCACGTAAAAGATAATAAGGTGATGCGCGTGTTGCCGCGCGAAAAGGAAAGTATTAACGAATGTTGGTTGTCCGATCGTGACAGATATTCTTACGAAGGTTTGAATAGTCCGGACCGCTTAAAAGTGCCGATGATTAAACACAGTGGTGCTTGGGTGGAAACCGATTGGAAAACTGCGCTGGAATTTGCCGCTGGACAATTGAAAGACATTACCAAGCAATATGGTGGCGATGCTTTAGGCGTGTTGGTGTCTCCTAACAGCACTATGGAAGAAGGCTATTTAATCAATCAGTTAGCGCATGGTCTGGGTTGTGATAATGTGGATTATCGTCTGCGTCAAACCGATTTTAGGTTGGATGGCAAGCGCGTCGGCACGCCGTGGATGGGCTGCAATATTCAAGATATAGAATCACTGGATAGGATTCTGCTCATCGGTTCTAATTTGCGTAACGAGCATCCACTACTGGCGCAGCGTTTCCGCAAGGCTGTGAATAATGGCGCGGAGCTTTCTATCGTCAGCCCACTGGATAATAATCCGCTGATGGATATTGCGCATAAAGTGATTGTGCGGCCGAACGACATGGTGAATGTATTGGGACAAATCCTTAAAGCCATGTCCAAGATTCAGCGTTTGTCGCTCTGCTTGCCGCCGTCACTTGAGTTGCTGTTAGGCAATATTAAAGTGCGTGATAACACGCAAGCCATGGCAGAAAGCTTGGCGGGTTTAGGTGGCGAAGTCGATTTGGTCGCGCCAAAAGTGGGCATTTTCTTAGGGAACATGGCACTAAGCGACCCACGATTTACCGAAATGTACAGCATGATGGAAGCGATTGGCGGCATTTGTGGCGCAAAAGGCGGCATATTGCCAGCTGCGTCAAATAGCACAGGTATGCACTTAATGGGCGTGATGCCAAGCACATTGGGAATGCACGCGCGAGCCATGCTGGAAGCGCCTCGCAGGGCATATCTTTTATTAAATATTGAGCCTGAATTAGATTGCCAACATGCTGCCTTGGCGAAGGCCGCGATGGCGCAAGCCGAGTGTGTAGTGGCATTAACCGCCTTTAAATCAGAGGCGCTGGAAAACGCCGATGTGTTGTTGCCAATTGCGCCATTTACCGAGACTTCTGGCACATTTATGAGCATGGAAGGGCGCGTGCAAAGCTTCGCAGCTGTTACCAAACCGCTGGGCGAATGCCGTCCCGCGTGGAAAGTATTGCGCGTGTTGGCGAATACGATGGGCTTAAAAGAGTTTGAATTTGATAGTAGCGAGCAGGTAAAAGATAAGATTTTTAACGGCGAAAAACCTTCTGCTGTCGTGTGGCGCAACCTGAATAACAATTTGAAAGAGCTGGTTGAAATTCAGGTCAACGTGAAACACGAAGGTTTGCAACGCATTGGCGAAGTGCCGCAATACGAGTCTGATCCAATTGTGCGTCGCTCTACACCGCTGCAAAAAACCAAATACAACACGCAGCCGATGGCACGCATGCGTGCCGAGCAAATCGCTGCGCTGGGCTTAGTGGAAGGCGATACCGTGCTGGCGCGCCAAGATAAAGGTAGTGCGGTGCTGCGGGTGAAAATTGATAACCACGTGGCCATGGGTTGCGTACGCGTGACTGCGTCGCACGAAGGCTCAATTGGTTTGGGTGATTTGATGGGCGATATTACCATTGAAAAATATGCGCAACAAGAAGAGGTGAGCGTCTAATGGAAATGCTCGCGAATCTTTTTGGTAGTTATTGGCCAGCGGTGCAATTAACCACTTGGACGCTGCTCAAAATTATCGCCATTGTGTTACCGTTGATGGGCGCGGTGGCCTATTTGACGCTAGCGGAGCGTAAAGTCATCGGCTTTATGCAAGTACGTATTGGGCCAAATCGCGTGGGTTATTGGGGTTTGTTGCAGCCAATTGCGGATGGAATTAAGTTGTTATTTAAAGAAATTGTTTTACCTACAGCTTCCAGCAAAACACTGTTTTTTATTGGGCCAATATTGGCCATTGCGCCCGCCTTTGCGGCTTGGGCGGTGGTTCCGTTTGATGCAACGTTAGTGCTCGCCAATATCGACGCAGGTTTATTGTATATTTTAGCCATGACCTCTGTTGCGGTGTACGGGGTGATTATTGCAGGTTGGGCGTCCAATTCTAAGTACGCATTTTTGGGCAGCTTGCGTTCGGCTGCACAAATTGTCAGTTACGAAATCGCCATGGGTTTCGCGCTGGTGGGCGTGCTGATGTGCGCGAACTCATTGAATCTTGGTAAAATCGTCATGGGGCAAAGCGGCGGTTTTTGGCACTGGTATTTTATTCCGCTGTTCCCGCTATTTATCGTGTATTTTATCAGCGCAGTGGCCGAGACCAATCGAGCGCCGTTTGACGTAGCCGAGGGTGAATCTGAAATCGTTGCTGGTTTTCATGTGGAATATTCTGGCATGGCGTTTGCGCTATTTTTCTTGGCCGAATATGCTAATATTTGGCTAGTGTGCGCGCTGGCTGCGACCATGTTTTTGGGCGGCTGGCTATCACCATTCCCATTTTTGCCCGATAGCATTTTGTGGTTTTTAGCTAAAATGTGCTTTTTGGTGTTCTTCTTTTTATGGTTTAGAGCAACTTTCCCAAGATACAGGTATGACCAAATTATGCGCTTGGGCTGGAAAATATTTATTCCAATTACGCTGGTGTGGATTATATTTGTTGGCGCGATGATGCAGACTAGTTGGGAATATTTGTTCCACTAATGATGATAAAAGCGATAAAAAATACGTTATCAAGTTTGATGCTTTGGGAGCTTCTCAAGGGAATGGCGCTCACGGGTCGCTACTTTTTTGCGCGTAAAATTACTATTCAATATCCTGAAGAACGTACGCCGCAATCGCCGCGTTTCAGGGGTCTGCATGCGCTACGCCGCTATCCGAATGGCGAGGAGCGTTGCATCGCGTGTAAGCTGTGTGAGGCGGTTTGCCCAGCGTTGGCGATTACTATCGAATCGGAACAGCGAGAAGACAATACGCGCAGGACTACTAGGTATGATATTGATTTAACCAAGTGTATTTTTTGTGGGCTGTGCGAGGAATCTTGCCCTGTAGATTCTATCGTCGAAACACGTATTTTTGATTACCACGGTGAGCAACGCGGCGATTTGCTCTACACCAAAGAAATGTTATTGGCGGTGGGCGATAAGCATGAGAAGCAAATTGCTGCTGACCGTGAATTGGATGCCAAATTTAGATGATGTTTACTGATTTTGTTTTTTATGCTTTAGCCGCTATTTTGCTGTTCGCAGCTTTGCGTGTAATTACTACGCGCAACCCTGTGGTTGCGGCTTTGCACTTGGTGTTGGCGTTTTTTACTGCGGCGGGTATTTGGTTATTATTACAGGCAGAATTTTTGGCGATTACACTGGTGCTGGTGTATGTCGGCGCGGTGATGGTGTTGTTTTTATTCGTGGTGATGATGCTCGACATCAACATCGACAAGCTGCGCGAAGGCTTTTGGGATTATCTGCCGATGGCGGGCATCATTGGTTTATTGATGGCAGTGGAAATGGTGATGGTATTAGGCGGAAAATATTTTGGCGGCTTGAAATTAGACATAAGCAAAGCTATGAACAAATCTGCGGATTACAGCAACACGGCCGAGCTGGGGCGCGTGCTTTATACCGATTACTTATTGCCATTCGAGTTGGCTTCGGTGGTGCTGTTGGTGGCGATTGTGGCGGCGATTGTGCTCACACTTAGAGACCGCAAAGACAGTAAATCGATGAATGCGGCAGATCAAGTATTAGTTAAAAAAGCAGATCGTTTGCGTATTGTAAGCATGCCCTCTGAGCCAATATCCATAAGGTCTGCAGAGCATATAAATGAGGAAAAATCATGACTGTCGGTTTGTCGCATTACCTTATTTTAGGCGCACTGCTGTTTGCCATCAGTGTGGTTGGTATTTTCCTAAATCGTAAGAATGTGATTATTTTGCTCATGTGTATTGAGTTGATGCTGCTGGCGGTGAACTTGAATTTCATTGCTTTCTCCCATTATTTAAACGACATCGCCGGCCAAGTGTTCGTGTTTTTCATCCTCACCGTCGCTGCGGCAGAATCCGCTATCGGACTTGCGATTTTGGTGGTGCTGTTCCGTAACTTGCGCACCATTAATGTAGATGATTTGGACAGTCTAAAAGGCTAACAGAGTAAAAATATGACTTTACCAAACATTTGCTTATTGATTGTTTTATTGCCCCTCATTGCAGCGGCAATCGTGGGTTTATTTGGCGCTACATTACCTCGTGCAGCTGCGCATTGGCTGACGATAGTCGCGGTGGGCACGGCGTTTGTATTGTCGGCAATCATACTAAATGCCACTCAAGATGGCTACACGTTTAATAGCAATTTATATACATGGTTAACCTCGGGCGATCTGCAATTTAAC
This sequence comes from Methylotenera sp., assembly GCA_031417915.1. GTDB lineage: Bacteria > Pseudomonadota > Gammaproteobacteria > Burkholderiales > Methylophilaceae > Methylotenera_A. The sequence goes on from JANOWN010000007.1 coordinate 69,460, forward strand.
GTCGGTTTTTTAATCGATAATTTATCCGCTATGATGATGGTAGTCGTCACCTTCGTTTCGCTCATGGTGCATATTTACACCATTGGCTATATGGCTGAAGACCCAAGTTATTCGCGCTTTTTTAGCTATATTTCGTTGTTTACATTTGCCATGCTGATGTTGGTGATGTCGAATAATTTTATGCAATTATTTTTTGGCTGGGAGGCAGTCGGTTTAGTTTCGTATTTGCTGATTGGTTTTTGGTACACCCGCCCAACGGCAATTTATGCCAACTTAAAAGCGTTTTTAGTGAATCGCGTCGGCGATTTTGGCTTTTTGCTCGGTATCGGCATGGTGCTGTTTTACACGGGCAGTTTAGATTACGCCACGGTGTTCCAAGCCGTGCCTAAGCTTGCGAATGTGCAAGTGCATATTCTACCAAATGTGTCTTGGTCGTTGATGACGGTGACTTGCATTTTACTGTTCATCGGCGCGATGGGTAAATCGGCGCAAGTGCCTTTGCACGTGTGGCTACCCGATTCAATGGAAGGCCCAACGCCAATTTCCGCCTTGATTCACGCGGCAACCATGGTCACTGCGGGCATTTTTATGGTGGCACGTATGTCGCCTTTGTTTGAGCTGTCAACGATGGCATTGTCATTCGTGATGTTTATTGGCGCCATCACTGCGCTATTTATGGGCTTTCTCGGCATTGTACAAAACGACATCAAGCGCATTGTGGCGTATTCAACTTTATCTCAACTTGGCTACATGACGGTCGCGCTGGGCGCATCGGCGTATTCGGTGGCGATTTTTCACTTAATGACGCATGCATTCTTTAAAGCGCTGCTGTTCTTAGCCGCTGGCTCGGTGATTATGGGCATGCATCACGATCAAGATATTCGCCACATGGGCAACCTAAAAAAATATATGCCAATTACTTGGATAACTGCATTAATAGGCTCACTGGCGCTGATTGGCACACCGTTTTTTGCTGGGTTTTACTCAAAAGACAGCATCATTGAAGCAGTTAAATTTTCGCATATTTCTGGTAGTGGCTTCGCTTATTTTGCCGTGTTAGCGGGCGTGTTTGTGACTGCGTTTTATTCGTTTAGATTGTATTTTATGGTGTTCCACGGTAAAGAAAAATGGCGAGACTTAAAACACCATGAACATGAACATCACCATGGTTTAAGCGCAAAAGATAACCCGCACGAGCCAGGTTGGGTGATCAAATTGCCGTTGATTTTATTGGCGATTCCTTCCATTTTTATTGGCTACATGACGATAGAGCCGATGCTGTTTGGTCATTTTTTCAGCGGCGCAATTGCAGTCGATAGCGCGATTCATCCCGCCATGACCGAACTTGCACATCATTATGCTGAGTTTTTACATTCGCCCGCGGGCATGGCGCTACATGGTTTTATGGCACTACCCTTTATTTTAGCGGCTTCTGGTGTGGTTTTGGCGTGGATTTTTTACATTAAACGACCAGACATTCCTGCCAAAATTCAGCAAAAATTTAATGTCATTTATCAAATTTTAGAAAACAAATATGGCTTCGATAGCTTTAACGAACGGGTATTTGCTGGCGGTGCGCGTTTGATTGGGAATAAGTTATGGCAGATTGGCGATGTGCAACTGATTGATGGCGCAATCGTCAACGGCACGGCGAATTTAATCGGCCGTATCTCAAGTAAAGTGCGCCATTTGCAATCTGGGCTGATTTACCACTACGCGTTCGCCATGATTATTGGTGTGTTTTTGTTCCTCACATTTTTTATAAAAATTAACTAAATGCTGCAACTGAATATTTTACATCAGCATATTCTTAGCGTTGCTATCTGGCTGCCAATATTGGCGGGCGTAGTTGTATTGTTACTCGGTAGCGATAAGAAAGCCGATTTCACACGCTGGCTTGCTTTAGCAGGAAGTTTGGCGGCGTTTTTCGCCACATTACCGCTTTATACAAAATATGACTTTTCTCGTGGTGCTTTTCAGTTTCAAGAAATGGTGCAATGGATTCCCGCATTTAATATCAATTACCACTTAGGCGTGGATGGCATTTCTGTGCCACTGATACTGCTTACCAGCTTTACCACGTTGATTGCCATCATAGCTTCGTGGGAGGTGATCACCAAAAATATCGCGCAATATATGGCGGCATTTTTGATTATGAGTGGTCTGATGATAGGCGTATTTAGTGCCTTGGATGGCATTTTGTATTATGTGTTTTGGGAGGCGATGCTGATTCCTATGTTTCTCGTCATCGGCATTTGGGGCGGCGAAAATCGCGTGTATGCAACGATTAAATTTTTCCTCTATACGCTACTTGGCTCCCTGTTGATGTTGGTCGCGTTCATTTATCTTTATCACCGTACCAACAGCTTCGCAATTACTGATTTCTACTTATTGCCGCTTACTTTAAAACAGCAAGTGCTTATTTTTATGGCATTTTTTATGGCATTCGCGGTAAAAATCCCCATGTGGCCAGTGCACACTTGGTTGCCAGATGCGCACGTGGAAGCACCTACTGGCGGCTCTGTGGTGCTGGCAGCGATAATGTTGAAGCTTGGCGGCTACAGCTTTTTGCGCTTCGCCATGCCGATTGCACCAGACGCAGCACACTACTTATCGGGCTTTATGATTACGTTATCGTTAATCGCTATCGTTTACATTGCGTTGGTGGCACTCGTGCAAAAAGACATGAAAAAACTCATCGCTTATTCTTCTATTTCGCATATGGGTTTTGTCACGCTAGGCTTCTTTATATTCAGCCAATTGGGGTTAGAAGGTGCAATTGTACAAATGATTTCGCATGGTTTTATTTCTGCCGCCATGTTCTTGTGCGTCGGTGTGTTATATGAGCGTATGCATAGCAGAAACATTGCCGATTACGGCGGTGTGGTGAACACTATGCCAATATTTAGCGCATTTGCGGTGTTGTTTGCCATGGCCAATAGTGGGTTGCCAGGCACATCGGGCTTTGTGGGCGAATTTATGGTGATTTTGGCGGCAGTAAAATATAATTTCTGGGTGGCATTTTTAGCGGCTACTACACTGATATTTGGCGCAGCTTATACGCTGTGGATGGTGAAGCGTGTGTTTTATGGTGAAGTGGCTAACAAACATGTGGCGGAATTGAAAGACTTAAGCCGCCGCGAATTTTTAATTCTAGCGGTGTTGGCTGTCATGGTGATTGGCTTGGGTGTGTACCCCAAACTCATCACCGATTTCACCCATGTGAGCGCCGCACAATGGTTGGGTCATATGGCCACTAGCAAATTACCAGTGGCAGGATTGTAGAGATGGAAAGTATTCAAATTGACCTGATGACCGCGCTGCCAGAAGTGATTGTGCTCATGTTGGCGATGACGATTTTGTTGGCGGATTTATTTTTAAAACCTAAAAATAGAATCATCATTTATGGTTTGGCACAATTTACGCTATTTGCCGCCGCCTATTTTACAGTGAGCAATTTTACGTCTAGCGTTGGTTTTGCATTCACCAATATGTTTGTCGATGACACGCTGGCGCATGTGCTTAAGCTGATGATTTTGCTTGGAACTTCGGTGATGTTCGTCTATACGCGGCAATATATGCAGCTGCGTAATATGTTCCGTGGCGAATATTATGCGCTGGTGCTGTTTGCCGTGTTGGGCATGATGATTATGGTGTCTGGTCAAAGCATGCTCACTATTTATATGGGCTTGGAGCTACTGTCACTTTGTTTGTATTCATTGGTTGCGCTCGATCGCGATAACGCAAAATCATCCGAAGCGGCGATGAAATATTTTGTGCTGGGGGCGTTGGCTTCGGGCATGTTGTTGTACGGTATGAGCATGATTTACGGTATGACGGGTAGTCTGAACTTGTCTGATATTAGCAGTGTTTTACAAGACACTGATCCGAAAAATCCTGTGTTAATTTTAGGTTTGGTGTTTATTGTGGCAGGCTTGGCGTTCAAGTTTGGCGCGGTGCCGTTCCAAATGTGGGTGCCCGATGTGTATCAAGGTGCGCCGACTTCAATTACACTGTTAATCGGCTCGGTGCCAAAATTCGCCGCATTTGCCATCACCATCCGGTTGTTGGCACAAGGCCTGCAGCCGCTCACAGCCGATTGGCAAGATATGCTGCTCATCATGGCGGTGCTATCCATCGCTATCGGCAACATCACCGCCATCGCGCAAACCAATTTGAAACGCATGCTGGCATATTCCACCATTTCACACATTGGCTTTTTGTTGTTTGGGCTGATGAGCGGTAATTTGAATGGTTACGCTTCCAGCATGTTTTATATCAGCGCTTATGTGCTGATGACGCTCGCTGGCTTCGGCATGGTTTTATTACTGTCGCGCAAGGATTTTGAGGCGGAAAATCTAGACGACTTAAAAGGCCTTAATCAGCGTAGCCCATGGGCAGCGATGCTCACGCTGATTACCATGTTCAGCATGGCGGGCGTGCCGCCCACCATTGGGTTTTATGCTAAATTTACCGTGCTACAAGCGGCGCTACAAGCTGGCTATATTGGCGCAGTGGTGTTTGCGGTCATCATGGCGGCAATAGGGGCATTTTACTATTTACGCATTGTAAAACTGATGTATTTTGATGCGCCGCAAGACAACGCTGCAATTAGCGCGCCTAGCGATATGAAATTGATATTGAGCATTAATGCGCTGGCGCTACTCGCGCTCGGCATATTGCCGCAAGGCTTGATGAACATTTGCGGCGCGGCGATTAGCCGAAGTTTACAATAGCGCGCTTTGTGTTTCTAGCATTTGAGTTTAAGATATTCCAATATTTGGGGAGAGTTTCATGCGCTTAGATGACCAACAAGAAAGTAGCAACGTAGAAGATAGACGTGGCAGTGGCGGCGGCATGGGTCTTGGCGGCAAAAGCATTGGTATTGGCACCATTGTGATGGCGCTGGTGGCGATGTATTTTGGCGTCGATCCTTCGCTCGTCATGAACATCGGCCAAGGCATGAGCCAAAATGAAGCTGTGGAAGCAAAGCCAATTTCCAAAGATGATCCAGCCGCCATATTTGTGGCCAAAGTCTTGGGCAGCACAGAAGAAACTTGGGGCAAGATTTTTCAAAACTCTGGTCAGAAATACCCAGCGCCAAAATTAGTGTTATTTGATGGTCAAACGCCCACTGCATGCGGCTCTGGCCAAGCGGCAATGGGGCCATTTTACTGCCCAGGTGATCAAAAAGTGTATATCGATTTACGTTTTTATCAGGAAATGAAAACCAAATTCAACGCGCCTGGCGATTTCGCGCAAGCTTATGTGATTGCGCACGAAGTTGGTCACCACATCCAAAATCTCATGGGCACTTCGGACAAAGTGCAGCAAGCGCGCCAAAGTGCGCGTAACGAAGCGCAAGCCAATCAATATTCAGTGCGGCTAGAACTGCAAGCTGATTGCTACGCGGGCGTGTGGGCACACCATGCCGATGGCGCGAATCGCATACTAGAGGCGGGTGACGTGGAAGAAGCCATGCGCGCGGCGGCGGCGATTGGTGATGACGCGCTGCAAAAACAAGCGCAGGGTTATGCAGTTCCTGATAGCTTCACACACGGCACTTCGCAGCAACGTCAACGCTGGTTTAACCAAGGCTTAAGCACGGGCGACGTGAATAAATGCGATACCTTCAATGTTGCGCAAATTTAGTAATGTCGCTTCCGTTTAGTAGGTCTTTGTAAGTAAATAGTGGCAAAAGTTCTCGTTGTAGGCTGTGGAGATTTAGGCGCTACGGTTGCTAAAAATTTACAAAAAAATCATGAAGTCATCGGCCTGCGAAGAAGCCTAGATATATCTTCTGGCCATGCGCCTGCTAGCGGTATAAAAACCATTCAAGCGGATGTGACTTTACCAGATACGCTTACTCAACTCGAAAAATTCAATCCCAATATTGTCATTTATTGCGTTTCTGCGGGTGGTCAGACTGATGCGCAATATCAAGCGGCTTACGTGCAAGGCTTAAAAAACGTGCTTGCCACACAAACTCAAAATGCCAATTTGCAACACGTATTTTTTGTTTCCAGCACCAGAGTTTACGGCCAAAATACGCAGGAAATTTTAGACGAAAATACGCCTGCAATTCCTGCCGATTTCGGTGGAGAACGTCTTTTAGAAGCTGAAAACGTGTTAAAATATCTGCCATGCAAGTCAACATCCATGCGCCTCTCAGGCATCTATGGAAAAGGGCGTTTATATTTAGTGAACACGGCAAAAGATCTTTCGAAATGGCCGGTTGAAAACCATTGGAGCAACCGCATTCATCGCGATGACGCGGCAGGGTTTATTGCATTTATGGTAGAAAAAACGCTGAACAGCCAAACACTAGAAGATACTTACATTGTCACGGACGATATGCCCACACAGCAATATGAGGTGTTAACATGGCTGGCGAACAAGCAAAACATTGACACTTCAAATGTAAAAGCGCCGCCTGTGCAGGGCGGGAAACGTTTGAGCAACCAACGTCTACGTGACACGGGCTTTCAATTGCAATATTCTAACTACCAAGCGGGTTACAGTCACATTTTGCAGAACTTATAAAAATGTTAAAAATAATAATTACAGTGTGTTTGTTGGTCGCCAGTTTTAGCGTGCAAGCGTTTGATTCACAAGAATTTTCTACATGGCTAAAAGATTTTAAGGCAGAAGCAAAAGCTGAACATATCTCGGCTAAAACCATCAAAAATACCTTCAAAAGAGCCAAATATTTACCGCAAGTCATTGTGCTAGATAGAACACAGCCAGAATTTGTTTCACCTTTTTTAACTTATATTGATAATCGCGTCACCGACAATAGAACAGCGCTTGGTAGGGCGATGTTACTTGAACACAAGGCTTTGTTAACGCAAATTGAAACGCAATATGGCGTACCCAAAACGATACTAGTTGCATTTTGGGGTTTAGAAACGGGTTATGGTAGCAATAAAGGCGATTTTGGCCTGCCTTCCAGCTTGATGACGCTGGCTTACGAAGGTCGCCGTGCTGAGTTTTTCCGTAGCCAGTTACTCGATACCATGCGCATAATTGACGCAGGCCATAACAATGTCGCAGGCATGCGCGGCTCGTGGGCGGGCGCGATGGGGCACATGCAATTTATGCCTTCTACATTGCTTAAACATGGTGTAGATGCTGATGCTGATGGACGAATTAACATTTGGACATCCTTGCCAGATGCGTTTGCCTCGGCTGCCAATTACCTCGTAAAAACTGGTTGGCGCAAAGATGAGCCGGCGATGATGGAAGTGAAGTTGCCTGCAAATTTTGATTACAGTTTGGCACAATTGCAAAACCGTAAAAGCGTGGCCGATTGGGTAAAGTTAGGTGTTTTTAATATAGACGATAGCGCATTGCCCGCACTGGATAGCGCGGCGATTTTATTGCCGCAAGGCTACCTTGGCCCAGCGTTTATGGTGTTCAGCAATTTCGATGTGATTATGGATTGGAATCGCTCGGTTAATTATGCGCTTTCTGTTGCACATTTAGCCAATCAATTTGACGCAGATAAGCCGATTGTGGCAGGAATTGAAGCTGAAAGTAATGCGCTCACTTTTAACGAAATGTGGGCGCTGCAAGGCAAGTTGAACGAGCTAGGTTTTGATTGCGGCGCGCCGGATGGCTTTCCTGGCCTTAAAACGCAAGCGGCGATTCGACAATATCAAGCCAGCAAAAACCTACCGCAAGATGGCTACGCCAGCCCAAGTTTGTATCAGCAACTATTGCAGCCTTAAAGTTATTTTAAAATAGATGCTCCAGAAGGCTCATGGATATTGGCTTGCAGAGCAAGAATTATTAATTAACTTCTACTTAGCCGACGTGCATTGAGTAAAATAATTTGATATTTTTTTACGGTCTGCGCCCATATCAATTTTAAACCCAAAAAAAATGTCTTTATTCCCAGTTTGAATTGCATAACCAACGGAGTCTGCATTTTTAATTCGCTCAGAAAATGAAAGTGGTATTATAAAAACTCTAGATAGAACACCATTTTCATTTAATAAATGCGGCTTACTTTTATCAAAAGACTTAATGTCTATAAAATCATCCCCTAATCTTATAAATTGTATTTCAGCATACTCTGCAATTAAATTAGCATTAGCGCCAGTTGTATAAAATGCCAAAGTCACAATATTATTTCCTATACAGGTAAAAGTCATCTTACCAAGGCCGCTCCATGCGTCTTGCATACCTTTAAGATAGAGCCCTTTGTCAGATGCCTCAATAGACCAAATTGCAGATTGAAATCCATTGTTTGCCGCTCTTAGTTTTAACGCCTCTTCCATTGACAAAATGTATATTTGATCGCTACTTACTCGAGTGGTTAATTCAAAAAGCTTAACATCAACCCCCATTTCATTTAGGTATTTTGAAATTTCCCCAGAGACTATCTGCGCACTATCAAGATCAGTAGATGTTGGAGCTGGCTTTGAAAATCTATGGACGCCAAGAATATCTCCCTCTCGTAAAGTTCTAAAATAACCCCCAACAAAAGCATAAACGCATGCGCTATAACATTCTCCTGAAACATTGTCGCCATTAATCTCTTTTGCTATGTATGTCGATAGCCCGTGTTCCCTTAATAATCGACCAATCTCGATCCCAGCAAGAAGACTGCCTCCAGTTGAATTGAGCATTGCAACGCCATATTTAACATTATTACGTTTTAATTCAAGAGCTAATCTTTTAGCAGCGTCTGCATCAATTGCTCCATCTAAGTAAACTGTCCAATAATCTCCTCTAACAACTTGCATTGCTGCAACTGGCTTTACAAGCTTAATTTTTAGATTTTCATCTGATAGTGATTCTGTTGAATAAGTTAAAAATATAGAAAGTGCAAAAAGCACTTTAAGAGTTAATCGAGGTATCATCGTTACTGTTTTCATTCTGTAAGTGTAGCAAACAATCTTCAAAACTTACATCAGCTTAGTTTGCGCGCAAGCCGCTAATACGCTAAAATTCGCCCTCGCTCTAAGAACGTTAAAATAGGCGGTTAGCTCAGTTGGTTAGAGCGCTTGGTCGACATCCAAGAGGTCACCAGTTCGAATCTGGTACTGCCTACCAAATAATTAATTTAATGGATATTGCATGCCCGTAATTCGCTTACCAGATGGCTCACAACGTAGCTTTGATGCGCCTGTTAGCGTGGCCGACGTTGCCATGAATATTGGTGCGGGTCTCGCTAAAGCGGCGCTTGCTGGTAAGGTCAACGGTGAAACTGTAGATACCAGTTTTATTATTGAGTCTGATAGCGATTTAGCAATTATTACCGATAAGAGTGATGACGGTCTCGAGATTATTCGTCACTCAACTGCGCATTTGTTGGCATATGCGGTGAAAGAGTTATTCCCCGATTGCCAAGTGACGATTGGCCCAGTCATTGACAATGGCTTCTATTATGACTTCTCGTATAAAAGAGCATTTACGCCCGAAGATTTAATAGCCATTGAAAAGAAAATGGTGGAACTGGCTAAAAAAGACGAACCAGTAACACGCAAGGTATTGCCACGCGATGAGGCGGTAGCTTATTTCAAAAGCATTAACGAGCATTACAAGGCAGAGATTATAGCGTCGATTCCTGCCACTGAAGATGTCTCACTGTATTCCGAAGGCGGTTTTACTGACTTGTGTCGCGGCCCACATGTGCCGAATACAGGCAAACTCAAAGCGTTCAAACTGATGAAGTTGGCGGGTGCTTATTGGCGTGGTGACAGCAATAACGAGATGCTACAGCGTGTATACGGCACCGCTTGGCGTAATAAAGAAGAGTTAGATGCCTATCTACTCCAGTTGGAAGAAGCTGAAAAGCGTGACCACCGAAAACTAGGTAAGCAGCTCGATTACTTCCACATGCAAGATGATGCGCCAGGTATGGTGTTTTGGCATCCACGTGGTTGGAGCATTTGGCAGGAAATTGAGCAATATATGCGCCAAATGTTTGTCGATTATAACTACCAAGAAGTGCGTACGCCGACGATTTTGGATAGAAGTCTGTGGGAAAAATCTGGTCACTGGCAAAATTACCGCGACAACATGTTCACCACCAAGTCGGAAAATCGCGATTATGCGGTGAAACCGATGAATTGCCCAGGCCATGTGCAAATTTACAACAGCACTTTGCATAGCTACCGCGATTTGCCGCTTAGATTGGCTGAATTCGGATCATGCCATCGCAATGAGCCATCTGGTGCGCTACACGGATTGATGCGTGTACGCGGCTTTACACAAGATGACGCGCATATCTTCTGTACCGAAGAACAAGTTGAAACAGAAGTCGCCGACTTTATCAAAATGCTATACAAGGCATATGGTGATTTTGGCTTTAAAGATGTTTTAGTGAAACTATCTACTCGCCCTGAAAAACGTATCGGGTCAGATGCAGATTGGGATAAAGCCGAAACTTCGCTCGCTAATGCTCTTAAAATCAACAACTTAGAGTTTGAGTATCAGCCAGGCGAAGGTGCGTTTTACGGACCAAAAATCGAATTTACGCTTAAAGATTCGCTCGGCCGTTTATGGCAATGCGGAACGATACAATTAGACCCAAATCTGCCAGAGCGCCTAGGCGCAGAATACGTGGCTGAAGATAACTCACGTAAACGCCCTGTTATGTTGCACCGCGCGATTGTTGGCTCTATGGAACGCTTTATTGGTATTTTGATAGAAAATTATGCAGGTGCGATGCCGCTTTGGCTAGCACCGGTACAAGTGATGGTATTGAATATTTCTGAAAGCCAATCTGATTATGTGTTGCAAGTTGTTGAAACATTAAAGAAAAATGGCATTAGATGCGAATATGACTTGAGAAATGAGAAGATTACCTATAAAATACGCGAACATTCGATGCAGAAAATGCCTTATTTGCTAGTAGCAGGTGAGCGTGAAATGCAAGCAGGACAAGTGGCCGTGCGT
>JANOWN010000008.1:0-87933 GCA_031417915.1 Methylotenera sp.
AGCACTGTTGATGGTGGTGATTCTTGGCAGAATGCCCTTAATCAAATCGAGGCGGTATTGATTCAAATCGGTAATCACAATATTTCTAGCGCCTGCGTGGTCCGCCACCAGCGCCGCCATACTGCCAATTGGGCCCGCACCAGTAATCAGCACATCTTCGCCCACCATATTGAATGATAAAGCAGTATGTACCGCATTGCCGTAGGCATCAAAATATGACAGTAAATCGGTATCAATTGGGCGACTTGGTTTGAACACGTTTTTGGCGGGAATCACCAAATACTCTGCAAAAGCGCCATGCCGATTAACGCCCACACCAATGGTGTTGGGGCACAAGTGCGTACGCCCGCCTAAGCAGTTGCGGCAACGCCCACAAGTGAGGTGACCTTCGCCAGATACGACATCGCCTACTTTAAACTCGGTGACGTTTGAACCAAATCCAGCAATCTCGCCCACGTATTCATGCCCAGTAATCATCGGCACTGGAATGGTTTTTTGCGCCCACTCATCCCAGTTGTAAATGTGAATATCGGTGCCGCAAATGGCGGTTTTTTTAATTTTAATCAGCACATCATTGTTGCCAACCGTTGGTTCGGGCATGTCTTCTAGCCACAAGCCTTCTTTGGCGTATTTTTTAACTAATGCTTTCATCAATTAATTCCCTTAGAATAAGTTGTTTATTTGAGTGATAAGTCCTGTTTATAGAGGTAGTATCGCATAAGGCGTGAGGTATTTCAAACTGTCAACATTGCTTGGAATCGGGTATGATTGCTGCTGCAATACACTCAATTCAAAAATATATGCCGCTTACCGAAATCAACCACGTTAATTTTCGCACCGATCGCGATACCATGCTTAAATTGCGTGATTTTTATTGCGATATTTTGGGCTTAACGGTGGGTAAGCGTGTTGCCAGCACCACTTATGGCTATTGGCTCTACATCGGCGATAACGATGTGGTGCATCTGGCGGAATATAAAACACCTGAGCCACCACAGTTGCATGTGCATGGCACTTATGACCATGTATCGTTTACCTGCACCGATATGCCTGCGATGGAAGCGAACTTGACCAAAAATAAAGTGACTTATACCACGCGAATTTTGGCCAATGGTGTGCGACAGATTAATTTAAAAGACCCAGCGGGCAATGGTGTAGAGCTTAATTTTGAGGAATTTTGGAATGCCGATTACGTAATGAGACCATCGGGTGATCCAAGTAAAGTTTAGGCTCGCAATGGCAGTTTGTGTGTGACTCACGTCACATACAAGCGCAAGAAATAAACTAAAATAGCGCCGTGTAGTCAAAAGTCTAAGTTGTGCGTTAATGTTTGTATTATGCAATATGGAGATAATATGCGTTTAAATAAATTGATAAGAAAAAGTTATTTTATGGCTCTGGGAAGCGCTATTCTATTGGCTTGCAGCCTGCCTGTTTTTGCAGAGCCAGACCCAAAGTTATGGCCTGTGATGAAAGAAGCGTTTTTTGAAAAACGCCCAATGATTGAAGTCGATTTTATGAAAATTGACGCACCGCGCCGTGCCGAAAGTGGCGCTCAAGTGCCAGTGACGTACACCATCGATAACGCTGCGGCAAAAGGCGTCAAGATTGTCAAATTGTATTCGTTTGTGGATGCAAACCCAATTCCACTCACCGCGACTTATCATTTAACCGATTCATTAGGCGATTTTAATTTATCGACCAGAATTAGATTTGAAACCGATGCTTTTGTGCGCTTGGTAGGCGAAACGGCTGATGGTAAATTGTATCTAGCTTCGCGTGAAATCCGCGCTGCGGGCGGCTGTGGCGGCACGGTGGATGCGGATGAAGCGGTGGTTCGCGCATCGGCAGGCAAAATTAAATTTAAGGTGGAAGAGCCAGTCAAAATTGGCGGCGCAACATCTACCACTTTTAATATTAAACACCCAATGCGCACTGGCTTGCAGCGCGAACTGGTATCGCAAGGCTTTATTCCAGCTTTTTATATTAAAAAATCAGAATTTAACTATAACGGTAAGCCAATCTTGACAATAGATGTAGGTGTTGGCACGGCAGAAGACCCATATTTTAAATTTAATTTTGTGCCAGCTGCGCCAGGCAAATTAGAAGTAGTAGCGACGGATAACGAAGGCAAAGACTTTAAGCAAGAAGTTGAAGTGAAAAGCTAGTTTTTTTAAGTCAGTAAAAAGGCCTCCACTTGGAGGCTTTTTTTGTTTGTGCTACAGACAATTTTGAGTGCTAAAATAAGCCAATATTTTAGGAGATTTAAAATGAAAAGCTACCGCAAAGAACTTTGGTTCAACATCCCAGCGCGCATGGATTTTAAAAATATCACGGGCGACGTGGTGGAATGTTTGCGTGAAAGCGGCATTAAAGAAGGCTTGGCGCTCATCAATGCGATGCATATTTCTGCTAGCGTATTTATAAACGACGACGAGCGCGGCCTGCATCACGATTACAAAGTGTGGCTAGAAAAACTCGCCCCGCACGAGCCCGTAAGCGGCTACAGGCATAACGATACTGGTGAAGACAATGCCGATGCACACATTAAACGCCAAGTGATGGGGCGCGAAGTGGTGGTTGCGGTCACAGAAGGCCAGCTCGATTTTGGCCCGTGGGAGCAGATTTTTTACGGTGAATTTGATGGTCGACGCAAAAAACGCGTGCTAATAAAAATTATTGGCGAGTAAATAGTTATAAAAACATGCCCTGTACCAGTTCTTGGTATCACCATTCTCGCTAAGTGCTAAAGCACTAAGTCGAATGCGAAACCCCCATGGATATTTGCCTGCAGGGCATTTTAATTTTTAGCCTTTAATATAGCTTTCTAATTCTGTAATCAAACGTTGCTGATAGGCAATGGTTTCTTTCACCAAATCGCCCAGCGAGAGCATGCCAATTACTTTTTCACCATCCATAATAGGCAAATGGCGAAAACGTTTTTCACTCATCAGATTTAAAGTTGCATCTACCAAGTCGCTCGGTTTGCCAGTAATCACATTCGCTGTCATCACCTCAGCAATAGCTGTGGATTTAGATGAGCGGCCTTGCAACACCACTTCGCGCGCGTAATCGCGCTCTGAAAAAATCCCCACCAGTTTGTCGCCCTGCATCACCACCAGCGCGCCAATTTTATACTCGGCTAAAATCACCAAAGCGTCGTAAACAGGGCGATCTGGCGCAATTGAGATGATTTCTTTATGTTTTTTATCATTCAAAACTTGTTGTAATGTTTTCATGATTTTTACCTCCCACAAAGCCTAAATAAAAATATACACCTTATAATGACAATAGCAAAATTACACAGATAAAAAATGAAAAACAATACCCAAAAGAATATTCAAAAAAATATTACTGTGAAGGCGTTTATTGCCTTGTTTGGCTTAACGCTCATTTGGGGCTATAACTGGGTGGTTATGAAAACCGCCGTGCAGTTTGCCAGCCCATTTCAGTTTGCCGCGCTGCGTACGTTTTTGGGCGCGCTGATGTTATTTTTAGTGCTATTTTTGAGTAAAAGACCACTCGCATTGAAAGAGTTTCCTACCATGCTGGCGCTTGGCTTGCTGCAAACATGCGGCTTTACAGGCTTGCTCATTTGGGCGCTGGTGTCTGGCGGGGCGGGTAAAACGGCGGTGCTTTCTTACACCATGCCATTTTGGGTGATGCTATTTGCGTGGCCGATGCTGGGTGAAAAAGTGCAAGGCTGGCAATGGCTGGCGGTGGTATTCGCGCTGTTTGGCATCGTGCTGATATTTGATCCGCTACACATAAAAGGCGATGGTTTTAGCATGACTTTAGCTTTATTGTCAGGCATTTCCTGGGCGATTTCAGCGATTGTTTCTAAAAAATTGCACAAACGCGCGCCGCATTTAGATTTGCTCAATATCACCGCTTGGCCGACTTTGCTAGGCTCAATTCCTATCATTGTTTTAGCCTTGGTATTGCCTGCGCCACCGATTCAATGGACAAATACATTTTATTTAACCATTATTTATAGCATCTTTTTAAGCGGCAGCCTTGCATGGGTATTGTGGCTGTATGCCTTGCAACGCTTGCCTGCTGGCGTGGCGAGCATGGCCAGTATGCTCGCCCCAGTGATTGGCGTTGCGGCGGCGTGGATGCAATTGGGCGAGCGCCCGAGTTCAATAGAACTGCTCGGCATGCTGTTTATCGCACTGGCTTTGGTGACCATATCGACGATTACAATTCGCAAGCATCAAGCGGTGGATGTTGCTGAAGGGCAGGAATAAGCCGCAAGAGTAGCTTGTGATAAAATCATATTTTTCAATTATTTAAGATTTAAAGGTTAGCAAATGGCGGGACATAGTAAATGGGCAAATATTCAGCATCGCAAAGGCCGTCAAGATGCTAAACGCGGTAAAATTTTTACCAAAATTATTAAAGAAATCACTGTTGCTGCACGTTTGGGCGGCGGTGATATCAATATGAACCCGCGCCTTCGCGCTGCAGTGGCCGAGGCCAAAGAAGAAAATATGCCAGCCGATAACATTACGCGCGCCATTAAAAAAGGTACGGGCGAGTTGGAGGGCGTGAACTACGAAGAGATTCGCTACGAAGGTTACGGCATTAACGGCGCGGCGATTATTATTGATTGCCTTACCGATAACAAACAACGCGCGGTGATGGACGTGCGCCATGCGCTGAGCAAACACGGTGGCAATTTAGGTACCGATGGCAGCGTAGTGTTTATGTTTAAACATTGCGGCAGCTTGGTTTACGAACCCGGCACTTCAGAAGACAAAGTGATGGAAGCCGCGCTGGAAGCGGGTGCTGAGGATATTGTGACCGATGAAGATGGCAGTATAGAAGTCATCACGCCCCCGAATGATTTTATGGCGGTGAAAGAGGCGATGGAGTTGGCTGGCTTAAAAGCGGTGGTGGCAGAAGTGATTATGAAGCCGAATATGGAAACCGTATTTACGGGCGATGATGCGGTAAAAATGCAAAAAATCTTAGATATGTTGGAAGATTTGGATGATGTGCAGGATGTATATACCACCGCTGTAATTGAGGAAGAGTGAGCGTAATTCGCATTCTCGGCATCGACCCTGGCCTGCGCTTAACAGGCTTTGGTGTCATTGAAAAAATAGGTGAAAAAATCACCTACATTGCCAGCGGAACAATTAAAACTGCGAGTGCAAAAAAGAATAAAGTGGAAGGCGAAGATGATAGAGAAGAATTGCCAGCGAGGCTGAAAGTCATATTGGACGGTCTTTTTGAGGTGATTGACACCTACAAACCTAACCAAGTAGCGGTGGAAAAAGTGTTTGTGAATGTGAATCCGCAATCGACTTTATTACTTGGTCAGGCGCGCGGTGCGGCGATTAGTGCAGCTGTGATTAGAAACTTAACAGTAGCTGAATACACCGCGCTACAAGTCAAACAAGCTGTAGTGGGCAATGGCCATGCACAAAAAGAACAGGTACAAGAAATGGTGAAACGCTTGTTAAATTTGCCTGCAGCACCAAAGCCAGATTCGGCCGATGCGTTAGCGTGCGCAATTTGTCATGCGCATGGCGGCCAAGGGCTGGGGAAATTGGCGACTGCAGGTTTTCGCGTAAAAAATGGCCGCTTAATTTAAAATCATTTTATCGTTACGATGCAGCGTTGCGTCTTCAATTTTATTCAATCGCATACAACCACGTATGCGCATTCATAAAATTGAACTCGCGCCTTGCCTCGTTTAGCTATAATGATTTTAAAAGTGCGCTAAACAAAATTCTTTTAAAGTTGGACAAATAATGATTGCACGCCTGAACGGACTATTGATAGAAAAATCCCCACCGCTTATTGTGGTCGATTGTGCTGGCGTGGGTTACGAAGTTGAAGTGCCGATGAGCACGTTTTATAACTTGCCCGAAATTGGCGTTAAGGTAAATTTGTTGACGTATATGGTGGTGCGCGAGGATGCGCAATTGCTGTATGGTTTTGGGTCAGAGCAAGAAAAAAGCACGTTTAAACAATTACTTAAAGTCAACGGCATTGGCGCAAAATCTGCGCTTTCCATTTTAAGTGGCGTGAGTATTGAAGAGCTTGTGCACGCCGTGACCATGCAAGAAGTCGGCATGCTGACGCGCATTCCAGGTATTGGCAAAAAAACTGCTGAGCGCTTATTGTTGGAATTGAAAGATAAGTTTGGTGCGGCTGGGCTGGCAGCGGCTGGAAATCAAGCAAAATCAGCTACGCATGATGTGCTCAATGCCTTGATTTCATTGGGTTACAATGACAGAGAAGCTTTGCTGGCGGCGAAACAGTTGCCAGCAGATATTGGCGTAGCGGACGGAATTAAGCAGGCATTGAAGTTACTCTCAAAATAATGGGCGGAGGCGAACATGAAAAATATTTATTTGGCTTTATGGATACTTTTGTTGTCCGCTTGCGGACAGCAGTCACAGAATGCTGTGCCAGATGTGGCGACGACAATGCCAGCATCCGCACCAGCGCCAATGGAACGAATGGGCAAGATGGCGGCCGATGTGCAGGGCGGCGCTGAGCAAAGTCTCACAGAAATTACTGAGCCTGCACGGGATACAAATCAAGTTAAAAAATACATCGCGCTACGCCACAATTTGCAAATTGAAACTCAAGCAGAAAAAATGCAAGCTGCATTTGATGCTGCGGTAAAGCATTGCGAAGCACTTAATTGTGAGCTACTTAGCGCCTACTACAACAAAGAAACGCCCTACAGCCCGCCGTCAGCAAGCCTGAGCGCGCGGGTGCCACCTAGAAATGTGGAGATTTTTTTAGGCGGCCTTGCCAAAAATGGTGAGATTTTGCAGCACGGTCGCGACAGTGAAGACAAAACCAATCAAGTGGTGGATACCGATGCGCGCATTAAAAATTTGACTGAACTGCGCGATAGATTGCGCTTGATGTTGGTTGATAAATCGGCAAAATTTAAAGATGTTATCGATGTAGAACGCGAGCTGGCGAACACGCAAAGCCAGCTAGATAGCATGTTGAGCATGCGAAAAATACTCTCACAAGAAACTGATTTAGTGGCAGTGAATATTAATTTCACAGCGGCGCAGGGCATTACTGAGCAAGGTTTTTTTGCGCCTGTTGCGCGCGCACTTAAAGATGCTGGCCGCGTGATGATGGAAAGTTTTGGTGCGGTGATAACCTTTGTGATGAGCGCAATTCCGTGGTTGCTCATTGGTATCCCAATCATTTGGCTGGTTCGCAAGTATTGGGCAAAGATTAAAGCTAAATTCATGTAAACCATTCCTGAATTATGCTAAAAATTAAATTAATTATTCTCTGCTTTGGTGCAACTGTAGCCATGTTACCAAATGTGGTAAATGCAGATGATGCCTATCCTATTGCATTAGCCGATAATTTGTCAGAGGAAGACTATTTAGGCGAAGTGCCACGTGTCTTAACCGTTTCTAGATTATCGCAATCGCTAGCAGATGCGCCCTCTGCAGTAACAGTGATTGACCGTGAAACCATTCGTGCTTCTGGTATTGTCGATTTGCCCGAAATATTCCGCTTAGTGCCTGGCATGTATGTGGCCACCAACGCGGGTTTTGTTTACAACACGAATCACGTGGTGAGTTATCACGGCATTACTTCAGCTTATTCTGGCTCTATGCAAGTAATGATTAACGGACGTTCGGTTTACAGCCCACTGTTTGGCGGGGTCAATTGGAGCGAGTTACCCATTGCCATTGCTGATATTGAGCGTATCGAAATTACGCGCGGCCCCAACGCCGCCAGTTATGGTGCAAATTCATTCTTTGGTACCATCAAGATTATTACACAATCCCCAGCAGAACATGCAGGCGCAAGCGTGATTGCGACGCATGGCAATGGACGAAATGAGACTTTCGCGCGCTATGCAGGCAAGCTAAATGATTTAAGCTATCGTGTGACTGCAGGTTATCGCGAAGATGATGGTTTGGATAAGCGCAATGACTTTAAACGCACGCGCTTATTGAATGCGCAAGCTGATTATCAACTGAATACAAACAATAGCTTAGAGCTTGAGTTTGGACTGGCTAATGGGGCGCGTGGCGAAGGCAATATTAACGAAGACGCTATTTTATTTTTGCCACGCACTAAGCAAATAGACAACTATTATGGTCTGATTCGCTGGCGCCATAATATTTCGGATACCAGCGATTTTTCACTGCAGGCATATCATAGCTACGATAGGTCGGATGATGAAACGACCTCTATTGATTTAAGACCAGGAGTTAGAACTGCAGCATTCAATGCTGAATTTAGAAGGCAAAGAAATTTAGGTAGGCCAGTGCCAGTAGCAACTGCAATTGCAAACGCAGCTGCAAATGCTGTATCTGCCTCTTTGCCAAGCGGCTTTATACGTATTAATAACGAAGTAGTGCAAGAGCGCACTGATATTGAAGCGCAGCACACGTTTGCGCTAGGCGGCAATATCCGCGCGGTGTGGGGCGGCAGTGTTAGGCAAGATACCATGTATGCCCCGCATTACCTTGCTAGTAAGAAAACAGATAAATTTGATTTGCAGCGCCTATTTGGGCATGTGGAGTGGCGTCCATTCGAAAAGCTCACTTTGAATACTGGCGCCATGTTAGAGCACAATGATTTTACGGGAACGGATGTTTCGCCGCGTGCGAGCATTAACTTTAAGCCAACGCCAAATCACACATTCAGGCTGGGTATTTCATCTGCATTGCGCACGCCAAATTACTTAGAAGAAAAGTTTCAAGATAGGCTGACGCTTCCATTGACTCAACCTAACCCCTTAAGTGCAACGGCACTCATTGTTCAGTTTAGAGCGAATAAAGGCAATGTGGATCCAGAGCGAATTATTTCGCGCGAGCTGGGTTATATGGGCAAAATCGGTGATTTGCAGCTGGACGTGAGAGCGTTTAGCGATCGCATTGATGACGTGATTCGTTTTAGACCGCGCACTGATTTTACCTCACCCGCAAACACAGTTTTGTTAAATGGCGCGGTAGGTGTGGATATTAATTCTGGCACCAACGTAGGTAGTGCGGCGGTAGAAGGCATTGAATGGCAGGCCAATTGGCAACTTACCGACAAAACAAAGTTATTGTTAAACCACGCCTATGTCCAAATTCGTGAAACGCAAGACGGGCTTAAAAAGAATTATGTCAACTCTATGCCTAGCAATACCGTTAGCGCTTTAGTCACCTACAAGTTTGATCAAAATTGGGATGGAAGCCTAGCGTACTATCAAGTAGGGAAGGTAACTGCTTTGGGTGATGGTGACCCAGTAGATTTGGCACGAAGAACTGATGTGCGATTGGCGCGTCAATTTAATAGTGGCCGTTTTAAAGGCGAAGTATCGGCCGTGGTCGAAAACTTATTTAATCAGCATTATGAAGAATTTGCTGATTACAACACACTAAAAAGGCGCGGTCGCGTTAACTTAAGGTTAGATTTTTAATTGTATTTTTTATTAGTAATTGAAGTAGTGAATTTTGAATAGCAATATAGAAAGAAATAATGGTTTTGTGCAAGCATTAGCGCATCTAACGCTGATGCTTGGCTTATGCTTGCCATTTTCAGCCTGTGCTTACACAGGTGTTACTATTGTGTTAAGTGCGCAAACGCAGGCCAACCAAGAGTTTATTGATGCATTTAAAGCTGAATTGGCCAATAATAATAATAAAAATAACAATCTAAAAGTCAAAGTGATTGTTCTACAAGTGTTAGAGAAACTGGTTGTTGCAGAAAATAGCGAGTTGGTGATTGCCTTGGGCGTTAAGGCGCTTGAGGCTTCCGCTAAGTTAAAATACACTACGCCAGTTTTGGGCGTATTTACGCCAATGCCTTCATTTAATAGTTTACTGGTTAAGACTAAGCGTGATTTAGGCAATTTCAGCGCGATTGTACTAGACCAGCCTTTTTGGCGGCAGTTTTTTTTAGCAAGAAATATACTGCCAGAGGCTAAAAAAATTGGTGTATTGTTAGGCCCAACTTCTTCGCAATTTGCAGATGCTATAAAGGAAGAAGGCGAAGAGAGCGGGTTTTCTGTAATGGAAGAAAATGTGTTCAGTGAGCCTGATTTAATCCCTAAATTAAAAGAGGCACTTGATACTTCCGATGCATTGATGGCGGTACCAGACCCGATGATTTATAACCGTGAAACCGCGCAGCCGATTTTACTGACCAGCTACCGTCATCAAAAACCTATTTTTGGTTACTCTCAATCTTATGTACGTGCTGGGGCGTTGGCAGCGGTGTATAGTAGCAGCAAGCAGCTAGCTAAACAGGCGGCAGAAATCGCACTAGAAACACAACAAGCGCCTAGTTTGCTACCGCCGCCCCAAGCGCCAAAATATTTTTCAATATTGGTGAATTATCAAGTGGCTCGCTCACTTAATATTACATTAAAAAGTGATGAAGAAATCTACCAGAAAGTGCTAGAAGCGGATAACGCCGAGGCCAAGGAACATGAAGAATTTAGGCATTAAATCTAGGGTAATATTTTTGGGGACTATTCCCGCCTTGCTATTTGCCATTATTTTGGCAGGTTATGCTATTTCCAACGTATTTGGCGTTTTAAATCAATCCTTGCTCGATCGCGGACGTATCATTGCCTCGCAGCTTGCGCCAGCGGCTGAATATGGCGTGATTTCTGGCAATAGTTTGATATTGCAAAAAATAGTGCAACAAGTGCTGACAACAGAGCAAGAAGTCAGAACGGTGTTGGTGCTGAATAACAAAGGCCAAGTGCTGGCGTTAAGTGGACCAGAACTGCCCGTTGATCTGATTAATAAAATTAAGCAGCAAAATAATCGAGAGCTTAGATTAGACCGTGGCATTATTTTTACCTCACCAATTTACCGCAGTTTGGTTGAAATTGATGACTTCGAAAGTGCCAATGTAAGCGTCAATGAAGCTGCAGATACTGCTAAAAAAGAGGTGGCACAGCAAGAAATTGGCCGCGTTTATGTCGAACTGAGCAAGCAAACATTAAAAAGTCTCAAGCTAGATTTAATTACAAAAATATTCTTAATTGGCCTATTTGGTTTGTTTGTAAGTACGCTAAGCGCTTGGCAAATTGGTCGAAATATTACCAAACCGATTCAAGAAATCGCACATGCGGTGAATAAGCTGGGAGAAGGTTTTTTTGCACAAACGATCACTGAAAACTCCAGCGGCGAATTAAAAACTTTGCAAAAAGGTTTTAATACGATGTCGACAAGCTTAAAACAAGCTTATGATTCGATGCAAGATAAAATCAATGACGCGACTGTCATGCTGCGTTATCAAGCGCAACATGATGATTTAACAGGTTTAATTAACCGTAGAGAGTTTGAAGTCAGGCTAGACCGCAGCCTAAAAAGTGTGCATGAAAATGGCGCGCAGCATGTGTTTTGTTATCTCGATTTAGATCAATTTAAATTGGTTAATGATACTTGCGGCCATGCGGCGGGTGATGAATTGCTGCGGCAAATTAGCGTGTTGCTCGCTAATCGAATGCGCGATAGAGACACGCTAGCGCGCTTGGGCGGCGATGAGTTTGGTTTGTTGCTAGAAAATTGCAGTTTGGTCGATGCCAATCAAATCACTAATGCGCTGCTTAAATTGGTGCGAGATTATCGGTTTATTTTCGAAGATAAAATTTTCAATGTTGGTGTTAGTATTGGTATCGTGGTCATCAATGTGAGCTTTGAAAGCGTAAGCGATATTATTCATGCGGCCGATTCTGCATGCTATTCCGCCAAAGAAGCAGGACGTAATCAAAGCTTCTTATTCAGTGCTGGTGATGTTGAGGTGGCGCAACGCAGAAGCGCGGTTGAAGCGGTTTCTGACATTACCGATGAAATTGATGACGAGCAATTTATGTTGTATTGCCAGCCAATTGTGCCGCTTTCATCGCGCGTTTCTCAGCAACATCATTATGAAGTGCTGATTAGAAAAATTAGTTTTGATGGCAAAATCATGTTGCCTACCACGTTTATTCCGTCGGCAGAGCGCTATCACCTCATGCCGAATATCGACAGATGGGTGATTAAAAATACATTTTCGGCGTATCGCCAACTACTCAATAATAGCGCTGAAAAATGCGATTATGTCTTCTCGATCAATTTATCGGGCACCTCTCTCAGCGATAAAAGTTTGTTGGGTTATATCCGCGAGCAATTTGTAATTTATTCAATTCCGCCAAAATCTATCTGTTTCGAAATTACTGAAACCGCGGCGATTGTGAATTTAAAAAACACCATTCAGCTGTTTGCGGCGCTCAGAAAACTGGGCTGTAGCTTTGCGCTGGATGACTTTGGCAGCGGCATGTCATCGTTTATGTACCTTAAAAATTTCGAAGTGGATTATCTAAAAATTGACGGCTCATTTGTAAAAGACATGCACATTAATAAAATTGATCACGCCATGGTGCGCTCGATTCACAGCGTGGCTGAGGCCATGAATATTCAAACCGTAGCGGAGTTTGTGGAGAATGAAGCCATATTAAAAGAGCTGAAACTGATAGGCGTGCACTATGGCCAAGGCTTGCATTTAGGGCATCCTATGCCGATGAAAAAATTGATTGAAAACTTCTCCTTTACCAATACATAAATATGATTGAAACAGACCGCCTGATTGCTCCAGCTGCAGAAAACCCTCAAGAAGAAGCCATCGAGCGTGCGCTACGCCCAAAAGACTTGGATGAATATATTGGGCAAGAAAAAGCCAGAGCGCAGCTAGAAATCTTTATCAACGCCGCCCGTGGCCGTTCTGAAGCGCTTGATCATGTTTTATTATTTGGCCCGCCAGGTTTAGGTAAAACCACTTTGGCGCACATTATCGCTAAGGAAATGGGCGTCAATCTGCGTCAAACCTCTGGCCCAGTGCTAGAGCGGGCGGGTGATTTGGCGGCATTGCTGACTAATTTAGAGCCGAACGATGTGCTTTTTATCGATGAAATTCATCGCCTTTCACCCGTCGTCGAAGAGATTTTGTACCCAGCGATGGAAGACTATCGGCTGGATATTATGATTGGCGAAGGGCCAGCTGCGCGTAGCGTACGTCTAGATTTGCCGCCGTTCACGCTAATAGGCGCAACGACGCGCGCGGGCATGCTCACCAATCCGCTGCGCGATCGCTTTGGCATTGTTTCGCGTTTGGAGTTCTATACCACCGAAGAGCTTGGCCGCATTGTGCATCGTAGCGCTGGTTTGCTAGAAGTCGAGATTACCGAATCTGGCGCGCAAGAAGTCGCCAAACGTTCGCGCGGTACACCGCGCATTTCTAATCGATTGCTGCGTCGCGTGCGCGATTACGCGCAAGTAAAGGCCGATGGTATTGTCAGCTCCGAAGTCGCCGATGCCGCGCTGAAAATGTTAGATGTCGATAATTTGGGTTTTGACGTGATGGATAGAAAATTGCTGCAAGCGGTGCTGGAAAAATTCGGCGGCGGGCCAGTAGGTTTGGATAATTTGGCCGCGGCCATTGGTGAAGAGCGTGATACGATTGAAGACGTGCTGGAGCCGTATTTAATTCAGCAAGGTTATTTAATGCGCACTCCGCGCGGCCGTGTGGCGACCAGTTTGGCGTATCAACATTTCGGTTTGCAAGCGCCAAAATCGCTGGCTACAGGCGAAGTTTGGCAGCAATAAATTTAATTTCAAAAAATTATCTGGAATTATTAAGCTCTAAAATACCTGCCCTGTAACCCGCATGGATATTGGATTTCAGGGCATATATTTTAGATTTTTCTGCAAGAATTATCATTTATGCTAGAATTCATCGATGTTGAGTAATCAAACTTTTAGCTGGTCGATTCGCGTTTATTACGAAGACACTGATGCGGGCGGCGTGGTTTATCATTCGCAATACCTTAATTTTTTAGAGCGTGCACGTACCGAAGGGCTACGCCATTTGGGCTTTGAGCATAATAATTTGCGTGAGGAATTTAAGCTGATTTTTGTAGTGCACAGCATGCAAATTCAATTTAAAAAACCTGCAAAATTGGACGATTTGCTCACAATTTCTAGTAAGCTTGTCAAATTAGGCCGTGGCAGTTTTGAGTTTTTCCAACAAATCAGCGTCAATCAGCAAACTTTACTCGAAGCCCAAGTAAAACTAGCCTGCGTGGATACCATCACTTTTAAACCAATCGCCATTCCCGAACAAATTAGAGAAAAAATGGAGCAAATATGACAGTAGCAAACGATATGTCTTTATTGACACTTATCATGGGCGCCAGCTTGCCAGTGCAAGCGGTGATGGTGATATTGCTGATTACGTCATTATTTTCGTGGTGGTACATTTTTATTAAAGTGGCCACGATCAAGCGCGCCGAAACCGAATCTGAAGAGTTTGAGAACAAGTTTTGGTCTGGCGGCGATTTAAATAAATTATACGAAGCGGTGACCGCCGGCCGCCGTAAGCCACAAGGCATGGCGAGCATATTTGAAGCGGGTTTCAAAGAGTTCGTTCGGCATAAACAACACCCTGGTATGGAAAACAGAATGGACGTCAGTGACGTGATGGAAGGTTCGCGCCGTGCCATGCGCGCTGCTTACAACCGTGAGTTAGATGACTTGGATGCGCATTTACCGTTTCTCGCGTCAGTTGGCTCAGTAAGTCCGTATATCGGCTTGTTTGGCACGGTATGGGGCATTATGAACGCGTTTCGCGGCTTGTCGAATGTCGCACAGGCAACGCTCAGCCAAGTCGCACCAGGCATTGCGGAGGCGCTAGTCGCCACGGCGATTGGCTTATTTGCGGCGATTCCTGCGGTGATTGCTTACAACCGCTTTGCGAGTAGCGTGGATAGGCTATCAGTGCGCTACGAAAGCTTTATGGAAGAATTTACTAACATTCTACAAAGAAAGAGCTAAATCATGGCACGCACGCGCAAACGCCGCATGATGAATCAAATTAACGTCGTGCCGTATATCGACGTGACTTTGGTGCTGCTGGTGATTTTTATGGTGACCGCGCCGATGACTAATCCTGGCTTAGTCGAGCTGCCAAAAGTGGGGCAAGCGATGAAACAAGTGGGCGCGCCGATAGTGGTGACGGTACAAAAAGATGGTACGGCAGAAATTGAAGGCAAAAAATTGTCGCGTGACAAACTTTTATTTGAAATTAAAAAACAGCTAAAAAGCAAAGAACGCGCGGTGGTGGTGGCTGCCGATGAAAAAACGCAATACGGCAAAGTTATAGAAGTGATGGATTTACTCAAACAGGCAAAAGTCGAAAAAGTAGGTTTGCTATTCAAACCTGCGCCATAAGGCCATTATTATAAAAGCATGTTAAGAAAGCACGAAAATTCAGATTCTTGGAAAGCCGGCGCGCTAGCCATATTGGTGCATGCGGTGTTACTGGTGGCGATGTTAATCTCGTTTAATTGGAAAGCCGCGCATACGGTTTTGAATGTCACCGAGGTTGAGTTGTGGGACAAAATACCCAAGTCGAATCCGCCTGAAGTTAAAGAAGTGAAAAAACCAGAAGAGCCAAAACCAATTCCAAAAGTGGAAGAGCCAAAACCCAAAATAGAAGACAAACCCAAGCCTGAAGAGCCCAAAGTGGATATTGAGTTAGAAAAAAAGAAAAAAGAATTAGCGCAAAAAGAACTAGATGAACAGCGCAAAAAAGAGGCTTTAGATAAACTTAAACAAGAAGCGCGTGAAGATGAATTGCGTGAGAAAAAAGCTACCGAAAAGAAAATCAATGACGACAAATTACGCAAGCTAAAAGAAGATATGTTGAATGAAAGTGGCGCGGATGATGCGAAAGCCAGTAGTGCGGCCAATGCCAGTTTAATTGGCGAATATACCGAAAAAATTAAAATTAAAATTCGCAATAACGTCAATAAATCCTTATGTGGCGATGGTAATCCAGAGTTAAGGTTTGAGATTGGTGTGTTGCCCACAGGCCAAATAAGCGGCAGCCCAAATATTACCAAATCTAGTGGAAACGCTACTTGCGATGAGGCTGTAGAGCGTGCCATTATTGCCTCTGAGCCATTGCCTTTACCAGATGACCCAAGCCTAAAAGCGCAATTTAGGAACTTGAAATTGAAATTTCGGCCTAATGATTAGCATGCAAATTAAACAGCCAGTATGTAAGAAAAGCGTAAAAGTTGTAATAAAGTGTAAAACGTGCCGCAGCGGCGCATGTTTGCAGTAAAATTTAACAGAAGCTTTTAAAACGAACTTTTTTAAAAAACAAGAAACCAATAGCCTATGAAACTAATTCGATGGACGTTTTTTTGTGCAGTTTTTTTAGCCACATCAATCGCCAATGCCGCGCTTGAAATTGAAATTAGCGGTGGCGGCGCGCAACAAATTCCTATCGCGGTGGTGCCATTTGGCGGCGCTGCCACTACCAAAGAAAACATCAGCGAGATTATCGCTGCCGATTTGCACCGTAGTGGCTTATTCCGCGTGCTAGAAACACGCGGTATGGCGAATTTGCCCACCACTCCCGCCCAAATTAAATACCCTGAGTGGACAGCTTTGCAAGCGCAGGCGATTACCGTGGGCAATGTTGAAAGTATTGCTGGCGGCCGTCTGAAAGTGTCGTTTCATTTGATGGATGCGCTAAAACAAACGCAGTTGGCGGGTATGGATTATCAAATTGCGCCTAGCCAAGTGCGTTCTACCGCGCATAAAATCGCCGATATTATTTACCAAAAACTCACTGGGCAAGCGGGCATTTTTGCCAGTCGCATCGCTTACATCACCAAAACGGGTAAGCGCTACGCGCTGCAAGTGGCTGATGCAGATGGCTATAATCCGCAAACTGTAGTGTCATCGAACGAGCCGCTGATATCGCCCGCTTGGTCGCCCGATGGCACTAAGTTGGCCTATGTTTCATTTGAAAAGAAAAAACCGATTATTTTTGTACAATCGCTCACCAGCGGTAGCCGCGAAATATTGGCGAATTATAAAGGCAATAACAGCGCGCCCGCTTGGTCACCCGATGGTAGTAAATTAGCCATTGTGCTAACCTATGGTGCAAATTCACAAATTTATACCATTTCATCTAGTGGCGGCAATTTAAAACAAATCACCAAAAGCAGCGCGATTGATACCGAGCCAACTTTTTCGCCCGATGGCAGCATGATTTATTTTAGCTCCGATCGTGGCGGTAGGCCGCAAATTTACAAAGTGGCCGCCGATGGCGGCAGCCCTAGTCGCGTGACGTTTGAGGGTGCTTACAATGTTTCGCCACATTTTTCGCCCGATGGTAAAGCTTTGGCGTATATTCGTAATGATGGCGGCAAATTTAAGGTCGCAATGCAAGATTTGGCCAGCGGGCAAGTGCAATTATTAAGTGAAGGTTCGCAAGATGAGTCACCCAGTTTTGCGCCGAATGGTCGTGTGATTTTATACGCCACCAAAGCGCGCGGTCGTGGCGCCTTGGCTGCGGTTTCGATCGATGGTAAAGTGCGCCAACGCCTAAACGATGCCACAGGTGGCGATGTGCGTGAGCCAGCCTGGGGACCGCTAAACAATTAAAGGTAGGCATGTATATTAAATTAACCCAATTTTGGAGATAACAGGAGAAAGCTATGTATCTAAAATCAATGAATTTACAACAAAATATAAATGTAAAATTAATCGCAATTGCGGTGGCTTCAATATTCTTGGTGGCGTGTAAAAGCACACCAATTGCGCCAGCCAAAGTGGAGGATAAAAGTCCGACAGCTTCTACTGGTAAGGCATCAGGTGACACGGGCGCGGATCCTAACGCCGTGAAAGAAGTAACGGTTGATAGCAACGCCAACAGTGCTGGCAATAATCCGCTGAAAGACCCTAACAATATTCTCTCAAAACGTAATATTTATTTTGATTACGATAGCGATGCCATTAAAGCGGAATATCGCCCGCTGATTGAGGCGCACGCTAAATATATGCTGGCCAACGCCAACGCTAAAATGATTGTGCAAGGCAATACCGATGAACGTGGCACGCGCGAATATAATTTATCGCTGGGTCAACGCCGCTCGGTTGCGGTAAAACAAGCGCTTAATTTATTGGGCGTAAAAGATGGTCAAATTGAAACAGTAAGTTATGGCGAAGAAAAAGCCGCACAAAACTGCGCGGATGAAGCTTGCTTTGGGCAAAATCGTCGCGCTGATATTGTGCACGAAGGCGATTAGAGGAAAAGGTTATAAGTATGCCAGCAATGAAAAAATTAGCGTTTGCTGGGCTAAGCTTGTTTGCGCTCAGCCCTTTTAATCCTGCGCATGCCGCCTTGTTTGACGATAAAGAAGCGCGCAAAAAAATCACTGAGATTGATGCAAGAGAAATCGCCCATCACGATAAGCAGCAAGCGGCGATTGCAGCGCTGGAAAAGCGTATTGCCGCGATTGAGGCGATAGTACAAGGCCCAGGTTTTGCCGAAATGCAAAATCAAATTGAGGCGCTAAAGCAAGAAGTGGCGCAGCTAAAGGGCGATTTGGAAGTTGCTAATCACGGCCTAGAAACCACGCAGCAGCGTCAAAAAGATTTATATACCGATACTGATACGCGTTTGCGCAAGCTGGAAAGCGGAATGTCAACCACTACAACTGAAACGCCAGCCGCAGCGCCTGCGCCGCCAGTGGTAGAAGATAAAGATGCCAAAGCGTTGGCCGATGCCAATGCCTTAAGTCAAGCGGCTAAACACAAGGAAGCGTTTGCCGCATATGATACATTTTTGAAAGAGCATCCCACCAGCAAACTGGCGCCTGACGCGCTTTACGGTATGGGCTACAGCCAATTTGCGCTAAAAAATTATAAATCGGCCATCGCTACGCAGCAAAAAGTGCTTGATTTGCATCCAGAAAGCGCAAAAGTACCAGATGCGATGTTTAACATGGCCAACAGTCAAATTCAGCTTGGACAAGTGACGAGTGCGAAGAAAACATTGCGTGATTTGGTTGCGAAATTTCCAGATGCCGCTGTGACGCCGAGTGCGCAAAAACGTCTAAAGGCCTTAGAAGCAATTAAATAGCTTGAAATAAATCAGCATAAAAACATGCTCTGCAAGCCAATATCTATGCGCCTTGCAGAGCATGTTTTTCATTCAATCGGATTATTCAACCACATCCCAGCGCAACATCATGGCGTGGTCTTCGTGCACAAGGTTATGACAATGTATTATGTACTTGCCTGTAAAGTCACGGAACTGAAAGTAAACCTCCACTCGTTCATTTGGCGGCAGATTAAATACATCTTTACGCCCCCGCTCATCTAGGTTTGGTGCGCGACCATTACGCGTTAATACTCTGCCTTCTTCAAAGTGAACATGGATAGGGTGATCCCAGCCGCCGCCATCATTAATAAATGTCCAAATCTCAGCTGTGTCTTTTTTAGGCTTTGCTTGGATGTCGTTTACATTAAAAATCTTACCATTGACTGTCCAAACACCATTATTACGACCAAATACAAAAGTGCGCCTTTGTGCAACTTTAGTCAGGTCGATGGGCGGTAAATCCCGCAGTTTGGTGCTGGCAGTTAATACGCGTGATGGATCAGCCACTGTTGTAGTGCCTACTTTAAATTTCAACACTTGATTGCCCGCTGCTATAGTGGATGAGTCTGCAGGTTTGCGCGTATCAGTCTGCAACTGCGTATTCACTAGAAAAACCTCTTTACCTTTAAAAACCGAGAAGTCAACAATGATGTCGCGACGCTCAGCCATGACTAGTTTGATTTTGGTCTGGTTCATGCGTGGATACTCAAGCAAATTGCCATCGTTAGCAATATGGGTAAACGGTTTCGCTACCCCACCTTGCACCAAACTGAATTCATAGAACCTTGTCGGCCCGCCATTTAATAACCGCAGGCGGTATTTACGTGGCTGCACGTTGAAATATGGTTTAATCTTGCCGTTGACTACTACCATATCGCCCACTGCGCCTTCTGGGCTCATTTGGTCGTAAAACTGCCTACCATTTGCATCAAAGCGCATGTCTTGAAACATCAGCGGCACGTCATAATCGCCGCTTGGCAATCTTAACGCTTGAGGGTTAGGGTCAGTTTCGTTGCCTGAGTCAATATTGTCATAGATAATATAAAACCCTGCTAGCCCTTTTACAACATTGGCGCCAGTTGAGTCTAGCGTATGGTCATGATACCAAAGCGTACCCAAGGCCTCACGTGGATCACCTATCGCCTCAGGACCTAAATAATCTGGATGGTTAGGGTTGCGAGAATTGTCATAACCAGCGTACACATTGTGATAGCAATGGTCTTTATACAAACCAGATCCAGTTAAGGTAGGGCCGAATTTGTTTGGGCTCCAATAATCTGCAGGAAAGCCATCGCTTTCAGAAGGTGTATGCATATTATGCAAATGCATAGAAATCTCAGGGCTACCATAGCCTACATGATTCTGCGGCAACTCATTAAAAAGTCGAGTGATAATAGGTACGCCGTAACGGGCATGGAAAGTCGGCCCAGGATACATGCCGTCATAACCCCATATGGGCTGCACAGGGTAAGCAGGCGTAAATTGATGCATCGCCTCTTTAACATGCAGCTCGTATTGATTGATACCATAACCTTCTTCGTAAAGCGTGTCATACCGCTGAATATCATTGCGCCCACACTCACCAGATCCTACATTAGCAGCTTGTTGAACTGGCGGATTTAAGTCAGCTACAGGCGCTTTTGGCTGATAAACATAGGCTGGTATTGACTCTTTCCACCAGTGAATTGCCGCAATTGTGGGGCTTGGTGGATAAACAACTGGGGGGGGTAAATTATCATCCGACCCGTTCTTAGCAATACTTTCTTTGTTCGCTACCAGTGCTACAGCACCCGCCCCAAGGGCGAGTTTAAATAAGTTGCGTCTTGATTCGTTTGGCACTGTTGTGTCGCCGTGAACTTCCGCACCACTGGACGCTTCTGTGTCACCTTCTTCGGATATATTTGTTAAGTCTGACATAATAGTTCCCATCAAATTTTTAAGGCTTTTGCTTATGATCAAAAATGTTATGCTTTTATCGAAGTCATATCGGCATGCCGAATGACCTGCAGTATATTTTCATGGCTACCAAGCGCTGGCGCCATCATCCAGCGATTGTAAGCATCATTACCAATTCTTACCATGCCTGCGTGTTGGCTGCGGTTTGCGTCCACTGCAGGATCCATATCATAAAACCCTAGTTTTTTGCGGATGATTTCGATATCCGAAAATTTCCCCGTTAAAAATTGCCAGCCAGCACCTGTGTTGTGGTCTTCCGCATATTTGCTGAGTACCTGCGGCGTATCAAAATCTGCTGCCAATGTAATAGAGTACATGTGTATATCGCGCCCGACACGGTCGCCCAAAGCCTCGTGCACACGTTTTAAGTTGTAAGTGCTAATTGGACAAATACCCTCACTGCATTGGGCGTACATCATGTTAATCACCACAAATTTGTCTTTAATCAGGTCGTCATAAAACTTAAGCTGTTGACCTAAGTGATTAGTAAGCTCAATATTGGGAAAATAGCCTGATCCGTGTGTTGCGCCCGCTACCATTACATTTGATTGCGGAGTTGGTTTTACTCTCAGTATGGTGGCTGCGGTGGATGCTGCTACTACAGCTCCAATCCCACCTAACATCTGTCTGCGTGTTATCATGATTTAGTACCTGCAAAATTTAGAATTCTGGTTTTCGCCACTTTCGATTAAATTTATCATTGGCGTTTCAATAATAAACAAATATTAACTAGATCAAGAATGAATTGGAATGGGCTTTTAATCCTTGTTTTTAGGGGATTTTTTACCTACCAGACCTAGTTGCTTTTAACTAGGCAGACAGGACAAATGTCCTGCCTGATTAATTTTTTTTTGAACATTTTTCGCGGTAAAATAGCGCCAACTTAACGCTCGGCATTTTTTCATGGCATTAAAAATTTACGAAATCTTCCATTCGCTACAAGGCGAAACCTCGCGCATCGGCTTACCGACAGTGTTTGTGCGCCTCACGGGTTGCCCGATGCGCTGCACCTATTGCGATACTGAATATGCGTTTAGCGGCGGCGGCAATATGGAAATCGCTGATATTTTGGCCAAAGTAGCGGAATTTGGCACGAAATATATCACCGTGACTGGCGGCGAACCACTCGCGCAAAAAGAATGTTATGTGCTGCTGCAAGCCTTATGCGATGCGAGTTACAGCGTATCGCTAGAAACGGGTGGTGCGATGGATATTGCACCCGTAGATGCGCGCGTTTCGATTATTTTGGATATTAAAACGCCCGCCTCGAATGAAGAAAAAAATATGCTTTGGAGTAATTTAAGCGACATAAAACCGAAAGATGAAATTAAATTTGTGCTGTGCAATCGTACCGATTATGACTGGGCGAAAGCCAAAATCACCGAGCTGAAACTCGCTGAAAAATGCCCGATTTTGTTTTCACCCAGCTATCACGACTTAAGCGCAGAAACGCTTGCAGGCTGGGTTTTAGCCGACAAACTACAAGTGCGTATGCAAATCCAGTTGCATAAAATTCTCTGGGGCGAAAAGCAGGGCGTATGACTAAAAAAGCCGTAGTTTTACTTTCTGGCGGACTCGATTCCGCGACTTGCTTGGCGATTGCAAAATCGCAGGGCTTTGAGTGTTATTGTTTAAGTTTAGATTATCATCAGCGCCATATCGCCGAGCTGCAGGCTGCACAGAACATAGCCCGTAGCCTAGGTGCAAAGGCACATAAAACGGTGCAATTAGATTTAAGTTTGTTTGGTGGCTCGGCACTTACTGATAATAAAATCGACGTACCAGAAACTGAATCTGTCGGTATTCCCGTCACATATGTGCCAGCACGCAACACTATCATGCTTTCCTTAAGTTTGGCGTGGGCGGAGGTACTGGGTGCGCAAGATATTTTTATTGGCGTTAACGCGCTGGATTATTCGGGCTACCCCGATTGTCGCGGCGAATATATCAAAGCCTTTCAAGAAATGGCGAATTTAGCCACCAAAAGTGCGGTGGAAGGTCAAAAAATTACCGTACACGCGCCGCTTATTGACATGACAAAAGCGCAAATAATTACCCTAGGAACCAATCTGGACGTACCTTACAGGGCAACCGTTTCATGTTATCAGGCCGATAAAAATGGCTTCGCTTGCGGCAAATGCGATTCGTGCCGCTTGCGCCGCGAAGGCTTTGCAAGAGCAAGTATCGCAGACCCCACCCTATATTATTCTTAATTGGTTTGGCATATAATTTTTGCTTAGCCCGTTCGGGCTATATTTAGCTTGCATCATTCAGATGTAGTATTTATGTTCGATTTACCTTGCTTTGGAGAATTGAAATGGATAACAAACTAGTCAGTTTAACTTTTTCGTTTTTAGTCAGTGTATTTGCTGCGAATGCAGATGCGGCATGCAAAGATATTTCATATAGTGCGTTACAAAGTGCGGCGAATAATGCGCTTGCTTCTGCTTCTACAGGCGGTTTGGCCTTAAACATGTGGGCTACTTTTGTGGATGAAACAGGCAAGGTATGCGCGGTAGTGAATACGGGCGCTAAAGGCAGTTTGGCAGGCAATTCACAGTGGTTAGGTAGCCGTGTGATTTCTGCACAAAAAGCTAATACTGGCAACGCATTTAGCTTAGATGGCTTGGCGATTTCTAGTGGCGCTTTATTTGCCGCAGTGCAGCCTGGCGGCAGTTTGTATGGCTTGCAAGAGAGCAATCCTGTCGATGCAGAACAAGCATACAAAGGCAATTCAGGTAATTATGGCAGACAAAATGATCCATTGGTAGGCAATCGTGTCGGTGGCATCAACGTGTTTGGCGGCGGTCTTCCGCTTTACAAAAACGGGGTAAAAATTGGCGGCATTGGCGTATCAGGCGACACTTCATGCACCGACCACGCTTTTGTGTGGAAAATGCGTAGTTTGTTAGGTTTAGAGCCTTCTGGATCAGTCGCTCAGGTAGAAAAGTTAAAATTAACGGGTACTTTTGCTGCCTTAGGCGATCATCCAACTTGTATTGGCGCGCCAATCGCTGACCAATCTGGTTTTGTAGCTGCAGCGCCTTAATAATTGCATAAAACATTTAGAGCCCCCAGTTCGCTGGGGTTTTATTTTCTCTACGATTATTTATTGAGTAGTATTGTTTGGAAGATGTAAAAGAGAAATGTATGAAAAATAACTTTAATCAACAAGGGTTTACGCTATTAGAATTACTAGTAGTGATGGTGATTATTGGCTTGCTGGTGAGTTATGTAGGACCGCGCTATTTTAATCAGCTTGGCAAATCGGAAGTGAAAGCGGCAAAGGCACAAATCAATGCGTTTGAGAAGGCGTTGGATGTGTATCGTCTTGATAATGGCGCCTACCCAGACCAACAATTAGGCTTGAATGCCCTAGTTGCTGCGCCACAAGGCGCAACTAAGTGGCATGGACCGTATTTGCAAAAAAATATTCCAAACGATCCGTGGGATCACCCCTATATTTATCGCATACCCGGCGAAAAAGCCGAGTTTGATATACTGTCATACGGCGCAGATGGTAGGCCTGGTGGCACAGAAGAAAATGCTGATATTGGCAATTAATTAAAAAATTATTATGCAATATCAATTACGCGTACTACGAGAAGGGCTTGTCCCTTACCAAGTTGAGTTAGATGCTAGCTCGATAGACGACGCGCGTAGCAAAGCAGAGCTGCAAGGCCTTACTGTATTAAAAGTTAAGCCGCAAGCGAGTGTTTTTGGCCTATCGAGATTAATGCAACAAAATCACGCATTCCCGCTCATGCTATTTTGCCAAGAGTTTCGAGTGCTGTTCGAGGCGGGGTTATCTGTCGTAGAAGTGCTGCAAACGTTGATAGATAAAGAAACCAACGCGGCCACCAAGCTTGTCTTGCAACAACTGTTGATTTCGGTGCAAGAAGGTAAAACCTTATCGCAAGCCATGTCACTGCACCCCAACGCCTTTCCTAGCTTGTTTGCGGCCACTATTAGCGCGGCTGAGACAACGGGCGATTTAAACGAGGCTTTGATGCGCTACAACCAGTATCTCGAAAATGTAGATTTGCTTAAAAAGCGCATCATTAGTGCTACGGTTTATCCTGCAATTGTCGTCAGTTTTGGCTTGATTGTGTTGGTGTTTTTAATTGTGTATGTCATCCCTAAATTTAGCAAAATCTACGAAACACAAATCGCCAATGTCTCTACCAGCACCCAGTTTTTGTTGAGTTTAGGCAAGTTCTCACAGCAATATGGCGTTTACATTGCCTTGTGTTTTGGCGCCTTAGTAATCACTTTTATTACATTACTCACGCGCCCAGAAATACGCGCCAAGTTCTACGATGCCTTGTGGAAAATGCCATTTTTGGGCGATAAAGTACGCGTTTATCATTTGTCGCGCTTTTATCGCACATTTTCTATGTTGCTTAAAAGCGGCATCCCTGTAATGAATGGCCTAAATATGGTTGAAACCTTGCTAGGCGCTGGGTTGCAGGCTAATTTACAGCAAGCAAAAAAACACATTGCAGAAGGTCAGCATTTTTCGCATGCGCTGTTTAGCGCAGATTTAACCACACCCGTGGCCATGCGTTTATTCAATGTGGGCGAAAAAACGGGCACGCTGGATAACATGATGGAGCGTGCCGCTAGCTTTCACGAAGAACAAATGATGCGTTGGGTAGATCGCTTCACCAAAATATTCGAGCCGGCTTTAATGGCGCTGATTGGTATTTTAATTGGTGGTATTGTACTGATGATGTACATGCCAATATTTGAACTCGCCAGTGGTATTCAATAATGACAAATTTTAATGAAACTCTGTTGCAAGCCGCCAAAACCGCCAAACTTAGCAATCAGCGCGCGATTGAGGTGTTAGAAGAAACTTCACAATTATCACCCGCAGATTTTACGCAAGAACTTGCGCAAAACTTTGCTTATCCATCTATTACCTTGGCGCAAATGTTGGCTTTGCAGCCTGCGTTTGAGCGTATTTTATACTCAGAAAGCTTGCAACGCGAGTGCGTATTATTGCGTGACAATAATGAAGCCATTTTTGTGTTTGCCGATGTTTTCAATCAAGGTCTGCCATCGTGGGCTGCAGAGCGCATAGGTGGCGCATTTACGACACACTTGGCGCATCGTGCAGATATTGCCGCTTATCTCGCAAAACATGAAGACGAAACGCGCACCGTACAAACAGCCATTGGTCATGTAACAAGCGCTGGCAATGATGCTGACGCCAACGAAGAGCTTTCGTTGAACATGATTGAGGGCGATGCGAGCCCTGTCATCAAGCTGGTGCGCTCAACCTTATACGACGCACTTAAAGCTGAGGCCAGCGATATACACTTAGAAACCGCGCCTGATGGGTTGGTGATTAAATATCGGCTCGATGGCGTGTTAAGCCAAGTGGGCGCAATTAGCGAGCCGCAATTGGCTGAGCAGGTAGTTTCGCGTATTAAAGTGATTTCTGAATTGGATATTACTGAGCAACGCGTGCCGCAAGATGGAAGATTCCGTGCGGTGTATCGTGGGCGTGATGTCGATTTTAGGGTGTCTATCATGCCCAGCATTCATGGTGAGGATGTGGTGATTCGCGTGCTAGATAAGCAAACACTAGCGGATAAAGCCAATGGCTTACGTCTCGATGTGTTAGGGTTTGACGCAAATACCATGCAGATGATGCGCGAGCAATTTGCCATGCCCTACGGCATGGTGCTGGTGACAGGACCAACTGGCAGCGGCAAAACCACTACACTTTATGCGGCGATTAGCGAAATTAACCGTGGTGACGACAAAATTATTACCATCGAAGACCCAGTGGAATATCAGCTTGCAGGCGTGTTGCAAATCCCCGTGAATGAGAAAAAAGGTCTTACTTTTGCGCGCGGACTTCGTTCTATTTTGCGTCACGATCCTGATCGTATTATGGTGGGCGAAATCCGTGATGCAGAAACTGCGCAAATCGCTGTGCAATCTGCGCTTACTGGGCATTTGGTGTTTACCACCGTGCATGCTAATAACGCGTTTGATGTGATAGGCCGCTTTTTAAATATGGGTGTAGATCCCTATAGTTTTGTTTCTGCACTTAATATCGTGGTTGCTCAACGGCTAGTGCGCACTGTCTGCCTGCAGTGTGCCGAATCTGTTGACGCACCCGAACATTTGAAGCATTTGCCCATTCCAAAACATGCCACACTTAAGCGCGGCAAAGGTTGTGGTGTATGCCGTGGTACGGGCTACAAAGGCCGGCGCGCCATAGCCGAGATTTTATTGTTGGATGATGAGTTGCGCGAATTAATCGCCAATCGCGCTTCTATTAGGCAAATTAAAGAGCTTGCGGCGCAAAAAGGCACGCGGTTTTTACATCACGTAGCATTAGAAGTTGCTTATGCGGGCACAACGACTTTAGAGGAGGTGCAACGTGTGGCTCCCTTGGTCTAAAACTAGCACACTCGCTTTAAGTAACACTGGCATTGCGCTAAGCATACGTGGCGAAAAGCCCCAATTGATTACTGATGCGACTTTTGAGTGGAAAGATGCAAATCAATTAGCCGAAATATTGGCACAAAGTAAAAGTGTACTTAAAAACCAACAGGTTAACTTTGTTTTATCGAACACATTTGTGCGCTATTTAGTGATGCCTTGGCAAGATGGTGTGTTGACACAGGCCGATTGGCAAGCGATTGCGCAGCATGAATTTCGCAAGCAGTTTGGCGCAACCGCAAACGATTGGTTGGTTCGCGTGAGCTTAGGCAAGCATGGCCAAACAGTGCTGGCAGCCGCTATAGATAACAAACTTTATGCACAATTACAGACAAGTGCGGAGCAGCTTGGGTTTAATGTCCGCGTGGTTGAGCCCTTGCTGATGCGTGTATTGAATCAAAATAAGTTAAATAATTGGGTGCTGATTGCCGAGCCACAGCGCTTGTTGTTATGCCAAACGCACGATGATGAGTGGCAGCAAGTAGTAGTAGATTCGCCGCCTGCAGGGCAGGAGTTTCAACATGCTGAACAGTTGATTCAGCGCAGTTTATTGCAGTTAGAAGCAAGCGCGCAGCCGAGTAAAATTGGCAGTTTTGTCTCGAAAGCTTTAAGTAAAACTTGGCAAGATAATATTGGCAGTCGCCAAAAGTTGATGATACCACTATCTGGCGCACAGCCGCATGCAGTCTGGATGGCGGGTTTTTCTGCGCAGAATAAAGCGCAAAAAA
This sequence comes from Methylotenera sp., assembly GCA_031417915.1. Taxonomy (GTDB): domain Bacteria; phylum Pseudomonadota; class Gammaproteobacteria; order Burkholderiales; family Methylophilaceae; genus Methylotenera_A. The sequence goes on from JANOWN010000008.1 coordinate 28,098, forward strand.
TACAGCTAGATTTTGCAGGTAAAACGGAAACTAAAACCAAACTGGGGGATTTAATTTTATTGCTTGGCGCACTGTCGTTGGCGGCTTTTTTATGGATAAGTTATCAGCAAACACAAGCTAAAATTAATGTGCTGCAACAAACTGAGATTGGCGCTGAAAACCTCTCTAGTACTAAGGTTGACCCAGCCGTGCAAGAGCAATTAAAGCTATCACAACAAGCGCAGCAACAATTAAACCTGCCTTGGATGCCAATGCTAGCGGCTTTGGAAATGGTGAAAAAAACTAACCCCAATATTCAGTTACTGAATATAAGTCCCAATAAAAATCGTGCAGAAATTAAGTTGAGTGGTGAAGCGGCGACTTTTGCCGACATTACGCATTTGATTGATGATTTGCGTACGAACGCCGCGTTTAGCGATGCGGTGCTGGTCAGCCAGCATTTAGAACAAGATACAGATAGACCAAAATCTCAAATTATTTATGTGTTTGAAATTAACGTCAGGTGGCGCGTATGAGCAATTTATTAGCCGCGCAAATGAAATGGCAAGTTTATCGCTTTGCAGAGCGTTTGAGCTTTATGGCCAAGCTGGCGCTCGTTTTGTTAGTAGCGGTTTTGCTAAGCTATGTGTGGGCGTCTCGGCCGTTGCAATCAAATTTGGCACATTTAATCGCAATGCAAAAAAGTGGCGCGCAATTAGCCGTTGCGCCACCAGCGAATGCAAGTGCTTATTTTGCGCAATTTCCAAAAGTAGCTACGCGTGCGGCAAAAATTAATGCTTTGATTGACATCGCCAAACAACAAAACATACTGCTGGATGAGGTAACGTATAAATCAGATACCGACAGTAATCAGCTACTGAATCGTTATCAAGTGGCGTTTAGCGTGTTTGTGCCTTATTCAGAAGTGCACCATTTTTTAAGTAGTGTATTGGTAGAAATGCCATATGTGGCGGTTGATAGCTTGAATATCAGCCGTGAAAATGTGTTGGATGAAGTGGTAGAAGCGCGCGTACAACTGACATTTTATTTCGCGAATACGAGATGACTAGAAAAAATATTCTATTATTAAGTGCTCTGTTGGTGACGCTGTGGCTCACCTGGCGTATGCACGAGCAAGAGCAGGCTGTTGCGCTTGCAGCGCCAACGCGTGAGTTGCCAGCTAATGCCGCACCCAATATGGCATCGCAGCCTGAGCAATTAGTTTTAAGCACTAGAGAAATTGCGCCTAGCCAAGTGAATTTATTTGATGTGCCTGCGGTACCCGTGCAAGCGCCTAGCAAGCAGGCTGTATATAAAGCCCCACCGCCCATGGCGCCGCCTTTGCCGTTCAAGTATCTAGGCCGCATGCAGGTAGGTTCTGGCAATGGTGTGATGTTGAATGTGCAAGGCGAAGTGACGCCGATTCAGCAAGGAGACACGTTACTTGGTCAATATCAAGTGCAGTCGATTACCGAGACTGGCACAAGCTTGCAAATACAATTTTTGTATTTACCGCTTAATCAAATTCAAACTTTAAATGCTCAAATTACTCATTAGGAATCCATCATGAATCATTCAATCATGAATAAAAAAGGCCTACAAACACTAGGCTTTTACTTGCTTGTATTGCCGCTGGTGGCTTGTCAAGCGCTTGCCCCCAAGCTGAAGCCAGATGAGCACGTGGATAGTCGCTTGCAAAACCCGACACACGCACAACAAGTGCCAGACAAAATGGTGAATATTAGCGAGCGCGATAAGACAATTTATACGTTTTTGGCAAACGCAGATTTAGCTTGGCAACGTGAAGATTACGATGAAGTTATGCGCCTTTACCAAGCTTTGGCAGAGTACGACCCCGACAATTTGCGTGCAAGTGAAGGCTTGAAGCAGGTTGAAATTGCTAAACAGCACGATGGCATCATTGCCGAAGCTGAAAGCCTGATGAATACAGACGAGGCCAGTGATGAACTGGCGTTGGCTAAATTGCGCTTAGTGCTTTTAGAAAACCCACAGCATAAAAAAGCATTGCCGCTATACAATCAATTGCTGGCTAAGCAAGCAGACCTTAACAAGTCAAAACTCGTTAAAAAGCTAGTATTCAATCAACCAGTCACCATGGAATTTAGAGATGCGAATTTGAAAATGATTTTTGAATCGCTTTCAAGAACCACCAAAATTAATTTTATTATCGATAAAGACGTGCCAAGCGATCAAAAAGCAACTATTTTTGTAAAAGCCGTACCGTTTAATGATGCACTCGATTTATTGTTACAAACCAATCAGTTAGATAAAAAAGTATTGAGCGACAATTCGGTCATTATTTATGTAAACGATATTTTGCATCAGCGCGATTACAAAGAATTAAGTGTGCGCAGTTTTATTTTAGATTATGCCGATGCCAAACAAATGAGTACTATTTTGCGCACCATGCTGAATATCCGCAGCATGGAAGTGGATGCAAGGTTAAACACTTTATTGATTAAAGAATCGCCTGAAATTTTGGCCTTGGCTGAAAAAATAATTTACGCGCAAGATAAACCAGACCCAGAAGTGATGCTAGAACTGCAAGTCATGGAAGTAAAGCGTAGTTATTTACAAAATTTAGGTGTTGTGCCACCTACTGGGGTGAGTGTGCCAGTTCCCCTTAGTGGCGTACTCACAGTAAAAGATTTGCGCGATGTCACAGGTAATTCGCTGGTGGTGAATGGCATACCAGGCTTGGTGTTTAATGCAACTGATGGAGATGTTAATTTACTGGCAAATCCTAGGATTCGCGTTAAAAACAAAGAAACCGCGAGAATACATATTGGCGAAAAAGTGCCGGTGTTTACAGCAAATGTGGCTTCTACAGGCGTCACTTCGCAAACCGTACAATATATTGACGCGGGTTTAAAATTAGAAGTTGAGCCAACCATTAGCGCTGCTGACGATGTCACCATTAAAATCAACCTGAATGTAGGTTCAATTGGCGACAAAGTTGTAGCGACTGCAGGAGATAGCCAAAGTATAGCGTTTAGGGTTGGTACTAGGCTTGCCTCGACACAGTTACGCTTGCACGATGGCGAAACACAAATTTTAGCGGGCTTAATTGACGATCAGGATAGAAAAAACATCAGCGGATTGCCCGGGTTGTCTAAGATTCCATTGTTAGGAAAATTATTTTCTAATCAAACGGATGACAAAGTTAAAACTGAAATTGTGTTATCGATTACGCCGCATATTATTCGCCAACGCACACCGCAGCAAGCGCACGAGGCCGATATATGGACAGGTTCAGAGGGTCAGGCTGGTAAACATTCGCCATCACCAGCTTTTGCCAATGGCGCATCGCCGTTTATTGTGCCTAAACCACCTACAGCAGCCACGCCTGTTACTAAGCAAGAGGCGCCAAAAAATATTAATCTGCCTTTACCCGCAGGGTTTTCCCTCGGTGGTGGTTTAAATTCGGAACAAAAAATTGAGTCGAGCCCGATGACGGAAACGAAAGAGTAAGCCTTGCTTTTATGCAGTTTACCAATAAAAAAATAAAGGGCTTTTCGTATGTCGAGATGGTGTTTGCCGTCGCCATGCTAGCCTTGCTGGCTGCGGTTGCTACGCCATATCTAGAGAAAAATATTCAGCGTAAAAAAGAGCTGGAGTTTAGACAAAATTTGCGTCAAATACGCACAGCAATTGACGAATATAAAGAAGCAGCCGACCAAGGGAAAATTAAAAAATCGATTGGTGACAGCGGCTATCCACATCGCTTGGAAGATTTGGTGAATGGCGTGGATGACGTTACCGACCCGCAAAAGAAAAAATTACGTTTTTTAAGGCGCGTTCCGGCTGATCCGATGTATCCAAAAAGTTTACAGGCGGATAAAAATATTAACCCAGAAGATACTTGGGGTAAGCGCAGTTACGATAGTGACGCAGATAACCCGCGTGAGGGCAGCGATGTATATGATGTTTACTCGCTTAGCGCCGATGTTGGTATGAATGGAATTGCGTATGGACAGTGGTAAAAAAATCAATGGTAAAAAATTAGTTAAGGCGCGCAAAGGGTTCACTTTTATTGAGCTAATGGTGGTGATGGCGATTGTTGCGACTATTGTTGCCATCGTCACGCCGCGCTATTTTCAAGGTTTGGAGCGCGCTAAAGAAACCGCACTTAAGCAGAATCTAAAAGAAATGCGCGAGGCCATAGATCATTATCACGTCGATAAAGGCGAATATCCTGCTAATTTACAAACGCTAGTGTTAGAGCGGTATTTGCGCTTTATTCCAGAAGACCCTGTGACTGAAAAATTAGACACTTGGCAAATTATTATGCCGCCCGATCACAGCGCGCGCGTTTATGATATTGCCAGCGGTGCCGTCACCGTCGCCAGCGATGGCACCGCTTATAATACATGGTGAAGTATCGCTTTCAGTCAGGTTTTGCCTATTTGGCGGTGCTGTTTTTGGTGGTCGCAATATCAATTAGCATGGGGATTGTCGCGCAAAATGAAGACACGTTGCTAAAGCGTGAAAAAGAACAAGATTGGTTGTTTATGGGCAAGCAATATCAAAGCGCCATCGCGAGTTACTATAATCATTCGCCCGATGGCATAAAAAAGTTGCCAAGTCAGGTGGAAGACTTGTTGCAAGACAAACGTTTTATTGCGCCAGTGCGCCATTTGCGCAAAATATATAGCGATCCATTAAATAATCAGCAAGCTTGGGTGTTAATTCTTAATCAAGAAAATCAAATCACGGGCGTTTATAGCCAATCGCAAGCGTCGATATTATCTACCAAAATTATTGCTGAATATTCAGATGGTTTAGCGGAGAAAGTGTCGAATTATGCCGAAGTTAAGTTTGTTTTTAAGCCAGAAGAGGCGAACAAAGAAACAACAACGGGTGAGGATAAAGACAGCGCGTTTGCTGAAGGGATAGATACATTGCCTTAACGCTTAAATTGCTTGCCAACGTGCGCAAAAGTAACGTATAATCCGCGCCTTTCTGTCAGAGTTTATTAGAGAACAAGATTATGGTCGTTATTCGTTTATCACGTGGTGGCTCTAAAAAGAACCCATTTTACAACGTTGTAGTTGCTGATTCGCGCAATCGCCGCGATGGTCGCTTTATCGAGCGCGTGGGGTTTTATAACCCATCTGCCAAAGCAAATGTAGAAGGCCTACGCATTGATGATGCGCGCATTCAACATTGGACAGGCAATGGCGCACAAATGTCAGATACCGTAGCGCGTTTGTTTAAAATGCACGCAAAAGGCCCAGAGGCCGCAATCGCTGCAAAAGCAAAAGATGCTGCTAAAGCCGATGCGAAAAAAGCAACAATCGCCGCTGCCGAAGCTGAAAAAGTAAAAGCTGCCGCAGCTGCTGCCAAAGCTGAAGCCGATGCTAAAGCCGCCGCCGATGCTGAAAAAGCAGCAGAAGCTGCTAAAGCCGCCGAAGCAGAAGCCGCAGCAGTTGTTGAAGAAGCGCCAGCCGTAGAAGCTGAAGCGCCAGCAGAAGTAGCCGCTATGGAAGAAGTTGCAGCAGAAGTTGTTGCTGAAGCCCCAGCTGCGCCAGAAGCACCAGCCGCTGAATAATTCAAACGCTGGACAATAGTAGTAAATCAGATTTAGTCATCATGGGGCGCGTTGTCGCCCCATATGGCGTTTTTGGGTGGCTAAAAATAGTGCCCGATACCGAAGAGTTCGATGGTCTGTTGGATTATAAAAAGTGGTGGATTGGCAAAGATAACGATTGGCGCGAGTTGGCCGTTAAAGAAGCAAAAGTCCATAACGATGTATTGGTAGTCAAACTGCAAGGCATTGATGACAGAGATGCAGCAGTGGCATGTAAAGGCAAACAGATAGCGGTTCCCAGATCATCGTTACCGAAGTTAGAAAATGAAGAATATTATTGGTCTGATTTAATCGGGTTGAGTGTCAAAAATCAACAGAATGTAGATTTTGGCAAAATAATGGATGTATTTGCCACAGGCGCCAATGATGTGGTTGTTGCAAAAAGTGATAGTGGGCAGGAACGGTTGATTCCCTACATCGCGCAAGTGATTTTAGAAGTAGATATAGTTGCAAAAACGCTACTGGTGGACTGGGATGCAGACTTTTAATGATGAGATTTGATGTCATCAGCCTGTTTCCTGAAATGTTTGATGCGATTACCAAGCATGGCATTACCAGTAGGGCGTTAGAAAAAAATATTTATGTATTAAATGTGATTAATCCGCGCGAATTTACCACGGACAATCACAAAACGGTGGACGATAGGCCTTATGGCGGCGGGCCTGGCATGGTGATGCTGGCAGAGCCGCTAGCGCAGGCGATTCGGGTGGCAAAAGAAGTGAATCCGAATGCGAAAGTGATTCACTTGTCACCACGCGGAGCGCCGTTGACGCACGAGAAAGTGATGAGTTTAAGTAAAGCCAACGGTTTGATTTTGTTGGCAAGCCGTTACGAAGGCGTAGATGAACGTTTGTTAGAAGCGCTGGTGGACGAGGAAATCTCGATTGGCGACTATGTGTTAAGCGGCGGTGAATTGCCCGCCATGGCGTTAATAGATGCGGTTGTGCGGCAGTTGCCGGGCAGTTTGGGTGATGCAGATTCGGCGCTTGAGGATTCGTTTGTAAACGGATTACTGGATTGCCCGCACTATACGCGACCAGAAGGCTTATGTTTAGACGGCGGGGAGAATAAAAGTGTGCCTGAAGTGTTGTTGTCAGGCAATCATGCAAAGATTAGAGAATGGCGATTAAAACAATCGTTATTGCTAACAAGGGCGAAACGCCCGGATTTATTGGCCGCAAGGTCGTTGACGAAAGAGGAAGCTCGGCTGCTACAAGAAATTATCAGTGAGCAGGAACAAGCATCCTTACAATTAAAAGGAACCCGCAAGGCGTGAAACCCAAGCGATAAAAAGGAAACAAAATGGCAGATATTATTAAAATGTTAGAAACGGAAGAAATTGCCCGTTTAGGCAAAAAAGTTCCTAGTTTTGCACCAGGCGATACAGTAGTTGTGGGTGTAAACGTAGTTGAAGGTACGCGTAAGCGTGTACAGGCTTACGAAGGTGTGGTTATCGCTATTCGCAATCGTGGCCTAAACTCATCATTTATTGTGCGTAAAATATCCTCTGGAGAGGGCGTAGAACGTACCTTCCAGACTTATTCACCAGCAATCGCTAGCATCGAAGTAAAACGTAAAGGCGATGTACGTCGCGCAAAACTTTACTACTTGCGTGAGCGTTCAGGTAAATCTGCACGTATTAAAGAAAAATTATTCGCGCGCGATAAAGAAGTAATGGCGCCAGAAGAAAATGTAGAAGCCGCAGCAGAATAAATTTTAAGCAACACAAAAAAGCCCCAAAAGTTTGGGGCTTTTTTATTGGAACTGTTTTTTTGACATGCTTTATTGCATGTGGCTTACCCTTTGGAGTACATTAGCAGCTATGAATAAGCTGCCATTGCAATACGATGCCGTTGTGGACGCGCCATTTGGTGCGGTAGGGATTTTTGCGTTTAACGATCAGGTTTCAATTGAATTATTGACTGAAACACACGTGCCAAAAGCTGCAGAAAATAAAGTCGTGCAAAAAATTTCAGCTCAAATTGCAGCGTATTTTGGCAATGCAAAAAATGATTTTAGCTTGTCAATTGCACAACATGGCACGCCCTATCAACAACGCGTGTGGCAAGCTATTAGCGCAATTCCGCGAGGGCGAGTGCTTACTTACGGTGACATTGCTGCGCAAATTGGCAGCGGCGCGCGGGCGGTGGCTAATGCTTGCGGCGCCAATAATTTGCCCTTAGTTGTGCCGTGTCATCGTGTGGTTGCTAAAAATGGTATCGGCGGTTTTATGCAAGGCAATAAAGATGGCCTAAAGATTAAAAAATGGTTGCTTAAGCACGAAGGCGTGAGTTTTTGAGCGAAGCAGAAAGTGGCAATAGCCAGCTCGATACTGTTCAATTAGATACATTTATCGATCATCTTTGGCTAGAAGACGGCTTATCTAAAAATACGCTCGAGAGTTACCGCGCCGATTTAAGCCAATTTAATGTGTGGCTGGGTTTACAAAAAAAAGGCTTGCAAAAAAGTAATTTACTAAACGCAAACCAAGCCGATATTCAGCAATATCTGGCCGTTAAATTTCCGCAAAGCCAACCACGCAGCATTAGTAGGCTAATCGCCAGTATGCGACGCTTTTATCGCTATGCATTGCGAGAAAATTTAATTAAAACCGACCCTACGCTGCAAATCGAATCACCCAAATTACCGCGTAGTTTGCCTAAAAGTTTAAATGAGCAAGAAGTGGAAGATTTACTCAATGCACCCGACATCAGCCAACCTATTGGCCTGCGCGATAGAGCCATGTTAGAGCTGCTGTATGCAAGCGGTTTGCGCGTGAGCGAGTTGGTGACGGTGAAGGTAAACGAAGTCAGCACGCAAGATGGCGTGGTGCGTGTGACCGGTAAAGGTAGCAAAACGCGGCTAGTGCCCATGGGCGAAGAAGCAGCGGATTGGATAGATAAATACCTAAAACAAGCGCGGCCAGATATTCTGCAAAAACGCCTGTGCGATGCCATGTTTGTTACCGCTCGTGCCGATGCCATGACGCGACAGGCGTTTTGGTATTTAATCAAAAGGTATGCAATTGTTGCGGGCATCAGCAAGCACATGAGCCCGCATGTGTTACGTCATGCCTTTGCCACGCATTTGTTGAATCACGGAGCCGATTTGCGGGTGGTGCAGATGTTGTTAGGGCATGCAGACATTTCGACCACGCAGATTTATACGCATGTAGCGAGGGAGCGGTTGAAGCAATTGCATAGTGTGCATCATCCACGGGGATAACCACTCTCTCGTCATTCCGACGAAAGTCGGAATCCAGCGGCGTTAAAAACCTTGTCGGGGGTAGCCCGACGCCTAATCACTTTCTTTTGTTTGTGCAAAAGAAAGTAATCAAAGAAAACGGCACCCCGCTGCCGCTTCATCCTTCGGTCTTAGCGCCGCATCTGGGTGGCGGCTGCGGAACTCGCGCTTTCAGCACTCAAACAGTCCTCGCCGCCTACCATCTGCCGCTCAAGCCGAAGGCGCGGCAAGGGGATGTTGAGAAGGTGGAGTTTGTAGGTCTCTCCAAAGTTCCATAGCACTTGCTGTGCGATGTTCGACATGTCTGCGTAAGGCTTTTTCAATAGCAAAGTTATACGGAGTATCAAGTTTCAGTGCCATTTCTCTAGGTTTGCCAGCTAATATTTCGTCAATGGTGAAAGTTAGCTTCTCTGAGTAGGCTAATTGTAGAAATAAGAGACCAAGGTGATAAATATCAATTCTATGATCCATTTGGCCAAATTCATTTTCATTTAAAACCTCTGGTGGAAGCATCCAGTCAGCTCTAGTGTTTTGCGCATTAATTTCATGAATAATTCTAGCTACGCCAAGATCGCCTAGTTTGAATTGAATTACTTCATTTGCATCTTTTACCATTTCATCTTTCACAAATGCTGAAAAAACATTGCCTAAATGAATATCTTGATGAACATAACTGTTTATGTGCAGATAATGAACTGCTTGCAAAACTCCTCTAGCTATGGGCATTAGCCAAAGTTTGCCGTTAAATTTGTCTATAGTGAATAAATTATCAATTGGTGCAAAACAACGCTCAGTGATGATGTAAAAAGTATCTCTGTATTCAAAAGCGTCATATACAAAGGTGATATACGGATTTCGCAATTCGAGTAATTTAACAAACTCTGCAATAGCTTTTTCCTTCACATTTTCATATGTACCAATTGGTTTTAAAACCTTAGCCGCCAATTGATTACCCCAAACATCAGTGCAACCATAAACAACGCCAAAATTACCCTCTCCTATTTTATTTTCAAAGGTATAACTATTGTTCGTTGCAAGGCTTGTTATAACTTCACCCGATGAAGGATGGATACAATTTTTTTCAGGAATGATTTCTGAAGGAGTGTCTAGTTGATTAGATTCTGACATGAGTTGTATCCCAGTAATAATTAATGCTTGTTTCTTTCAATCTCCACTCCCAATGCCTTCAACCCGGGCAATATTGCAGGTTTAGCGACTTTTATTTTCACGCTTAACGCACCAAATTCTTTTAAAATCAATTGGCAAACATGCTCGGCCAGTGCTTCTACCAATTGAAAGCTATGTTCTTTTAATGTGTCGTGGGTGCGCGCAACCACAGCGCCGTAATCGATGGTGTCGGTAATGGCATCACTTTTACCCGCTGCGCTTAAATCGTAGCCAATTTCAATATCCAGAATAATGGTTTGCGCTACCATGCGCTCCCACGCGGGCACGCCCAGCTTGGTTTTTACTTTCAGCTCTGATATAAAAATGGTGTCCATTGTGTTTAAGTTAGCTTTGCGATGGTTTAGAATGTAATTAAGTGGATTTTAGAGCATATTAATATGAATGAGTTAGGTTTTATCCCCGTCACGTTGATTCCAGTGGTTTGGATTGTCGCTGCCTATCTGATTGGGTCAATTTCATTTGGCATCATATTCAGCAAACTATTTGGCCTGCCAGACCCGCGCACTGTGGGTAGCGGCAACATTGGCGCCACTAATATTGCGCGTAGTGGTAAAAAATTACCCGCAATTTTAACCTTGCTGGGCGATGCGCTGAAAGGCTGGTTGCCCGTATGGTTGGCGTTGCAATCTAACATGCTGATGTGGGTGGTGGCTTGCGTGGGCTTGGCAGTTTTTTTTGGGCATTTATACCCTATTTATCACAAATTTAAAGGCGGCAAAGGCGTGGCCACCGCGCTGGGCGTGATGCTGGCGGTGTCGCCTATGCTGGCTTTGGCGTGCCTAATTACATGGGGAGTTGTGTTTACTATTAGCCGAATTTCTTCGCTCTCGGCCATTGTGGCGGCGGCTTTGTCACCAATCTTTGCGTGGTTTTTGTTGCCATATAAAGATTATGTGTTGCTGATGTTGGTGATGGCGGTAATGCTGGTTTGGCGCCATAAAACGAATATTCAAAAGTTGTTTGCTGGCACGGAATCTGGCTTTGGCAAAAAATAAATTAAGGTTTTTGTAGTTCGCTCAAATCCCACCTTGGCTTTACGCTAAAAGCATATGCGCCAGCACCCGCATGGATGCTAGGGCGTGCTTTTAAACGCATGGCACCGGCAAAGGCAATCATCGCGCCATTATCGGTGCAAAATTCTAGGCGCGGATAACTCACTTTGCACAACTTTTTCTTAGTTGCTGCGTTTAGCCGCTCGCGCAGCCGCGTATTGGCGCCCACGCCGCCAGAGACGATTAAATTATCTAAACCTGTTTCGCGCAATGCACTCATACACTTAGTCGTCAAAATTTCAGTCACAGCCTCTTGAAATTCCCACGCAATATCTGCTTTGGTTTCGTCGCTCAAAGGCGCGTTATTATTCACTAAAGTTAGCACCGCCGTTTTTAATCCACTAAAACTAAAGTTTAAATCTTTAGAATTTAATAACGGCCTAGGCAACTTAAATCGCGCCTTTCCTTGCGCTGCAAGCCTCGCCAATGCTGGGCCGCCTGGGTAGCCTAAACCGAGTAATTTGGCGGTTTTATCAAACGCTTCACCTGCTGCGTCATCCAGCGTGTCGCCTAAAAGTTCATATTCGCCGATGCCGTCCACGCGCATTAATTGGCTGTGCCCGCCAGAAACTAGCAATGCGATAAATGGGAATTTTGGCGGGTTTTCTTCTAACAATGGCGCGAGCAAATGGCCTTCTAAATGGTGCACGCCGATGCTCGGAATGTTGAGCGAAAACGCCAGCGATTGCGCAATGCTGGTGCCCACCAGCAGTGCGCCCGCCAAGCCTGGGCCTTGCGTATAGGCAATCCCTTGCACGTCTTTTAAGGTTTTATTCGCTTGCTTTAACACTAACTCGGTCAGCGGCAAGGCCCGCCGAATATGGTCTCTAGAGGCGAGCTCGGGCACTACGCCGCCAAATTCTGCGTGCATTTCTACCTGCGAGTGTAGCGCATGCGCCAGCAAACCTTGCTCGGTGTCGTACAGCGCAACGCCCGTCTCGTCGCAAGAGGATTCAAAACCCAGTATTAACATAGAACCCAAACATTTTTTTACCTATAAGATACTTTTGCGCGCAATTGCATAAAGTGATTGAAAAAAAAGGATTATACGATTAAAATGGCGGACTTTTCTCGAGTTTCTAGAACTTGAGAGCTATTGACCGCAAAGAGAGAACGAATGTCTAGTGTACGTGTAAAAGAGAATGAGCCGTTTGACGTTGCCCTGCGCCGTTTTAAACGCCTAATTGAAAAAACTGGTTTGTTGAATGACCTTCGCGCACGCGAATTTTACGAGAAGCCAACTTGGGAACGTAAACGCAAAGCGGCCGCGGCGGTTAAACGTCAATATCGTCGCCTGCGTAATCAAACGCTTCCAGCAAAACTTTACTAAGCTTACTTTTTAATTAAAGACAAGCATGGCAGATTCACAAGCAAAACCAGAAAATGAACTTTTTTGGCATGCTGCCGATAGCTTTATCGCGCACGCGAATGCTCAAAACGAGATTGATCGCGGCGTAGTTAGCGCGGCATTTTCGTATTCATCCGCACGTTTTAATGCGTTTGTCATTGCCTCGCAATGTGGCACAAAAGAAGCTTTTGAAGCCGAAAAAGCTGCTGCAATTGATTATTTTGTTGAGCAATACAAATTAGCGCTCACCGAAAACGTGGCTGATTACTCAGCCAATTTCGACAAATACATCAGCAAATAATTATCTAAGCTCAATGAGCCTTAAGCACCAAATCACCGAAGACATGAAAACCGCCATGCGCGCTAAAGATAGCGTGCGTCTTGGCGCGATTCGTTTGCTGCTTTCTGCCATTAAACAGCGCGAAGTGGATGAGCGCATTGAGCTGACCGATGCGGACGTGATTTCAGTCATCGAAAAAATGCTTAAACAACGGCGTGATTCAATCGCCGCGTTTGAATCTGCCAACCGTACCGATTTAGCCGATATTGAAAAGTTTGAAGTCAGCGTGCTGCAAACTTACATGCCAAAACAAATGAGTGATGCTGAAATTAGCGCGATTATTGATCAAGTGATTGCCGATAGCGGCGCGCAAGGCGCAAAAGACATGGGCAAAGTGGTTGGCTTGGTCAGGCCGTTAGTGGCGGGTGTGGCCGATATGGGCAAAGTATCAGGCTTGATTAAAAGCAAATTAGGTTAATTTAAAATTAGCACCAAAACGAAAGGAGCGAAAGCTCCTTTTTTTATTTATACTCATGCCTATGATTCCAGAAAGTTTTATTCAAGAATTGCTCAACCGCGTTGACGTGGTCGATGTGATTGATAAATCTGTGCCGCTGAAAAAAGCCGGTGCGAATTACTCTGCTTGCTGCCCGTTCCACAATGAAAAATCTCCTAGCTTTACCGTCAGTCCTACTAAGCAGTTTTACCATTGTTTTGGTTGCGGTGCGCATGGCACAGCCATTGGCTTTTTGATGGAATATGCGGGCTTGAGCTTTATCGAAGCGATTCACGATTTAGCCAAGAATGTCGGTATGATAGTGCCCAAAGAAGATTCTACGCCGCAATCGCGCGAAGCTGATGCGCAAAATAAAACTATTAAACTAGGTTTGCAAGAAAGCCTGCAACAAGCCGCCAATTATTACAAAGCCGAGTTAAAAAAATCGGAACGCGCGATTGAGTATTTAAAAGGCCGTGGCTTAAGTGGCGTAATAGCCGCTAAATTTCAAATTGGCTACGCGCCAGCAGGCTGGCAGAACTTGCAAAGCGTTTTTTCAAATTATGAAAATGAGGCTTTGCAAATAGCAGGTTTGGTGGTGGAAAACGAACAAGGCAAACGTTATGACCGTTTTCGCGATCGTATTATGTTTCCGATTCACGACCCAAAAGGCCAAGTCATCGGCTTTGGCGGGCGCGTGATTGATAATGAAGACACGCCAAAATATTACAACTCGCCCGAAACACCATTATTTCAAAAAGGCCATGAGTTATATGGTTTGTTTGTCGCGCGTCGCGCTATTCGCGATGCTGGCCGCGCCTTGGTGGTAGAAGGTTACATGGATGTGGTGGCGCTTGCGCAATACGGTATTGAATATGCAGTTGCAGCACTAGGCACAGCCACTACACCATTTCATATTACTAAACTCATGCGCCAAACTGATGAAATTGTATTTTGTTTTGATGGCGATAACGCTGGCCGCACTGCTGCTTGGCGGGCGGCGATGAATGCGCTGCCAGCCTTAACCGATGGCCTAAAGCTACGTTTTTTGTTTCTGCCCAAAGAGCATGATCCTGATAGCTATGTTCGCGAATTTGGCAAAGAAAAGTTTGAGTTGGAAATGCAAAGCGCCATGCCGCTTTCGCAATATATCGTGCAGCATTTAAGTGAAGAAAACCCGCTAAGCGCACAAGAAGATAAAGTGAAATTTTTGAACGATGCCGAGCCGATTTTGCGGCAAATTGTCGCGCCGCGATTTTCGCTGATGTTGCGCAAACGCATTGCAGAATTGGCTGAAGTGACGGATGCAGAAATGCAAAGTTTGTTGAAATTGCCGGCGCCAAATAGAGCGCCAGTCAAGGCAACACAAAAGCAATCGCGCGCGCCACTTTCGATTAAAAAGCGTTTTGTGTTGATGTTGTTAATGCAGCCGAGTTTAGCTAAAACTGAACATTTAAATTTTGCACAAGGTTTTGGAGAGGAAAACATGCTCCTACAAGCCAGTATCCATGCGGCTCTCGAGCAACCTCAATCGAAGCCAGCAACTTTATTGCACACAATTGAATCGCAAGTTGACCCAAGGTTGCTGCATGAAATTCAGCGCGAACTGCAATTGTTAGACGAAAGTTTGGATTTTGCGCTTGAATTTGAGGGCGCGCGTACCCAACTTGTTGATATGACACAGCAAAAGCAGGATGGCGGCATGTTGGATGCGCTGAAAGAAAAGCCATTAAGCATGCTAACCGCCGAAGAGCGCGAAATGTTGAAAAAATTAACTGCCAAAAAATAAAACTTAAAATAAAATCAACGCTCTATCAAGCAGCTTGATTAAAAGTTAAGCAAATTTGCATTAAAATTAGAGGTAATTTGAGGTATAATCGCGGGTTTCCGTAATTGCGCGATATTCAAAACAGAGCCTTATAGATAGGACGTGGCATGGCCAGACCAAAATCAGATAAAACATTAGAAAAAGAGCGCTTAAAGCTCGCTGCAGAAGCGGCACTTGACCCAGCAGCGATGGCGATGGACGCAGAAGCGCGTCGCTCGCGCCTGAAAACGCTCATTATTTTGGGCAAAGAGCGCGGCTATTTAACTTACGCTGAGATTAACGATCACTTGCCAGATGATGTGCAAAACTCTGAGCAAATCGATGGCATTATCGGCATGATTAATGACATGGGCATTCAGGTGTACGAAGAAGCGCCCGATGCTGAAGTATTGCTGATGTCGGATGCTCCGCCACCTGTCACTGACGAAGACGCGGTAGAAGAAGCAGAAGCTGCACTGGCAACCGTAGATTCTGATTTCGGCCGCACCACCGACCCTGTGCGTATGTATATGCGTGAAATGGGCACGGTAGATTTGCTTACGCGCGAAGGCGAAATTGAGATCGCCAAACGTATCGAAGATGGCCTGAAACATATGGTGCAAGCTATTGCCGCTTGCCCGACGACGATTACTCAACTGTTGAAAATGGTAGAACAAGTTGAAAAAGATGAAATTAGCGTGGATGATTTGGTCGATGGCTTAATTGATAGCGATATTGGCTTGGAAGATGCGATTGCAGCTGAAGCGGCCGAGGAAGAAGAAGTAGAAGCTGAAGAAGACGAAGATGACGACGAAGATGGCGCAAAAGCTGCGGCCATTTCTGCCGAGGCGCTGGCTAAATTAAAAGAAGAAGTATTGAAGCGTTTTGCGGTGATTCGCAAGGCGAATACGGCGATGAATGTGATTCGCGAAAACCAAGGCTCGCAAGATGCGAGCTATAAAAAGCTGCATGAAACTGTGTTGGAGGAGCTTACCGCGTTTCGATTCTCGGCCAAACAAGTAGAAGCTTTGTGCGAGCAAGTGCGTATTTTGGTAGAAGAAGTGCGTAGCCACGAGCGCAAAGTGATGGATTTTTGTGTGGACAAATCGGGCATGCCACGCACGCATTTTATTAAGAGCTTTCCTGGTAACGAAATTAATTTAAGCTGGCTTGATGGCGAATTGCGCCTAGAGAAGCCTTATATCGAGCGCTTGGTGCGCTACAAACATTCTATTGTAGATCAACAAGATAGGTTGATAGCGTTAGAAGTTAAAGTCGGCATTCCGATTAAAGAGCTGAAAGAAATCAACAAGCAAATGACCACGGGCGAGGCGCGTGCGCGTCGTGCCAAGCGTGAGATGATTGAAGCGAACTTGCGATTGGTGATTTCGATTGCTAAAAAATACACTAATCGCGGCCTGCAATTTTTAGATTTAATTCAAGAAGGCAATATTGGCCTGATGAAAGCCGTGGATAAATTTGAATATCGCCGTGGCTACAAGTTTTCGACTTATGCTACTTGGTGGATTCGCCAAGCGATTACGCGCTCAATCGCCGACCAAGCGCGCACCATTCGCATCCCCGTGCATATGATAGAGACGATTAATAAAATGAATCGTATTTCACGTCAAATTTTGCAAGAGACAGGCATCGAGCCAGACCCAGCAACGCTGGCAGAGAAGATGGAAATGCCAGAAGATAAGATTCGCAAAATCTTAAAAATTAGCAAAGAACCAATCTCAATGGAAACGCCGATTGGTGATGATGAAGATTCGCATTTGGGCGATTTTATTGAAGATAATACAACGCTGGCACCGATGGAAGCGGCTGTTTATGCCAGCTTGCGGGATGCCACCAGCGAAGTGCTTGAATCACTCACTCCGCGCGAAGCTAAGGTGCTACGTATGCGTTTTGGTATTGAAATGAACACTGACCATACGCTGGAAGAAGTGGGCAAACAGTTTGATGTGACGCGTGAGCGTATTCGCCAAATTGAGGCAAAAGCGCTACGTAAACTGCGCCATCCAACGCGCTCAGAGAGACTACGTAGCTTCTTGGAAACTGGTCAAGACTAGAAAAGTTTACTGTTTTATTTTTAGCCAAAGCTGACAAGAAAAAAGAGCGAAGACAGTACATTTGGGTATGACAAGCGAAGTTTGACATAGTCAGGTTTGAGATAAAATAGAACACTAGAAAAAAGTTTTCGGGCCCCTTAGCTCATGCTTGGTTAGAGCAGCGGACTCATAATCCGTTGGTACTGTGTTCGACTCACAGAGGGGCCACCAATACGCAAGCGGCTTACAGCGATGTAAGCCGCTTTTTATTTTCCAAGCTTTCCGATAATATTAGACAGTTGTCTAATATTATTAGCTCAATTAAGTCAATTTTGGCACTTAAGTGCCAATTTTTCTAGTATTTGACATCACAGGTTTATTGAGTCTAGCCTTGATGTAAATCTCAGTAGTAGTAACTGAGTCATGTCCAGCGAGTGCCTGAATATACTCTAATGCAATACCGCTTTGATACATGTCAGTTGCACCCTTCCCTTTAAGATCATAAATTCCAAATGGTTTAGGTTTGACGCCTGTATTAGCTTCCATTATTTTACGATATTTGTTTAATGCAGCTGCAAAGACAGAATTAAAACCATCTGATGTGTAGGGCTTACCTTCTCGACTTAGAATAAAAAATCTATTTTGTGTTTTAGTAGTTGATTGAGCATTTGAGTTTTCAGAAGTTTGTGTGCCATAAAGTGCCTGCCTAATATCTTCTGACATAATAATTTCTACAGTCGCTCCAGTTTTACTTTGGAGAACACTTAACACCTGAATGTTATGACCCTCAATAATGCGTTCCACAACATTTGTTGAATTTAATCTAAGTAAATCACAAGGTCTTTGCAGTGTTCTGTAGACTAAAGTCATCATACACTTTACATTTTTACTGGCTAAATTGAATACTGCCATATATTCTGCATCATCAATTAATCGAATGCGTTTAGTTTCAGGGTTGCGTCTCACACCTCTGCATGGGTTATTTAGAACAGTACAACCCCAAGCTGGGTGTCGCATAGCCCACGTATACATATGAGAAAGTAGCGACTTTTCACGATTTGCGCGTATTGAACGGGTTTGTCGGTTTTCTTCAAGGTATGCACCAACATGTCTAGCCTGTACATCCTGTGGACGCATTTTCCCAAAGAATGCTTTTAAATATTGAGCTTCTTTTAAATTGTCTTTGAACGTACGTTTTGCTTTGGCAGTTGCAGCATAAAGGCTTAAATATTCATCCAATAATGCTGAGATAGTGCCCAAATCTTCATTTGGCTGCTCAAGATGTGCCCATGCCACACGCATTTCACGTTCTTGACCTGCAGTAGCTAATCGTTGCCACTTTCCATTTGGATGTACAAAATAGTATGCTCCATGCTTCAAATATACGCGTGGTGGCAAATCTTTTCTAGCTTTCCTAGATCTGCCCATTAGCGCTCACTTTTTTGATTTTATTGCGAAGACTCTTAAAGTTTGGTTCGGTTTCGAAAGTTGGTTTATCAGGCTGATTTAATGCAATCACATTGTTTGTTGACGCTAAAAGGCGGCGCCTTTCTTCTATCTGTATGTAAGTGATGCGGGGTATGCCGCGCGCATTAGTCTCAACGTAATAGCCCTTGTTGCTAAGCCAGCTTGATTGTTTACTAGCAAGCTTATAGCCTGTTAATTCTTGCAATTCATTATTCGTTAGAAACAAACCCATTCCTTAAAAGTTATTCTTACTAACAGAATACATATTTAAAAAATTTGTCAAATTTAAGCAAATATTTTGCGTACTTATTTGGGTCAGTTTGTTTAAAAATATAGTTAATCCATTGGGGTATTGCATAAAAATACCTATTTTTTCTTTTTGCCGAAATATGTATTTGTGATAGCAGTTCTAGTGTGACCAAGCTCGCCTGAAATCTCTTTTCTGGCCTGAAGCTCATTATCGGCGTCAGAGCAGGACAATGACTTTTTTATAGGCGCGTCGTGACCTGTGATTTTTTTAATGCGGTTTTGCGCATATTCGCTTCTAAGACCATGCCCTGTAACCCCTAGTCCCATTTTTGTAATCTGGAGTTTAGTCATGACATAGTCGAAGCGTCGAAGAGCCTGCTTCAAGCTCCTGTTGTGACTTGCAAGAGATTGGCTTGGAGTTACCAACGCTCTTGCTCGGCTTAAAAGCTCTTTTTGGGATTCCATCAAGACGGGAACTTTGCGTTCACGCCCCCCTTTCGCCCCACGTGAGATTTGCACTAATAACCCCTCATCCGAAGTATGAGGAGTGAACATAACTGCCTCCTTCCTACGGAAGCCAAATGCCCGCATGAATTCCACCGCAATCGCCACACAAGTATCCATGGCTCTTATTTTTGTTAAAACTTCATCAAAGTCAACGCTATTCCCACTCCAGCTTTTATCTACTTTTGTGATGTAATCGCGCTTAACCAAAGCTGGGTCACTGAAGTAGCATTCAGTTTTGCGGACCATGCCAGCTTTGCCAAGCCAAATATTTGCAAATACTCGAATAACACTTAGTCTGGTTTGAATAGTGGAGGCGCCAAGGTTTTGCTTTTCCCACAATTCTGCCAATGCAACGACATGTCTTTCTTTGAATTTTGTAGCATCTTCAAGTTCTGGGAAGCGTTTTAATAGAAACTTAAAAACTTGTTTTAAAATCCGCCTGCGAGCTTGGCGGGTCGAGCTACTGGCAACCGAGCCGTTCGCACGAACTCCGTTATACTTTTTTAAAATGTCATGTAGAGACACTCCAAGTCCGCTACTTAATCCTTTGCCAAAACCGCTGTTGTTTTTATTTGCCATTTACATATACCTTAAAATATAGTTAAAAAATTAGAATGCAAATTTAGAAAGCAAGCTTTCTTGGCCATACTTAAAAATATAATCACTGGCTAAATCCATTGTTTCCAACATGATATTTACCCCTTTATAATTAAAAGAATGGATTTTCGAATTAACGTCATCCACAGTTGCTATTGCCCAATAGCTAAAACCCTTTTGCTGTTTAGGTCTGCGTCCCACCTGCCACCAGTGGGAATCTAATTTCGACAGGCGTCTAAAGTCAGTAAAATTACCAAATTTAAGCTGTGATATTTCACATTGCCAAAAACCAGCTTTTTGCGTCACCAAAATTCCTGGCTCAGCTTATGCGCCCAAAGACGCTTTTTGATATGCTTGTCCCTTGGGGCAAACAAAACGTTGAATCATTTACAACGTGATTAGGACTTTAATTCATTCCCTACCATTGAGTGAGTAAACATAGAGTACTAAAACGACCTATATCTGATTTAGTTGTGATTGCAGAAACAAGAATTTAACGGTGCTGAGTCAGTTAAAAAAGCTAAGCGAAAAATTCATTCACTCGCCGTTTTTTTTCGTCGCATCTTGCACAGGCAATAGATATAAGGTTTACAGCGCATAATTTCGCGCCTCTCTTTTCGTTAATGTTGTAAATAATTGGAAATGAAACTTGAATAGTGTGTATCAGAAATGAAAGTGCCTACCATTTTTTTGGTAGGCACTAAGGGCGAGGTGAAGCATGCAATCTAAAGTTTGATTTGGCCTTACTGACTGTTAAGACTTTCTACAGCTTGGAGTTGGTCTAGCTTTTGCCTACCTCTCCTGTCCTGTACAAGACCATATTGCACTGATTACATTTATGAAATCTTTTAGTATCCGCATTGGATTCATAGCCATATTGCTTGATGTTGCGAGAATTGCAGTGATAGCACTTGGTGCCATCTTTAGTTTTGCACTCAGCGTAGGACTCCCAGTATTGTTCTATTGTTGCCCATGCCAACCACTTTTGCTCTATTTTGCGAGCGGTATGCCAGTCAATAATTGGCATTAAAACGATGAGGTAGATGGGTAATATCGTTACCAGAAAAAATAGAAAGCCAAAAGCCGCCCACTGAATTAATTTGAAAATGCCTATAACAATAATATCAGTCATATTCATATCCCCTTAGGCCAAAATAAATAAAGTCACTACGACATACCACCAATACTTTTGCCGCCTAGCCATCTTCTTGAAATCAATGTCAGCCCGCCCATAGCGCGCCTCACGACTAAAAAATTCCATTAAGATTTCTTGGTCTGGGATTTCTGGAAATCTTTGTTCAAATCTTAGCCAGACCTTCTCACAGCCATTACCTTTGCCGCGTAGCATCGCGGGGATGCTTCTTGGGTCTGATATTGCAAAATCCACCATACATAAATTCTCTTTCATTACTCATCCTTTTTAAAAAGTAAACTTTTGTCTTTCTAAATTCTAATTAGCATAAAAAAGTTTTTGCGCAACTTTAGCTATTTTTTTACGAACATAAAAATGGCTGGTCTACACCAGCCATCTTGTTATTGCATGTCCTGCTATGACGCTCAGCGCTACAGTATTTTATTGACGCCCAGTTTCACAAATAGCATGAAGTAGGTGAGCGGCCATGCTAAAAATAGTTTTAGCTTCTCTGATGTCACATTGGCCAGCGTGTTATACATCGGATGCCACTCAATGAGTTTGGGCAGTATCGCTTTATTTAAATAAAACCCAGCAGCTAAATAGAAAAAGAACGCCAGCCCACCAAACACATCGACATAATTAGCGATCACCACCATCAATATAAATATGCCTAAACAGCCAGCCCAATGCATGAATGCTGTTCTTAAGCGCATTGTTTCACCTACTTGCCCTTGTTCAATTTGATCCATCACTACCCCTTATTAATTAATAAATTTTATCTGTTATAAAACGTACCACTTATCTGTAACGCAGCAGATAAATGAATAGTATACATTGTAGTTATATATTGTGCATTTTGAATAAATAGAGCTTCTTATCAAGGAAGCTCTATGAACCTAAAACAAGGATTTGCCAAAGCTTTGCGTAAAGCCAGAAAAGCCAAAGGATTGTCGCAAGAAGACTTCTCAGATGTATCCAGTAGGACTTACGTGAGCACGTTGGAAAGAGGTTTATATACACCCACCTTAGAAAAGGTAGAGGCCTTGGCCAAGACGATAGGGGTGCATCCGCTGACATTGGTCGCAATGGCCTGTCTGGAAGCTGATCATAAAATTGATTTAGATAAGCTGATTGCCGTATTACGGCAGGAAATTCAAGAATAGCTGTTTGTTAGGTTTGGTTCTTCGGTAGCGTGCTTAAATTAACATGCAGCTTGAGTACTGGCGTTTTGTTTGCGACTTGATTGAGTCGATCGGCACATCGATCAATCGCTGTCTTGTCAGGACCGAATAGAGCGCGCGCCAGTGCCATTTCGAGTTCATCGCGGCCACCTTTAATTACAGTCAGCTTGGGTTTTCTCACACTCGGCTTATTCATATTGGCATTGTAACTGACTCCAGCCTATAAAAACCTACTGTCAGTTGAGGTCTACCTTACTAGACACCCAAAAGTCATCAGATTCACTGTCAGATGAAGTTCGAATAGCTAGATTTGACAATGTGTCTTTAAATGCTATAAACCTTAGTAGACATCTCAACTATTAAGGAGCTTTATGCTAGAACAACAAACAGGGCAGCAAGTCGGTTATATCCGCGTTTCATCTATCGACCAAAATACCATTCGCCAATTAGACGGCCTAACTCTCGACAAGACCTTCACCGAGAAAATGTCGGGTAAGGACACGAAGCGCCCACTGCTTCTGGAATGCATGGCTTATATCAGAAGTGGTGATACCTTGCATGTGCATTCCATTGACAGATTGGCACGTAATGCCAAAGACTTACTTAATCTAGTCGAACAAGTGCTAGGGAAGGGCGTAAATCTCAAATTCCATAAAAATAACCTGACTTTCTCGCCAGATTCAAAAGACCATATGGCTAAGCTACAATTAACCATGCTGGCGGCATTTGCGGAGTTTGAACGTGAGCTAATTAAAGAACGTCAACGGGAGGGTATTACCATCGCCAAAGCCGCAGGGAAATATAGCGGTAGACGCAAAATTACAGATGAATTGGTTGCTGAAGCTAGAGCTAGAACTGAGAAAGGTGAGCCGCTATCTAGAGTAGCGAAAGACCTTAAGGTGTCGCGGGAGACGTTGTATAAGAATGGAGTTAAGTCGAGTTTGTCATTTGGAAATCATGTCAAATCAGACTTTCATAGTTAGTACATATCTACATTCAAATGGCTCAAATCGGCCTGAGCGGACTTTCTATAACAGCCAAGTGATAGCTTTTTTTAGGTCAAATATGGCCAATCGAATTTAGGTGAAAAAGTTTTTTGAACAGCAATAAAAAAGGCTGAATCATCACGATTCAGCCAAAATTCCGAGGGGAGCGGAAATGAAAATGTTAAGATTGTTTTTGTTTGCGACGGCGTGCAGTAGCGCCCATTAAACCTAAACCTGCTAATAACATAGCATAAGTTTCTGGCTCTGGTACTGGCGCAGTTGCAGTGATTTTAATCAAACGATCATTACCGCTTGTTGGGTGTTGAATGTTCACATAAGCAACGTTAGGATCGTTTTTATCAAAGAACAAGCCAGTGAATTCTGAGCCTTGCGTACCGTTAGAAGCCCAACGTGCCAAGCCTTCGCCAGCATCTAGCAAATCGCCATCTTTGTTAAGATCTTTAGCAAACCAGATGTCATTATCAACACCACCATTACGGTCTTCAATAATGTAGATGTTGCCATTTGCATCAAATGCGATGTTGTCTGGGCTAAGTAAACCAACACCCACTGGTAAGCCAGTCGCTAAGTCAATCGTGTTTTGATTGGCAAATACGCTAGAAGTATTAGTACTTAAGTTGAAGGCATAAACTTCATTGGTGGTGGTGGTTGCGATATACATGAGTTCTTGTCCTAGCGCATTTGTCACAATTTCCATGTCTTCTGGACGTTGGTAATCTGTACCGCCAACGGTGTTAGCGGTAACGCGACCATCAATGGTGCCGTCTGCAAGCACGGTGGAAACGCCTGCAAGCGCGCCGCCATTAATGTCGGTAATCGCTTCCCACACGATACCACCCACCGCGTTGGCGTTGCTACCGCCGTTTACTTTAGCAGCAAATGTTTGACCAGATGCAAAGTAGTCGTTACCGTTGGTTGCATTGGCGTTGTTAGAGGTGTATTTGTAGATTGAGCCGCCATTTAACTCATCAATAAAGTATAAGTTTTTCATCGCATCAAAAGCCAAGCCTTCGTGAGAAACACGTGGAATAACTGTGCGCTGTATAAAATTAGCATTGGTGGTAGAGGTGGTTGCAGTTAACGTAGTCGGGTTGGTTAGCTCAAATAAGCGGCCTTTGGTGCTGCCTGCGCCCCATGATTCTTCGGCCGTTAAATAGCTACCCCAAGGCGTGATGCGTGATGCATCGCCAGCAACAAAGCCTTGTGTACCAGGGGCGACGATGGTCACGGTGCGCGTATTGTAGTTATTATCTTGCAAATCAACACGCTGTACGCCTGCGGTACCTGTTTCGAAAGGCATAAATAAATAACGACCACTTGCGTCTGAGTCTATCATGTCCCATGCGCCAGAATTTGAGCCTGGCACCAGTGCGTTTTGATTGGTACGATCAGCCAGTGATACTTGGCTAAAGTATGGATTTGACAGAGTAATTGGCGTTGCTTCACCAATGCCGCCAACAGGAATTGGCCCTGCAGAACTAGCGAGAGGAGTGAAGTCATCAAAGAACGTGTTATCTACCGCATAAGCTTGGCTGCTGAAAGCCAGCGCAACTGCAATCGAGATTTTTTTAAGCATGGCATTAAATCCTTCTAATAAAGTTAAGTTATTGTTTAAATAGCATTTAATAGTCAGCAGATGTTTTCAAGACTGCGCTACTAGGGCCACTTTAACTTTTGCAAATGACATCACGATGTTGCCGTATCGCCAAACAATAGTCCGATAGGACTAGGCTTAAATAAACTATTTATTATTGAAGAGCCAGATTTAACTTAGCTACGAGGCGCTTAGGATTTGGTGAAATCGTGATTTTCCATAGTTAGCCTATGAATATCGTCATAAGTTGTTGTGCCTATTCCCATTACCTCATCCTGGCGCATATGCTCAGATTGGCTCAGTTCTACTGAAAAATGGAAGTCATCAAATAGCTTGTCAATCGTGTTTTCATTTCTTAATTCACGCAATCTAGTGAGCAGTTTCATAATTCATTTCCTATGATGAAAGCCGTACTATGCCTATCAAATATTTCAATATGATGGAAAAAAGACTATTTAAACAAATAAATTTTTGTTAATAAAAATCTTTAAAGCATGCCCTGAGAGGCAATATCCATGCGGCCTGCAGGGCATGTGCTTTGGAGGTAGCTTAAATAGGTTGCTGAATCAAAGTAGTTAGCACAAACCCATTTGCGCACAAATTAAGAAATACACATTCTTGTCACATTTGTCATCTAAATTGTGCGGTTATATTTAGAGTGTAAAATATGCTTGCATCATGAAATTTCAGCAACACCTCAGTTTTAATAAGTCATTAAGTCTTCATATGCTCATCAAAATACTGATCGATCCAGTATTGATGATTGCGACACTTTTTTTTCTGGCAATTTACTATGAAGATAAATTAAGCTCTCAGTATGTTGTGTTGGCTATCATGTTGTTTGCGCTAAGTTTTCCTGGTACTTGGGCGAATTCAAAAAGCTTAAGAAGTGATGTCTTTAATACCACCTTGCAGTGGTTTTCGGTATTAGGTTTACTGGTATTTTTTGGTTATGTAACAGGTTTTTTAAATCATTTTCCGCTACAGGTGATATTTTCATGGGCATTAGCGACCCCACTCACGCTCATTCTATTTCACCAGTTGGCCAATCGATATTTATCCAGCAAATACTATATTGCAAGTGTTAAAAAAACTGCGGTGATTGTGGGTGTGAATGCGCTTAGCCATCAACTTCAAGAGCGAATAAATGCTAATGTTGAGCATGGTATTGAGTTAAAAGGTTTTTTTGATGTGATTTCGGAACGTCCGCCGGAGCAAATACCACCAATCAGCACGCCACTTGTGGGTAATATTGAGCAGTTATCCAGCTATGTGAAGCAGCATGCAATCGACATTATTTATATCGCCTTGCCGCCATCGTTACATTCACACATTATGCTGTTGTTAGACGATTTAAAAGACACCACCGCCTCCATCTATTTTGTCCCCAATTTCTTTTTGGCGGATTTAATTCAAGCACGTATCGACGAAATTGATGGTATGCCGATTGTTGCGATGTGCGAAACACCATTTTCTGGCTTTAATGGCTTTGTAAAAGGCCTTAGCGACCTTATTTTTGCAAGCATCATTTTATGTTTAATTTCACCATTGTTAGTTTTATTGGCGCTAGGCGTTAAATTGAGTTCACCTGGCCCGATATTGTTCAAGCAAAGACGTTACGGCTTGGATGGTCACGAAATTGTGGTGTATAAATTTAGATCGATGACCGTGACTGAAGATGGCGCAGTGGTAACGCAAGCGAAAGTGAACGATAAACGAGTCACGCCGTTCGGTAAGTTTATACGCAAAACGTCTTTGGATGAATTGCCACAGTTTATCAATGTGCTGCAAGGCAGAATGAGCATTGTAGGGCCAAGGCCGCATGCGATTAGCCATAATGAAATGTATCGCAAAGTGATTAAAGGCTATATGGTCAGGCATAAAGTAAAGCCAGGCATAACGGGTTGGGCGCAGGTGAATGGTTTTAGAGGTGAGACCGAAACCGTTGAAAGCATGAAAAAGCGTATTGATTACGATATTGATTATCTTAAAAAATGGTCCTTGGGTTTGGATATTAAAATAATTCTTAAGACCGTGTTGCTAGTTTTTAAAGATGCAAAAGCCTATTAGATGTAATCAATAAGTCTTAAATCTATAGTCCAATATGACTATGTTTCAGCGTAGCGCAACCTCAACAATTGTCATAATCACTCGATAAACTGGGCACAAGTATCAAATCACTTATCTAAGTCGTGTCTATTTATTTGGAGTTTAAATTGAAAACGTTTAAAAATTTCGCTGTGGCAGTATTGTTTAGCGTGGCAAGTGTAAGTGCTTTTGCAACTGATATTCTTACAACACTTTCTGTTCCTGCCTTGCCAGCCTCATTGGCCTATAGCCAAACACACTCGGAGCCTGTAGGTACGACTTTTTGGGATGACTACTATTTTACTATTCCAGCTGGTTTTGCGAACTCAGTGACTTCGACAATTACCGCTGACAGCGCTTTGGGTTTAAGTAATTTGCAGGCACGTTTATATATGGGCAACACGCACCAAACTGGAGCAGTTGTTCCTGGCACCTTGTTATCAGCATGGGGCACTACAGTGGTTTACAGCCCAACAGTTTCAGCTACTACCGTTGTGTTAAATCCGTTGTCATTAGCAGCTGGCACCTACACATTGCAAATTAGAGGTACGGTCTTTGGTACAAGTGGCGGCTCTTACGCAGGTGTGTTAAATCTCACCAATCCAGTTCCAGAACCAGAAACCTACACCATGCTATTGGCAGGTTTGGGCTTGATGGGCTTTATGGCACGCCGTAAGAATGTAAATACTTAAATAAAAATATACGCCCTGCGACCCGCATGGATATTGGTCTGCAGGGCAACTATTTTTAACCTTTCAAACATTCCAGCGCTGTCAGCTCTGACTTATTACTGTCTTAAGTTGATGCTATAGTTTGTTGATGAAAAGTACTATTGTTTGGTTGTGCTCCCTACTGCTTTCGCTGTCTGGAGATTTGTTTGCGGCAGATTCTAGCATCAGGCCGAAGAACGTTGCTGTTGTCGTCAATACTGCAAATGCCAATAGCGTTGAAATTGGTAATTATTACCTCAAACTGCGCGATATACCAAAGCGCAATCTCATTAAAGTCAGCATTCCTGATAGCCCCAGAAAGCTCACTGCCGAGCAGTTTAGCCAGCTTAGGCAACAAATCGTAGAAAAACTCAATCCAGACATTGAGGTGATTGTGCTGGTTTGGACTGCGCCTTATGCGGTAGGCTGCAACTCAATTACAGCAGCGCTGACATTGGGTTACGATGCCAGCCAGTGCGAGAGTACTTGCAAGCCTGGCAAGCAAAGCCCTTATTTTGATAGCGCTTCCAAACGCCCATCAGAGCTTGGTTTGCAGCTCAGCATGCTATTGCCGACTGAATCTATTAAAGATGCAAAATCTTTAATAGAGCGCGGCGTGCTGAGCGGATTTAATATCAATGAGGCGAGCGCCTATTTTGTCATTACTTCAGATAAGCAACGTAATACAAGATCTGCATTTTTCCCTAAATCTACCAGCATTACTGAGAAAAAACTCATGGTGAACACGCTTTATGCCGATAGTATCCAGCATAAAAAAGACATTATGTTTTACCAGACTGGACTGATTAGCGTACCAAATTTAGACACTTTAGCTTTTCTACCAGGCGCAGTAGCAGATCATCTGACATCAACAGGAGGCGACTTGCTAGACGGATCACAAATGAGCAGCTTAAAGTGGCTGGAAGCGGGCGCTACAGCAAGCTATGGCACAGTGTCCGAGCCATGCAGCTATTGGCAAAAATTTCCTAATTCGTCCGTGTTGCTTGCGCATTATCTATCGGGTGAAACAGTGGTCGAGGCCTACTGGAAGAGCGTGGCGTGGCCTGCACAAGGCATATTTATTGGCGAGCCACTTGCAGCGCCGTATTGTCGCTACTGCGCACTAAGCAACTAGGCTTGAAGTAATTAGACTTGAAGTAATTAGACTTGATATAACTATATTTGGGCATTATCGCAAATATCATACTACGACATCCATCATAAACACTACCCAATCGGGCTATTCTAGTCCGAACGGCTTATATTTATAGGCCGTATAAATTTAAATTGTCACAAATAAGTTTTACTCTCTAAATCCCCCTTTTTTAAATTTATTTTTTAGGAGTATTGAAATGAGAGTTTTGAACATAATGACGGTATTAATAATGCTGCTTTTGGCAATGCCAGCAATCGCTTCAGACAGAGATCGCGATGATCATAAAGGCCATAAGCATGACCGCTATCAATGGCTTGAGAGTGAAAATAAGCATGGCAATAAACACGCCTCGCCTAAGAACCTGCAAGCTTCTTCCAAGAGCCTGTTTGTGGCGACTTCAGGCGAGGTGATTTTAACTTTTTTATCTAAGTCAGCAGCTTATTCAAGCGATCTTTTTTTAGTAGGTACGCCTGACAGCATTCTAAACAATCAAACAGCCGAGGGTGGGCAACAATTCTCTTTAGGCAGTTTTCTTGCAGGTACTGAGCTAGTATTCAAAATATTCGTGAATGATACTGGGCATACCTTTTTTAATGGAATAGCAGCAAATAACCCCGACAATAAGCTTCATGCGGCTTATAAAGCGCGATCTGGCAAGCCACTCATTGTTGGATTTGAAGATCTGTACGGCGGAGGAGACCGAGACTATAACGATTTGAAATTTTCTCTCAGCAATGTGGTGATTGGCAATACTCCAGTTGTTGCAGTTCCAGAACCAGAAACTTATGCCATGATGTTGGCAGGATTATTCGTCATTGGTGCATTAAAACGCCGTAAAGCAGCGCACTAAATATTATGCTTTTATATACAAAGCGGCTTTTGTATAAAGTCGCTTTTTATTTTTTTAGAGCAGGGCGCATATTTAACCCAACTAGTCATGAATATTTAATATTTCAACTTTATACTGAAATAATAAGCCAAATTAAACCTCAAAAAAATTGAAAGCATCAGCCATGAAAGCCATGATTTTAGCCGCTGGTAAGGGCACGCGTGTTAGGCCATTAACGTATGAGCTACCTAAGCCGATGATTCCAATTTTAGGTAAACCAGTCATGGCTTACTTAATCGAACATCTGGCCAGACACCACATCAATGAAGTGATGGTGAATGTGAGTTATTTGCACGAAAAAATACAAAATTATTTCGGCGATGGGCATCGATTCGGCATTGAGATTGGCTATTCATTTGAAGGCGACATTAGCAATGGCATGATTATTCCCAGCCCAGTAGGCTCGGCTGGCGGTATGCGAAAGATTCAAGATTTTGGCGGATTTTTTGATGAGACTACGATAGTGATATGCGGTGACGCGATTATTGATTTAGACATTACCGCAGCCGTTAAAGAGCATAGGCGCAAGGGCGCGCTAGTCAGTCTGGTGGCCAAAGAAGTAGCAATGGATAAAGTGTCTGGCTACGGCATTGTGTTGACCGATGAAGATGGCAAAATCACCTCGTTTCAAGAAAAGCCTAGGCAAGCAGAAGCGCGCTCAAATCTAGCAAGCACGGGTATTTATATTTTTGAGCCAGCAGCGCTTGATTTAATTCCTACGGGCAGCACCTTCGATATGGGCTCTGATTTATTCCCGCTACTGGTAGAAAAAAACTTGCCCTTTTATGCCATTAATCAGCCCTTTAACTGGATAGATATTGGTGTTGTGTCTGACTATTGGGAAGTGATGCAGCAAGTCATGCGCGGCGAAGTGCCTTCTATGAGCATGCCTGGGAAGCAGGTAAAACCTGGGGTTTGGACGGGTTTAAATGTGCATATCGACTGGGAAAATACAAAAATAACAGGCCCAGTTTATATCGGCTCTGGTGCGCGCATCGATAAAGGCACAGAAATTATAGGCCCCACTTGGATTGGCGACGGCTGTCATGTGCAGCGTGGCGGGCGCGTAGTACGTAGTGTGCTGTTTGAATACACGCGTGTTGGCCAAGATTATAGTTTTGACGAGATGATTGTGTGCGGCGAGTACTGCGTAGATAGGCACGGCAGAATGTTGCATGTCGATGACGACACCTGTAACTTGATTTGGTCAGATGCGCGCGAAAAAGTAATTTATCCAATGAATTACGCGCAAGCGAGACTCTAAACTACTCCAGAAAAAACTCACTATTTGGATTATGACAAAACTGTCACAAATCTGAAATTTTACTGAAATCAAGATTAAGTAAGATTGTCATTTAAATTTAATTGATTACAAACTTAACCCATGTTGAATATTAAGTCCTCAAAAGGTTTCACGCTACTTGAGCTGCTAGTAGTGATGGTAATTATTGGCCTACTGGCGGGCTATGTTGGCCCTAAGTATTTTGAGCAAATTGGCAAATCTGAAACCAAAACTGCGCGCGCGCAAGTGGATGCTTTGGGCAAAGCGCTAGATCAATATCGCATTGATGTTGGGCAATATCCGACTTCAGAACAAGGTTTGGCGGCGTTGAATAAAAATACTGGAAATATAGCAAAGTGGCAAGGGCCATATCTTAAAAAAGGCGTACCAAATGACCCTTGGGATAAGCCTTATCTTTATAAATCCCCAGGCGAGCATGGAGATTACGATCTTTCTTCTTTAGGCAAAGATGGCCAGCTCGGCGGCGCTAAAGAATCTGAAGATGTATTGAGTTGGTAGCCTTCAATATCCAATGGAATTTCAAGTTAAAGCCTTACGCGGTAGAGAAATTGTCCTTCTGAATATCTCAGCAGCACATCCTGAAGACGCAAGCGCACAAGCAAAAGCCCGCGGTTTCAGCCCGCTTGGTATTCAAGCTAAATCGACATCATTCATTAACAAAAGCAGTAAAAAATTTCCACTAGCACTTTTTAGCCAAGAGCTACTGGCCTTGCTGGAAGCAGGGCTAAATCTGGTTGAAGCCATAGAAACACTGGCAGAAAAAGAGCAAAGCGGTGTAATAAAAAGCACTTTAGATACTATGTTGCAAGCGCTTTATCAAGGCCAAACATTCTCATCCGCGCTGGAGCTGCAACCTGCGGCATTCCCCATGTTGTATATCGCCACAGTGCGCGCAAGTGAAAAAACGGGCGATTTGGCCGAATCACTCACGCGCTATGTCAGCTACGAGCAGCAACTTGGCTTGCTGAAGAAAAAAATAGTCAGTTCCTCTATTTACCCCATATTGTTAATGGCGGTTGGTAGCTTGGTGATACTGTTTTTAATGGGTTTTGTGGTGCCTAAATTCAGCAAAATTTACGAAGATACGGGCGGAAATTTACCCTTTTTATCTCAAGTTTTACTGGCTTGGGGCGTGTTTTTAGAGAGTCATGGCAAAGAGCTACTGATGGCGCTGGGCTTAGGCGCGCTGGGTTTGACTTACGGCTTATCTTTGCCCGCACTAAGAAAGTGGTTCATACAGTTGCTTTGGCGTATTCCAGCTTTAGGGCAACGATTAAGAATTTTTCAGCTGGCACGGTTTTATCGCACTTTGGGCATGTTGTTAAAAGGCGGCACGCCCATTATCGCTGCGCTAGGTTCTGTGACTGGCTTGTTAGACGCCGCTTTGCAATTGAAAATGAAGCAAGCCTCTGTGGCTATTCAAGAAGGTCAGCCCATTTCAATGGCAATGGATCAAGCTGGATTAACCACGCCAGTGGCCTTGCGTATGCTACTTGTGGGCGAACGCAGCGGAAAAATTGGCGACATGATGGAGCGCATTGCTGCATTTTATGATGAAGAATTATCGCGCTGGATAGATTGGTTTACGCGTCTTTTTGAGCCACTTTTGATGTTGTTTATCGGCTTAGTGATTGGTGTGGTGGTGCTGCTGCTGTACATGCCAATTTTTGAGCTGGCGGGGAATATTCAATGAGCGCGCAATTACAAGAAGTCATGATTGCACCGATTGTGAATGCGCCATTAGCGGCAATTACCGCCACGCAAATCAAGCAAGCTAAAGCGCAAGCGCAGTTGCAGCAGCGCCGCACGCTGGAAGTGCTGGAAGAAATCACAGAATATGACCAAGAGCAGTTTTTGTATGCGCTTAGTCGGGCTTTGCATTTTTCTGCAATTGAGATGAAAGAGCTGAATACTTTGTCACCCGCTTTTGAGCGGGTGGCATTTTCTACGGCGCAACAAAAAGAATGTTTAGCTTTTAATACTGAAGAAAATAAAGTGGTATTGGTGTTTGCAGATCCGTTTAATGAGGGTTTGCAGGATTGGGCTTTGGAGCATGTAAAACAGCCAATTACTTGGCGTTTAGCACATAGAAGCGATATTGCCGCTTTTTTGGCGCGACACGAAGAAACCATGCGCGCGATGGATGGGCTGAATGACAATGCCCACAACGCAAGCGCTGATGCGGATGAGGCGGTTGCACATTTATCTTTAAAATCGATTAACGAAGACAGCAATCCAATCATCAAGTTAATTAACTCCACGCTCTACGACGCGTTAAAGGTTGGCGCGAGTGATATTCACCTTGAATGTACCAATGCGGGATTGTCGGTTAAATATCGCATCGACGGCGTCATGGCGGGCGTGGGCGGTATGCAAGGTTCTGACAATGCCGATCAAGCTATCTCACGCGTTAAAGTGATGGCGCAGCTTGATATTGCCGAGAGAAGAATCCCGCAAG
Source organism: Methylotenera sp. (assembly GCA_031417915.1). Taxonomy (GTDB): domain Bacteria; phylum Pseudomonadota; class Gammaproteobacteria; order Burkholderiales; family Methylophilaceae; genus Methylotenera_A. The sequence goes on from JANOWN010000008.1 coordinate 61,497, forward strand.
ATGGCCGTTTTAAGGTGGTGGTGCAAGGCCGTGAAGTGGATTTTCGGGTTTCTATTATGCCAAGCGTGTTTGGTGAAGATGCCGTATTGCGCGTGCTAGATAGAAAAGCGCTGTCAGAAGAAGCGCAAGGGTTAAGCCTGCAAGCATTGGGTTTTGATGCAAAAATTATTAGCCAATTTAGACGTTTAGCCAGCGAGCCTTATGGCATGGTGCTAGTGACAGGCCCCACGGGTAGCGGCAAAACAACTTCGCTTTATGCGGCAATTTCTGAGGTAAATACAGGTCACGACAAAATTATTACGATTGAAGACCCAGTCGAATATCAGTTGCCAGGCGTGTTGCAAATTCCAGTAAACGAGAAAAAAGGCCTCACTTTTGCGCGTGGTTTGCGCTCTATTTTGCGGCACGATCCAGACAAAATTATGGTGGGCGAAATTCGCGACTCAGAAACCGCGCAAATTGCCGTGCAAGCCGCGCTGACAGGACATCTAGTCTTTACAACAGTCCACGCAAACAACGTGTTAGATGTCATCGGCCGCTTTATGCACATGGGTGTTGATCCGTATAACTTTGTCTCCGCCATGAACGGCATTATGGCGCAGCGTTTGATTCGCACCATTTGCTCGCACTGTGCCGAAGACGTGCAGCCAGATGCACAATTGCTAGAGGATTCTGGCATTTCGCTAGAAGTGGCGGCGGGTATGCGATTTAAGTTTGCCAAGGGTTGCGGGCATTGTCGTGGCACAGGTTATCGCGGCCGTAAAGCGGTGGCGGAATTGTTAATATTAAATGATGAACTGCGTGAAATGATTGTGGCGCGCGAGCCGATAAGAAAACTAAAAGAAGCCGCAAAACGCAGTGGTATGCGTACCATTCGCGAAGCGGCGATTGAAGCTGTGGGCAACGGCCTGACTACTTTGCAGGAGATAAATCGTGTCACTTTTGTTGCCTAATCAATTGACGGTCACCTTAAGCAAAGACAGCGTTGCGGTGATACACCAATCGCGCGGCTTGCGTAACCGTATTTTGCAGCAGCAACATGTTGCGTTAAATAGTGATTTTGATACCGAAAAGCCTGCTTGGCTGCAAGCCGCTGGCAAGCTTGAAAGTGTGTTGGTATTAATGCAAATTAAGCCTAAAACGACCATGCAAATCATCATTTCAAACGATTTTATGCGTTATTTAATGCTGCCCTACAGCCCAATATTCATGCGGCCTACAGAGCAACATGCTTATGCAGCTGCAACTTATCGCGAGATATATGGCGCGGTTGCCGATGCTTGGCATATTAAGCTGCATGATGCGGCGCCAAATCAAGCCACTTTGGCGGCGGCGATGGATGAAAAATTGCTAGAGACACTGCAGAGCATTTCACTTAAACATCAGCTTAAATTGACCAGCGTACAACCTTATTTAATGCGTGTTTTTAACAACTTAAGTAAGCAGGTGGGCAAGCTGAATGGCTATTTGGCTATTGTAGAATTAAGTGTGGAATCAGGACGATTGTTACTGTTAAACATGCTGAAAGGCCAATGCCAAGACATACGCACTATTGCTGTAGCTGACGATTGGCAAGCTGAATTAAAACATTTATTAGCGCGTGAATTGATGCTGGATGAGATTACAGCTAGAGAAGTTTTAGTGTATGCGCCAACTCAAAAAAACATCAAGCTCAATGCAATTGAAGGTTGGCACATTCGTCGGGTTGGGCAAACGGATAAGAAGCTAGCTGCCGACAAACCGTTTGCGCTATTTGAGGCAGCAGCATGAGCCAACAGATAGATTTAGATTTTATTCAAACCCCATTTTTGTCGCTGACAAGATTTAGTTGGTTTAGTCTATTTTTATTGGTGGCTAGTTTGGTACTGGCTTTATTCACTTGGCAAACTTATCAAACTAAGCGTGTTGAGCATCTTGAGCTTGAGGCAAAACTTACCGAAGCAAATCAGCAACAGCAACAAAAACTGCCCGTCAAACAAGTGCCAGTTAGTATTCAGCCAGAGCAATTAAAACAGATGCAAGAAACGGTAAACGCTTTAGCTGTTCCGTGGAATGCGCTTTTTGAAGCCATCGAGCAATCTGACCAAAAAGACATTGCCATACTAAGTTTAGAGCCCAATAGCCAAAAGCAACAAGTGGTGATGACTGGCGAAGCGAAAAACTTGCAGGTCGCGCTGGCTTACATTACGCAGCTTGAAAACCAGCCTGCGCTTAGCCAAGTTTTTTTGCAAAAACATAGCATCGATGAGGCAAATGTGTCAAAACCAGTCAGTTTTACCATATTTGCAAAATGGAAAATTCAATAGCGATGACCAAAATCAACTTTAATTATGGTGTTTGGTTGGCGCTTAAGTTTTTTAAAAACATAGGGCCGCTTGGTTTGGCTGGCTTAGCTATTTTACTGGGCTGCTGCTTGTTTTATGTATTGTTGGCGTTGCCGTTAAATGTGCAAATAATTACGGCACAACAACAGTTAGAGAATGTTCAAGCTAATGAAATTACGCCGGTCAGTGTGAAGGAAACTCCAGCGAATGACAGGTCGCAAGATATTGCCGCCATTAAAAAAATGCTCCCCGAAGCCAATACTTTGCACGATAGGTTAGGCTTAATAGACAAAGCCGCGTTTAAGCAGGGCTTGCGGCTCAATCGGGGCGATTATAAATTTACCCAGATTAAACAAGACAAAGCCGCTGGTAATCAATACGCATCGCGCTATGAAATTGTGCTGCCTGTCATTGGGCAATATGTGCAAATCAGGCAATTTATCGCCAATGTTTTATATTCGCAGCCAGCACTTGCGCTAAGTAGCGTAAAAATTCAGCGAGAAAATGCCTTGGCTGCCAATGTGGAAGCGAGATTGGTGTTTGTGTTGTTTTTACAGGGAGATTCTCTGTGAAAACGCATCAGCTTGAAAACGCTAAACCATCTAAAGGTTTGCTAGCTTTGCTGGCGGTCGCCGTGCTACTGACCTTATGGACTTTTTTGCAAAGTGGCGATGCCGAAAATGCGGGTGTAGTTGAACTTGCAGACGAGCGCTCACCAGCCATTGCGAAGCCAAACCAAACCGAAACAACAAGCTTGGGTGGCAATTCGATTGCCATGAATAATTTAACGCCGAATAGTTTAGAATGGAATAGTTTAAAACGCGAGCCACTTCAAACCAAGCCTATTAATCTATTTAAAGTGCATTCATGGGTGGTTGTGCCGCCAGTCAAAAAAGTAAAGCCCGAGCCACCTCCACCGCCTGCTGCGCCTCCTGCGCCATTTGTTTATATGGGTAAATTAGAAGATACGCCAAAAAATACACAGATATTTTTGCTGGCCAACAGCAAGCTTTATACGACTCGAGCTGGTGAAAAAATAGACCAGCAGTGGCGTTTGGATGCCGAGGACGCTAATACCTTAAGGCTAACTTACTTGCCCCTTAATTTGTCCCAAGTGCTTTCAAAAGCAGCTAGGCCATTACCAATGGCTGTGCCAATGACTGCTCCAGTGGCAGAAGCGAACCTCTAAAAGGAAAGATGAATGAAGCCCCGTCACAATAATCAACGTCACAATAAGCAACAAAAATATATGCGAGTGATAAGTTTGCTTTTGATCGCCATGCACATGACTAGCTGCGCTTTTGCGCCTTGGGAGAAAACTACAGATAAAACCAAAGCCACCGAAACGCAAGTGGAGGAAGCCAAGAAAGAACTTACAAAAGAGCCTGAGGCGGTGGTTAAACGTAAAAACTTGCTAGTGACGACTGAGTTGGCATCTACTAAATTGTTTGCAGAGGCAGAGCAAGCACGCATAAAAGGCAATTATGAAGAAGCTATTGCTTTGTATGACAAAGTGCTGAGCTTTTTGCCAGACGACCCAAATGCGCTCAATGGAAAAGTTAAAGTGGAACGTGAGTTGGCGCAATCGAAAAAGCTCAGCACAGCCAGCGACTTGATTGCAAAAAATAATATAGCTGAAGCAAAAGAATCGGTGCATCAAGTGCTTTTAGAGAATCCGCATAACGCCAAAGCGCTAAGCTTGCAGCAGCAGCTCAATGAAAAATCACCAGCCTCAAGTAGCAGGCCGCCGCAACTTAAACCGCAGTCAGACAAGCCAGTGACTTTGGAGTTAAGAGACGCCAATATTAAAGTGGTGTTCGAGGCATTATCGCGTGCGACGGGGATCAATTTTATTTTAGATAAAGACATTAAGCCAGATGCCAAAGCCAGCATATTTATTAAAAAAGCGCGCATAGAAGATGCGCTGGATATGGTGCTTTCTAGCAACAGTTTGCAGAAAAAGGTATTGTCAGAAAATACGGTTTTGGTGTTTGCGAGCACGCAACAAAAGCTAAAAGATTATCAAGATTTAGTGATTCGCAGTTTTTATGTGAGCAATACAAGTGCAAAGCAAGTTTCCGCATTGATTAAATCTATGCTTAAAACTAAAGATATTTTTGTGGATGACCGATTGAATATGATTGTGATGCGCGATACGCCAGAAGCGGTGCGTATAGCGGAGAAATTGGTTGCAGCGAATGATTTAGCCGACCCCGAAGTAATGTTAGAGATAGAAGTGCTAGAAGTCAGTCGCAGTCGTTTGCAAGAGTTGGGGGTGGAATTTCCGAATCGTATCGCTGTAAACAGCCTCATTCCAATTACTACCGTCACTTCTGCAACAGGCGTGGTTGCTAGCTCTACCGTTGATACAGCATCTCAATTGACTTTGGCTGGTTTGCTTAATATCAATAAAAATAGGCTCGACGTATCACCTGATCCCGCAGTCAATTTTAGAAAAACTTCGGGCGATGTGAATTTGCTTTCAAACCCGCGTATTCGTGTGCGTAATAACGAAAAAGCCAAGATTTTGGTGGGCGATAAAGTGCCGATTATTACCACAACTTCTACTGCCAATGTCGGGATTTCTGAGAATGTGACTTATGTAGATGTTGGCTTGAAGCTAGACGTAGAGCCGCGCATCACTGCGGATAATTATGTGAATATTAAAGTGGGACTTGAGGTGAGCTCGCTTGGCGAAAGAACCACCACTAGAAACGGCGCTACCGTATTTACTATTGGCACGCGTGATGCCAATACGGTGTTGCGCTTGAAAGATGGCGAAACGCAAGTGTTGGCTGGCTTGATTTCTGATGATGAGCGAAAAAACTCCAGCAAGTTACCTGGTTTAGGCGATATTCCGTTACTGGGCAGATTGTTCGCTAATCAGCAAGATCAAAAATCTAAAACAGAAATTGTGCTGGCAATTACGCCACGCATTATTTCTAACATTGTGCGGCCAAATGCGGAGATTTCTGAGTATTGGTCGGGTACGGAAAGCGTGATTACTGATAAACCACTGATTAATGCACCAGTTTCAAATAGACCTTTATCGTCTCAGGATATTGAAGCTATGTCGCCTCAAGAAAGAATGAGAGAACAAATGCGCTTGAGGCGAGAAAGTATTAATTCACAAGAGCCGCAAGCTGTGGAGCCAGCAGCAGAAGCGCCAGCAGCAGAAGCGCCAGCAGTCACGCCGCCACCGCAGGCGGCAGACCCTGCCGCTGCTGCGCCGCCGCCAATTATAGACCCAGTAAATCCTCCGCCAGCACCATGAGTTATCGTAATAAGGGCTTTACGCTAATTGAGCTAATAGCCACAGTAACGATTGTTGCTGTATTAGCCAGCGCTGCTTTGCCCATGCTGCAGATGGCTGTGCAAAGAGCGAAAGAAAACGAGCTACGCGCGAATCTGCGCCAAATTCGTGAGGCGATTGATGCTTATAAAAAATTAGCAGATATTCCAAATGGTCCTATAAAGAAAATTGAGGGGAAAACTGGCTATCCTCCGAATTTAGAGGTGCTAGTGGAAGGGATTGTGGATGAAAAAGATCCGAATAAAAATAAAATTAGATTTTTACGCAGAATACCGATTGACCCAATGCGGCCCATAAGTGAGGCTGGTGAAGGCTTAAGCAATCATTGGGGCTTGCGTAGTTATGAAAGCGAAGCTGACGACCCGAAAGCAGGTGACGATGTTTATGATGTCTATTCTCTCAGTTCGCAAGTAGGTATTAATGGTGTACCTTATGCGCAGTGGTAAAAAAGGTGGTTTTACTTTAGTAGAATTGCTAGTTGTATTAGCAATTTTGGCGCTATTACTCACACTTGCAGTGCCGCGCTATTTTAACGGGATTGAGCGCGCTAAAGAGGCAACGCTTAAGCAAGACCTTGTTACTTTGCGTGAAAGCATCGATAAATTTTATGCCGATACTGGGCAATACCCTAAAACATTAGAAGACTTGGTTGAACGCAAGTATATACGCAAACTGCCGATAGACCCCATCACTGAGAATGATGCAACATGGGTGTTTATAGCACCAGAGCCGCCATTAGCAGGCGATATTTATGATATTAAAAGTGGCGCGCTAGGCACAGCAAAAGATGGCAGCAGATATGCAGATTGGTAAACTCAAGCAATGCGGCTTCACTTACATTGGCTTGTTGATGGTGATTGCGATTGCGGGCATTGGCATGGCTGGCGTAGGCATTGTGTGGCATCAGGATGCACAGCGTGAGCGCGAAAAAGAGCTGCTATTTATTGGCGATGAATATCGTGACGCAATCGGTAGTTATTACGAAAATAGCCTAGGCCAAACCAAGCAATTTCCAGCAACGTTAGAAGATTTAATTGTGGATAAGCGCTTTCCCATTATCAAACGTCACTTGCGTAAACTTTATAGCGACCCGATGGCGTTTGGTAAACCGTGGCAATTGGTTTTGCAGCAAGGCCAAATTATTGGTGTATATAGCGCATCGAAACAAACGCCAATTAAGAAAATAGGCTTTCAAGCCCCATATGAAACATTTGGTGAGGCGGCAGAATATAGCGACTGGAAATTTATTTATACGCCAGGTTCAATACCAGTGAATAACATTATCCCAAATACAAGCTCGTAAATATTAAAAAACACTGCCCTGCAGCCCAATATCCATGCGGTCTGCAGGGCATCTATTTTCAAGTTTTATATGCTAATTTACGAATATTGCTTATAATATTTAAGCACTTTGGGCACGTAACGTATGGTTTCTTTGTAGGGCGGAATACGGTTGCTGTATTTTTGCACAGCGCCAGGGCCTGCGTTATATGCCGCTAGAGAAAGTTTCAAATCCCCATTAAACAGAGTGAGCAATTCCTTCAAATATTTAGATCCCGCTAAAATATTTTGTTTCGGGTCATTTTTATCTTTTACATTAAAGCGGCTGGCGGTGGCCGGCATTAATTGCATTAAGCCGTACGCACCTTTGTGAGATTTTGCGCGCGGGTTATGTTTTGATTCTGTTGCAATCACGGCGTGGATTAAAGCGGGTTCCAGCGCTGTTTCGTTAGCCGCCTGCAACACTTCCTGATGATATGGTAACTGCTTAGTGCTAGCTTTTTTTTGGTTAACGGCCTGCGCAATTGCTAGCGCTTGCAGCGCTACTGGCTCTTCAATCCTTATGGCGTAATAGGTATCTGGCTCGGCATTGCCGATGCTAATTTCATCTGCTTGAGATAAGTCCACATACACGTCAGCCATTGCAAAGTGAGGTGATATTAAGCAACCAAAAACTAATACTGCTATGCCAATTATTTTCATCAATCTATTATCAATGACCAATATGACAATTGTTTGAACAATTTTGAATGCCTATATTTTTGTTATAAAACTGTAAGAAAACTGCCATTTAGATTTAATGCAGTTGTCACTAAAGCTATTCAAAATCGCCAGAACTAAAAAAGTTTAGAAGAACTATCATCCTTACTCTACTAAATACTGAAATACCAATAAATACAAACTTGGGCTTGAATGAGGAGCAACGTACTGTATTTATGGAGGTTATTGCCGAATCGTTACGCGTTTCGCAACGCCCACATTTATTTAATTGGCTGCAAGGTAACTTTCAATATTTGCTTGGCCACGATGTCATGATATGCGGTATCAAAACTTCTGACAGTGATTCTTATGAGTATGAATTTTTTACCAGCTCCCGTTACTTCAGTGAGATTCAATTTAATGAGGTCGTCAAAGCAGAGTCGGGGATAATTAGCCAGGTTTTAAAGATATGGAAAAAAACTGGATTACCATTGTTTGTTAACAATTTAATTCAACCCTCAAACCATAACAATTATTCAGTCATCAATATTGATGAGACTTCGTTAAAACAATCAGAACTTTTCAATCTCATCGCCTATGGCTTTGGTGACCATCACAGTAAGATTTCTACATTTATTGTTTTTAGCCGGCTATCAAAACAGCCAGACTTAAATACTGCGCATATTTTAGAGTTACTTATGCCGCATCTGCATTGCGCTTTAATTCGGGTGGCAAGCAATCGCGGCAATGTGGTTTCTAGTGCTGGCAAAATATCTCAAAAAATTACGGGTAGAGAATCAGAAATTCTGCAATGGGTGCATATGGGTAAAACCAATTGGGAAATTTCCTCTATTCTAGATATCAGCCCGCTGACAGTTAAAAATCATGTACAAAATATTCTGCGCAAACTTGATGTGCAAAACCGCGGACAGGCCGCCATAAAGGCTTCTAAGCTTGGTTTAGTAAAGATTCTTAAGTAATATTACAATAGTATTTCTCAACATATAGTCCGAACGGACTATGCCATAAATCTCAACCTTAACACTACGCGCACATAATTTCTCGTGGAATTATGTTGTGAATTTTTGCGCATGTAATTAACTAAAACGTATAGTCCAAACAGACTATTTTATTTTTTCAGCGTGTCACAACAGGTCGGTAAATTGGCAACATCGCTTAATAGTTAACACAAAGCGATTGTTGGTTTAGCCTGAATTTTTTAGCGGGCATGTAAAGATGTACCTTTTTTATTTTTTTGGGAGATTTAAATGAAATTTCAATTAAAAGCATTAGCAGCTGCCGCAATTTTAGCCGCTTCTATTCCAGCTCAAGCGGCCATTGATAGTGCAGCTTCAGGTAATGGCTCTATGATCTTGACATTGTTAGATACTGTTTCTGGTGTTTCAGCAGGATTCGATTTAGGTAAAAATTACCTAGATTTTAACCAAGTTGCAGCATCTGGTGCAGTAAGCAATGTGACTAATCCAGGTACAAGTTTTTCATGGGATTTAGCTGGTAATGCAGATTACTCTGCAGCTTGGACTAGTTTTTTTACTGCAAGTGGATCTGATGCAAATGTCAGATACGCTATTACTGCAGCCGACAATTTAGGTACAGGTGCTGGTCTGCGTGGCTATATTACTACTTATGCTGGCCCTGGCGCTTCACTTACCACTACTGCGTTGATTACTGCAATCGGTAACCATGATACATACACTCAAAATTTGGGTACGCTCGCAGGTAGTACTACAAATACCGCAGCTAATGGTGCTGCGTTTCAATCCCCAGCAACTACTTTCTATCTTGGTAATAAAAACAACAACACAGGTCCTCTTGTTACTGGTGCGCTTGGTGCTAATTTAGGCGTGATCCAATCTGTTTCTGCCGCATCTGTTTTGACATCACCGTCAAACACAATTTTCGGCAACGGCGCATTTTTTAACTTATCTAGCACTGGTGCGCTTGTGTATTCAGTTGCAGCTGTACCAGAGGCTGATACTTGGGCCATGATGATGTTGGGCTTAGGTTTCATGGGTTTTGTAGCACGTCGTAAACAAGCTTAATCATTTAGTTTTAAGCAATAAATTATCTGGCAGAGGCGGCGAGCCTCTGCCTTTAGAGAGACTTTTTTTGGAGAAATATCATGAAATTGACTAAAATTGCTTTGGCAGTAGCTACACTATTAGCATCAACACAGGCATTTGCTGTGCCTGTTACAGCTGCGCAAATCACTGCTGCACAAACTGCTGGTACATTACAACAAGCTTGGATCTCTGGCGCTACTGCACCAACAAAATCTGTTTATGAAGGCTGGGTAGGTTCAGGCGCTGGTGTAGGTTGCGATGCTGGCACTAACACCATCTTTACAAGCCAAGCACTAACTAACACAAGCGTAATACCTGGTTCATTAGGTAACTTTACTGCTTACGCATGTACACGTGCTGGTGTTGTTTCTGTGCTTTACCATACTTTAGATGGCGGTTCATTAATGTACGTTGCGCCACACACCGTGGGCGTACGATTAGCACGTGTTAAATTTGCTGGCACTGGCAATGGCTGCACAGGTAGTTTAAATTACGTTGATGCAACTAATGCGGATAATAACGCAACTGTATTTAAGGGTTGTACACTAATTGGTACTGCATTGCCTGCAGCTGGCGCAAACCCAGCTTTTAATGCAGCTAATGCTGCTGCTGTCGCAGCTGATCCATTGGCACCAGCATTGCCAGTAGGTGGTTTCTCTGATGTTGAAGCGGCGTTATGGCCGGCAGCAATCGGTGGTGGTGATGTTTCTTCTAAAGGTACCGAAGCGTCAGCTAACGTTGGTCAGGCTTTTGGCGTGGTGGCCAGCCGTCCTTTGTACCGTGCTATGCAGGTTGCGCAAGGTATTGCGGCTAATACAGATGCTTTAGACCCAAACTTTGACCCAGCTAATGCACCTAACATCACCAGTGCGCAATACACTTCTCTTATTGCTCAAGGTGGTACCTATCAAACTGATTGGTCACCGATTGTGGGTGCTGCCGGTGTTGGTAAAAAAGTGATTGTAGCACGTCGTGTACAAACCTCTGGTACGCAAGCTAGCTCAACTGCATTTTTCTTGAAAAATCCTTGTACGACTGCTGTTGCGGCAAATTTAAATCCAGCAACTGCGGCTGACTCAACACCTACATTTGAAGTGTTTGAAGGTTCTGGTACAGGTAATGTAAAAACACGCATTACTACAGCAACTAACGCTGCTACCGATAACTTTGCGGTTGGTGTGGTTTCTGCAGAAAATGACTGGCGTGTAGAAACTGCAGCCAGCGGCCAAAACGGTTATCGCTTTCTTAAGGTAGATGGTGTTCACCCAGAGGCTGGTGATACGGCAAATGCACGTGCAACAGCAACTGCTGGCACATATGCGTTCCATATGGAAATGAAAAATTTCGTTGCGAACACTGCCCCAGCCGGTTTTGGTGCAAACATTGTAGGCCAAATCACAGCAGCTTTGTCTAACCCACCAGCAACATCATGTGCTGTATTGCCACGCGGTTTGACTATCAACCCATTAGCTGGTTCTGCCTGTACAGTTGGCGTGCAAGTGGCAAAAGGTACTAACCTAGGTAACAACTGTGCACCAGTATTGTTAACTCAGTAAGCGTTAATTTGGGTGCTGTATTAAAGGCACCTAAATGAATAAGCGCACCCCCCAAAAGGGGGTGTGCTTTTTTGCTAATAATCAGTTACAAATTTTGCATGTTCATCAACTTGCAACATTTGTTTTATATAGTTGTAAAGTTAAATTCTTTGTTTGCTAAGCACATGATAAGTAAAAATAATTTAGTCAAATGTATCATTGTTAATAACTTGTTGTTACCTGCATATGTTTATGCGGGGGATAGTCAGCCGCCCGAAGTTAAGGCTGAAATTAAAGCTGAAGCAAAACAAGAGCAAAAAATTGAAGAAAAAAAAGTAGAAAAGAACCCAAGTTTTAATGTGTTTGAATTTAAAGTGGATGGCAATACGGTTCTAGACAAAGGCAAGATAGAGGAGGCAGTTTATCCATTTTTAGGTGAAACTAAAACGATTGAAGATGTTGAAAAAGCGCGACTAGCCTTAGAAAAAAAATATCAAGATGCAGGTTATTTAACAGTTTCAGTCAGCATTCCGCAGCAAGAAGTAGATTCTGGTGTTGTGAAGTTATTGGTGACAGAAGGTACGGTAGAGCGCTTGCGCGTGACAGACTCTAAATATACATCGTTGGCCGAAGTTAAGTCCCGTGTAACGGAATTTGAAGAAGGAAAGGTACCGCACTTCCCGACCGCGCAACAACAGTTGACCACGGTGAATCGTGGTCAAAATCGCCAAGTGACACCAGTGCTTAGGGCTGGCAAATCGCCAGGTAAAGTAGAGGTGGATTTAAAAGTACAAGATAAATTACCCTTGCATGGTAGCTTGGAGTTGAACGATAAGTATTCGCCAAATACCACAGAGACACGCTTGAATGGTTCGCTACGTTACGAAAACTTATGGCAAAAAGATCATAGCATTGGCATTAGTTTTCAGGTGTCGCCAGAAGATTTAAATGAAGTAAAAGTAGTTTCTAGCACTTATGTGATACCCAGAATGAATGGTGATTATTTTGCAGCTTATGGCGTGATTTCAAAAAGTGACATCGCTGCGGTAGGCGATGTGAATGTGATTGGCAACGGCTATATTGCTGGCGCTAGATATATTCACCCATTGCCTTTGGTTGAAAACTATTATCACAGTTTAACGGCGGGAGTAGATTATAAAGACTTTAAAGAAAGCGTGAATTTACTGGGTTCTGATGGTTTTAAAACGCCGATTTCTTATGTCGCATTTTCGCTTGGTTATGATGGTACTTATCAAGCACAGTCATCACAAACGCAATTAAATATTGCACTTAATTTAGCGCCGCGTGGTTTGGGCAACAAAGAACAAGAGTTTGCCGATAAACGTTTTTTAGCTAAACCAAACTATGCCTATATGCGGGCTGATTTAAAGCACACGCAAAAACTGCCGCAGGACTGGTCTTTGCTGGCTAAGTTAAGTGCACAAATAGCGAATGACCCGCTTATTTCGGCCGAGCAATTCACCATTGGTGGCGTTGATTCGGTACGTGGATATTTAGAATCAAGTGCGCTAGGTGATAACGGCGTATCTGGCACATTCGAGCTACGCACACCACCGCTCATTAAATACATTAACACTGACATGTTTAAAGACAGTATTAAAGAGTTGTATGCCTACACCTTTGCAGATGCGGGATATGTGAGCATTTATGAAGCATTGCCAAAACAAGATAAAAGCAGTGATTTGTATTCTATTGGTTTAGGCGTGAAGCTAAAAGCAGCAAAAGGGCTCTTTACTAATTTAGATTACGCGTATGCGCTTAGTGATTCGGGTGACGTTAAATCGGGCGATGACAGGATGCATTTTAAAGTTGGCTATGAGTGGTAGTTTTAATTTTTAATTAAAAATTAAAAGCAATGAAAAGGAAAGCAAAATGAATCAAGGCATATTTAAATTAGTGTATAGCAAAGTGCTTAATATGCACGTACCAGCCTCTGAGGCAGTGCGAAGCCGTGGGGCTAAAAGCAGTAAGCGCATACGCAAACATGCTAAAAATTTATTTTGCCTTGTGCTGGCGGCCAGCTTTGCTTTCATGGGTAGCGCGTTCGCAGGCCCAGCAGGATTGGTTCCAGGTACACAAGCTTGGATTAATGCCACTATCACAGGCGCCACCAGCAATAGCTTGACCATTACCCAAACCGCACCAAAGGCAATATTAGATTGGCAAAAACTCAACCTGAATGCAGGTGAACTGCTTAAGTTTAATCAGCAAGGCAATCGTACTTGGTCTGCCTTAAATCGAATTCATGATTTAAATCCGAGCATTTTAGATGGCAGTGTTTTTGCCGATGGCAATGTGTATTTCATTAATACCAATGGCATTATTTTTGGCCATAATGCACAGTTTAATGTGGGTTCTTTATACGCTGGCACGCTGGATATTACGGACAATCTTTTCAATGCAGGCATTTTATCTGCCCCATTTAAACCAGTGTTCCAAGGAGTTGGCGGTTTTGTTACCGTTGAGGGTGGCGCTAGACTGAATACTGCAAGTGGTGGCAAGGTATTGTTGTTTGCACCTACAGTCACCAATAACGGCATTATCAATACGCCTGACGGTCAGACCATATTAGCAGCTGGTAAAAAAGTCTATTTACAATCTAGCACAGACCCTGCTGGCTTTATGGTGGAAGTAGATGGCGGTGGAACTGCCACAAACTTAGGTAAAATTGTTGCAGATCGTGGCAATATTACTATGATGGGCTTAGCAGTAAACCAGCAAGGCACATTATCAGCGACGACCTCTGTACGAGCTAATGGCTCGATTCATCTTCTTGCTCAAGATAAAGCAGTCGAATCAGCGGGTGGTGTCGCTGGTGCGCGTAACGGTATAGTGACTTTAGGCAAAGGCAGCATCACCGAAGTAAAACCAGAATACGAGAATAAAGAGGAAACGATAGCTTCACAAGCATTCAAAACTTCTGATGTGAAAATCGAAGCCAGCCTAGTGAATATTGATGGGACTATCAGTGCTAAAGGCGGCAATGTTACTGTCAATGCGCTTAATCCAGCCTCTGCAGAGTTAGTTAGCGAGAATCCTAATGGACTTGAAAACAGAATTTATTTAGGTAATAACGCTGTAATTGAGGTCTCTGGCGTAGATGCGGTTGCGCCCATGTCGCGTAATCAGTTAGAGATTCAACTATTTTCAGATCAATTAAAAGATGCGCCCATATTGCGTGATGGCGGTTTGTTTAAAGAAACCGTTTATGTTGATGCCCGCAAAGGTACACAATTGTTTGATATTGCCCCATTTTTGGCCTTAAAGGGTGCCACTGTTGCAGAGAAAATGACCAAAGCAGGCACTATTAAGTTATCTACGCCAAATGATTTAATTGCAGAAAAAGGTTCGGTAATGAATGTTTCAGGTGGTTCGACCACTTATGAGGCAGGCGCAATCAGAGAGACCAATTTATACTATAACGGTAAATTAGTGCCAATTTCTGAAGCAAAACCAGGCATACCATATGATTTAAAAGCTGATATTTACACGGTAAAAGATGATAAATGGGGCGTTACGCGTGGTTGGGATTTAGTAGGCGGTAGTACAAATAAGTGGGGAGATTTTTACAACAGTAACGGCAGAGACTTGAATACTTTGGTGCTTGGTACAAATGTTGCCAGTTATTTTGAAGGCGGTGACGCGGGTAAGCTAGATTTAACAGCGCCTGGGGATAATAATAATACTCAAAACTTACAATTGGCTGGGCAAGTACTGGCCAATACTAGAGTGAGCACCCAGCAGATGATTAGTCAGACAATTCCTAAGGGCGGTGTATTTATAGCCAGTGCCAATGATTTGTTGATTGCAAAAAACGCAAATGAACTAGCAGCAGGCTTTAATCAAAAACTTTCCAATAATTTTCAGTCTTCGATGAGCAGCGATTTATTTGCACAAGGTTTTAATGACGTTGATCTAACTAAAGTGAATAAGCTAACGGTGAATGAAGCTATTCAGCTCGAGCCTAATGGTAAGTTAGTCATAGGCGGCAGTGCCAATATTAACGCGGACATTATTGCGCCTAGTAGCGATATTAAACTTGGTGTTTTGCCTGGCGCGGTGACTACCGTTGCAGATGGCGTGACAATAAGCAGCGCTGGCACATTCACTAACGATAGAGTTGGCGTTGCAGGGCAGTACTCAAGACCAGCAGCCATCAATGGAGGCAGTATTGATGCAGGGTTAGTGAGTTTTGGTAAGAATGTCACGGTAGATGCTTCTGCAGGCGCTTGGGTAGATAACAAGGGTGTGCTTCATCAAGGTGAAGCGGGTAATATTAAGTTTTCAACATCCAAAACAATTGATGATAGCGTTAAATTACAGGCATATGGTTTTAAACAAAATGGAGAGCTATCTGTTGCTTTTGTTACGCCAAATAATTTAAACGAGCAAACTGTCAACATTGGAGGTAATTTTGGCACAAGCAACATAGATATTGATATTGGCTTAGAGTTTTTTAGCAAAGGCGCATTTTCTAAATATGATATTTCTGCATTTAATGTCAATTTAGGCGGCACTGGCTCAGCGCAAGAAATTTACGCACAGGCAAGCACTTGGCAAATGAACGCAGGCTTTATCAATGCCGCTGGTGGCCAGCCGATGTCATTGGTTGCATCTCCATTTTTACAGCCTGAAACTACACGCTCACCTGTTTCGCTCAGCTTCTCTGCAAGCAAGCTGGGAGGTACATTAACGCTGGCTGAGAATACTACTTTGCGTACTGATAGAGGTGGCAGCGTCAGTTTGGCAGCAGGTAAGCAGGTTAATGTATTAGGCGATATTGTGACGCCTAGCGGTGCAATTGATATTAAGATTAGCGATAAAGATGGCACTCTACTGTATGACCCAACTCAAGCGGTTTTTATTGGCGCTAATGCCAACTTAAGTGCAATCGGCAGCAGTAGTACTTTGCCAGGCTCTCAACCAAACTTGCTCAAAACGCAAGTATTTAATGCGGGTACTATTACTGTAGATGCACCTAAAGGCGCTGTTGTGATTAAAAATGGCGCAGTGCTAGATGTGTCAGGCACTTCGATTGTAAATGATACTAAAACGACAACAGGCTTTACGCGTGAAACTTTACATGGTGATGCAGGTACGATTAAAGTGAGTGCAAGCGACGGCTTATTGTTAGATGGCGCTTTTAAGGGCGCAGCTACTGGCACAGGTAGAGGCGGCACGTTAGATGTGGGCTTTACTAGTACTAAGTTAGACGCTGGTACACCTATTTTAACGGGCAATAGAGAATTTAACATTACCCAACAAAAGCAACTAGTCGCACAGAATTTTGCTCTAGGCGATGCACTGAAAACGCCAGCAGGCAGCGCCTATACTGAAACCAGTACCGATACAATTCGCGCAGGAATTTCAGCAGCCCAAGTGCAGCAAGGTGGCTTTGCAAACTTGAAAGTTAAATCGTTCGCAGGTGATTCTAGCTTAGGCTTAAAAGACTCAATTCAACTAGAAAATGGTTTAAATTTACAATTAGCAGGCAATTTAAAATTAGAGACACCGCAAATCAGTGTAAAAAATGATGGGCTGGCAAAATTAACGGCTAGTCATATCACATTAAAAAGCCCTAACTCTTCGGTGGATAATGCCAGCATTGCAGCTGGAAACGGCAAGTTAATAACACAATCTAAACAGCTTTATATTGACGGTTTAATGGCAATTGCTGGCGTTAAAGAAACTTCAATTAATACAACGCAGGATATTAGCGGCCAAGGCACGCAAATTGCTAAAGATGGTTTGCCAGCAATCGCAGGGGGCTTGGTTGCTAATGGCGATATTAATTTAAAGGCTAGGCAAATTTATCCTAATACCGCAGCCAGCCTCAGTTTTGAAGCCATCGGTGCAAATAGCAAAATTACTGTGAAATCTAGTGGAGTAGCAGCCAAGCCATTGCTTTCAGCAGGCGGAACTTTAAGTCTTACAGCAGCTAATGTTGTGCAAAGTGGTGTTGTAACTGCGCCATTTGGGCAAATAATTGTAGATGCAACAAAGTCAGCCACCTTTACAGCAGGTAGTGTGACTTCAGTTTCTGCTAATAACCAACTGATTCCTTACGGCACTACTGGCACGGGCGGACAAGTCTATAACCAAGCAGCAGGCGTCTCAACGCCTTTGCCTGAAAAAGCCATTACGATTAAATCTGCTAATGTGGATTTGCAAAAAAATGCTGTATTAGATTTGTCTGCTGGCGGCGATATGTTCGCCTATGAATGGGTGCAAGGTATTGGCGGTAGTAAAGATGTTTTAGCGCAACCTAATACCTATGCGGTTATCCCGAATTTGGGGCAAGATTATGCGCCATTTGATCAGGTATATAGTGGTAGCTCAGCCCCTGTAGGTGTTGGCCAATCGGTATATTTAACTGGCGTGCCAGGTTTGGTTGCAGGCACATATACGCTGTTACCAGCGCGCTATGCTTTAGTGCCTGGCGCCTTTTTGGTGGAGGCTAATGTAGCAGGTAGTAAATTACTGCCCACACAAGTTGCGCCACAGTTAGATGGAGCAACCTTAACGACTGGTTACCGCACAGATATTGGCACAGGCGCACGTGACGCCAATTGGTCAACATTCAAAGTAACAGACGGCGCAATTTTCCGCCCAACGGCAGGCACAATTTCTAAGGCACCATCGCAGTATATTCTGACTAGTGCCAACAGTTTTTTTGCAAACCCCAATAAAACAGACGGCAAAAAAGTTGTCTTGCCGCAAGATGTGGGTAGGTTATCTATTGATGCCGCCAAGTTAGCCTTAGATGGCGCGGTTGTTGCCAATAAAGTGGCTGGTGGAGCTGGTTTAAATGTAGATATTAGCTCTACCAATATACGCGTTGTCAGTAACCAAGATTTATCAGACACAAGTAGCTTGCAGCTAACGGCTGGTAGTATTAATGCCTTAAATGCCGAGAGCTTATTGCTGGGCGGTAGCCGCAAATTGCAAAATGGTGTGGTAGAAATTACCACCAATGCAGAAACGGTAAGCGTTGAAAATAATAGTGCCAATATAGTTAAAACACCTGAATTTATTGCAGCAGCAAAAGACAACATTACGGTTAAAACTGGCGCAGCGATCAATACTGGAGTAGCTTCAAAAACACCAGCTAAAACCGTCATTAAAGCTGATGGCGAAGGCGCACTATTAGCATTGTCATCTAATAACGATATTAGCTATAGCCGCACTGGCGGTTCAGCAAGCTCTACTCAAGGCGAGCTTAATATTGAAGCTGGCAGCAGCCTAAAAGCGGGTAATTCGGTGGTGTTAGATGCTACTAAGTCAGCAAGTTTATTGAGTAGTGTTAGCTTGCAAGACGGCGGCAGCGCAACCTTCGGCGCGAATCGTATTTTAATAGGCGATGCACCGACTAATATTGTAGGCTTGAATGTGAATGCTGGTGCGCTGACAGCGCTGGGGCAGCTTAAAGCTTTAACGCTCAATAGCTATAACAATATTGATACGTTTGGCAGTGTGGGTTTTGGCAATAGCCAGCTAGATTTAACCATGAATGTCGCAGGTATCGTCGGTCATTTGGCCAAAGGTGAAACTGTCGCGCCCGCCAATGCTGCACCTAGCGTCATTACTGCAAAAACATTTACGCTTAAAAATACACAAAATGCACAGTTTGCAGATGCTACAGACCCCTCTGGTAGAGGCTTGGATATTAACGCCGCTACGGTAAAGCTAGATGGTGGTGAGACGGTAAGTGGAGTAATGCAAATAGCAGGATTCACAAAGTTAAATATCAAAGCAGATGAAATTCGCGTAGTGAATAAGGGCGAAGCCAGTTTTAATGTTGCAGAAACTAAATTTACGACAGGCCTCTTAACGGCAGATACGGCAGCAGATTATAAAATTAATACTAATGAGAAACTTGAAATTGCACAGCTAGCAAATGCTGTAACCAGCACAAACAAAGGCTTTGGCGCCAAGCTGGATATATCAGCTAAAGACTTAACAGTTGCCAGCAATATTGATTTGTCATCTGGCAAGTTGGCACTCGCCGCAACCAATGATTTGAATATTGCAGCTGGTGCAAATTTAAGTGCTGCCTCAACAACTAACACATTTTACGACAAAACGCTGACTGCAAATGCAGGTAGCGTCACACTAACTTCTACTGCGGGTAATGTGAATGTGGGTACAGGCGCAGTAGTGGATGTGACGAGTCAAAGCGAAGCTAACGCTGGCTTGGTGAAAGTGCTTGCAACTAATGGCACAGCAAATATTGCGGGTGATTTAAAAGGCGCTGCAACGGGTACAGGCAAAGGTGGCGTACTGGATGTGGATGTAAAAACACTGGCAGATTTAAGCACCACTAACAACCGCGCCACAGGCTTTGATGAAGGCCGTCAATATCGTGTGCGTACAGGCGATGTTGCGATTACTGGCACAGGCGTAAATGCACTAAAAGCACGTGAAACCATTGTGAGTGCGGACGCTGGCAAAATTACAGTTTCGGGCGACATTATCGCCACCTCGCCTAAAAATAGCCACATTGGTTTGTATGCTGGCAATGGCGTTACGCTAGAAAGCACTGCGAACTTAGAAGCTAAAAGCACAAAAGTTGGCGAAGAAGGTGGCAAGGTAGAAGTTTATACGCGTACAGGAAGTTTAGATTTAAAAACAGGCTCTAGTATTGATGTGAGTGGTGGTGCAGGCGCAGTTAATACTGGTGAAGTGCATTTGCGCGCACCTAGAATAGGTGCGGGCGCTGGCAATGGAGCTGCAGTGACTAATCTTGCAACTGATATTGTTGGTGAAAAATCCACTGTGCTGGAAGCATTTAAAACTTTTCTTGGGGTGACGGAGGTTGCGACTGGGAGTGGAACGGGTGCAGTTTTAGGGTTTGACACAGTTGCAAGTGATGTCAATAGTTTTATGGGCAATAAAGATGCGATTGTGGCTAGCTTAGGCAAAGCTGGTGATGAGGCCTTCCACCTGCGCGCAGGTACTGAAATCCAATCAGATAATAATTTGGCGATTAATGGAGATTGGAATTTATATTCAGCCTCACGTACAGGCAACGAGCCAAGTGTGCTCACATTGCGAGCAAAAGATAATATTACTTTTAACGGCAGTTTAAGTGATGGCTTTGATGGTTTTACAGTAGCCTCATCTGGTGTGATTGGCGGAGGTGATTCCACATCATACAGAATTGTCGCGGGGGCAGATTTTAGTGCCGCAAATATACTTGCAACTAATGCAAATGCAACCACAGGAAATATTACTGTTAACAACGGCACTAGCACCAATACTCGAGTTATACGCACAGGTACGGGCAATATTGATATAGCAGCTGGCGGCAATTTACTGATGGGTGGGGCAAATACGGCGATATATACAGCAGGCCGCAATGCTGGCGCGCTAGTGGGATTTGATCTGCCAACTGGCACTACTAATTATTTAACTGATGGTGGAGATATCAAAATCGCAGTTAAAGGAAATATTGTAGGCGGTGAGTCGCAGACGAACAATCGACAATTAGTCAATCAATGGTTATTCCGTCAAGGCGGTGGCAGTGGTAATTTAGATACAACATGGTGGGTGCGCCCAGATTTGTTCAAACAAAGCTTGGCAACTCTAGGTGGTGGAGATATTAATATCAATGCAGGCGGCAATATTAGCAACTTCTCTGCATCTGCGCCAACAACGGCAAGGTTTGATAGCAACGGCACAACAGGAAACCAATCGATTGATGGCGGTGGTGATGTCACTGTTAAGGCGGATGGTGACATTAACAATGGTGTTTACTTTGTCGCTAAAGGCGATGGTGAAATTGATGCTGGCGGATCAATTCAAAAACAAGGCAATACTTTCGGCACGATACTTGCGTTACAAGATGGTGAATTTAATGTGACTGCGGGTAAAAATGCTTTTATCGAAACGACTATTAACCCAACCTTAGTGAGTCAATCGACAACAAATGCCACTGTAATTAATACAACTGGAATCAACTCATACTTTAATACCTACTCACCTCAAGCGGCAGTCGATGTTTCTAGCTTGATAGGTAATGCAGTGTATGGTGGCAATAGCGCAATACTAAGCAATGCAGCTGGTTTGGATTCATCAGTAACTGGTAGCCTTAAATATGCCCCCAGTCATTTAAAAGTGGTATCACAAAATGGCGATGTAACTATAGGTGACATTACATTGCTACCTTCACCCACTGGGGATTTAAAAGTACTTGCTGCGAATAATGTTGGCTTAGGTAATATTTTAATGTCAGATGCAGACCCAGCCTTGCTGCCAAATGCACTGAAACCTATCTCAAGGACTAATTTCTCCACATCAATTGCGGCTCAGCTATCAACGCATTCTTCAAACTTACTACACAAAAATGATGTGGAGCCAGTATTGATAGTTGCTCAAAAAGGTAATATTTCTCCAGCTGGGAATTCGACGATCATACTGCCTAAAGCCGCAAAAATTGTTGCAGGCAAAGATTTAAATGGACTTAAACTGGACATTCAAAACAATAACCCAAGTGATATTAGCCTGATAAAAGCGGGCAATGATATTAAAGTAGGTGATGTCACTGTGAGTGGCCCAGGTAACTTATTGCTTCAAGCTGGTCGCAATATTGATTTATCTAATACCAGCGCAAGAATTGCGACTACTGGTAATGCAGGCTTGGTAAGAAACACGCAGACTGTTCAGATAAGCAATACCGCATTGCCTAGTGAGGGCGCTTCTATTACCTTGCAGGCTGGCTTGGGTAAAGGTGCAAATGTGCAAGGCTATATAGATCAGTACATCATTGGTGCTGGCCCTGTTGCGTTGGCGGACGATGCAACTAAATTAGCTGAATATCGCGCCGCGACTACTCGCGCTTTAACAGATTTTATGCGTAAAACAACGGGCAATAATGCCTTGACAGACGCACAAGCATTGGCGCAATTTAACGCTTTGAACTTAGAAGCTAAAACTATATTTGCGAATAGACATTTAAGCAGTGAGTTACTCGCATCTGGTGAAGGCTTTGCCAAAGCGGGTAATCATAATCGTGGTTATGACGCAATCGCAAAACTGTTCCCCACTATAAATGAGGGCGATATTGCCTTATACAAAAGTAAAATTAGCACTAACAATGCCGGAAGTGTTGACCTGCTTGCGCCTGGCGGTTTGATTAACGTTGGCGTTGCAGGTGGTGCGAGCGATGATGTCGGCATCATTACCGAAAAAACGGGTGATATTCGTGCCTTTGCAAATAAAGGCTTTGAGGTCAATCAATCAAAAGTGATTACTCAGTTTGGTGGTGATATTACGGTGTGGTCAACTACGGGGACTATTGATGCAGGGCGCGGCTCGAAAACCGCAACTTCTATCCCCGAGCGTATTGTGCTTACCGATGTTGATGGCAATACTACAGTTGAAGTAAAAGGTGTGGCAGCAGGTAGTGGTATTCGCGCACAAAGTTACGATCCAGACGGCCCAAATGGCTCTAAAACTGAGCCCAAAAAAGGCAAGGTGGCGCTTATTGCGCCAATTGTAGATGCGGGCGAAGCTGGGATTGAGGCAGGGGATTTGTTGCTTGTTGCGCCGATTGTGCTTAATGCAACTAACATTCAAGTGCAAGGCAACTCATCTGGTGTACCTATCGCTGCTACTACCAGCTTGGCTGGTGTGAGTGCAGGTTTGTCGCCAGACGCAATCAATTCGGCAACAGCGGCAGTAGCGCAAAGTGTTGCACAATCTGCAAACCAACAAGCATTTGTAAAACCAGTGTTGCCTTCCATTATTTCAGTCGATGTGATTAGTATAGGTGACTAGATACATGCCTTAAGATAGGGCGCCTATTTCGGTAACGGACTAGGCGTTTTATTCTATTTGTCACATAGTTTTAACCAAGCTGAAACATAGCTTTATTAGAATTTCTCAATCAATTTTAATAAGCTCAGCGATGTCAATTACTTACTTCAAAACAATCCAGAAAAAACATTTTTTATTCTGGTTCACTTCACTATTGTTCACTTTTTCTACATTCGCTCAAGCCGAGTGGAATGCAGAATGGACGGTACGCAATAAAATTTCTATCAGCGCTCAAACTATAGCTGATGGCAGCGCACCTGTAGTGGTGCGTTTGCATTCAGGTAACTTTGATTTTACTACCGTCAATATCGATGGCTCTGACATGCGTTTTATTGCGGCTGATGATAAAACTGAACTTAAGTATTTTGTTGAAAAGTTTGATGCAGTCAATGAACTGGCCATCATTTGGGTGCAATTGCCAGCGGTAAAGGCGGATGATAAAGACGCGCATTTTTGGCTTTACTCTGGCAATGAAAAGGCTACTGCAAGCACCAGCACAAAAACGACATGGGACGCTAGCACCATAGCTAATTTTCATTTTTCAGAAAATTCTTTGTCTCTTGATAGTTCCGCAACTGGCTTGTCTGCTGGCGGTGAAATCACAACACAAAAGGCTGGCTTGTTAGGTGAGGCAGCAGTATTCTCAGGTAAACCGTTTGTCATTTCTGTTAATCCAGCACTTAAGCATGTGGCGGGCGCTGGCTACACGTGGTCAGCCTGGATTAAACCTACAAGCTTGCCACAGACGGCCACTTTGTATAGTCAAAACGATTCCATAAGTTTAAAGATTGATGCTCAAAAACTAAGCTTAAATGTAGGCGAAAACAATATTGCAGGCGGTGAAGTTAAGGCGGCAGCTTGGCAGCATGTGGCTTTCACGCTTGAAGGTGGTAAAGCCAACATTTACATCAATGGTGTTTTGGCGGGTTCTGGTGAAGCGCCAGGTGTGAATGCAGAAGCCGATGTGAAAATAGGTGATGAGTTTGTTGGCGAAATGGATGAATTAGGGATTGCCAATGTGGCTCGCAGTGCGGCATGGCTTAAGCTTGCAGCTAGTGCTCAGGGTGTAGATAGCCAGTTGTTAAAAATTGCTGCTGGCGAAGGTGAAGAAGGTGCGGAAGAAGGCGAAGGCGAAGCCAATTACATCGGCATACTAATCAACAGCTTAACCTTAGATGCAGAAATCGTCATCGGTATTCTTGCCGTGATGTTTGCAATTAGTGTATGGGTCATGTGGACAAAAGCTGTGTTGGTATCAAAAACAGATAAAGATAATAAAAGGTTTCTAGCGCGCTTTCAAAAAGCTGATTCAGCAGATTTATTGGATTTAGATAAAGGTGCAAATTATCCAAATTCTACTTTGTATGGCTTATACAAAGCAGGTTTGCGTGAGATTAAAAAACGTCAACACGAAGGCGAAAAGCTATCACTAAGTGGCGCATCAATGGATGCGATTAAAGCTGCGATTGATGCAGACTTGGTGCGCGAAACTCAAAAACAAAATGCAGGTATGGTTTTGCTTACCATTGCGATTTCGGGCGGCCCATTCTTAGGTTTGCTAGGTACTGTGGTCGGCGTGATGATTACCTTTGCGGCAATTGCGGCAGCAGGCGATGTGAACGTAAATGCGATTGCGCCAGGTATTGCGGCTGCACTTTTAGCGACTGTGGCTGGTCTGGCGGTAGCGATTCCTGCCTTGTTTGGCTACAACTACCTTGCTAGCAGAATCAAAAATATCACCATCGCCATGCAGATTTTTGTGGATGAATTTGTGACGCGCTCTGCAGAGCTTTACGGTAAAGAGTAAATCATGTCAGAAGGCGTCAAAGAAGAGAACCAGCTATACGACGAAATTAACATTACGCCAATGCTGGATTTGGCTTATGTGTTATTGGTGATTTTTATCATCATGACCACTGCATCAGTACAAGGTATTAAGGTGGATACGCCACAAACCTCGAACTCTGCACCACTGGCTAAGCCGCAGATGCGGGCAATTACGATTACCAGTGATGGCAGCGTGTATTTAGATGCCTATCCAGTAGATATGGCGACTTTGGAACAACGTTTGGGTGAATATAAAAGTGGCAACCCTGAATTGCCAGTGGTGTTAAAAGGGGATGCCGCCGCACACTATGAAAAAATCTCTGAAGTGCTGGAGATATGTAAAAAATTAGATATTACTGAAGTAGGGCTGATAACGAAAAAGGTGGCTGAATAGTATGCAAGTACAAAATGATGCACAGCCTTACGACACCATCAACATTACGCCGATGTTGGATTTGGCCTATGTGTTATTAGTGATATTTATTTTGATGACGACGGCTGGTGTGCAAGGTTTAACCATGAACTTGCCTAAGCCATCTAACAAGCCAAGCACCGAAAAGCACGATATAAAAATTGTGCAAGTGCAGCAAGGCGGTGGCGTGACGATTAATGGCGCAGGCGTGAGCATGGGCGAGCTTGAAAGCCAATTGAATGCGGCAAAAGCAGCCGACCCCAAATTTAACGTGATGATAAAAGGTGACGCAAAAGCGCCTTATGCTGGGATTGTGGGCGTGATTGATTTGGTGAATAAGTTAGAAATTGAAAATGTAGGCTTGGTAACAGGGCGCATTGGCACATAAAGCAATGCAGGCAATTTACGACCCTGAAGTAGATGATTTGGAAAGTAATGGCAAAATTTGGCTTAAGCGTATCGCTATCGCCTTAATTGCATTGCTGATATTGGGTGGTATTGGTTATGGCATTAAAAGTTTAATGTCGGGTAGTGGCGGGCCACAAAAAAAGCAAAAGACAACGATTAAGTTGTTGCCAGATACACCACCACCTCCGCCCCCGCCGCAACCAAAAGAACCGCCGAAAGAGCAGCTAAAAGAACAGCCAAAAGAATTAAAAGTAGAACAGCCCAAACCTGCTGAAGCGCCGCCAGCTGAAAATATTAAGATGGAAGGTCCTGCGGGAGACGGTCCTAGCCCATTTCAAGCTGGTGCAGTGAGTAATGATTACAAAGGCGGCGATGTTAAAACCATAGGTTCTGATGGAGGCGCTAAATTTAATTGGTATGCAGGTATGTTGAAGAATCAAATTCAAGATGCACTAGAAAAAAATCAAAAGCTGAAAGAGGGTCAATATAAGCTGGTAGTGAGTGTTTGGCTAAAGCCAAATGGAGATATTGAAAGGCTGGAGTGGTCTGGTTCAGATGCAGAGCCTGAAATAAATCAAGCAGTAAAGTCGGCTTTGGACAATATGCCTGCGATGCGCGAGCCGCCACCAGAAGGTATGCCTCAGCCAATTAAGTTGCGCATTACTGCACGCAAAATGGGCTAGTACATTGCAAATTAGAGAGAGTTATTATGCTAA
>JANOWN010000009.1:0-45433 GCA_031417915.1 Methylotenera sp.
ACTGTGGCCTCACCCATGGTGTGGCTAATGTCGAAGCACTCCATGCGTTCAATATTGTCAGGCAAACGCAAGGCCTCACGCAGTGCCAATAGCCGCGCCGCTTGGTTGCTAGATGTTTGCTGCTGCTGGGTAAGCGCCAAATTGGCATTGGTTTGTGCCATTTTTAACCACACGCGCTTATCGCCGATGACATTGGTTTGGATTTTCACTTTACGATTTGCTTGATCGCCTAAAGTTTGCTCTAACTCTTTGGCATCAAAATCAACGCTGCATACAATGAGCGGCGGCGTATTTTGTGGTGTGTAATGTTGGCTTAAAAATGCTTCTACCATTTCTGTTGGCTCTACTTTTCCTAGGGCATCTTGCGTATTTTTAGGAAAATAACTTTTATCGCCCAAATGTCGCCCACCGCGTATCATGACCAAATTAATGCAATGCCCACCGTTATTGCTTGCTAGCGCGATAATATCCGCATCATTCACACTAAAATCACTCACAAATTGCTTGGCTTGCACTTGGCGCAAGGCTTGCATACGGTCTCGAAACACCACCGCCAATTCGTATTCTTGGTCGGCCGCCGCCGTGTTCATTTTGTCGCCCAACGCGTTCATCACTTCGTTGGCTTTTCCCTGCAAGAATAGTGCTGCGTGGTTCACGTCATGCGCATAATCCTCAGCTGAAATATAGCCCACACAAGGCGCGGTGCATCGCGCAATTTGGTATTGCAAACAAGGCCGTGAACGGTTAGCAAACACGGTGTTCTCGCAAGTACGCAGCTTAAACACCTTTTGCAATAGCTGAATACTCTCGCGCACCGCCACACTATTGGGGAAAGGCCCGAAATACTGAAAGCCTTTACGCTGCGCACCGCGATGAAAAGCTAAACGCGGAAACGCATCGCCTGTCAGCGCAATGTACGGATACGATTTATCATCGCGAAACAATACGTTATAACGTGGCAGCAAACCTTTAATCAGATTATTTTCCAGCAACAAAGCCTCTGCTTCGTTGTGCGTGACCGTGGTCTCGATTTTGGCAATATTACTCACCATCATGCGTGTGCGCGGGTAGGTCAAGTTTTTGTTGAAATAACTTGAAACACGCTTTTTTAAATCTTTCGCTTTACCTACATAAATCACTTCGTCTGTGGCGTTTATCATGCGATATACGCCGGGCAGATTGGGCAAGTTTTTTAAGATGGGTTTAGGGTCGAACATGAATTAAAAATCCATCCAATTAGAAACATCCTGTGGATTAAACATAACTACCTTATCCCAATCATGTTGAAACTTAATATAGGTATTAAACTGTTTAACATCATCCTCATTCATTTCATAGCAAATATAATTAGGCAAAACTAGCCACCATTCTTTATATTTATATTTGAATTTCTCTATTTTTTCATACTTTTCAGGCAAAATTATCCGTAAATTTTTCTCCAATTCGCCTAAAACCCAACCACCAGAGTCACCGTCAGCGCTTGCGCCTATCATAAACATATGAGTATGAGATGTTGGTGTTGGAAGAATATCTATCTCAAAGTTTTTTAAAAGCTTGTGATTACGTATTGTCTTGCTAGGTGGAGATATTTTTAAGGATTCAACTAGATTTTCTATTTCAGGCTTTAGTATTTTCCATGTGGGCAATGGACGCTCAAAATTAATACATATAAACCAACTTTTCGCATTATCTGGTGGCCCGTAGCTTTGTAGCAAATTCTGTATCTTTTGTGTAAGTGGTATAGAATCTTCTTCTAAACCTTTTGTATTTCCATTTTTGTTTACTGAATTTTGATTTAACCTTCTAACTTCAACCGCAATTCTGCTATCCACTAAGAAATCTGGGGTGACGTTACCATCAGGCTCATAAACAATTGATTGAAAACCCATGTGTTTCAACCATTTTTCAGCCAACTTTTCATCACGGTTCATTTTTCTTATAGACTCTAATTTAATTGAACTTACCTAACAAACTCCCGCCTATCACCCAATCTTATCCGTTTCAATCTCAACAGGCGCATTCGGTACTACTTCTAAAAACGCCTCAAAATCGCCCCGTTTGGCTTGGGCAGCTTCTGATTTTAAATAGTTAAGTGTAAGTACACTGGCCATTTTTTCGGCCACTGCACTGGCGATAAACTGATTGGCAGATACACCTTCGCGCTCGGCCAAGGCTTTAAGGTTTTGGTGTAATGATTCTGGTATGCGAATGGTTAAAGCACTCATGGTTTGCTCCTTAATAACTTTAAAAAATCGGCGGGAGTAATGGCAACTACATCAAATTTTAAGTTCTGAAAATCACGTATATTATGCGTGACAATATAGCTTGCTTGCGCCGCCACTGCTAGCTCTAGCACCATGTCATCATTCGGGTCGCGCAGCTGTGGCCGCCATAGATAATAAATATCTTGCAGGTGCGCAACCGAGGCTAAATAGCGCAAAAAGGCCAGTGCGTTTTCTGCCTGCTGATTTGGTGGCAAATGCTCTGTGCGAGTAAGTACGGCTTGCCATTCCACGTAAAGCGCGACAGATAAGCAAATTTGAAATTGCGAACTTGGCAGCGATGAAACAAGTGCATAACTTGCGCCTTGTTTAGAACGCACCGCCGCAACCAACAATGATGTATCAAAAACAACTTTCATGGTTACATCAGTATAACCACATTAATATGTAAACTCAAGCTAATTTGCCAATCTAGCAAGCTACCCCAACAAACTCCCGCCTATCGCCCAATCTTCCATTTTTACTTCTTCAAACACAATATAGGTATAGCTGGGTGGTTTGTGGGCGTGCTTTTGCAGGGTTTCGGTGATTTCTTTAGCGATTTCTTTTTTCTGTTCTTTGCTGATGCTTCCAGCGAGTTTTACATTTACATAAGGCATTATTTTCTCCTTTAAAATCAATCAACAAAATACGGAACAGGTTGTTTGGCATAGCCAATATACAGCGGATGTTGCGGACTATTATCCGCGTTTAATTGTAGGCACATCACTTTATTTTGCAAGCTAGTATTTTGCAAGTTTTTTTGTCTTAGTAGCGCCATAATATGTTGCGCTCTGGGCGCGGCCAGCGCGTGTTTTCCCCAACCGCAGACGGTCATTTCGGATAATTCCACCGCACGCAAAATGGTGGCATCGGCTTCTGTTGCGTCGCCCAGCAGATTATCTACCGTGTTTAGCAACTTAGAATCGGTCATACGAAACGGAAACAAATTGACAATAATCATGCTGCCAAAACCCATAGTTATTGCGCGGCGTTGGCAGCGCTCGATGGTCGGGTCGTTCACCATTTCGTCGGCGGTGCTAGGGTTGAGCATTAAAAAACTAATCGGCACTTTTGTTAAATCCCAATCGCGGCGCAGCCAGTAGCGAAACTTTTCGCAGGGCGAAAAATGCGCTACAGAATGCTGAAAAAGCGTTTTATTTTCTTTTATAATGATGCCACTGGACTCAAGCATTCCAGTGCAGGCCTGGGAGGCAGCATCCATGCGGGGTGCAGGCATGCTATATTTGACCTTTTTTTAAAGTAAAGTAAATATCTTTTATTAGCTTAAAAGTCACCACCAGAATCAGCAGCGAAATAAAAATGGAAAGTATCGAATCAATTGGCAGCCAACCAGTGAAATAAATCACTGCGCCTGCTAACAATGCTGCGACTGAACCAAGCAAATCGCCCAACACGTGCAAAAAAGCCGCGCGACGGTTATGATCATTCTCATCATCGTGATGCAATAATTTTGCGACGATGATATTCACAATTAAGCCAACAAATGCAATGATCATCACGTAGCCGCCCGTCACATTATGCGGGTTTTTAAAACGGTCAATCGCCTCGACAATAATATAAATCACTACCGCAAGCATGAGCACAGCATTGATAATGGAAGCGGCGATTTCCAAATGGCTTTGCCCGCTAGCATGTTTGCTGCTGCTGGCGGCGTGATGCGCTGCAAACCAAGCCAAACCTAGTGAGAACACGTCTGAAAACATGTGCCAAGCATCACCCATCAGCGCCAGCGAGTTCGTCCAAATGCCGCCTGCCAGCTCGATGAAAGCGAAAATAAGTATCAGAAAAAACGGCAGCGCAAAAGCGCTCGCCTGATGTTCTTCGTGTTGATGAGAGTCTTGGTGTTGAGGTGTATTTTTCATAGCCATGATGCTAGCGGTTAGCACTTATAAACACAATAAAAAAGCACTCATTTGAGTGCTTTTTTAACTAAACATTTCATTGCGCTTTTTGCTTACGTTTCTCACGCATGGCGCGCATTTTGTCTTTTTGCGCTTGTTTTTCACTTGCATCAATATAGCCATCACCATTGGTGTCCATCTTTTTAAACTGACGCGCGTGGGCTTTTTCTTTAGAGCCTTTATATTCCTCATAACTCACTTTGCCATCGCCATCAGCATCCAGTTTCATCTTTTCTTCAGCGGTGGAAAATGGCGCAGCAACCAGCAAACATGCGGCCAACAGAACAGTTGATTTATTTCTCATTTTTATTCTCCATTATATTGAAATAGCTAAACGAACGCCGCCATCATTTTTATGTAAAGCGGCTAGGCTATAATACACCTATGTTCAAGGCTTACAAATGTTAAGAAACGCTATATGTTAAGTTATCGCCACGCCTTTCACGCGGGCAACCACGCCGATGTGCTGAAACATTATGTTTTTAGCTTGGTGTTGGATTATTTCAACCAAAAAGATAAGCCGTATTGGGTTGTGGACACACATGCGGGCGCAGGTATGTATGCGCTGGCGAGCGAATTTTCGCAAAAAAATGCTGAGTTTGAAAATGGAATTGCGCGACTTTTTGCAGCGAAAAATCTGCCAGAATCGCTCGAAAAATTCTTAATAAATATCAAAAGTTTTAATGAAAACAATCGCTTAAATTTTTACCCTGGTTCGCCAAAAATTGCAGAAAGTTTTTTACGCACTGATGACAAATTGCGCTTGTTTGAGCTGCACCCAAGCGATTACAAATTACTCAGCTCAAACTTCAAAAGCCGCCAAACCAAAATTGACATGCAAGATGGCTTTGCGAGCATAAAAGCTTGCTTGCCGCCGCCCACCAAACGCGCGGTGGTTTTAATCGATCCGCCGTACGAACTAAAAGATGATTATTTACGCGTGGTCGATTGCATCCAAGACAGCTTGCGCCGCTTTGCGACGGGCACTTACTTGGTGTGGTATCCGCTGTTGCAGCGCCCAGAACCCACAACTATGATTAAAGATTTAATCCACTTAAATGCACCCAATTGGTTACACGTAAGCATGAACATCCATGCGCCTTCTAGCGAAGGCTTTGGCATGCATGGTAGCGGCATATTTATTGTAAATCCACCTTATACTTTGCCGAAAATTTTAGCCGAAACCATGCCGATTTTAACGCAATTATTAAGCTTAGATGAAAGCACAGATTTCCAAATCACAAGTCAAATTAATTAGGTTAAAATACGAAAACTTTTTACGAACGAATTTTACGAACGAACTTTTATGAACGGGCAGCGACATGCAAACCAAACCTAGCGCAAACGAATATAAACAAAGCAGCATTATGACCAACATTTTGTTCGGCAGCCGCTGGCTACAACTGCCACTTTATTTGGGCTTAATCGTCGCGCAAGCCGTGTACGTTTTTCACTTTGGTGTCGAGCTGACGCACTTGGTAGAAAAAGTCCCTCATCTGAAAGAAGCCGATATCATGTTGATTGTATTGGGTTTAATCGACGTAGTGATGATTTCAAACTTGCTAATTATGGTGATTGTCGGCGGTTACGAAACCTTTGTTTCACGCCTTAATTTGAGCGGCCACCCAGACGAGCCCGATTGGCTTTCGCACGTGAATGCCAACTTGCTTAAGGTAAAATTAGCGACGGCAATTATCGGAATTTCATCGATTCACTTGCTAAAAACGTTTATCAACGCCGAAAATTTGACCGATAAAGTGCTGCTTTGGCAAACTGTGATTCACATGACGTTTGTATTCTCGGCGGTTGCCATTGCGTATATTGATAAATTAATGACCCATTCTGACGCAAAACATTAAAAACCAGCTGACCTGTACCAGTTCTTGGCATCACCACTCTCGCTAAGTGCTAAAGCACTAAGTCGAATGCGAAACCCGCATGGATATTGGTCTGTAGAGCATTTTTTAAACCTATGTCATTTCTGCAATCGGAATAACTTTTTTGCCATTGCTTAAAGTATCCAACGCGGCTTTGTATTCGGTCATTTGGTCAAAGTTTAAATATTTATAAATATTCGCCACGTCACTCAATTTAGTGCCGACGGTTTCCATATATTCTGCGTGACTTGGCATACGGCCAAGTTTGGCGCACACCGCCGCCAACTCGGCTGAACCCAAATATACACGGGCATCACGACCCATACGATTATCAAAGTTACGTGTCGAAGTTGAGAATACTGTCGCTTTATCCGCTACGCGCGCTTGGTTGCCCATACATAGCGAACAACCAGGAACCTCAGTCCGCGCGCCAGCAATGCCGAACACCGAATACACACCTTCGTCGCGCAATTGCGCTTCATCCATGCGCGTCGGTGGCGCAATCCACAAACGAGTTGGAATATTGCCAGTACCTTCCAGCACCTTGGCTGCGGCGCGATAATGGCCAATATTGGTCATGCAGCTACCAATAAACACTTCGTCAATTTTGTCGCCAACAACGGCTGACATCGGCTTAATGTCGTCAGGGTCGTTTGGACAGGCCACCAGCGGCTCTTTGATTGTGTTGAGGTCAATTTCAATCACATGCGCATACTCGGCATCCGCATCGGGTTGTAGCAACTCAGGTTTCGCCAACCACGCTTGCATGTTGTCGATACGGCGTTGCAAAGTACGCGCATCTTCATAACCGTTTTCAATCATGTTTTGCATCAGGACAATATTGGAGTTTAAAAACTCAATCACAGGTGCTTTATCTAAAAGTACCGTACAGCCATTGGCAGAGCGCTCCGCAGAGGCGTCGGCAAACTCAAACGCTTGCTCCACTTTTAAATCGGGCAAGCCTTCTATCTCTAAAATACGGCCGTTAAATACGTTCTTTTTACCCGTTTTACCAACCGTTAAACTGCCTTCTTGTATCGCCGCGTAAGGGATTGCATTCACCAAATCGCGCAACGTCACGCCAGGTTGCATCTTGCCCTTAAAGCGCACCAATACTGATTCTGGCATATCCAGCGGCATCGCGCCCGTAGCGGCGGCAAATGCTACCAAACCAGAACCCGCTGGGAACGAAATACCTATCGGGAAGCGCGTATGTGAATCGCCGCCTGTGCCTACGGTATCGGGTAATATTAATCGGTTTAACCACGAGTGAATAATGCCGTCACCTGGGCGCAAAGTAACGCCGCCACGGCTACTCATAAACTCTGGCAATTCGTGTTGCAACTTAATATCTACAGGTTTTGGGTAAGCCGCGGTGTGGCAAAAACTTTGCATCACTAAATCGCTACTAAAACCCAAGCAAGCAAGCTCTTTCAGCTCATCGCGCGTCATGCCGCCTGTGGTGTCTTGGCTTCCGACAGTGGTTGCTTTTGGCTCGCAATATGTGCCTGGGCGCACGCCAACGCCTTCTAGCAAACCGCACGCACGGCCAACCATTTTTTGTGCAAGCGTATAGCCCTTATTTGAAACGATTTCTGGCGTGGCTTTAATGAAAATATCGGTTTCAGCCAAGCCTAAAGCTTTGCGGGCGTTTGCCGTCAAACCACGACCAATAATTAACGGAATACGACCGCCAGCGCGCACTTCATCGGGCATGGTGACTGGGTTTAAAGTGAAAGTTGAAAGCGTTTCGCCCGCTGCGTTCAGCACTTTCCCCGCATAAGGTTGAATGGTAATTACGTCGCCCGTGTGCATTTTCGACACATCGCACTGAATCGGCAACGCGCCAGAATCTTCCGCCGTGTTAAAAAAGATAGGCGCAATTTTTCCGCCCAAAATCACACCGCCAGTGCGTTTATTGGGAATGTTTGGGATGTCGTTACCCATAAACCATTGCACCGAATTGATTGCTGATTTGCGTGAGGAACCCGTACCGACGATATCGCCGACATATACCAGCGGTAAGCCTTTGGCTTTGAGTTTTTCGATTAAATTTAGCCCATCTGGAATTTTATTCACCAGCATAGCTTTGGCATGTAGCGGAATATCCGGGCGGCTCCAAGCCTCTTGTGCGGGGCTTAAATCATCGGTATTGGTTTCGCCATCGACCTTAAACACCACCATTTTGATTTCAGTGGGCAAAGCTGGTTTAGCAGTAAACCACTCGGCATTCGCCCAAGATTCCATAAGTTTTTTAGCGTGCGCATTGCCCGCTTTCATCAGCACATCTACATCATGAAACGCATCGAACATGAGAATGGTTGTGCTTAATGCCTCAACCGCATGCGCCGCCATCGGCGTGCTTAGCAGCTCTACCAAAGCTTGTACGTTGTAGCCGCCCAACATCGTGCCGAGTAATTGCACAGCTTTTTCGGGTGAAACTATTAGTGAAAGCGACGGCGATTTGCCCACGCCACTTGCCACATCGGCCAAAAAGGCCGCTTTTACATAAGCCGCTTGATCCACACCTGCAGGCGTGCGATTTTCCAGCAAGTTTAATAACAAACCCTCTTCGCCTTTAGGTGGATTTTTTAACAACTCGACCAAAATAGCTACTTGCTCGGCATTTAACGGCAATGGGGGTAATTGTAGTGCGGCACGTTCTTGCACGTGGGTTTGATAAGCTTTTAACATCTTCATACTCTTTAAAATTAACTATTTACTGCTTTCGGAATAAAACTCTTTTGCAAACGGAATGGGGCAGCCACCGCCTAGCGCTTGCACTTCCCACCTATCCAACACTGCTTTTTGATAATCTTTGCCATGTTTTTGCGCCAAAAAAGCGCGCACTTCAGTGACATCGGCAAAGCCATTTTTGTCGGCGTCCATAATCACGATATTATCTTCAACACTAGGCCCAATATACTTGCCAGTGCTGTCGGTAAGATAGCCCAATAAACTTTCTGCGCTGGCAGATGAGCTGCCAAACGCAAAGAAAATCAAGGAAACGATTTTAAAAAAATTCATACACAATTATGACTGAAATTGGCGCGTAAAGTGCAGTTTTAAATACTTTAAGTCATTGCAACAAACATTACTTCTTTCTCGTCATACCAGCGCAGGCTGGTATCCAGGCAATGTAGTGCTTAGAGCGGTTACTTATTAAAACTAAGCTAAGCATGTGGTTTGACTGGATTCTGGCCTACGCCAGAGTGACGGTTTATGATAACTTAATGCCCAAGCATTATTTCTATCGTTGTATGCTTGCTAATCTTGTCTTTCCAAAGTGCAGGCCCCGTTTTATGCACCGCATCACCATTGGCGCTTACCGCCACGGTGACAGGCATATCCACCACTTCAAATTCGTAAATCGCTTCCATGCCTAAATCTTCAAACGCGATGACGCGTGATTTTTTAATGGCTTTGCTGACTAAATAGGCCGCGCCGCCTACTGCCATTAAATACACGGATTTGTGTTTTTTAATCACAGCTAATGCCTCATCACCGCGTTCAGCTTTGCCAATAGAGCCAAGTAAATTCAACTCGCCCAACATCATTTCAGTGTAGTCATCCATTCTAGTTGCTGTGGTTGGGCCTGCTGGACCCACCGCTTCGTCTCGCACCGCATCCACAGGGCCAACGTAGTAAATGAATCGATTTGAAAAATCGACTGGCAATTTTTCACCTTTTGCCAACATGGTTTTAATGCGTTTATGTGCACCATCGCGGCCTGTTAGGATTTTGCCTGTTAATAATAGTGTTTCGCCTGCTTGCCAGTTTGCAATATCTGCCTTGCTCAAGCCATTCACATTCACGCGCTTGGCCGCCGCGCTGGGCGCCCAATGTACGTCTGGGTAGCTTCCAATATCAGGCGGCGTAAGTTCCGCCGCGCCAGTGCCATGCTCATTTTTTTCACCCAAGACAAAATGCACATGCCGTGTGGCTGCACAATTAGGGATAATCGCCACAGGCAAGCTGGCAGAATGGGTTGGATAATCGAGAATTTTTACATCTAAAACTGTCGTCAGCCCACCCAAACCTTGCGCGCCGATGCCTAAATTATTCACCTTTTCGTAAATTTCTAAACGCAATTCTTCAATTTTCGTTAATTTCTCAGGATTTTGCGCGGCTTTTTGTTTTAGTTCATGCATATTTATCGGCTGCATCAGCGATTCTTTGGCCATTACCATGGCTTTTTCGGCCGTGCCACCAATACCAATGCCCAACATACCAGGCGGACACCAGCCTGCGCCCATAGTCGGCACAGTTTCTAATATCCAATCAACAATACTGTCATTCGGGTTAAGCATTACAAACTTGGCTTTATTCTCACTGCCGCCGCCCTTGGCCGCAATATTCACTTCAACCGTGTCACCCAGCACTAATTCCACATGCGTAACGGCTGGCGTATTATCTTTGGTGTTTTGGCGCTTGCCTGCTGGGTCATTCACAATAGATGCGCGCAGCTTGTTATCGGGCAACAAGTAAGCACGGTGTACGCCTTCGTTTACCATTTCCTCTAGTGTCAGATTGCCTTCAAACCTAACATTCATACCCACTTTAACAAACGCCACCACAATGCCAGTATCCTGACAAATCGGCCGTTTACCCTCCGCACACATGCGCGAATTGGTGAGAATCTGTGCGATGGCATCTTTGGCGGCGGGCGATTGTTCCAGCTTATACGCCTCGCCCAGCGCCTGGATATAATCCGCAGGGTGATAGTACGAAATGTACTGCAAAGCATCTTGAATGCTTTGAATAAAATCGGCTTGTTTAATATTGGTCATTTAACGTGAGCTTTTTGCAGTTGCAATAGTTGGGCTGATGTCTTTACGCAAAATTTTACCATTTTTGGTGCGTGGAAAATCATGCGCCAAATACACGGTTTTTGGCGCTTTGTATGCGGCTAAATGTTGTTTGCCGAAAGCCACCAAATCATCGGCGGTGGCGGTCGCGGATGGTTTTAAAATCACATAAATCACCACTAATAATTTATCTTTTTCAATCTCTTCAGCCACAGCGGCGCAATCGGCCACATCGGGGTGGCCTTTATAGACGCGCTCTATCTCATAAGGCGATACGCGATAGCCAAAGCTTTTGATAATGTCATCTTTACGGCCTAAAAACCAAATGTAGCCATCTGCATCGTATTTGGCGTAATCTCCCGTGAAAAAGTAGCTATCGTGCTTATATTTTTCAGTTTCATCGGGTAAATTCCAGTAACTTAAAAATAGACCAGGGTCGGTATCAGGCACGGCAATCATACCCTCTTCTCCCGTTGCGACTTCTTCTAGCGTTTCTGGGTTGAGTAATTTGATGTTGTGGCCAGGTTGTGGAAAACCTGCAGAACCTGGGCGAATTGGCCGAAATTGGCTCTGCGATAAGTAGTAAGAAAACTCGCTCATGCCAACTGCTTCATAAATATCCACGCCAAAACGCGCACGCCATTGGCTTAATACCTCGTCCGACAAATGTTCGCCCGCGCTCATGTAATGGCGCAAGCTGAGGATTTCTAATTGGGTGGCGGTAGTTTTTTGCAAAATTTGGCGGTAAATAGTTGGCACGCCAATAAAAATGGTGGCTTGATGTTTTTGAATTAAATCTAGCCACACTTGCGCGTCGTTTTTGCCTTCATGCACGATGACGGTTTTGCCTAAATACAGCGGATCCATGAGGCCAGAACCTAAAACATAGGTCCAATTAAACTTGCCAGAATGCATGATGCGATCAGTTGCATTTTCACTTTCGTTATAATTAAACCAATATTGCGCGGCAGGCTGGCGGCCAAGCAGGGCGCGGTGTGCGTGCAACACGCCTTTTGGGTAGCCTGTTGTGCCGCTGGTATAAACTAGATATGCAGGCTCATCGGCACGGCTTTTGTAAGCTGGCGCGCTGGCCAAAATTTGATTTAAAGTTTTTTCTAAACTCAGCACATTCAAGCAGCCATGTGCTGGCACTGAAGCCGTTTGCGATAATAATATGTGCGATAAATTGGGCGTGTCGCTCAAGTTTTCGACGATTTTTTCTTCCATGTTTTGCCACGCGGTATGGTCGCTCACCAGCACCGTCGCCCCTGAATCTTTGGCTAGATACGCTACTTCTTCTGCGGTTAACAGCGTAGAAGTTGGCACGGCAATCGCGCCCATTTTCATCGTCCCCAAAAACGCGATTGGGTAATCCAAACTATTTGGCAAGCGGATCAACACACGGTCGCCGACTTTTACGTCTAAGTTTCTAAGTAATTGTGCAAATTGATCGGTTTTACGCGCCAGCTCGGCAAAGGTGATTTGCGAAGTACCAAGTACGTCATCTTCCACAATCATGGCGATGTTATCGGCTTGTGGCGTGCCTAGGTGCTTGTCGCTGCAAGCCACGCCGATATTGAAGTGAGTGGGAATGTTCCAAACCCATTCTGGAAAATTTTCAAACTTTTGTGTCATTTAACTTTTATCATTTCATTTATATCAAATTGATGAACTTGTCATTGTAGGCTTGACCCGCAATCTGACTAATTTCACGAGATTCTGACTTTCGTCAGAATGACAGAAACTACAATAAAACCCCATACGGCCAGTTTTGGCGTATGACTTGTTCGGGCAATTGCTCAAGCACATGTACCGCGAATTCCGCATCGGCACCTTTTAGGGCGCGCAGCGCATGCGCGCGCAGCAAGGTTTGTAGCGCCTTGCCGAACATCGGCGGGTCGAGCATTTCGCCTTCAAATTTAATCGCGCCACCATGCAGCGCATCAGCCTCAATCGCCGCTTTTAAAATGCGTACTTTTTGCGCGACATCTACTGGCGACGGCGTATAAGCCGTTTTGCACAAATGGATATGCCCAGGGTGAATGACCTGCTTGCCTGTAAGCCCCATGGCGGCTTCTTGGCAGGCGTGCTTATAGACAATGCGCGATTCGTTATCGCCATGTAAATCGAGCCAGCGGCGCACATCGTGCGGCTCTAAAAATTTCTCCGGCATCGCATTCGCGCCAATCAGTGTTTCGACGCCGCCAATCACGCCTTTGCCCGCGATGCGCGCCTCAAACATGAGTTGATTCATATAAAACTGCAGCTCTTCAATCCAGCCCTCGGCCGTGATATGAATACCCATCGCTTTGGAAAAATCGTGAATACCAAAAATAACGTGTTTCACCGTGTTATATTGCATAATCTCGGGTGCGATTTTGAGCGATTTTGGGTGCTCGATAATCGGCTGAATCGTGATATTCGGGTTGACATTTAACAACAAACTGGATAAATCGCGCACTTCTGCCGCGCCATAAACCTCACCCGCTTTGGCCAGCATCACCACGTCAATATATTCGCCCATGTCACGGACCAGCTGCATATCCAGCTCGTATTCGTCGGTGCGAAACGAATTCACACGCAACGCAATCGTTACCTGCGCATTCACTTTGCGCAGTTCCGGCAACTCCGCATGCAGCAAATCGCGACTCATTACTTTTTGGCGACAACCGTCTTCTAAGTCGAAAATAAGTGTGTGTGCGATTGTGTGATGCGCATGTTTTTTCATGCGCGCAGAAGCTTGTTCCATGTCCTCGTAAATGCCCAAACTTGGCGCATATTTGACCGGTGGATAATACAGCTGAATGCCAGGCCAATAATCGCCCAAGCTAGTTGATTTTAGATGTGTTTGTTCACTCATTATTTGCTCCTACTCACTTAAAACATATGCACTGGACTAAAGCGCTCCTGTGCAAGCCTGCAAGCCAATATCCATGCGGCCTGCAGGCATATATTTTTATATTTATATTGCATTTAATTTATCTATGACCGATTGTTGCATTGTGTTCGCGCCGCGATTTTTTTGCTGCAGCAAGTGCCAAAAATCGTTATCTGGCATAGCCAGTAAGCCATCAAATGCCACTAATTCTTGCGCAGTTAAATCATAAAAATGTCTTGCAATAAAACGCTGCAACACAATATCCAGCTCTAACAAGCCGCGCCGGCAACGCCATGCCAAGCGACGCTGCTCTGCTTCTTTTGTGGCTTCCATATTCACGGACATTTACATGGCTTTAATTGGAATGGATTTTTTAGCCACTTTTGTGTCGCGCGCACGTTCAATTTTCAGGTCTTTAATATTGGCAATCGCCGCATTTGGGTTGAGCTTTTTCGGGCACACTTCCACGCAATTCATAATGTTATGGCAGCGATACAAACGATATGGGTCTTCAAGGTTTTCTAGGCGCTCTTCGGTCGCTTGGTCGCGCGAATCCATAATGAAGCGATTGGCTTGCATCAAGCCTGCTGGGCCAACAAACTTATCTGGGTTCCACCAAAAACTGGGGCAAGAAGTCGTACACGCGCCGCATAAAATGCACTCGTACATGCCGTCCAGCTTGGCGCGGTCTTCTGGACTTTGCAGGCGCTCAGCTTCTGGCAGCGGATCGTTATTCACTAAGTAGGGTTTTACTGAGTTATACGCATCAAAAAACTGCGTCATATCGACCACTAAATCGCGAATCACGGGCAAGCCAGGCATAGGGCGTAACACGATTGGCTGCTTTAAATCGGCGATTTTAGTAATACAGGCCAAGCCATTTTTGCCGTTGATGTTCATGCTATCACTGCCACACACACCTTCGCGGCACGATTTACGCAGGGTCAAACTGTCATCTTTTTCTTTCATGCGAATCAGCGCGTCAAGCAGCATATTATCTTCATCAGCCAGCTCAATCTCGACATCTTGCATATAAGGCTTTTTATCAACATCGGGGTTAAAACGATAAATTTGAAACTTTACGGGATTTGTCATTAGTAATAACCTTTTTAATACACGCGAGCTTTAGGCTCAAACGATTCCACAGTTTGCGGTTTTAAACGCACCGGTTTGTAAGTTAAGCGATTGTTTTCTTTATAAAAAAGTGAATGCGTCAGCCAATCTTTATCATTTCTTTCTAAAAAATCCTCACGCGCATGCGCGCCGCGGCTTTCAGTGCGATTATTGGCTGCATACATGGTGGCCACGGCAACTTCAATCAAATTATCCAGTTCCAGCGCTTCTACACGGGCAGTGTTAAACACTTGGCTGTTGTCGCTTATGGTGATGTTTTGCAGGCGTTTAGCAACCGCATCAATGGCTGTCACGCCCGCCGCCAACTCATCAGGGAATCTAAATACGCCACAATGCATTTGCATAGTGTCTCGAATCGCATCGCCCACTTCAGCCACGTTTTCACCAGAAGTACCTGTGTTTTTAGTGCCGTCTAACCTTGCAATGCGCGCCAATGTTGCGTCTGCAGCGTTTGGCGGCAATGCTTTGTGCGTGTTATTTTGCTTAATCGCAGCCGCCATGTGGTCGCCCGCCGCTTTGCCGAATACGACTAAATCTAGCAGCGAATTTGAACCCAAACGATTTGCGCCGTGCACCGAAACACAAGCGCATTCGCCCACTGCATAAAGACCATTCACTGGTTTTTCGCCTTCCAAAACAACTTGGCCATCCAAGTTGGTTGGGATGCCGCCCATCATATAATGCGCAGTTGGCACAATTGGGATCGGGTCTTTGATTGGATCCACATTGGCAAAAGTTTTAGCAATTTCACGAATGCCTGGCAGGCTTTTATTGATGCGTTCTTCGCCCAAATGATCTAGTTTTAAATACACCGCATCTTTATTTTTACCCACGCCGCGACCAGCTTTAATTTCAGTGGCACAAGCGCGCGAAATCACATCACGACTGGCTAAATCTTTGGCTGTTGGTGCGTAACGCTCCATAAAGCGCTCACCTTCAGAATTCACCAAATAACCGCCTTCACCACGCACGCCTTCGGTAATCAGCACGCCAACGTGTTGAATGCCAGTCGGGTGAAATTGCCAAAATTCCATGTCTTGCAGCGGCAAACCCGCACGTGCCGCCATACCGAGGCCATCGCCCGTGTTAATAAAAGCATTAGTGCTGGCTTTAAAAATACGCCCCGCCCCGCCTGTGGCTAGCAAAGTAGTTTTAGCTTGAATAATATGAATCTCGCCCGTTTCAATTTCGAGTGCAATCACGCCTAGTACATCACCATCTGTATCGCGAATAAGGTCGAGCGCAAACCACTCAATTAAAAACTGCGTGTTAGCGCGAATATTTCGTTGATACAGCGTGTGTAACATGGCGTGACCTGTACGATCCGCCACCGCGCAAGTGCGTGATATTGGTTTCTCGCCAAAGTTTTGCGTCATGCCGCCAAATGGGCGTTGGTAGATTTTGCCAGACTCTAAACGGTCAAACGGCATACCAAAATGCTCTAGCTCGATAATCGCTTTGGCAGCGTTTTTACACATAAACTCTATCGCATCTTGGTCGCCCAAAAAGTCACTGCCTTTAATCGTATCGTACATGTGCCACAGCCATTTATCCTCGGCCACATTGCCCAGCGCGGCTGCGATGCCACCTTGCGCCGCCACAGTGTGCGAGCGCGTAGGAAACACTTTTGACAGCACCGCGACCTTAACGCCCGCCTCTGCCAATTGCAGCGACGCGCGTAAACCCGCGCCACCACCGCCTATAATTACTGCATCATATTGATGTGTCTGCAAAGCCATGCTATTTTAAATCTTTCACGAAATATTCCACAAAATAGTTGAAACCCAAACCAAATACACTAGCAGCAAAATATCGACTGCAATCTGCATGTAACCGCGCAGGGTTTTATTGAAAACATAATCTTTTAGCACATCAGCCACGCCCAGCCATGCGTGCATGAATAGGCACATAAAAAATAGCAATGTGATCAACCTAAACCATATTGGCGACACAAAATCATGCCAAGCAGCATAGCCTGCGGGTTGCATCATCATCAACATGACAACCAGCAACACGATATAAAACGCCATGACCAGGGCAGTTAAGCGTTGTGAAAGCCAGATGCGCATGCCAGGATATTTATTGGTTAATAGCTGAATGAGCATATAGAGTTACCAAATAAACCATGCAAAAATAAGCACCGCAAGCGTCACCAAATACAAAACCGCCTTGCCTGAAAAACGCGCTTTTTGCAGCGAAGTCATCCAGTGAATGTCTTGCAATAAGTGGCGAATGCCCGCGAAAAAGTGATGAAAAAATGCCCAAGACAAACCAATTAACACTAGCTTCACAAACCAAGTGTCGAGCAAATTCGCCAATGTTGCGTAACTTTCTGCAGAGCGGACTGAGTATTGCAACGCCAATAAAATCAAGGGTAAAGCCAAAAACAAACCAACCCCTGAAGCGCGATGTAGAATCGACACCACCGCATTTATCGGCAAGCGAATAGTGAATAAGTTTAGGTTTTTAGGCCTGTTAGTTGGTCGGATTTTTTGCATACTTCAAGTCTTAATTTTTATTCTTTAGCCGCATTGGCCACTGCGCCTGAAACCCGCGCTAATAGACGCTTATCGAAAGGCTTAGGAATTATGTATTCCTTGCCAAATTTAAGTTCTTTCAAATTGTAAGCCGCTAAAACATCCGCTGGTACTGGCTCGCGTGCGAGCTCACTCAGCGCCATCGCTGCCGCGACTTTCATTTTTTCGGTAATTTGCGTGGCTTTTGCATTCAAAGCACCGCGGAACAAGTACGGAAAACACAGCGCATTATTCACTTGATTTGGAAAATCGCTACGGCCAGTGGCCATCAAAATATCATCACGAATCGCGTGCGCCATGCTCGGCAACACTTCTGGATCTGGGTTGGCTAATGCGAAAATAATTGGGTTTGCTGCCATACCTTTGATTAAGTCTGCATTAAGTGCATTTTTGGCTGAAACGCCAATAAATACATCACTGCCTGGCATTGCGTCAGCCAATGTTTTCGCGCCTCCTGGCGCAATTGCCAATTCGCGATTATTGTCATGTAAATCGGGACGCGAAGTGTCGATTACACCTGCTCTATCGATCATGGTAATGTTGGTTGCGCCCATCAATTTTAATAGTTTTGCGCATGAGCAACCCGCCGCACCTGCTCCTAAAAACACAATTTTTGCTGTCGGTAAGGTTTTACCTTGAATCTCCAGCGCGTTTAACAATGCGCCCGCAACGATGACTGCCGTGCCGTGTTGGTCGTCATGAAATACCGGAATATCAAGACGTTTTTTCAGCTCGTTTTCGATGTAAAAACAGTGCGGTGCAGCAATATCTTCTAAATTAATGCCGCCAAACGTGGGTGCAATATTTACCACGGTTTGAATAAATTCGTCAGGCGAACTGGCATTGATTTCAATATCAAACACGTCGATGCCCGCGAAGCGTTTAAACAACACCGCCTTACCCTCCATCACTGGCTTGCTGGCCAGCGCACCCATATTGCCCAAACCTAAAACAGCCGTGCCGTCGGTAATCACCGCTACCAAGTTACCTTTGTTGGTGTATTTATAGGCATTAGCTGGGTCAGCATGAATCTCGCGCACTGGTTCCGCCACGCCAGGCGTGTAGGCCA
The DNA here is from genome assembly GCA_031417915.1 of Methylotenera sp. Taxonomy (GTDB): domain Bacteria; phylum Pseudomonadota; class Gammaproteobacteria; order Burkholderiales; family Methylophilaceae; genus Methylotenera_A. The sequence continues at coordinate 18,490 of JANOWN010000009.1, forward strand.
GCGACAAATCATCTTGCGTGGCACAGGGTTTAGATGATTCCACACTCAATTTGCCAGGAATCGGAAATTCGTGGTAATCGAGTGCGCGTTTTTTTAGGTCGTCCATTTTAGTTCACCTTAATTTTTAAGTGTTTTTCAAAACGCGTTCCAGCAAGGCCAATGAGCGAAGTCAGTACGTTTTTGTACGGCGAGCGAAATTCAACAAAGTTGGGGCGCATTTTCAAAAACACCATTATTCCAATTCGCTCATGTAATGATGATCATCAGTTAAACAAAGGCCCAATCTCCACTCCATCGGCTTGTCACCATAAGTGTAAGAAACGCGCTCTATGCTCAACAAAGGCGAGCCCAGCTTCAAATTCAAGGCTTCTGCGACATCACTAGTTGCCGCCACAGCAGTGAGGCGCTCTTCGGCACGAATCATGCGAATGCCGTATTCGGTCTCGTACATGCTGTAAAGTGAGCCTTGATTTTCTTCTACGCGCGCTGCGTTCAAGCCTTTAAACGGCGCGGCTGGTACGACAATATGATCGTAAATCAGCGGTCTGCCAGAGAACGTTAGCAAGCGCTTAACTTCCACCAAAGCCGCACCAGCCTTGATTTCTAAAATCTTGGCGATGCGATTATCAGCCTTGCTTTTGGTGCAAGATAACAACTCATTTTGCAACACTTCCTTTTGGCCGCTCGCCGCTGTTAGGCGCAAAAAGCGCAGCTTGATGCCTTCTTCGTTATGCGTGGCGACAAAGGTGCCTTTGCCTTGGCGGCGGATTAAAATATTCTCGCCCGCTAGGCTGTCGATGGCTTTTCTAACTGTGCCTTGAGACACTTTAAAACGCCCAGCCAAATCAATTTCGCTAGGAATCATCTCTCCAGGACGCCACTCTCCGCCAATTAAGCTCTGGGTTAATAGAACCTTAATTTGGTCGTACAACGGTCTGTAATTAGGTGAATTGCTTTTATCAATCATAATCATGTTGGATTGCTATGATAAATACTATGAAACACAATTAAAACATAGCAGATTAAAATAGTCTAGTAATTTATATATTATATAAGACTTCTCTTATATAAGACATAAGATATTTGTTGACAGTTAAAGATTTCACTCTATATAATCGCTTAAATCATTACTTTAAGCCTAATATGGAATACTGTTTTCGCCCTCGTCGCTCAGCACTCTATGTACCTGGTTGCAACCAGCACTATTTGGATCGCGCGCGCACTTTGCCAGCCGATGCGGTGATTCTAGATCTCGGCGACCCTATTTTGGTGGCTTCAAAAATAGAATCGCGTGACAACGTGGTAGCCGCTGTAAAACAAGGTGGCTATGGCTCGCGCGAGGTCATTATTCGCGTGAATAATTTAGATTCCATTTGGGGCCACGGCGACATCAAAGCCGTCGCCAATATTGGCGCGGATGCGATTTTGTTCCCGAATATTGAATCTGCAGAACATGTACACACCGCACTGAAACTATTGGACGACGCGGGTGGCAACCATATGCCGATTATGGTGATGATAGAAAGCCCGATTGCGGTGCTAAACGCCAAAGAAATTGCCGCCGCTAGCGACCGCATTATATGCATAATGATGGCAACTTCGGATTTAACTTCGCAATTGCACGCCCGCGTCACGCACGAACAAAGTGCGACTTTAACTGCGCTCTCGCTGGTGATTTTGGCTGCGCGCGCCTACGGTCGCTGCGTGGTAGATGGCATCACCTCAGACTTTAAAAACATGCATTCGTTTGAATACGCCTGCCGTGTGGGGCGTGACTTAGGCTTCGATGGCAAAACGCTGGTTTCGCCCGCACAAATTATGTACAGCAACGATGCCTATACGCCAAAATCATCTGAAGTAGCTGAAGCGCGTGAAATTATCGCTGCCCTGCAAGCCGCTAACGACGCGGGTCTTGGCACGGTAGTTGTAAAAGATAAATTGGTCGAACACCATCATGTAAAAGCTGCTGAGCGCTTATTGAAACTGCACGAAATGATTGCAGAACTTGAAGAAGAATATGTCTAAATCATCCGAAACTATATCTAGAAAAATAAGCGCTGGACGTTTTTTTGAAGACTTTGTTTTTAACGAGGTAATTCAGCACGCCACGCCACGCACTATCACTGCGGGCGATTGCGCACTTTACATCGCACTTACGGGCGAACGCAACCCGCTGCATTGCAGCGAGCCGTTCGCGCAGAGCTTAGGTTACAAAACAACACCAGTGGACGATTTATTGGCATTTCATATCGCCTTTGGCAAAACTGTGCCCGATATTTCGGTAAACGCAGTGGCTAATTTGGGTTATGCGGATGTGCGCTTTTTGCAGCCTGTATTTGTCGGCGATACATTATCTACCAGCAGCCATGTGATTGGTTTAAGGCAAAATTCATCTGGTAAAAATGGTGTGGTATATGTGCGCTCAACCAGTGTAAATCAGCATGGCGAGCCAGCATTAAGCTGGGTACGTTGGGTGATGGTGCATAAAAATGATTTAAACAGGGTAGCGCCAATGACCGTTGTGCCAACATTGCCGAGCTTTGTTGCGCCAGAAAATTTGAACATTCCAAGCTATTTTTCAGCGAAAAAATTTAATGCTAAAACTACTGGTGGTGAGTATTTTTGGGAAGATTATCAAGCTGGCGAGCGCATGAATCATGCCGCTGGTATGACGATTAACCCTGCTGACCATACACTCGCAACGCGTTTGTATCAAAACAATGCTCGCTTACACTTTGATGACCATTTAATGAAAGTGTCAAATTTTGGCCAGCGCTTGGTGTACGGAGGCGTGCCGATTTCACTGTGCCGCAGTTTAAGTTTTGAAGGCTTAGAAAACGCGATTTCTATTCTGGCGATTAACGCTGGAACGCATGCCAATCCTAGCTTTGCGGGCGATACGATTTATGCTGTGACCGAAGTTATTGACGCTTGGGAACTGCCAAACCGCGACGATATTGGTGCATTGAGGTTGCGTATGGTCGGCATTAAAAACATGTTGCCAACTGATTTAGCTGAAATTAAAACTAATGACAAATATCACGAAAATGTGGTGCTAGACCTTGATTACATCGTGGCGATGCCACGTAGAGGAAATTAATAATATGGTACATCCAAACGACGCATTATTCGGTGGCGAAAAACCGTTTCCGCTCATCCCCGCTTGCGAACATTTTGCAGGTAGCGAAAAACTTATCTTAAAGGCACTTGCCCTGCAAGACAGTATTGGAGCGGTGTTTGACATCACCTGCGATTGCGAAGATGGCGCAGCTAGCGGCCAAGAGGTGCAACACGCGCAAATGATTGTGCGCGTGTTAAATAGCGAAGCCAATGTGCACAAAATGGCTGGCGCGCGCATTCACGATTACACCCACCCTGCTTGGAAGCAAGACATTGATATTTTAGTCGCTGGCGCAGGTAGGTTATTAAGTTATATCACGATTCCCAAATGTACTAGCCTTGCACAAGCGCAAGAAATGATTGCATACATTCAAAAAAATGCAACGTTTAATGGTATCGAAAGAGTGATCCCTGTACATATTTTAATCGAAACGCACGGCGCACTAAACCAAGTGCATGACATCGCCAAATTACCTTGGGTGCAAGTGCTGGATTTCGGATTAATGGATTTCGTTAGTGCTCACCATGGTGCGATTCCTGCCAGCGCCATGCGTAGCCCAGGTCAGTTTGAGCATCGTTTGCTTGCTCGTGCCAAAGCAGAAGTCGTTTCTGCCGCACTTGCCAATGGTGTAGTACCCGCGCATAACGTCACGCTTGATTTGAAAAACGTAGAAACAACTTTTTCTGATGCTACACGCGCGCGTAACGAGTTCGGTTTTATGCGCATGTGGAGTATTTACCCGACACAAATTTCCGCCATTGTTGATGCCATGAAACCTAATTATGACGAGGTGGCAGATGCTGCAAACATTCTGCTAGCCGCACAGCAGGCCGATTGGGGGCCGATTCAATATGATGGCGAACTGCACGATAGAGCAACTTATCGCTATTTTTGGGAGATTTTGCAAAAAGCAAAACTAACCAATGTCAGCATCTCTGACCAAGCGCAAAAAAGGTTTTTCTCATGAGCAATTTAATGACTGCAGGCGCGCGTTTTCGTGCCGCAATCGCAGCTGAAAAGCCCCTACAAATCATTGGCGCGATTAACGCTTATCACGCCATGCTAGCGACACAAACTGGCTTTAAGGCACTATATCTGTCTGGCGGCGGCGTCGCTGCTGGCTCACTAGGGCTGCCCGATTTAGGAATTTCAACTTTAGAAGATGTATTAATTGATGTGCGTCGCATTACCGATGCCGTCGATACGCCTTTGTTGGTCGATATAGACACAGGCTGGGGCGGCGCATTTAATATTGCTCGTAGCGTTAAAAGCGTTATGAAAGCAGGCGCAGCTGCTGTGCATATTGAAGACCAAGTTTCAGCCAAACGCTGCGGTCATCGCCCAAATAAGGCGGTAGTTTCGCAAGCTGAAATGGTGGATCGTATTAAAGCTGCCGTAGATGCTAGAACCGACCCAGATTTTGTCATCATGGCGCGCACCGATGCGTTGGCTGTGGAAGGCTTACAAAGCGCTATGGATCGTGCCTGTGCTTGCGTTGAGGCGGGTGCGGATATGATATTCCCCGAAGCCATGACTGAACTCAGCATGTATAAACAATTTATTGATGCAGTAAAAGTGCCAGTGCTCGCCAACATTACCGAGTTTGGCAGCACACCACTATTCACGGTGGCAGAACTAGCAACGGCAGATGTGAGCATGGTGTTATACCCGCTTTCTGCCTTCCGCGCCATGAACAAGGCTGCGCTTACGGTATATGAAACCATGCGTAAAGACGGCACGCAAGCAAACGTAGTTGATTTAATGCAAACGCGCATGGAGCTTTACGAGCATTTGGGCTACCACGCGTTTGAGCAAAAACTAGACGCGCTATTTAAACAGGAGAAATAGTCTTGGAAACCAACCAAACTCCAGAAGCACCAAAAAAGAAAAAAGGCGTTGCTCTAGCTGGCGTCAATGCTGGCTCTACAGCCATTTGCACGGTCGGCCATACGGGTAACGATCTGCATTATCGCGGCTACGATATTATCGAGCTAGCTAATAGTGCGACTTTTGAAGAAGTGGCGTATTTACTGATTCATGGCGAATTGCCAAACCAAACGCAACTTAAGGCGTATCACCAAAAGTTAAAAACGCTGCGCGGGCTGCCTGCCGCACTTAAAGAAGTCCTCGAACGCATTCCAAAAAACGCACATCCAATGGATGTGATGCGTACAGGTTGCGCCATGCTCGGCACGTTGGAGCCTGAAAATGCGAACCGCGATATTGATACTGCAAAATTGCTGGGCGATAGGCTAATCTCTTGTTTTGGCTCGATTTTGGTGTATTGGTATCACTTTAGTCACGGCGGCAAACGCATAGAAGTTGAAACTGACGATGATTCTATAGCTGCTCATTTTTTGCATTTGTTGCATGGTAAAAAGCCGAGTCAAGTACATATTGACGCGATGAATACCTCGCTGGTGTTATACGCAGAGCATGAATTTAACGCCAGCACGTTTACGGCGCGCGTCATCGCTGGCACACTATCCGATATGTATAGCTGCATCACAGGTGCAATTGGCGCGCTGCGTGGCGCAAAACATGGCGGTGCGAATGAAGCGGCGATGGAAATTATCGAACGTTACAAAACTGCCGACGAGGCCGAAGCTGATATTTTAGAACGGATGGCACGTAAAGAAATCGTGATTGGTTTTGGTCACCCCGTTTACACAATCGCCGACCCAAGAAATGAGTCAATCAAAGCAGTTTCGCAGAAATTAAGTGAAGATAATGGCAACATGACGCTTTTTAACGTTTCTTCTCGCATTGAAGAAACTATGTGGCGCGAGAAGAAAATGTTTCCCAATTTAGATTGGTACAGTGCCTCGAGCTACCATTTAATGGGCGTACCAACGGGTATGTTTACGCCGTTATTCGTGATTTCGCGCACCACAGGCTGGGTTGCGCACGTGATTGAACAACGCATCGATAACAAAATCATTCGGCCGAATGCGGAGTACATAGGGCCAGAAAACAGGCCGTTTGTACCGCTGAATAAACGTTAATCTTGCAACAGCTAACTAGCCGCAGATTAACCCACCACCGTCATTCTGAGTGAAACGAAGAATCCATAACCATTTAGCCAAAAAGCTAGATTCTTCGTTTCACTCAGAATGAAGGAATTTTAAAATTTAAGTTTTTTGAAAGTTAAGTAAATTATGTCCGCCCACATCTCTAACGTCCGCCCCGCTCCCGATCAAGTCATTGTCGATATCGCCAACTATGTAGCAGATTACGAAATCACCTCAAATGAGGCATTTGATACCGCCCGCAATTGCTTAATGGATACTTTAGGTTGCGGCTTTGAGGCGCTAGATTACCCCGCTTGCACCAAGCTGCTGGGGCCTGTGATTGCTGGTACTGTAGTACCTAATGGCGCGAAAGTGCCAGGCACCAGCTACCAGCTAGACCCGATTCTAGCTGCATTTAATATCGGTGCGATGATTCGTTGGTTAGATTTTAACGATACTTGGTTGGCCGCAGAATGGGGTCATCCATCGGATAATTTGGGCGGAATTTTAGCGGTGGCTGATTATATTTCGCGCAAAAATGTGACTGAAGGAAAAGCGCCGCTGACCATTAAAGACGTGCTTACTGCCATGATTAAAGCGCACGAAATTCAAGGTGTGTTTGCGCTTGAAAACAGCTTTAACCGCGTTGGTTTAGATCACGTTATTTTAGTCAAAATCGCCTCAACCGCGGTGGTAACAAAATTACTAGGCGGCAATAAAGAAGACATTATCAACGCCGTTTCTAACGCTTTTGTGGATGGTCAAAGTTTACGCACTTATCGCCACAGCCCGAATACAGGCTCACGCAAATCATGGGCAGCGGGCGATGCAACTAGCCGTGCAGTACGTTTAGCCTGGATGACAATGCAAGGTGAAATGGGTTATCCATCTGCATTAACGGCTAAGACATGGGGCTTTTACGACGTGTTATTTAAAGGTAATGTCTTTAAATTTCAACGTGATTATGGCAGCTACGTCATGGAGCAAGTGTTATTTAAAATTTCGTTCCCAGCAGAGTTTCACGCGCAAACTGCGGTGGAATGTGCGATTCAACTCAATAAACAGGTGGGTAACGAGCTACAAACCCTAGAACAAATTGCCAAAATTGACAAAATCGTTATCACAACACATGAATCTGCAATTCGCATTATCGACAAAACGGGTCCGCTAGATAACCCAGCCGACCGCGACCACTGCATTCAGTACATGGCGGCAATTGGCTTGCTTAAAGGCAATTTAACGGCACTTGATTACGAAGACGCTGTAGCAGCTGACCCACGCATTGACGCCATTCGTAGCAAGATGACTTGCGTTGAAAAAGCGCAATACACGACTGATTACCACGACCCAGAAAAACGCTCTATTGCCAACGCTATACAAGTTTTCTTTAAAGATGGCACCAGCTCAGACAATATCGCCGTGGAATACCCAATCGGTCACCGCCGCCGCCGTAGTGAAGGCATCCCTGAACTCGTGAAAAAATTCAAAGTGAACTTAGCACGCCGTTTTGATATAAAAACACAAGCTGATGTTTTGATGCTGTGTTTAGATCAAACCAAGTTGGAAGCAACACCAGTGAATGATTTTGTAGACATGCTTGTTGTGTAAAGTCAGCCATGGATTAAGCATCATAAAAAGCGTAAAATAACGAATTATCAACACGTTATTTTGAGCTTTTTATGACGCTAACCACCCTCAACGCGCTATCACCACTCGATGGCCGCTACCAAACCAAACTTGACACTTTAAGACCTTATTTTAGCGAATATGCGCTAATTAAACACCGCGCATGGGTAGAGGTAGAGTGGCTGAAAGCTTTATCTGCCGCGAAGGATTTGCAAGAGATTGCGCCTTTTTCTGCCGATACAATAAGCGAATTAGATGCGGCAATTGCTAATTTTAGTGAGGCCGATGCCGCACAAGTAAAAGTGATTGAGGCACGTACTAATCACGATGTAAAAGCGCTTGAATACTGGCTTAAAGAGAAGTTTTCCAAAAATTCAGAAGTACAAAAAGCCAGCGAATTTATTCATTTTGCTTGCACATCAGAAGACATCAACAATCTATCGCACGGCTTAATGTTGAAAAGCGCGCGTGACACTGTGATGCTGCCATTTTTAGATAATCTAATTGCACGTTTAACTGAATTGTCGCATCAGCTGGCAGGCGCACCAATGCTGGCGCGCACGCACGGCCAAACGGCAAGTCCAACCACCATGGGTAAAGAATTGGCAAATGTGGTTTACCGCTTACAACGCCAACAGAAACAGTTAAAAAACAACGAAATATTGGGCAAGATTAACGGCGCGGTGGGTAACTTTAATGCGCATTTGTCGGCTTATCCAAATTTTGATTGGGAAGGTTTTGCCAAAAAATTCGTCGAAAATTTGGGCTTAACTTACAACCCAATGACCATTCAAATCGAGCCGCACGATTACATGGCCGAGTTATACGATTGTTTAAGCCGCATCAACACAATTTTGATTGATTTGAACCGTGATATTTGGGGCTACATTTCAGTTGGCTACTTCAAGCAAAAAGTCAAAGCGGGCGAAATCGGCTCATCCACCATGCCGCATAAAGTGAATCCGATTGATTTTGAAAATAGTGAAGGCAACTTGGGCTTAGCCAATGCAATATTACGTCACATGGCAGAAAAACTGCCTATCTCACGCTGGCAGCGCGACCTGACAGACTCAACCGTATTACGCAACATGGGCGTGGCGTTTGGCTACACGCTATTGGGTTATGATTCTTGCTTGCGCGGTTTAAACAAGCTAGAAATCAACTCAGAAAAACTCGCTGAAGATTTAGATAATAGCTGGGAAGTGCTGGCCGAACCAATCCAAACCGTGATGCGCCGTTATGGATTGTCCAACCCGTACGAACAGTTGAAAGAATTAACGCGCGGCAAAGGCGGCATCAATAAAGACTCACTCCATACGTTTATTAAAACGCTTACTATTCCCGCAGATGCCAAAAGTTTACTGCTAGAAATGACGCCTTCTAGCTATATCGGTAGAGCGGCTGAGCTAGCCAAGAAACTATAAATATTATTTTGGGGCATCTAAATCATGAGCGCAGATAAAAACAATACTAGATTAGCTGTTCTAATAGATGCCGACAACACGTTCAGCGTTATCCCCATTATTGAAGAGTTATTTGAAGAAATATCTAAATTTGGAAATACCAGCATTAGGCGCATTTATGGGGATTGGACTGATACTCGATTAAATCGCTGGAAAGAAGTATTACCTAAACATGCAATCCAGCCCATTCAGCAGTTTGCTAATACAACTGGTAAAAACGCGACTGATAGCGCCCTCATTATTGATGCGATGGATTTACTTTATACAGCACCACTAGATGGGTTTTGTATTGTTTCAAGTGACAGTGATTTCACTAGATTGGCAATTCGATTCCGTGAATCTGGCAAGCTTGTTTATGGATTTGGAGAGCGAAAAACACCTGAGTCTTTGATAGCTGCTTGTAACCAATTCATCTATACAGGAAATTTGTTAGTGCCGACGGATACTCAAGCAAATGAAACTGGCAATACAACAAATGCTACTGAAAAGTTAGCTCAAGTAAAAACTGAATCAAAAAAATCAACCCCTGATAGCAAAGTATCTGATGAACTGCCAAAAAAATACACTGAAAAAGAATTAAAACAAGACTCAAAACTCAGAAGATTATTCAAGTCCGCAATTGACGCCTCATCTAACGATGAAGGCTGGGCTCACTTGGGTGGTGTAGGGAGCAACATAATCAAAAATGCACCAGATTTTGACCCTAGAAACTATGGATATACAAAACTAGGTGATTTAGCAATTGCTATGGGATTATTTGATGTTGAAAAGCATCAAACACACTTATTGCTAAGAAAAAAGCAGGATAAATGACCGATATCCTCGTTTTATATTACTCCCAAGGTGGTGCGGTGCGTGAAATGGCACAGCTCATCGCACGCGGTGTTGAAAGCGTAAAAGGTGCAAAAGCGCGCATTCGTACCGTGCCGAAAGTTTCAGCGAATTGCGAAGCGACTGAGCCTGATATTCCAAGCAAAGGCGACCCATATTGCGAGTTGCAGGATTTAGAAGAATGCATCGGCATTGCGCTGGGCAGCCCAACCCGCTTTGGCAATATGGCGGCGCCAATGAAATATTTTTTAGATGGCACGGCAGGTTTGTGGCTAAAAGGTGCACTAATTGGTAAACCTGCCTGCGTATTTACCAGCACAGGTAGTATGCACGGCGGCAATGAAAGTACTCTACTCACCATGATGTTGCCGCTGATGCACCACGGCATGTTGATAGTAGGTTTGCCGTATTCAGAGCCCGAATTATCCAGCACGCAAAGCGGCGGCACGCCTTATGGCGCAAGCCATATTGGCGGTGCGATGGATGATAAAAAAATCACAGAGGATGAGAAAAAACTGTGCATTGCCTTGGGTAAGCGCTTGGCTGAAACCGCATTAAAGTTGGCGGTATGAGTTTAGCAGAAGAAGCAAAACAGTTTTTACGTAGCACGCGCAGTGGCGTTTTATCAAGCTTTTCAGCCAAGTTTGCGGGTTACCCGTTTGGATCTGTAATGCCATTTGTGCTAGACCACGATTGCCAACCGATTGTTTTAATCAGCAGCATTGCTGAGCATACCAAAAATATCATCGCCAACCCAAAAGTGAGTTTACTTGTATTTGCTGAGGCGGAAGATTTGCACGCCAACGGCCGTTTAACACTGATTGGCGAGGCCGAACAAATTGATAAAGATGATGCCGATTTAATGGCGCGTTATTGCCGCTATTTTCCCGAATCCACAGGCTATTTGGCCATGCACGATTTTCAGTTCTACCGTTTTCAAATTCACCAAGCGCGCTATATTGCAGGCTTTGGCAAAATGGGTTGGATGCAAGGTGAAGAAATGGTAAATTTCAATCAGCAATCTACTGCCATCGCCAAGCTAGAAACCAGCATGATTGAGCACATGAACGCCGACCACGTGGAAAGCATTCTGTTGTATTGTCAGCATTTTTATAGCGTTTCGCCAAACCGCGTGCAGCTTGTTGGCGTAGATAGTGACGGTTTCGATATTGAAGCAGTGATTAATGACGAGATAAAAATGCTGCGCATTAATTTTGAATCGCCGATATTTGATGCCAACTCTGCGCGCATGGCGTTTGCGGCTTTAAGCCAAGCCGCTCGCGCATGATCAAACAATTATCGCCCAAGCAACTGCAATTGGGCGCTAGCATCAGCTTGATTGCACTCATTTTGTTATGTTTGCTGTGGGAGAGTATTCTCGCTCCTCTAAAGCCTAGTGGTTCACTCCTCATTTTAAAAGCATTGCCACTTTTATTGCCGCTGTTCGGCATCCTCAAAGGCCGCCGTTACACTTACCAATGGTCTAGTATGTTTATCTTGTTCTACTTTACCGAAGGCGCAGTGCGCGCTTGGGCTGACAAGGGCTTATCGGCCAAATTAGCCCTGCTAGAAGTGGTTTTATCGCTAATATTTTTTACCTGTGCAATTTATTACGCAAAACTCACACGCCAGTCATCGCAATAAAGCCGCCTTCATTTATAATAAACCCATGAAAATTCTGTTATCGAATGACGACGGCTACTTTGCGCCAGGTTTAAATATTTTAGCGCAGCATTTGGCAAAAATTGCCGACATTACCGTTGTAGCGCCAGAGCGCAACCGTAGCGGCGCTAGCAACTCTCTCACATTGGATAGGCCTTTAAGCGTCAAAAAAGCCAGTAACGGCTTTTTTTATGTGAATGGAACACCCACCGATTGCGTACATTTGGCGCTAACAGGCTTAATGGATGCCGTGCCAGATATGGTGGTTTCGGGCATTAATGATGGTGCCAATATGGGCGACGACACGATTTATAGCGGAACAGTAGCGGCCGCGATGGAAGGTTATTTGCTGGATATTCCCTCGTTTGCGATTTCCATGTCGCAACATAATGCCACACATTTTGAAACCGCCGCGCGCGTAGCGGTGGAGCTGGTGCAGCATTATCTAAAAACTGGTTTTGCGTCGCCCACGCTACTTAATATTAACGTACCCGATGTGCCTTACGACGATTTAGAAGGCCGCGTCATCACGCGCTTGGGCAAGCGCCACAAGGCGGATCCCGTTATGCAGCTTAAAACACCGCGCGGCGAAACCGTGTATTGGGTGGGCGCAGCTGGCCAACCTAACGATGGCGGCGAAGGCACCGATTTTTACGCAGTTGCGCACAACCAAGTTTCGATTTCACCCATTCAGGTAGACTTAACTAAACATACGCAGCTTGCTGAAGTGCAAGCTTGGTTAATAAAATAATGGCTTTTGCGAAACCCCCTTCAAAATCTGGTATTGGGATGACCTCCACCCGCACGCGCGAACGCATGTTGACGCGCCTGCGCGAACAAGGCATTAAAGATGAAGTCGTGTTGCACGCGATGGGTGAAATTCCGCGCCATATTTTTGTGGATGAAGCGCTTTCTACGCGCGCTTACGAAGATGTTTCACTACCAATTGGCTTTGCGCAAACTATTTCGCAACCTTATATTGTGGCGCGTATGACCGAGATTTTGCGTAACGGTAAACAGCTAAATAAAGTTTTGGAAATCGGCACTGGCTGTGGCTACCAGACGGCAATATTGTCGCGCGTGGCGAAAGAAGTGCTATCAGTTGAACGCATCCGCCCGCTAGTGATGAAAGCGCGCGGTCATTTGCGCACATTAAAGTGCAACAATGTAAAACTTGACCATTCGGATGGCAGCCTAGGGCTCAATGAATACGCGCCTTTCGACGGCATTATTGTAACGGCTGCTGCCAGCCATGTGCCACAAGAATTGCTCGCACAACTGGCCATTGGCGGGCGCATGGTGATTCCTGTGGGAACGAATACGCAAGTTTTGCACCTAATCGAGCGCATGGAAAACGATTACAAACAAACTAAGCTGGAACCCGTTAAATTTGTACCTTTACTGGGTGGCGTAAGTTGATGATACGCATTGTTGTCGTCTTATTTGCATTGCTACTAACCGCTTGTGAAACTAATCCGCCTGCACCTGTGATTGAGCGTGCTTCAACCACCAAACCCAAACCACCCGAAGCCAAACCGACTGATGCTAAAGCCGCTGCGGCTAAGGATTGGCGGCCTGATAGCCACATTGTAAAAAAAGGCGATACCTTATTTGGCATTGGTTTGGAATACGGTATTGATTATAAAGAGATTGCAGCTGCCAATAACATCATAGCGCCATACCCAATCAACATTGGACAAAAACTAGATTTAAGCAGCTTTAAAACTAAAGCTGTTGCGCCTGCAGAAGCCAGTAAAACAGAAGATGGCGTGGTGGTAACGCCCATAAAAATTGAACCCGCTGTCACTGGCGATAAAACTGTTATCGATGGAAAACCTATTCCATCGGCAGTTACGCCAGTGCTAAGCGAACCAAGGGCAATACGTGAGCCTTACAGTTTAGAAGCACTTAATCGCGCAAACGCAAAACCCATCGCAAACAAACCAACAGAAACAAAACCTACTGAAGCGAAACCAAGCGACACTAACGCAACAGACGACGAAGCGATTGCTTGGACATGGCCAACACAAGGAAAAATAACGGCAAGCTTTAACGAAGCCAGCAACAAAGGCATTGATATTGCAGGTAAAACAGGTCAGGCCATCAACGCCGCCAGCAGCGGCAAAGTAATTTATAGCGGCTCCGATTTACGCGGCTACGGCAAACTAGTCATCGTAAAACATAATAAAACCTATTTATCGGTGTACGCGCACAACAGCAAAATTGTGGCGAAAGAAGGCCAAACAGTGGCAGCTGGTCAAAAAATTGCAGAAATGGGTAATACCGATTCTAATTCGGTTAAACTACACTTTGAAATTAGGCGCTTGGGTAAATCGGTTGACCCAGCCCGATACCTAAGTCAAAATTAGTTTTGACACAGAATCAGCTACGAACATTTAGGAGATTGCCATGGCCGCACCGCTAAAAAAAGAACCCAACAAGTACGCCAAAAATGCCGATATTAAAGCCGATACGCTTGCAAAAACCTTGATTTCGGTAGCTGGCATGGCGCTGCTAATCATTGGCTTGCTAGGCATTGCGATGGAGTTTTTTAAAGGCAACGGCATCCTTAGCAGTATTTGGGATTGGCTGTGGGAAGACACTTCACATCTCATCGCAATCCCCGTTGCAGCTGCTGCGCTGTGGTTATTTAACCGCTTTTTGACAGCTTCTGCCAAAGGCGAAAAGAAAAAAACAGGCGACATTCCCATGTACATCATGATGGCGATTGGTGCGTTTTATGTGTTTCGATTTGTGACGACAGGCGGGTTTTAAAGTTTGGTTGCAATTACGTGAAATTTCTGTGCCCTGCAAATCAGATGTATTGTCATTACGGGCTCGATCCGCAATCTCATACTCATAAAACAGACCCTGAATCAAGTTCAGGGTGACAATTAGGTTTAGTGCTTTTTCTTGGCCTCAGCCGCGTAATGTTCATGCACCAAGCTCATGTCACGTTCGCGCGCCCATTTAATAATCTCTTCTAACGCGGCCGCGCCAATTTCGCCCACTTGCGTGTGTATGCCCGCCTGATCGCGTATCACCAAAATGCCAGGTATTTGCGCCACTTCAAAATACTCGCTAATTTCTGGGTCAGCTTCGGTATTCACCATACCAAACACTATATCAGGATGATTGGCTGCAACCGCCTCAAACGTAGGCGTAAACGCCACACAAGGCTCGCACCATGGCGCCCAAAAATCCACAATCACAAAATTATTATTCTCGATTGTTTGTTTAAAATTTGCTTTGGTAAGTGTAACAACTGCCATGATTTTGCCTTAAATTAACGAACGCGTGATTCTAACAGAGCTTGGTATTTAAGTTAAGCACTAAAAATACTAAACATATCTGCCCTACAAGCCAATATCCATAAGGGTTACAGGGCATGTTTTTACGCTTTAATTGATTTATCCCAAACACCATCAAAAAACAATTCGCCCAGCGGTTTGCGTTTACGCGCTGCAAGTTCGCGCGCTTTTAAATCATCTGGCAGGTTATTTACATCGCCTTCGTAACCAATTGATAGCATCGCCATTGGCGTGAATTGCGCGGGAATCGTAAAATCCTCACGCGCTTTATCGGCATTAAAGCCGCCCATTTGATGCGCCATTAGCCCTAAATGCGTCGCTTGCAAACATAGGTTTTCAGCCGCCGCGCCCGTATCGTATTGCCCCCAACGATTTGGCTGCTGATTATGACCAAATAACGTGCCTGCACACACCAAAATGAGCACTGGCGCGTGTTTCACCCAAGTTTGATTATTGGGCACAACGCAATTGAACGCGCGTTGCCACGCCTTTTCATTCGTGTTTTTATTCCATACAATAAAGCGCCAAGGTTCGTCGCCAAAGCAAGATGGCGCCCAGCGCGCGGCTTCTAGCAGCGCAATCATTTGTTCATGCGAAACGGGCTTACTGGCATCGTAAGCGCGGCCGCTCCAACGTTTGGTAATGGTTTCTTGAATGGGCACGGATGTGATGGCAGGTTTTTGCATGTAGATTCCAAGTTGATTTATTTAATGGGATTAGGCGGTGGCAGTTTTACGCCTTCAATCAATAATGTAATTTCAATGTCGTCGCCCACGGGCGCATCTTTCTTAAGCGGCCAAGCAAAGCCAAAATCACTGGCTTTTAGGCTGGTCTTTGCCTCAAACCCAGTACGGTAGCCGCCCCAAGGGTCTGTGCCAAAGCCTAATACTTTAAATGGAAAAGTCATTTCTTTGGCAACGCCGTGCATGGTCAGCACACCCGTCATTACGCCCTCTGAGTTCGTAGTCGCCGTAATTTTTTTGCTCACAAAGGTCATTTCGGCAAATTTTTCGGTGTCTAAATAATCTTTTTCTTTAATGTGTTTATCACGCTTGGCATGGCTGCTGTTCACGCTCAACATATTAATTTTTGCTTCCACAGACGAGTTAGCCAGATTTTCACTGTCAATTAAAATTTTGCCCGTAATGTCGCTAAAGGTACCCGAGGTTTTGCTGGCAACGTGACGAATCGTCCAATTGGCAAAACTATGTGTATCATCAATTCGATACGCATCAGGCTCTGCAAGTGCATGGCTGCAGACCAATAACAGAGCGGCTCCCAGGGCAGTTATTTTAAGAATTTTATGCATGTTTTTCTCCTAATTCAATCTTATTTCGGCAAATCAAATAGCAATATTTCTGCATCATTTATCGCTGTAATTTGTATCGTTTGCGCACTATCAAACATTGCGGCATCACCTGCATTCAGTTGTTTTCCATCAATTTCAACGCTGCCGCTCGCCACTTGCAAATAAGCACTGCGGTTTTGTTTGAGAGCGTACTCCAAAACTTTTCGTTCACTTAGTTTACTGGCAAACAGTGACATATCTTGATGAATCTTTAATGACCCTGCTTCAGCATGTTCACTCGCCAACAAACACCATTTATTTTGCTTTTGCGCATCACTAAAAAAGTCATCTTCATAACTTGGCGCTAAGTTTTGTTGGTTCGGCAAAATCCAAATTTGCAGCAAATGCACAGGCTCAGAATCCGATGCGTTGAACTCGCTATGCGTAATGCCAGTGCCAGCTGTCATGCGCTGCACATGGCCTTGGCGAATGACCTCGGTATTGCCGAGGCTGTCTTTATGTGCCAAATTGCCTTGCAACACGTAGGTGATAATTTCCATATCGGCATGCGAGTGCATGCCAAAACCTTGCGCAGGCGCAATGACATCTTCATTAATCACGCGCAACACCGTAAAACCCATCCAATTCTGGTCGTAATAATTGGCGAAAGAAAACGAGTGGTAGCTATCTAGCCAGCCACGGTTGGCATGTCCACGCTCGTCTGATGCCCTAATTTTCATCATATTTACTTTCAATGTAACAAGGTGCTAATATAGGGCTATCGTCACTTAATTTCAAGGATAAAACCATGCCACAAGTTCAAGTCCAAGTTCCACGCAAGCTCGAATTCCTCAACAAACTCGCCGTCAGCGGCATGCTGTGGCTAAATGGCTTTGCGCATATTGTCATCGGTCTGGCACTAGCGACTTCTGTGCTTTTATTCACTTGGCTGTTTTTTATCGATGTGCGCAATGTTTCATACAACCTCAACTTGGTGCAAGGCTTTTTATACGCACTGGGCACGCTGATGTTGCTATGGTCGATTTCTGCGCTCATTTCGGCTGAGATTCGTTACCTGATGGGTGGCAGATTGCTGGTAGAAACCTTTGTAGAAGTGGCGCTGGTGCTGTTTTTGCGTAAAATTATTCTGTTACCAGCACAGGATGTAATGCCAACTACAGCGGAAACCGCGATGTGGATTGGCGGCGCCTTAGTGTTGTGCATCATTTATTTGGTGATGCGCTGGGCAGATAATAATACCGAGCGAAAAGGCCAAGTGCGTCAATCGGATATTGAAGTTGAGAAGGCGCCAGCGAAAGCTGCACTCGTCAAAAAGGCTAAATAGCCCACACAACTTGACTGTCAGTGTTAACGTAGATATAGATTACATGCAGCTCGCGCTTGATTTAGCGCGCGAAGCTGCAAACAATGGCGAGGTGCCAGTAGGCGCAATTATCGTCAAAAATGGCGTCGTGATTGGTCGCGGCAGCAACGCACCTATAGCTTTACACGACCCAACAGCGCATGCAGAAATCATCGCCATGCGCCAAGCCGCTGCAGTGCTCGGCAATTATCGCCTGGTTGATTGCACGCTTTACGTGACGCTAGAACCTTGCGCCATGTGTAGCGGCGCGATACAGCATGCGCGCATCACCAAGTTAGCATTTGGTGCCAGCGACCCAAAAACTGGCGCCTGTGGCAGTGTGGTGAATTTAATGAACGAACCGAAGCTAAATCATCATACCGAAGTTGTTGGCGGCATTTTGGCAGAAGAATGTGGCGAAGTGTTGAGTAGTTTTTTTAAAGCCAAGCGCGAGAAGAAATAAAAAAACCCGCCTTTGCGGGTTTTTTTATTGGCTAAAAACAACTTAATCGTTGCTACCACCAAACGACATGAGTATATGCAGCAAGCTAGTGAAAATATTATAGATGCTGATGAATAATGACAATGTTGCCATCACATAGTTGGTTTCGCCACCACGCACAATTTGATTCACTTCATACATAATATAAGCAGATGAAATCATTACAAATATTGACGAAATAGCGATTGAGAACGCAGGTAATTTAAAGAACATATTAGCGATGATGGCAATAAATGCCACCATGATGCCAATAGATAAAAACTTGCCCATGTAACTAAAATCTTTTTTAGTGGTTGCACCAATCGCTGCCATCGTTAAAAAGATTAAGCCAGTGCTACCTGCCGCTAAACCCACTAGCTGTGCGCCATTACTTAAATTAGCCGCGTGTTGCAAAATTGGACCCAACATTAAACCCAGTAAAAACGTATAAGCAAACAACAATACAATGCCAATGCTGCTATTGCGGTTTGCACTAATGGCCATTTGCATACCCATGGTGACCAACATAAACGCGCCAAACGCCATAAAAGGGTGCATGGCAATAATACTAAAATTAATACCCATACCCATTACTGCGCCAATCACGGTTGGAATCATGGTCAAGCCAAGCATCATGTAAGTGTTGCGCAACACTTTATTTTGCGTTGGGGCTAATGCGCCTTCACGACCTAATACTTGAATATTGTCTAACATTTTGTTTCCTTCATAAAACCTTGCCAAATGGCAACTCTACTAAGATAGCGATTATTAGTAAAAGTTTCAAGTGATATTATTGTGATTGCACATATTTTATTTGCAATTGTAGCGTCTGTAAGCCTTTGTATTCATTGGCTTCCAGCGCATAAACTGCGTTTACATTTTCACTCAAATTTTCAACACAATTAAAGTAAATCGCGTCAAAGCGTTTGTGGTCTTTTTCTAATATTAATTTAGAATGTTTTTCGCCCACAATGCGTTGGTTAATCACTTTAAAATTATCGCTAAAAAGCGGTTGCGGAAAGCCTTGACCCCATACGCTTGAAGCCAGTATCCATGCGGTCTGCAGGCTCATATTATTTGCATCTAATTTGCCGTCCGTTTCTATTACAGCTTGCAAATCTGCTTCGTTCAACAGTTCGCGCGCGACGCTTTCGAACGCGCTTTGAAATTGCGCGAAATCTTTTTCATAAATACTCAAACCTGCCGCCATGGCGTGTCCGCCAAATTTGATGATTAAATTTGGATGTTTTTTAGTTACCAAATCTAGCGCATCGCGCAGATGAAAATTGGCGATGGAACGGCCAGAACCTTTGAGGACTTTATTTAAATCTTGACTGTCGCCCGCGTCCGCAAAAACCAAGGTCGGTCTGTGATATTTTTCTTTCAAACGCGAAGCCAAAATGCCAATCACGCCCTGGTGATAATCGGCGTTGTAAATACTTAAAGAGTATTGATTTGCGACTTCTATATTTTCTAATGTAATCAAGGCGCTATCTTGCATGTCAGCTTCGATATTGCGGCGCTCCATGTTCAGCTCGTGCAGTGTTTGTGCTTTTTGCATCGCGTCAGCTTCAGTTTCTGCCAGCAAACAAGCAATGCCAAGCCGCATATCATCCAGCCTGCCAGCCGCATTCAACCTTGGTCCAACGGCAAAACCAAAATCTTGCGCGGTGACTTTTTCAGGTGATTTCCCTGCAATTTTCAGCAATGCGGCGATGCCTGCACAGCCAGCACCTGCGCGGATACGGCGCAAACCTTGCTCGACCAAAATACGGTTATTACTATCTAATTTCACCAAGTCCGCCACTGTGCCTAGCGCAACTAAATCGAGCAGCTCGGTTAAATTCGGTTCGGGGTTATTTTCAAAAGCACCACGACTTCGTAGCTCCGCGCGCAAGGTTAGCAGCACGTAAAACATAACGCCCACGCCCGCTAGGTTTTTGCTGGGGAATGTGCAACCATGCTGATTCGGATTCACGATGCAAGCCGCAGCTGGCGTAGTTTCTGCAGGCAAATGATGATCGGTAATCAACACTTGTAAACCTAATGAATTCGCGGCTTCCACGCCATCAACACTGGCAATGCCATTGTCTACCGTAATTAAAATATCGGGTTGCAAGGTACTTGCAAGTTGGACGATTTCCGGCGTTAAACCGTAGCCATATTCAAAGCGATTTGGCACTAAAAAATCGACATTCGCACCCATACTTTTTAAACCTTTTACCGCTACAGCCGTTGCCGTTGCGCCATCGGCATCGTAATCGCCAATAACCAATAGTTTCTTATTTTGCTCAATGGCGGCAGCAAGTAATTTCGCCATTTCAGTTGCATTGGTGAGTTGCTCAGGCGGAATAATTCCACTCAAAGAAGTTTCTAATTCATTTTTAGAAACCACGCCACGCGCCGTATATAATCTGGCGAGCAGAGGATTAACGCCTTCTGAAATTAACCCAGAAACCACTTTTTCGTCAAATTGGCGCTGATTTACTTTCATACGATTTGACCAAGCCCATAACACCAAATGCTGTTAACTGCGGGCAAGCGCTTGGCTTCGCGCGCAATATTGACTGGATGTTCAAACAATAACATTTGAATTTCGTTACTAAACGCAGCCCATTTTATTGCGCCTTCGCCTTTGGGTAGATATGCGCTAATGTCTTTATTGAATGAGGCTTCTGGCGGCTTTGTTTGAATGTTTGGATTTTGTTCTAAGTGCAAAAACCATTGCTTTTCATGCCAAAAGAACTGTATTTTATCTGCCTCAAAGTGCTTATTCAGTGCGGCGGTCAAGGCATCGATTTCTTCTTTTTTCAGCGGTAAAGGCACAGGTTCTGCCAAACTAAAACTATCGCGCTGCAATACCAAATGCACTGGCGCAGCATATAGCCAGAAAGCCTCCCCCACCTCGTTTCCAGCCTGTTTCCAAGCGAGTGCTGCGTTAAGTTTTTTGGGTGAAAATAGTTTTTTGAGGAAGGTGAACATAGCGCTATTTTAGCATTTTAAACCGTACAATCCTTCGACCATTCGACTAGTTCATGGCTCAGGACGAACGGGTGGGGGTAACGCCCAGTAAAAAAGCCGCCCTTTTGGGGCGGCCTTTCTACTTACTTAACTAACTTTAGTTTAGGGAGCTAAAATTAAAGTTACCAGTAATTTCTTTCACGGTTGTTACGGTGACCATATTTATGACCACGACCACGATCCCCATCACGGCTTTCGTATCTGTCATCGTCACGGTCTTGGCTATAACTCACTTGCGTGACATAACCGTTAGGCCTTACCTGTACATTCACAGGGATAAAACGACCTGGGTCATCATTCGTCACAGTGCTATATTGGCGACCATTGTATTCATAGTTCACCAAATAGCCAGCAGGCACTTGTCTCCAATTATCCACAGTCACACAACTTTCTACTGGGCGCGTTACTACATGCTCACGACCATTGTCATAACCACGACGGTCATTATCTACACGGTCACCTACGATAGCACCAATACCAGCACCCACCGCAGCGGCCGCTACACGGCCATTACCACGACCGATAATGCTACCCAATAAACCACCAGAAACGCCACCAATAATGGCACCACCGTTTGAGCGCTCACGCTGCTCATATACACTTTCACGTACATATTCTGTACGACATTCTTGGCGCGGTGTATTCACACGCTCAAATTGTGGTGCTACCGAAATAACACGTGCGCGATCTTCATAGTTATCGTCATGGCCTGCTAACGCGGGCACAGATACTGTCGCAGCAATTAAACCAATTAATAATGTTTGACGCATTTTTAAATCTCCTCATTTATCTGCGTTTTTTACCTCCCCAACAAAATGTCGGCTTAAAGTAATTACAGATGAGTGGATAACGGAGCAGCTTTTTATTCGCCGACAGGAATTTGCAGATTCATGATTTTCATTAGCGCATTTATTTTGCAATAATTTGTAAGGTTTTTAAAACTCTGACGACCAATTTCACTCTATATATTATGTGCGTGGCATTAAGTTTCTCACTGTGTGACTTTTAGTTTTACACTGTGTGACTTGAGTTACTGTAGCTTGTTTTTAAGCGTCTATACTGGCGTTATCTGCTGAAACAATTCAGCTAAATTTTGGAGTTGATGATGAACATTATTAAAGTATTCTTAACTGGCGCGCTGTTGTTATTTAGCAGCATGGTGTTTGCGGCCGAGGTCAAAGGCGAGTTCGGTAACAACTGCACCAACGGTTTATCTAAGCAAACATTTCACGCAACAACATGTGCGATTAACGAAGTTTATAAAGGCAAAACTTATTGCTTTAGCAACGAAGGTGCGCGCGATTCGTTTTTATTCGATCCGCAGGCCATGATAGATAAAGCGGCTATTTTTTACGCCAAAACACCAGGCCCTGCTAAAAGTGCTGACGCTGAGCGCGTAAAAATAAGCCAAACCGATGCACTAAAGCAAATCAATAGCAAAACCTGCGATTTATCCAATCGCGACGCAGGTTATTTAATTTTTAACGGGCTGAATTTAAGTCATTGCAATATGCAAAATGTCGGCTTTTTTGGTGCTGAATTAATGGGCGCAAAATTGGTTGGCGCTAATATGCAAGGCGCCTATTTAAACCTTGCACGTATCGAAAACGCCGATTTCACCAACGCCAATTTAACCGATGCCATTATCTTTCAAGCGATTTTTGACAAAGCTAATTTTCATGGTGCCAACCTCACCAACGCCCGTATGATAGGCACGCTAGGTAATGTGGATATGGCCAATGCAAACGTTAAAAATGGTAAATTCGGCTTAGATATTGGCAACCAACCTATGGGCGCGATGCGCTTTGACGCGATTGGCGGCAATTTTGCCAACACCAATTTTGAAGGCGCTGACATTAATCGTAGCAATTTTAGATTCGCCAATTTGCGGGGCGCTAACTTGCGTAACACCGATTTATTCCGCGCCGATTTTAGCAAGGCAGATTTAACTGGCGCCGATATTACTGGCGCAAAAATGGGTGAAGCAGTGCTGGATGGCACGATAATGACCGATGTAAAAGGCCTAGAAGCAATTAAAGGCTACGACGAAGCCAAAGGCAAATGCATCAACTGCATGGTGATTGCCACCAAGCCAGAAAGCAAAGCAACAGAAATGAAAAAAGTTGCTGAGGTGGATTTAATGACGGCTGAAAACCCAGCCAAAAGCTTTTGCAGACAAGGCGCTAGGTTTTAATCTTACTCAAAAAGTACTGTCATGCTGAACTTTCGCGTGTGAATAATGCACTTTAGTGCATATATTCCACGGTGAAGACCTTTACGGTCTGATTCAGCATCTCAACAATGAGCCAGATTGCGGGACAAGCCCGCAATGACAACCTAAAATTTAGCTATTCGCTAATTTCTCAAGTTTAGCGCGATCAGTAATTTCCACATGGCCGCGCCCCAGCGTTACCCAACTTTTCTGTTCAAACCGCTTTAATTGGCGGCTTACCACTTCGCGCGCGGTGCCAAGTTCATCCGCAATTAATTGATGCGTACGGCCGATGGTCACAGCGCCAGAATCTAGCAGAAGTTTGGCTAAGCGCGCATCTAGGCTATGAAAAGCTACTTCATCTAGCAACATAATTAAATCGGTAATCAGCGCGCCGTAGTTGGTCATCACAAAGGTGCGAAACACTTTTGAATCAATCATTAACTGATTAAACGCAGCGGATGGAATAATTACATCCGTAATCGGCTCCTCGACAATGGTAGAAGCTGGATAATTGCTGTGACCAAGCAAGCAAGTGGTCGTAATCACACAGGTTTCGCCCGCCGCTACACGATACAACAAAATTTCGCGCCCTGATGACGACATTTTATACACGCGAGACTGCCCTGCAAGCCGCATGACATATGCCCCGCAGGCACCGCCCTCGCGATAGCCAATGGTGCCAATGGGCGCCTCTACCATGCGGGCAGATTTATTTAAAATCTCACGCGCACTCTGCTCCAAATGCAATAAAGGCGGAAAGCTCTGCAACCAATTTAAATCACCCAAAGCAACACCCTCTTAATAAGTTGTTCATTAATATTGCATGCAACACTAACAGCACCGCCAAAATGTTGCAATACCAAGCCATTTGTAAAACTTCATTAAGCTTATATACTTAGGCTAAGTTCATGCCTATTATCGCTTTAATGTGAACTATTTTGAGTTAAAAAATTCTATATAACTATTTGTTGTATAAATAACAGTTGTTGCTATAAACGCACCCTAATAATCATAATTACAACTTGTTAACAACTTTACTTGATGCGCTATAAAGTTTATATTATTGCATCGGTAACAGTAAGTTAAAAACAAAAAACGGAGATCGCATTATGCAATCAACTAAAATGGCCAAAAAATCTTTACGTCCACAATCTCAACGATTGGTATTAGAGCCCAGAATTGTATTTGATGCCGTATTACCTGTCATGGGCGCAGAGGTAATTGACCACTTTGCTGACCATATTACTGCCGAAACCACGCCAACTGTTGAAGCGCCAGCTGTTGCCGATAGTCACGTAAATGAAAACCATCAAACCGAACAAATTGCCAGCGATAGAGCGCTGATTGAAGGCACGCTTGCGCCCACTAATTTAGCCGCTAAAGAAATTATTTTTATTGACGCCATTGTTGCCGATTTGCAGCAATATATTACCAGCCACCCCAATGCTGATGTCGTTTTATTAGATGCAAACCGCGATGGTGTAGAGCAAATAGCTGCTGTGCTTGCAGGCCGCACAGGTATTGAATCTGTGCACATTATTAGCCACGGCTCGGCAGGTAACATTAGTCTTGGTAATGCTTCTCTTAATTTAACTGGTGTTCAGGGTCAATATGCTGATGAGCTGGCTACTATTAAAGCAGCTTTGAGCGAAAATGCCGATATTTTAATTTATGGCTGTAATGTGGCCGAAGGCCAAGCTGGGCAAGCGTTTGCAATTGCCCTAGCAACCAGCACTGGTGCGGATATTGCTGCATCAACAGACTTAACTGGTGCCATAAAATTAGGTGGTGATTGGAATTTTGAAACACAAACTGGCTTTATAGATTCATTAAATGTTATTAATGCCATTGGCCAAACTGATTTTAACCAGCTACTAGGCCCCGCGCCGATCAGTTTAAACTTTGGTACTCCCACCGTGCTTGTTGACGCAACTGGCGGTTTAGTGGGTGATAAATGGCTTTATGCCAACGTTACGCCAGGTGTAGATGCAGTCGTAACAATTTCTGCTGTTACAGGCAGCCCAACTTTAGGCAATATCGATGCGCCGAGTGGCTCTGGTGGTCGCGATGCAGCTTTTCAACCGGTTATTACCTCTATACCAAGCGCTAACGAACGCATTACATTTACCATTAACTTTGTGCTGACAGGCACTGCTACTACTTCCAACCCCACAGGTACAGCTACAACGCTAAGTAATTTTATTGCAACAGGTGTTGATGTGGATGGCGCTGGAAACGCAACTGAATTTGCCTCTTACCAGCTGCCAGATTCGTCAAAAATTGAGGTGGGTTCTCAAGTTACCCAAGGTGGTACAGCAACCAACCCCACATTTACCGGCATATCAAGCAGCCTACCTGGTATTGGCCTAGAAACTACTGAAGCCAATTATTCTGTTTTTTATGATAAACCAGTTTCTTCAATTACCTTCAGTTTAGGCAATACTGGTACGTCGGGCGGTGCATTTGGACCGCGCCAAAACTCAATATCTTTCGATTCAAATGATATTAAAGCCTACAACTCACCTGTTGCCGTTGGTGACAGTGCTACTACTAACGAAGACGCACCAATTACTTTTTCTATTTTAGATAATGATTGGGGTGGCGAGCAAGGCCCAGACGGTGGCCGCGCACAAACACCGCTTAACCAAGCCAGTGTTGATTTAGACCTTACAACAGCTGGCATACAAACAACCCGCACCATCGCAGGCCAAGGTACTTTTACATACAACGGCAATGGCACAGTTACTTTTGCACCTGTTGCCAATTTTAACGGTGTGGTTACGCCAATTCAATATGTTGTTAGCAACACTGTGGTTGCTGGGCTTAATCCAGTTGCAGAAACCGCTAACGCTGCCTCAATTCGAGTAACAGTGAATTCCGTAGACGATGCCCCTGTTAATGCTGTGCCTGGTACGCAAAATACAACAGAAGACACTTCGTTTATTTTTTCTACCGCAAATGGTAACGCTATAACTGTAAGTGATGTTGAAGGTGGCAGCCAAACGGTTACCTTAACTGCCGCAAACGGCCTAATCAGTCTAGGCGGTGTTGCTGGTTTAACCAATGTGGTTGGCAATGGCACTGGCACTATTACTTTTACAGGTAGCATTGCCAACATTAATACGGCACTTAATGGATTAAGTTTTACACCTAGAGCTGACTACAACAACACCATTTCACCTGCGTCGCCCGCCAGCATTACCATTAAAACTACCAACGCATTAGAGGCAGTTACTAATTTTATTAATGGTGGCTTTGAGCAAATTGCCAATGTGCCGCCGCCAACTACCTTTTTGATTACCGATGAAAATAATTTGCCTGGTTGGGATACAAGTGCTACAGATAACCAAGTTGAAGTTTGGCGCAGTGGCTTTCTTAGCGTGCCAGCATTTGAAGGCAACTTCTTTGCTGAAATTAATGCCAATCAAGCCGCTACATTATTTAATACATTTACGCCAATAGCGGGCTCTACCGTTTCTGTAGATTTTGCACATCGCGGCCGCAACGGCGTTGATGTCATGCAAGTACAGGCCATTGATTTAGGTGCAGAC
>JANOWN010000010.1:0-29351 GCA_031417915.1 Methylotenera sp.
TCTAGATTTTGCCACAATTCTTGAGCGTTTGATTGTTAAAATGCAGCAAATTGATGGTTTATAAAAACCGCTAAAAATGTTAAAATCAGTTTTTTTGTAAGTTGTTCATTTATTTAATATTTTATTGGAGTTTCACATGGCAGTAGAACGTACCCTAAGCATTATCAAACCAGACGCAGTGGCAAAAAACGTGATTGGTCAAATTTATACGCGCTTTGAAAACGCAGGTTTAAAAATCGTGGCAGCAAAAATGACGCATTTAAGCAAAGCAGAGGCGGAAGGCTTTTACGCAGTGCACGCAGCGCGTCCGTTTTTTGCTGATTTAGTTAAGTTTATGATTTCTGGTCCAGTAATGATTACAGCGCTTGAGGGCGATAATGCAGTGTTGAAACACCGTGATTTAATGGGCGCTACTAACCCAAAAGATGCGGCTGCTGGCACAATTCGTGCCGATTTTGCTGAGAGCATTGATGCAAATGCGGTGCATGGTTCAGATTCTACAGAAAATGCTGCCATTGAGATTAAATACTTTTTTGGATAATCGTTTAAGCATTGATTAACCTACTTAATTACAGTCAACCACAACTCGCCGATTACTTCGCAAGTATTGGCGAGAAGCCGTTTCGCGCCAAGCAGTTGATGCGTTGGATGCACCATTTTGGCGTGCATGATTTTACGCAGATGACGGATATTGCGAAAAGTTTGCGTGAGAAATTGGCAACGAAATGTGAAATTACTTTGCCTAATGTGCAACTCGAGCAAGTATCTAACGACGGCACGCGCAAGTGGCTAATCGGTACGGATGATAAGAATGGCGTGGCAAATAGCATCGAAACGGTATTTATTCCAGAAGATGACCGCGGTACTTTGTGTATTTCATCGCAAGTGGGTTGCGCGTTGGCTTGCACCTTTTGCAGCACGGGTGCGCAAGGCTTTAACCGTAATTTAAGTGTCGCAGAAATCATCGGCCAACTGGTGATTGCGAACAAATCGTTACGCAGTGAGTCCGGCTACGACTTGCTTTCAGCGAATGATCGCATCATTAGCAACGTAGTAATGATGGGCATGGGCGAGCCCTTGGCAAATTACGATAACGTAGTGACTGCTATGCAGATTATGTTGGATGATAGCGCTTATGGCTTAAGTCGCCGCCGCGTCACGCTTTCTACCAGTGGCTTAGTGCCAGTAATGGATAAGCTTAAAGAAGATTGCGCGGTTGCTTTAGCTGTGAGCCTGCATGCGCCTAACGACGCGCTTAGAGACATGCTGGTGCCGATTAACAAAATACATCCAATTAAAGATTTGATGGCGGCTTGTAACCGTTATTTAGAAAAAGCGCCGCGCGATTTTGTTACGTTTGAATACGTGATGTTAGACGGCGTGAATGACACGGTAGAACATGCGCATGAGTTGCTAAAGGTGATTAAAAGCGTGCCTTGCAAGCTTAACCTTATTCCGTTTAATCCTTTCCCCAATAGCGGTTACGCAACATCAAAACCTAGCCACATTCGCGTGTTTCGTGATATTTTAATGCAAGCAGGTTATATTGTGACGGTGCGTAAAACGCGTGGTGACGATATTGATGCCGCATGCGGCCAATTGGCGGGCAAGGTGCAGGATAAAATTAAACGCAATAGAACGATAAACATTGAGGCGATTGCATGAATTTAATAAAAATGAGCTTGATTGCATTGGTTTGCGTGTTGTTAAGCGCATGCGAGACGCTGAAGCCTAGCGGAAACGAAGGGTATGGCGAAAGCAAGCTCACTGCGCGTGCGCGTGCGCACGCTGATTTGGGCGCAGCGTATTATCAGCAAAATAAGCTAGAAGTCGCATTAGATGAATTTAACCATGCTATCCATATCGATCCTAAATATGGGCAGGCGTATAACGGCCTAGGCTTAGTTTATGCAGCGTTAGGCGAAGACGCTAAAGCCGATGCAAATTTTAAAAAAGCCCTCGAAGTGCAGCCTGGCAATTCAGAATCGCACAATAATTATGGCAGCTTTTTGTGTGCTAGAAAGCGTTACGATGAGTCTATAGGTCATTTTTTAACGGCAGTTAAAAACCCGTTGTATTCGACGCCTCACTTGGCTTACGCGAATGCAGGCATTTGCTCGGCGCGTAAAAATGACCTTAAAAATGCAGAACTTTATCTCAATAAAGCACTGCAGATCGAGCCGCTGACGCATTCTGCTGCCACGCAATTAGCCGATATTCAGTTCAAGCGTGGTGATGCGACCATTGCTCAAAAAACTTTACAAAATGCCCTAATTGCTTCACCAAGTTCAGAAACACTTTGGTTGGGCATAAAAATCGCACGTGTGTTGGGCGACAAAAATAGTGAGGCCAGTTATGCTTTACAACTGCGCCAGCAATATCCTAATTCTGAGCAAACACGCATGCTATTAAGCGGGCAGAAGTAAGCGGAAATTAAAGTGCTATTAATTAAGGTGAACTATTTAAGGTGAACTATGGCGCGCAAAACTAAAGAATCTGCTGAGGCGATTGAATTGACACAAAATAGTGCGCTGCCGCCAGAAAATGCAGAATTGTATGAACCTGACACGCATTCACGTTCTCGCTGTGGTGGCGCGCTGCGCGCTGCGCGCGAAAATCAAGGTTTGGCGATACAAGACATTGCCAGCCGACTACGGTTAAGCCCTAAACAAATTGAGGCAATTGAAGCAGATAATTTCGCTGCTTTGCCCGAGCCTACTATCGTTAGAGGCTTCATTCGCAACTATGCCAAGCAGCTTAAAATCAACGCGGAACCTTTGCTGGATGCCTATAACGTGATTGTGCCTAGCGTGAATCCCCACGAACTAATCGTTAAGCCTAGCGCAAACATGAAAATGACCAGCTATAAAAAACCTAATACTGGGCGCAATTTATTGCTCGGATTCTTAGCACTGGCGGGCTTGGGCACTTGGCTGTTTTATCAAAACTATGTTGAAAAACCCAGCCCAACTGCACCCAGTGCGAGCGTAGAAAGTACAGAGCCTTTGCCAGAAGTCGCTTTGCCAGCGGCTGAGCGCGCGCCCGAGCTGCAAGCAAGTACAGAATTAACATTATCACCTGCGGATGCAAGTATCACTCCACCATCTGTGGATGCGGCTACTAATCAAACATTATCAACAGATGCTAGCGTAAGTAGCGCTGCGCCAGCAGTTGCAGCGCCAATTGCGCTAGCCGTACCAATAGTCGCGCTGCCTGCAGAGCCAGCAGTCGCGCCTACTCCAACTGGCGTGGCGAAACTTGAGTTTAGTGCTAACCAAGAAACTTGGGTGAACGTGGTAGATGCAAATGGCCGTGAGATTTACAGCAGGACTATCTTCGCTGGTAGCCGCGAAAGTATTGATGTGAAACCACCCGTTAACGTCACAGTTGGCAATGCTGGCGCAACCAGCATGAGCTTTAATGGTAAGTCAGTCGCGCTGGCGCCGCACTCGCGCAACAACGTCGCGCACATCAAACTCGAATAAGCATGCGGCGCAATTCTCTACAAGTGATGATAGGCCATGTGCCTGTAGGCGGCGGTTTAGCTGGTACAACACAAGCAAGCGTGGTTGTGCAAAGCATGACCAATACCGACACTGCCGATGCACAATCCACCATTCAACAAGTGTTTGAGCTGTGGCAAGCGGGCTCAGAAGTAGTGCGCATTACCGTTAATTCGCCCGAAGCGGCTGCGCAGGTAGCCAACATCCGTGCGGGTTTGGACGCGATAGGCTGCAACGTGCCGCTAGTGGGCGATTTTCATTACAACGGTCACAAATTACTCGCCGCTTATCCCGATTGCGCGCAAGCGCTTGCCAAATACCGTATTAATCCTGGCAACGTCGGCAAGGGCAGCAAGCGCGATGAGCAATTTGCTTACTTGATTGAAGCGGCGATTAAATACCAAAAATGTGTGCGAATTGGCGTTAATTGGGGCAGTTTAGACCAAGCCAAAATGGCGCAGATGATGGATGACAACGGCAAACTGGCCAATCCATTATCAGCCGATGAATTAATGCGCGAGGCGCTCATCCAATCTGCATTAGAAAGCGCGCAACAGGCGGTGGATATTGGCTTGCAAGCCAATCAAATTATCATTTCTTGCAAGGTAAGCAACGTGCAAGATTTAGTTAAAGTGTATCGCGAGTTGGCCAAACGCTGCGAATACCCGCTGCATTTAGGCTTAACCGAAGCGGGTATGGGCTCTAAAGGCATTGTCGCCTCAACCGCCGCGCTGGCATTACTTCTGCAAGAAGGTATTGGCGATACGATTAGAGTAAGCCTAACGCCAGAGCCGAACGAGAGTCGCACTAAAGAAGTTATCGTCGCGCAAGAAATTTTACAAACCATGGGCATACGCTCATTCACGCCGCTAGTTACCGCCTGCCCAGGTTGCGGGCGTACCACCAGTACCTATTTTCAAGAACTTGCCATGCAAATTCAAAGTTATTTGCGCACACAAATGCCGGTGTGGCGTAAAAAGTACCCAGGCGTCGAGGACATGAGCGTGGCGGTGATGGGCTGCGTGGTGAACGGGCCGGGCGAATCCAAACTGGCGAATATCGGCATCAGCTTGCCTGGCACAGGCGAGACGCCAGTTGCGCCAGTGTTTGTGGATGGCCAAAAAACCGTGACGCTGAAAGGCGACAATATTGCGCAGGAATTTCAGAAAATTGTCGAAAACTATGTAGAAACGCATTATAAAGATGGCTCTGTAAGCCTTATGGATATTGGTCTGAAGACCGATAAAATTAAAGTAATTCCGATTCAAGTAGCCAATTAAATGGCACAAAAAATACCTAATAATAAAATCCAAAGCATTAAGGGCTTCTACGACATTTTGCCCGAAGCTACGCCGCTGTGGTTTAAGCTGGAAGACACCGTGCGCAAGATTTTAGCGCAATACGGTTACAACAATATCCGCATGCCGATTGTGGAAACGACTGACTTATTTGTGCGTAGCGTGGGTGAACATACCGATATTGTTGAAAAAGAAATGTACGCTTGGACGGATGCGCTCAATGGCGACAAACTGACCTTGCGGCCAGAAGGCACGGCGGGTTGCGTGCGGGCAGTGATTGAAAATAATCTCACTTATAACGGCCCACAACGGCTTTGGTACAGCGGTGCGATGTTTCGCCACGAAAACGTGCAAAAAGGGCGGCAAAGACAATTTCACCAAATTGGCGCAGAGGCGTTTGGCTTTGAATCGGCAGAAGTGGATGCAGAGCAGATTGTCATGCTGGCGCGGCTTTGGGCAGCACTAGAAATAAAAGATGTTGAGCTGCAAATTAATAGCATTGGCGATGCAGATGAGCGTTTAGCTTATCGCCAAACCTTGATTGCGTATTTTGAGCAACATGCGGATGTGTTGGATGAAGACGCGAAACGCCGCTTGCACACTAATCCGCTGCGCATTTTGGACACGAAAAATCCACGCATGCAAGCCATGTGTGAAGCCGCGCCCAGGCTGATAGACACTTTAGGTGAAGCCACGCGAACGCATTTTGAAAAGCTGTGTCAATTGCTTGGCGATGCAGGAATTGCCTATACGATTAATAATCGTTTGGTACGTGGGCTCGATTATTATAACCGCACCGTGTTTGAATGGGTGACGACTAAACTCGGCGCGCAAGGCACAATTGCGGCTGGTGGACGTTATGATAACTTGGTCGAACGTTTAGGCGGCAGCGTAACGCCTGCTTGTGGCTTTGGTATTGGCTTAGAGCGCGTTTTTCTTTTGATGCAAGAATACGGCGTAACAACCAGCAATGCGCCCGATATTTATTTAGTGAATGTGGGGGAGCTTGCAGAAAAACAAGCATTTACTGCCGCAGAAGGCTTAAGAAATTTAGGTTTTAGCGTGGTATTAAATGCAGGCGGTGGCAGTTTTAAAAGCCAAATGAAACGCGCAGATAGAAGCGGTGCAAAATTCGCGGCGATTTTGGGCGATGACGAAGCGGCTGCAGGTGAGGTTTCACTAAAACCGCTACTAGAAAAAGGTGAGCAAATCAGGTGTAAACTAAGTCATGTTGCACAGTATATTGGAGACATCAAATGACCGAGAATAGAGACTTTTCTAAAGCAATTATTGTACTGGGCTTATTATTAGCCATTGGCATGGCCAGTGCGGCGTTTATATTGGGCGTGCAGGCCAAGCGTGCAGTTGCTGGTCAGCAGAGCATTACGGTAAAAGGTTTGGCCGAAAAACCCATCAAAGCCGATAGCGCTGAATGGCAAATTAATGTGGGTGTAGCAGCGGACACACAAGCTAATGCTTTAGTCAGTCTAGAGCAAGAACGCAAAGTAGTAGAAGCTTTTTTGATTAAACAAGGTTTTATTGCAGAAAACATAACGCCAGACGTGGAAAGTTTAGCGCCACATTACGAAGAAATTTTTATTAAAGACACGCCACGCCAAGTGCAAAGAGGCTTTGATGCGTATCAAAATATCCGCGTTACTAGCAAAGATTTAGACAAAATTACTGCCGCCAATAAAGCATTTTTAGCTTTGCGGGCAGATAACCATCCCGTTACCGCACAGCCACCACAGTTTTTGGTGAGTGGTTTAGAAGCGGTAAAAATGTCCTTAATTGCAGATGCTACCAAAAATGCCCGCGCCCGCGCCACCGAATTTGTGAAGCAGGACGGCGTGAAAGTGGGTGTGATGAAATCGGCTAGCCAAGGCGCATTTTATATACTGCCTGTAGGCGGTGCAACTGACGATAGTGACAATAGCTATGGCGGCGTGAATGATAAATCGACCATTGATAAGACGGCGCGCGTAGTAGTCACCATTGTCTACAACATAGAATAAGCATGGCAGAAATTTTAAACATCGCTAATTTAACAATTACGCCGAAAAATGCGCTAAATCGCTTATTGGTCAACAATGTTTCGCTGACTTTGTCGGCTGGCAAAACCACCTGCATCGTGGGTGAATCGGGTAGCGGCAAGAGTTTAACCGCACTTAGCATCATTGGGTTGCTATCGTTACAATTGCAAGCCAAAGGTAGTATTCAATTTCAAGGTAGCGAGCTAACTAAGCTGGATAATAAAGCCTTGCAAAGCATTCGCGGTGCAAAAATCGGCATGATTTTTCAAGAGCCGATGACTTCTTTAAATCCTGTGTTAACTGTTGGATATCAAATCGGCGAAACGCTGACCGCGCATTTGGGTTTAAAAGGCGCTGTCTTAAAAGATAAAGTCGCTGCGCTTCTTGAGCAAGTCGGCATTCCACCCGAGCGCGCAGATAGTTATCCAGATGAGCTTTCAGGCGGACAACGCCAACGCGTGATGATTGCCATGAGCATTGCTTGCGAACCGCTTTTGTTGATAGCCGATGAGCCAACAACCGCGCTGGATGTGACGGTGCAAGCGCAAATTTTGCAGTTATTGGACGAACTAAAAACGCGTATGAATATGGCAATGTTGTTTATTACGCACGATTTTGGCGTGGTGGCGGATATTGCCGATGACGTGATTGTGATGTTTCGCGGCGAAATTGTGGAAACAGGTACAAAGCAACAAATTTTGAAAAAACCAAAACACCCATATACCCAGGCACTATTGGCTTGTGTGCCCGATGCTGAAGGCAAAAAAGAATTGAAGCCGATTGATTATGCTTGGTTAAAAGAGGATAAGGTTGCAGCATGAGCGGCATCATTCTGCAAGCCAACAATCTAGTTAAAACCTATATGCAGCGCAGTGGGCGCTTTGGTTTCGGCAGCACGCAAATCAAGGCCTTAGATGATGTGAGCGTCGCGCTAAAAGCGGGTTCTACGCTGGCGGTGGTGGGTGAATCTGGTAGTGGCAAATCCACATTGGCGCGTTGTCTGTTACAATTGCACCCTTTTGACAGCGGCGAAGTGCTTTTTCAGGGTCAAGATTTGGCCAAATTGAACGCAGAAGACTTGCGCGCGCAGCGAAAACATTTGCAAATGGTGTTTCAAGATCCGTTTGCATCGTTGAATCCGCGCATGAAAGTGGGCGAGATTGTTGGCGAAGGCTTGCTGATTCATGGTTTAGGCAGTGTCAGCGAACAAAAAGAAAAAGTACAGCAAATGCTGGAGCGCGTGGGTTTAGAAGTTGCTGACACACAGAAATATCCGCACCAGTTTTCAGGCGGGCAGCGCCAACGTATTGGCATCGCGCGTGCGCTGGTGCTAAATCCCAAGGTGGTTGTTTGCGATGAGCCAGTTTCTGCCTTAGATGTTTCGGTGCAAGCGCAGATTTTGTTGCTGCTTAAAGCGCTGCAAAAAGAAATGAATTTAAGCTACATTTTTATTAGCCATGATTTGCGCGTAGTGCGCCACATTGCCGATGAAATGGTGGTGATGCACAAGGGTAAAATTGTGGAGCAGGGCGCAGTTGTGGATGTTTACAATGCGCCGCAGCAGGCTTACACACAGCAATTATTAAATGCAATTCCAGGTCGCAAAGCGGCCTAACAATTTATAAAACGCCGGAAACGGCTAAGAGAGAAAGTTAAAGCATGGCATACGATTTAGAAGAGCAGGAACAGTTAGACGAATTTAAAGTTTGGTGGAAAAAAAATGGCAAGCTGGCCACCAACCTAGTATTGGCGGCCTTGGTAGCTTATGCTGCTTGGCAGGGCTATGGTTACTTTCAAAATAAAAAAGCGGTAGAAGCATCTGCTTTGTACCAAACTTTAGTGGTGACGGAGCCCGCTAAAACGGCTGAAATTAAAGCGCAATCTGCTAAGTTGATGGAAGATTTTTCTGGCACACCCTACGCTGGTCGCGCAGCGGTATTTGCGGCAAAAGCCAATTTTGCGGTGAACGACAGCAAAAGCGCTAAAGC
Organism: Methylotenera sp.; assembly: GCA_031417915.1. Taxonomy (GTDB): domain Bacteria; phylum Pseudomonadota; class Gammaproteobacteria; order Burkholderiales; family Methylophilaceae; genus Methylotenera_A. The sequence continues at coordinate 8,823 of JANOWN010000010.1, forward strand.
GCAACTGGAATGGGCGATTAAAAATGCCAAAGAAAGCGCCGTGAAAGCCATTGCTGGCTTGCAATTGGCGGGTATTTTGTATGATGAAACGCAGTACGACGAAGCGAATAAGGTGCTCGCAGCCATTAATGACAAGGGTTACGAAGGCTTAAAAGCGAACTTGCAAGGTGACGTTTTGCTGGCGCAGGGCAAACAAGCTGATGCTAAAAAAGCTTACCAAATCGCTTTAGAAATCTTGGATGAACAGGGAAAATTGCATCAATACACGCAACAAAAGCTTGAATCGCTTGGTGTTTGATTTTAGTAATGATGAATTTTTCAAGATTAATAATTGTTTTTGGCTTTGCAATCCTTGCAGGATGCAGCACGCTGACAGAATTAAGGTCGGATCTTTCCGATAAAATATTCGGTAAAGAACCGCCAAATCCTCCCGCAGCGCTAGAAGAAATTAAGCCAACTTACACGGCAAAAATTGATTGGTCTAGCAACGCAGGCAAAACTGAGAAATACGATTACACGCCAGCCTTAGATTCCAGCGCAGTTTATGCGACCAATGCCGCAGGTGAAATCCTTAAATTAGATGCAGCCAATGGTCGCCAAGTTTGGCGCGTGAATGTGGGCGAGCCGATTAGTGGCGGCGTTGGCCTTGGTGCGGGCATTTTATTGGTCGGCACCAATAAAGGCAACGTGCATGCTTACGATATTGCGGGCAAAGCGCTGTGGAAAGCTAAAGTTTCTAGCGAAATATTGAGCGTTCCGCGTTATTTTGATGGCTTGGTCATTGTACGCACTGGCGATAATCACATTTTTGGTTTAGATGCCGCCGATGGCAGCCGCAAATGGGTGTATGAGCGCATTAATCCAGCGCTTACCTTGCGCAGCAGTGTGGGCCTTGTGGTGGATGGCGGCGCGGTGTATGCAGGGTTTGCGGGTGGCAAATTGGTGGCAATTCGTGCGGATAATGGCAAACTATTGTGGGAAGCTACCGTAGCGCAACCTAAAGGCGTGACCGAAATCGAGCGCATTGCTGATATCACCAGCTTGCCAGCAGTAGTTGGGCCAATCGTTTATGCGGTGGCGTATCAAGGCAAAATCGCAGCGGTAGACCGCAGAAGCGGCAAAGTTTTGTGGAATCGCGATATTTCGAGCTACAGCGGGCTGAATGTAGAAGATAATAAAATATTCGTGTCGCACACACTTGGCGCAGTGTATTCCTTGGATTACGAAACGGGCAAAACATTTTGGCGCCAAGGCGCGCTGGCAAATCGCCGCTTAACTGCGCCCTTGCCTGTGGGTTCTGTGGTTGCAGTGGGCGATTTAGAAGGTTACGTGCACTTTTTAACGCGCGATGAAGGCAGTTTTGCGGCGCGCATCAAGCTAGATAGCAACGCAGTGATGTCGATAATTCCTAGTAGCACTTCTACACAGATAATTGCAGAAACGCGCGACGGCGGCTTGTATGCGATTAGCGTTGCTGAAAATGCTGCTAAGCCAACATCTGCGCCAGCATCACGGCCTGAACCATCGCCAGTGCAAGCGCCTGAACCCGCTGCGTCAGGCGAAGAGCGCAGCATTATGTTCCAAAAAAATGATTCCATTTTGCTGCCAGAACAAGGCCCAGAGCAAAACCCAGTGTTACAACCTGGCATTTCACTGCCAACTGCAGAATAAACTTTATGCTGCCTACCATTGTACTCGTCGGCCGACCTAACGTCGGCAAATCTACTCTTTTTAATCGCATGACTAAAAGCCGTGACGCGCTGGTGGCCGATTTACCTGGTCTAACGCGCGATAGGCACTACGGACGCGGCATTGGCGGCAGCAAGCCGTATTTGGTGATTGATACAGGCGGCTTTGAGCCGACGGCTGAAAGCGGCATTTTAAAAGAAATGGCCAAGCAAACTTTGCTGGCCATAGATGAAGCCGATGTGGTGATTTTCATTGTCGATGGTCGCGCTGGCTTAACGCCGCAAGAATTTATTATTGCCGATACGCTACGCAAATCGCAACGCCCCGTGTTGCTGGCGGTGAACAAAACCGAAGGCATGAACAAAGCCGTGGTATCGGCAGACTTTCACGAGCTAGGCCTCGGTCAGCCGCTGTCTATCTCATCCGCGCACGGCGAAGGTGTGAAAGATTTGGTCGAGCTGGCGCTGGAAGACTTTGCAGAGCCCACATTTGATGAAACTGTTCCGCACAATAAAGTGCCTAGAATCGCTATTGTCGGACGCCCTAACGTGGGGAAATCCACACTGGTAAACGCGCTGCTGGGCGAAGAGCGCGTAATCGCGTTTGACGAGCCTGGAACGACACGTGATTCAATCGAAATCGAGCTAGAAAAAAACGGCAAAAATTACATTATTATCGACACAGCTGGCGTGCGTAAGCGCGGAAAAGTGTTTGAAGCGGTAGAAAAATTTTCAGTGGTCAAAACCATGCAAGCCATTGAAGACGCCAATGTGGCTATTTTGGTGGTGGACGCGCAAGAAGGCATTACCGAGCAAGATGCCCACGTCGCCGCGTATATATTGGAAGCTGGCCGTGCGCTGGTGGTTGCAGTAAATAAATGGGATGGCTTGCCAGAAGACGAACGCGAATTTATTAAAAAAGAAATTGATCGCAAACTCATCTTTTTGGACTGGGCAAAATTTCACTACATTTCTGCGTTACGCAAAAAAGGCTTACCTGAGTTGTTTGTGTCGGTGGATGGCGCATTTAAAGCCGCCATGGCCAAGCTCGCCACACCACAACTTACTCGCGTACTCATTGACGCCATCGCGCAACACCAACCGCCAATTAGTCGCGGCACGCGTCCAAAACTAAAATACGCGCATCAAGGCGGCATGAACCCACCGATTGTGGTCATTCACGGCAGCCATGTCGAAGACATCAAAGACAGCTACAAACGCTATTTAGAAGGCGTATTCCGCAAAACCTTCCAGCTCACTGGCACACCATTGCGCGTGCAGTTTAATGCAGGCGCAAACCCGTTTGCCGAGCCAGAAAACAAACGCAAAGCAGGCGAAGGTATTGTCAGCATGCGCCGCCGTAAAACTGCGCAGCGCGCCGAGCTGAAAGCCAAAAAAGACGACGAGAATAAAAAAAGGTAGTTATTGGTAATTGAAATAGCCTGCCCTGCAAGCTAATATCCATGCGGTCTGCAGCCAAGATAACTACATGCCTTTGCAATGAAAATTCTGCAATCAATCGAGACTGATTTGATTGAAATTAAAAAGCCAGCTTATGCTGGCTTTTTAATTTTCTACAATCGTTTAAATTCAATTAAAATCCGACATATTCAAAAAATATTCAAGGCTCACCATGACACTTGCCGAAATTCTTAAATCAGACGCAAACGCGCTCAAACTATTCTCACCAGCTCAAATACAGCAGCTAGAAAGCAGTTTAATTGCTGATGAAAAAGGAGATAAGTTTTACCTTAATTGTTTGCGCCGCAACAAAAAAATTCAAGTCTATTCGCCTAGCAAAACTAATCCAGAAGAGATTATTCGTCAGCTTTACATTCTAAAACTCAAGCAAGAATACGGCTACCCGATAGACCACATGGAGCTTGAAGTAGCTGTGCAAATGGGTTCTGCCAGCAAGAGCGCAGATATTATTATTTACGACAACGCCACCAAAAAAGACAAAGAAAACATTGTGCTGATTATTGAAGTAAAAAAGCCAAACGAAACCTTGATGCAAGGCCTTGACCAGCTAGAAAGCTACATCTCCGCCTTGCCCACCTATTTAGGCGTGTGGGTAGATGGCAACGAGGAGAATATTCGTTACCGCAACCCAGATAACAAATACAAGTTTGAGCGCTTTAAACGCTTACCTAAATTTAACGAAACCATCGATGATGTTTTAGCTACCTACCTTAAAAAGCAAGATTTACTGGATGTAATAGATTTGCGCGCCACCGTGAATATGCTACAAGAAAAGGTACTGGCGAACGATGGCGTGAATGCGTTTGATGAGATTTTTAAGCTAATTTTTGCCAAACTTTACGATGAGCAAAGCAAAAAACCAACCGAAGAACTGGATTTTCAAACCAAAAAAGGTGTAAAAATTCAGCCAGCGATAGAAGCCTTATTTGGCAAGGCCAAAAACAAATGGAAAGATGTTTTTAAAGATAAAGACGAATTAGAATTAAGTGAAGAAACGCTTATCGAGGTAGTTTCGGAGCTACAAGAGTACAAACTATTTGAAACCGATTTTGAAATCTTAGATGCCGCCTTTGAGCACATGATTTCTGGCGATAGCAAAGGTGAAAAAGGCCAATATTTCACGCCGCGCCCAGTCATTGACATTATTGTTTCACTACTCAACCCGCATGATGATGAAAAGGTGCTAGACCCAAGCGCAGGCAGCGCAGGCTTTTTGCTGCACACCTTTCAGCACATGCTAAAAACGCAAAAAATTGAAGATAAAGACCGTTATCGTTATGCCGTCAATAACCTGTATGCACTAGATTTTGACCCGCGTACCGTAAAAATCGCCAAGGCCTTAATGGTGATTGCGGGTGACGGCTCATCTAATTCACAACAAGCTAACACGCTGGATTTACGTCTGTGGGATAAAGATCAACAAGGTAAGTTTGATAACGCCATTGCAACCAAGTTTGCCGATAACAGCTTTGATATTGTGATGACCAACCCACCGTTTGCGGGTGATGTTTCAAGCGGCAGCGGCTATTTAGGTTATTACGCGGTTGCGCGCGATAAAAAGCAAAGAACCAAAGCCACCGAAAAGCGCGATGTGCTGTTTTTAGAGCGTAATTTACGCTTTTTAAAACCCGGCGGACGCATGGCCATTGTGTTGCCGCAAGGCCGATTTAATAACTCTAGCGACAAAGAGTTACGTGAATTTATCGCCCAAGAATGCCGCATATTGGGCGTGCTAGGCCTGCATGGCAATAGCTTTAAACCTTACACAGGCACCAAAACCAGCGTGCTATTAGTACAAAAATGGGATGCTAAAAAATGCCCCAAACTGGACGATTACCCGATATTTTTTGCCACTAACACCAAAGCGGTTAAAGATAACTCAGGCAACTACATAGGCAAAAACACGCACGATACGCTAACAAAATCAGACTTGCCACAAATTGCTGAAGCCTTTGCAGAGTTTGCCAAAAAAGAGAACTTAAGTTTTTATCACTCGAGTTTTTTTCAATAAGCCCTTCTAATGGGTTTAACGCTGACAAATATGCGGCGTTGTTAGAAGGGCTGGAAGTAAGTGAAATTAGACTTAGTGAGCTTGAAAGAACTAAGCGAATTGATTCTGATTTTTACAGCAAAAAAAATATCGATGATTTGAAAAAATTAGTTTCAGTCAAAGCACAATCAATTACTAACTTCGTATCTGTTTCAGATGGCAATCACATGTCTATCAGCGAGGATTATTGTGATGACGGTGTACCATATTACAGAGGCACTGATATTTACAACTTCTTTATTGAGCAAGCAAGTAGTAACTTAAAAATAGAAAAACGAATTTTTGACACACCGAATATGCGCCGCTCTCACCTTAAAAAGGGTGATATTTTGATGTCTATTGTAGGTGCCATTATTGGCAATCTGTCATTAGTCAAAACAAATGCGGATGCAACTTGTAGTTGTAAGTTAGCCATAATGCGACCTAAAAAAATTCAATCAGAATTTTTTGCTGTCTTTCTTCAATCGGCTTACGGTCAAAATCAAATACAAAAGTTTAAAAGAGGTTCAGCACAAACTGGCTTGATACTTGAAGACTTTGAACAAATTCTTATCCCTGATTTTTCAGACCATTTAATAACTCAAGTTACTAATGTTGTAAATTCAGCTTTTGCAGTGCTTGAACAATCAAAGACAAGTTATGCACAAGCCGAACAAGCCTTGCTTGAGGCGGTGGGGTTGGCAAATTTTAAGCCTTCTATGCAAAACACCAATATTAAAACCTTTGCACAAAGCTTTGGCGCTAGCGGCCGTCTAGATGCTGAGTATTATCAGCGGAAATATGAAGAAGTAATGGCAAAATTAGCCAGTCAAACGCATGCAAAATTAGTGGATGTGGTTAATATTAAAAAATCCATAGAACCTGGCTCGGACGCTTATGCAGACGAAGGTTTGCCATTTATTCGAGTATCTGATTATTCAAAGCTTGGCTTAACTGTGCCTGATAAATACTTATCTGACGCGTTTGTGCAAGACAATCAAATCTTGCTAGAAAGTCTAAAACCCAAAGCAGGAACTGTTTTGTTTTCAAAAGACGGTAGCGTTGGCGCGGCTTATTTGTTGCGTGAAGGTTTGCATGGCGTTACTTCAAGTGCAATTCTGCATCTAAATATCAAGCATGATGATGTATTGCCAGAATATTTAACGTTAGTGTTGAATTCAAAACTGGTACAAATGCAGGCAGAACGGGACGCGGGAGGTTCTATAATTTTACATTGGCGCGTAGGTGAAATTGAAAATGTAATATTGCCCATTATTGACCTCGCCAATCAAACCAATATCAGCCAACTGGTACAACAAAGCTTTAGCCTGAAAGCGCAAAGCGAGCATTTGTTAAGCGTGGCCAAACGCGCAGTTGAAATAGCGATTGAGCAAGATGAGGCGGCGGCGATGGCGTGGATAGAGCGCAGTAAATTAGCACAATTAATGCATTAAAATAACTAAAAATAGATGCTCTGTACCAGTTCTTGGCATCACCATTCTCGCTAAGTACTAAAGCACTAAGTCGAATGCGAAACCCAATATCCATGCGGGTTGCAGAGTATGTAATTTATTACAATTAGCAAAAAACCAAAAACCAATCAGTAAGAAAAAAATTTGCTTTATCCCAATTTGGGATATATACTAGCCCATGAAGATTGTATCAGTAAAAATATTGAAAGATTTTTGGGCTAAATCGCCAGATAGTGAGCAACATCTAAAAGCGTGGGTGGATGAAGTAAAGCAAGCCAATTGGAAGCAACTCGCTGATATTAAAGATAAATATCGCAGTGCGAGCATTATTAAAAATAGGCGCATTGTGTTTAATATTAAAGGTAATGATTATCGGCTAATTGTTGCTGTGGCGTATCAGTTTGGCGCGGTTTACATTAAATTTATCGGCACGCACAAGCAATATGATGCAATTAAAGCAGAAACAATAGAACTGGAGTAGTAGCATGGACATTAAACCAATTCATAACGAACAAGATTATCAAGCCACCTTGCGTGAGGTGTCGGCTTATTTTGATCATGAGCCAGAACTTAACACCCCAGCAGGTGATCGCTTTGAAGTGCTGCTTACTTTAGTTGAGGCTTATGAATCTAAGCATTATCACATTGACCCACCAGACCCAGTAGAGGCGATTAAATTTCGTATGGAGCAAGAAGGCTTAACCGCAAAAGATTTGGTGCCAATGATAGGTAGAGTAAATCGCGTTTATGAGATTCTTAATCGTAAACGCCCATTAACTTCTACCATGATATGGAAGCTACACGAAGGGCTTGGCATTTCAGCCGAGAGTTTAATTAGACCATCGCGTATTTAAAAATAGATGCCCTGCGAGGCAATATCCATGCGGGTTGCAGGGCATCAATAAAAGAGTTAGTACAAGCTTTCCCAAAACTTCCACCACACTTTTTCATCTTCAGAGTATTTCCCCGTCACCATTGGGTTTTGCGGGTAGTTGGTTTTTAAAATGCGCAAAGTATCGTCTTTTAAATCGGTCAAATCCATGTAGTCGTAGGCGCTAATGCTCACCACCAGCGCTTCTTCTACCGAGTTAGAGTTTGGGTAGTATTCCAGCACATATTTGGCACGATTAAGCGCGGCCAAATAGGCTTGTCGCTTCATGTAGTAACGCGCCACGTGCATTTCGTGCTGCGAAAGCGCATTTACCAAGTAAACCATGCGCTGTGTGGAGTCTTTGTAATAGCGGCTTTTCGGGTAGCGTTCGGTCAGTTCTTTAAAGGCTGCAAAGCTTAATTTAAGCGCCTTTGGGTCACGATCGCTGATTTCTTGCGCGGTGTATTTTTCGACAATGCCGCGCTCGTTAAAGCTAGCCAAGCCTTTTAAGTAATAAGCGTAATCCACATTCGGATGATTTGGATGCAGCTTGATGAAGCGATCGGCCGCAGCCACGCATGAAATCGGGTCAGACTTTTTGTAATGCGCGTAAGCAATTTCCAATTGTGCCTGAGTGGCATAAACGCCGTGTGGAAAGCGCGACTCTAACTTTTGAAAATAAAGGATGGCTTTGTCATAATCTTTGTCCTGCATTTTTTCTTCGCCTGCCGCATAAATACGGTCAGCCTGCCAGCCTTTGGTATCATCCAATTCGGTCGGATCGCCAAAAATGGCGCAGGCCTGCAAAAATATAGCTAAAAGCGCGATGCATAAAAGCTGTAAAATAGAGTTCGCGGTATTTTTCAAGATGACAACCTAACAATCAATAATTGGCAATATTATAACGTATGCAAGCTAAGACAGAAGTTTCATCCATCATAAAACTCAGTATCCCGATGCATTTGGGCGGTGAGCGCTTGGACATTGCGCTGCAACAAATGTTGCCGCAACATTCGCGCTCGCGCCTGCAAGCGTGGATTAAAGCGGGTTTGGTGACGCTTAACAATGAAACGACCACCGCCAAAACTAAGATTTGGGGTGGTGAGCAGGTCAGCATTAATCCGCCAGAAAACGCACAAGAGAACGCGTTTAAGCCAGAAAATATTCCGCTGGATATTATTTACGAGGATGACACGATTTTGGTCATCAACAAGCCCGCAGGCATTGTAGTACACCCTGCAGCGGGCAATTGGAGCGGAACGCTGCTCAACGCGCTGCTGCATTATCTGCCACAGCTAAGCGACGTGCCGCGCGCTGGCATTGTGCACAGGCTAGATAAAGATACCAGCGGCTTATTGGTGGTTGCTAAAACGTTAGAAGCGCAGACCAGTTTGGTGCGCCAGCTGCAAGCGCGCACGGTTAAACGCGAATACCGTGCCATTGTGTGGGGCATTATGTGGCGACATGGCACAGTGAATCAGCCAATAGGGCGCCATAGTCATGCGCGTACTAAAATGGCCATCTCGCGCACAGGCAAGCCCGCCGTGACGCATTATGAGGTGCTTGAGCGTTTTGGCACCAATACCTATGTGCGCTGTCAGCTAGAGACTGGCCGCACGCATCAAATTCGCGTACACATGCAGCATTTAAAAGCACCGATTGTGGGCGACAGCGTGTATGGCATTGGCAATATTATTCCGCACAAACAAATGACGCAAACTCTGCGCGATGCGATTACTGACTTTAATCGCCAAGCTTTGCATGCGATTAAACTCGGCCTAATTCACCCCAAAACAGAAGAGTTTATGGAATGGCAAATTGAGTTGGCTGATGATATGAAAGCCTTGCTGGAAGCCATGCGCCATGAAGATGCGCCAATTGATGAAGGTCAAATGGTTGATTTTGGCGTAGATGAAAATGGCTTGTACGTGGGTGAAGATGATGAAGATTGGGATGATGACGATGATGACTTTGAAGGTGATGATTTAGAAGATGAGTAATTTACTAACCCTTAAAATCGTCATTCTGAGCGTAGCGAAGAATCCAGACTCTGCCAACAAACTACTGGATTCTTCGCCCAAGATAAAACATTGGACTCAGAATGACGAAGGTAGTGAGATTTAATGCTAAAAAATAGCGATTTCATCCTCCCAAACTGGCCAGCCCCAGCGAATGTAAAAGCGCTGCAAACCATGCGCACGGGCGGGTTCAGCCATGCTCCGTATAACAGCTTTAACCTCGGCGATCACGTAAAAGACAACCCGATTCACGTTGCGCAAAATCGCCAGCTACTAAGTCAGTTTTTGCCGAGCGAGCCTGTTTGGTTGAATCAAGTACACGGTGTTGATGTAATAGATGCCGCCGATACCAGTTGTGCCCCGAGCGCGGATGCTAGCTATACCATGCGTAAAAATGTCGTCTGCGTCACCATGACGGCGGATTGTTTACCCGTGTTACTGTGCGATAGCGCTGGCACCGTGGTTTCTGCAGTGCATGCAGGTTGGCGCGGGCTGTGCGACGGTGCTCTGGAAGCTAGTTTCCATAAGGTCTGCAGGGCAGCCAATATTGAGTCAAATCATTTAATGGCATGGCTCGGACCTGCCATTGGGCCGAATGCGTTTGAAGTTGGTGCAGAAGTGCGCGCGCAATTTATAGCGATTGATAAAAAATCTGAAGTTGCCTTCAAGCCACATGGCGATAAATTTTTAGGAGATTTGTACAAAATCGCCACACAGCGTTTAAACAAGCTGGGTGTAACGAAGATTTACGGCGGTGACCGTTGTACTTTTACTGAAAAAGACCATTTTTTCTCGTATCGTCGCGACAATATTACAGGCCGTATGGCGACCTTGATATGGTTGGCGTAAGTTATAATAGCGCCTCACAGTTTTTAAGAATTTTATGACAATTCCCGACTTTTCTATTTTAGTATGGATTATCCTTTCCAGCCTCATCGGCGGCGTGCTAAGTGTTGCGGGTGCGGGTTTGGTGGCCTTGCAAGCACGTACTTCCGCAGTGCCTATGCTCATCAGTTACGCCATCGGCGCCATGCTGGGCGCGGTTTTTCTTGAGATTTTGCCTGAAGGCATCAAAGTTGCGACCGATGTAAATAACTTTACCGCGACTGTTTTGTTCGGTATTTTGCTGTTTTTTACGCTGGAAAAACTGGTGATTTGGCGGCATTGCCATGGTGATCATTGCGAAGTGCATGCGATTCATACTGAAGAAGAATGCCCAGATATTCAGCCAAATGTGCAAAAAATAGATGCTCCAGCGACCAAGTACAGAGCGGCTTCCAGAGCATCTAATTCAATCATTAAAACGTCACATAATCATACGCATGATCATGGAAGAAGCGGCATGATGGTGATGATAGGCGACACGTTCCACAATTTCGTCGATGGCATTTTAATCGCGTCGGCGTTTATGGTAGATGTGAAAGTTGGCATCGTCACTTCAATCGCCATTATCGCGCATGAAATTCCGCAAGAAGTAGGCGATTTTTTAATATTGCTACATTCTGGTTACAGCAAAAAACAAGCGTTTGCATTCAATTTGGTCTCTAGTTTTGCCACCGTGATTGGCGGTGTGGCGGCGTATTTTGCGCTGCAACATGTGCAAGGTTGGGTGCCCACAATACTCGGCCTAGCCGCATCCAGCATGCTTTACGTGGCAGTTGCCGATTTAATTCCCAGCTTGCATAAACGCACAGAGTTGCGCGCCAGCATCTCGCAGCTCGCCCTAATTGCATGCGGCGTTGGCAGCATTGCGCTCACAGAATATTTTTTAGGTTAAAGTCATCAAGTATATGAAAACAGCACTTTCTACAGCACCAAAAGTCGGCTTTGTTTCACTCGGTTGCCCTAAAGCAGGGTCAGATGCCGAGCGCATTCTCACACAGCTTCGCGCTGAAGGTTATGAAATTTCGGCTAGTTATGAAGATTCAGATTTGGTGGTGGTCAATACCTGCGGCTTTATTGATTCTGCGGTGCAAGAAAGCCTAGACGCGATTGGCGAAGCCCTACAAAAGAATGGCAAAGTCATTGTCACTGGCTGTTTGGGGGCAAAAAAAGATGTGGTGCAAAATGCGCACCCCAGCGTTTTGGCGGTTACTGGGCCACATGCGCTAGAAGAGGTAATGACGCATGTGCATGCCAATTTACCTAAATTGCACGAGCCGTTTATAGACCTTGTTCCGCCACAGGGTATACGCCTCACGCCTAGCCATTATGCCTACTTGAAGATTTCAGAAGGTTGTAATCATCGTTGCAGCTTTTGCATTATCCCCAGCATGCGCGGCGATTTAGTCAGTCGCCCCATTGGCGAGGTGCTGAATGAAGCGGAAAACCTTGTCAATGCAGGGGTTTCAGAGATTTTAGTCATTTCGCAAGATACTTCTGCATATGGTGTAGATGTGAAATATCGCCCAGGTTTTTGGAACGGTCGCCCAGTGAAAACGCGCATGACTGAGCTGTGCCAAAGCTTGTCTGAGCTGGGCGTTTGGACACGCTTGCATTATGTTTACCCATACCCGCATGTGGATGAAGTGATTCCACTGATGGCAGACGGCTTGATTTTGCCGTATTTGGATGTGCCATTTCAGCATGCCAGTCCCCGTATTTTGAAAGCCATGAAACGCCCAGCGCACGCCGAAAACAACTTGGCGCGCATCAAAGCGTGGCGCGAAATCTGCCCAGACATTACCGTGCGCAGTACGTTTATCGCAGGTTTTCCGGGTGAAACGGAAGATGACTTTCAAATGCTCTTGGACTTTTTAGAAGAAGCCCAATTGGATAGAGTAGGCTGCTTTGCTTATTCTGCAGTCGATGGCGCGAAAGCCAATGAGTTGCCAGACCATGTGCCAGAAGAAATGAAACAAGAGCGCTTAAGCCGTTTTATGGCGGTGCAGGAGCGTATTAGCGCGGCTAAGCTACACAACAAAATCGGCACTATGCAAACCGTGTTAGTGGATGAAATTGTGCAAGATGCTGAAGGCAATATTGAAGCGGTTGGCCGCACCAAAGCCGATGCGCCAGAGATTGACGGTGTGGTATATATGGAAGATGCAGAAGGTTTAACGCCTGGCGATTATGTGGAAGTGGAGATTTATAGCGCGGATGGGCATGATTTGAGGGGCGGGCCACCAAGGGGGTAGACATGTCACCAGTCATTTTCACACCTGACAACGAACCTTATCTCGGACGCACGCTTTTACTTCATTTTGACCAAATGATAGTTTCTTGCATGGAGCAGAATGCGCAGACCGCCAAGAATAGTCACAATATTAAACTTACAGACTCTCAAAAAATGGCCTGTCAAGTTATACCTCAGGCTATAAGTATCGCGCTTTCAATTCGAGAGCTTATTCGTCAGGGCTATCTTTTTGGCGCTTATGTTCTAGTGCGTTCCTTAGTTGAGCGTGCCATGATTTTATTTTATCTTTATCACTTTCCTGAAGAGATTGTTCATTGGAATAATGGTTGGAAACAGGGTGAAGCGCCTGGATTATCAGCAATGATTGATAGAATAAGTAAAAATTCTGCTGATGCACCCAAAACCCGTGCTAGCGACATGTTAAAAGGTATGAATAGCTTGCTACACGCGAAACCAGATTCTGGTTATTACAATTTAGTTTCTTTGGATGATTCTCGCGTTGGATTTGCAGCATCGAAAATATTAAATCGACCCGAACTATGTGATGAGCTATGCGCTGATGTTGTTCCAACGCTTGCAATGATTTACGGGATGATGCCTGCGTATTTTCAAACGAACGAACCAAACAAACGTAAGAAGCACTAACTCCAGAGAGTTGAGTCTAGCATACCGTATCTTTTCGCCTCTAGGCGAGTTTCTTTCTTTTGCTTAGCCAAAAGAAAGAAACCAAAGAAAAGGCTACCCCGCTGCCGCTTGTTTCCTTCGGTCTTAGCGCCGCATCTGGGCTGCTGCGGAACTCGCGCTTTCAGCGCTCAAACAGTCCTCGTCACCTTGCACCTGCCGCTCAAGCCGAAGGCGCGGCACAGGGGATTGAAAGTCAAAAACTAACCATGCGAAGTTTCACCGCTGCAAGGTACAACTCACGCCGTCATTCAGAGGCTTCAGCCGAAGAATCTAGTAGTTAGAACAGGTTTTAAAAAACTGGATTCTTCGTTACACTCAGAATGACGGCGGGCGGTGCTTAGCTGGTTTTTTTATCCCCTTTGCCGCGCTCGAGGCTTGAGCAAACGCTGGGTTAAACGGCGAGGACTGTTTGAGCCTGAATGGTTTTTGAAGGCGAGTTCCGCAGCCGTACCAGCGTTGCGCTAAGACCGAGGGAAACAGCGGCAGCGGGGTGTGATTTTCTTTGATTACTTTCTTTTGCACAAACAAAAGAAAGTGATTAGGCGTCGGGCTACCCCCGACTGTTATCTAACGCCACTGGATTCCGTATCGCGCTACGCTTGTACGGAATGACGGAATAGAGAGAGATAATATGCATGCCCTGCAACCCGCATAGATATTGCCTCTCAGGGCATCTATTTTAATTTTAATAAATGATTTAATTCGTGAATAAATCTGGCAGCACAGCCGCGGGGCGCTCAGAATCCGCACGCGCTTCTAAAAAATCAAATGTAAGTGGGCAACGTGTGGGTTTTTTGGCGGCTTTGCGTTTTTTGGGCGTGGCGGCGTTTAAATCAATGTAAGGCGTTTGGCTGATGCGAATGTAGCCAGATGAAACTAGTTTTTGGGCGGTGGTCTCAAATAGGCTGAGCGGATTATCGATATTTTGCAGGGTAAGAATTTCTTCGTGCTGGCCTTTGGCTTTGCTGACTTTAAGCACGTTATACATGACGAATTTACTGGATGTTTGTTTGCCGTAAATTTCGCCAGTCAGCACGATGTTGGATTGCGCCATAAAATTGTCATCAATTGCAGTGTCGATAAAGTTATAATGCATTAACCGTATTATTAACGCAAGTGGCTTGTTATTTTTAATTTGAGTTGAAAGAACTTTATGAATGTTAGATTAATAACAGTGAGTTTTTTGTTGATTGCTTCTGTCGCGGCCTGCGACAAAAAACCTGAAAATGCTGCGCCACCCGTTAGCACGGCGATGCCAGCCATGCCGGTGAGCGTTATTACCGTACAACCCACTTCGGTGCCGATGAGCGTAGAAGCAGTAGCGCAAACGGAAGGTGCGAGCGAGGTAGAGGTTCGCCCGCGCGTTGGCGGCATTATTCTTAAAAAAATGTTTGAAGAAGGTGCGGCAGTAAAAGCGGGACAACTCATGTTTTTAATTGATCCAGCGCCGTTTCAAATTGCACTCGCGCAAGCCAAAGCTGCTGCCGCTGGTCAGGGTGCGCGCATTACGCAAACAACGCGTGAATCAGCGCGCTTAAAAGATTTATTGGCTACGCAATCCATTAGCCAGCGCGAATACGATAACGCGACGAGCGACGCCAGCATTAGCCAAGCGGGCATGATGCAGGCACAAGCAAACATTAAAGAAGCTGAATTGAATTTATCCTATACAAGAGTTACCGCACCAGTTTCTGGTATGGCAGGGCGTTTTCAATTTTCCGAAGGCGCGTTGGTGCAGGCTGGCACCAGCTTGCTGACGACAATTGTGCAGGTTTCGCCAATTTGGGTGCGTTTTAGTTTGTCTGAGAGCGAATTAAAAAGTTTGGGCGGCCATGCCAGCTCTAAAAATGTAAGCGAGGTGAGCTTGATTTTGCCCGATGGCAGCGAATATACGCAAAAAGGCAAACTCAACTTTACTGCCAATGAGATTAATCCTACATTAGGCACGCAAGAACTGCGTGCGACATTTGATAACAAGGATAAAAGCTTGCTACCAGGCCAATTTGTACGCGCCCGCGTCACCACTGGCTCGCAGGAGGGCGTCTTTTTAGTGCCGCAAGCAGCAGTTTCAACGGGTGAGCAAGGTATGTTTGTGTTTATCGCGAATGCACAAAATCAAGCGGAACGCCAGTCAGTGACGGTGGGTGAGTGGAAGGGCAGTGATTGGATTATTTTGAGCGGCTTAAACGCGGGCGACAAAGTGATTACGGATAACTTAATTAAATTGAATATGATGCCGCCTGGCGCGTCCGTTGCACCACATGTTATGCAAACCGCACCCAGCTTGCCTGCTGGAGCATCTTCTGCAAAATCTGAAGCTCCAAAATAAAAATTAACTCATAATGATTAAATTTTTCATCACCCGTCCGATTTTCGCTGGCGTTTTATCCATTATTATTGTGCTGGCAGGCTTAGCCGCCGCATTCAAGCTGCCTGTGGCGCAATATCCTGAAATTGCGCCACCGACGGTGACGATTACCGCGAATTACCCTGGCGCGAGTGCAGATACGCTCTCAAAAACCGTGGCTGCGCCCATCGAGGAGCAGTTAAGCGGCGTGGAACATTTGCTGTATTTCAATTCTGTCGCGGATTCCAGCGGCACGCTGACGATTACTGCTACCTTTGAAGTTGGCACCAATATTGACCAAGCAACCTTTAACGTGAGCAATCGCGTGAATATTGCCACGCCGCGCTTGCCAGAAGAAGTGCGCCGTAATGGCTTAATTGTGCAGAAAATTTCTAGCGACTTTTTGCTGGTGTCGTTTTTGACCTCGAAAGACAAAGCGCACGACCGATTATTTATGAGTAACTATGCCACGCTGAATATTTTGGATGAAATCAAGCGCATTCAAGGCGTAGGTAGCGCACAGATTTTTGGCGGGCAAGATTACGCCATGCGCGTGTGGCTGCGGCCAGACAGAATGGCGCAACTAGGCGTGACGACGTCGGATATTTCTGCCGCAATTCAAACGCAAAACGCGCAGTATGCGGCTGGTAAAATCGGCCAAGACCCAGCGCCGAATGATCAGCAAATTATTTATACCGTGACGGCAAAAGGCCGCTTGTTGGAGCCTGAACAATTCGGCAATATTATTATTAGAGCTGATGGGCCAAATGGTATTTTGTACCTTAAAGATGTGGCGAGGATTGAGCTAGGCGCGCAAAGTTACAACGTGCGGTCTGCGCTAAACGGTCAGCCAGGCGTGGCTTTGGGCGTGTTTTTGCAAACGGGTGCCAATGCGCTGGATACGGCAAAAAACATCAAATTGAAAATGGAAGAGCTGAAACAGCGCTTTCCAGAGGGTATGGAATATAGCATTCCATACGACACCAGCGAATTCGTGAAAGCGACGATTGAAGAGGTTTTTAAAACGCTTGGCGAAGCCTTGATTTTGGTGGTGTTGGTGGTGTTTTTGTTCTTGCAAAGTTGGCGCGCGACGCTCATACCGATTATTGCTGTGCCAATTTCGCTCATCGGCACTTTCGCAGGCTTATATTTGCTGGGTTTCACCATTAATTTGCTCACGCTTTTTGCCATGATTTTGGCGATTGGTATTGTGGTAGATGACGCTATTGTGGTGCTGGAAAATGTGGAACGGCTGATGCGCGACGAAAAACTTAACCCCTTGCAAGCTGCGATTAAATCGATGGAACAGGTTTCTAGTGCGGTGGTTGCGATTGTGATGGTACTGTGCGCGGTGTTTATCCCCGTCGCGTTTATGGGTGGCATTGCGGGTGCGCTCTATCGCCAATTTGCAGTAACGGTGGCGATCGCGGTGGTGATTTCTGGCGTGGTAGCGCTCACGCTTACACCCGCTTTGTGCGCGATATTGCTAAAAAATACGCACAAAGAAAATGCGTTTTTTAAAGCCTTTAATCAAGGTTTTCATAAGATTACCAATTTTTACACGCACATTGTCGATATTACGCTGCGTCACAAAATTATTGGTGCGCTGGTGTTTGGCCTGATTATTGCACTGTGCGCGGTGTTGCTCAATCGCGTGCCAGGGAGCTTGGTGCCGCAGGAAGACCAAGGCTATGTGATTACACTGATTATTATGCCCGATGGCGCAACGCTGAACCGCACCGAAAAAACCACGGAAACGATACGCCAAGCCATTGCGCCAGACCCCGCGGTGCAGTTTGAATTTGCAATTGTTGGCTTAGATTTTATTGGTGGTGGTAATAAAACCAGCGCCGCTACCATGTTTGTGCGCTTAAAAGATTGGAAAGAACGCACTACCACGGCCGATGATATTTCTGGCAAACTGGGTGGCATTGGTATGGGTCAGCCTGATGGTTTCGCGTTTGCCGTCAATCCACCGCCTATTCGCGGTTTGGGCAGCTCTGCTGGTTTTGAGATGTACGTGCAAAGCCGCAGCAGTAGCGATCCGCAAAAACTCGCAGCGGTGCTGAATAATTTTGTGGGCATGATGCGCGCCGACCCGAAATTGACGAATATCAACACGTTTTTTAGGCCGACTGTGCCGCAACTTTATATTGAGGTAGACGAAGCCAAAGCGTTGTCTTTGGGTGTGCCAATTGCTGATATTTACGCCGCGCTACAAAGCACCATGGGGCAACTTTACGTGAATGATTTTAATAAATCTGGCCGAACATATCGCGTGCAATTACAAGCTGAGCCGCAGTATCGTAGCAAGCCAGAAGACATCGGTAAAATATATGTGCGTAGCAGGCCTACTAATTTAAACCCTAATGGTCAGATGATTCCACTATCGTCTTTAAGCAAGGTAAGTCGCGTAATTGGCGCCGAGCAACTGGAGCGTTACAACGGCCTGCTCTCGGCGAAAGTGTTGGGTAGCGGCGCGCCGGGTGTTAGCTCGGGCGATGCAATTGCGGAAGTTGAAAAGCTCGCTAAAGAAAACTTGCCAGACGGTTACCAAATCGCTTGGACTGGGCAGGCTTATCAAGAAAAGCTGACTGGCTCGGCCGCAGTGTTTGCCTTTGGCTTTGCTATGATTATGGTGTTCCTGATTTTAGCTGCGCAGTTTGAAACTTGGGCATTACCATTGGCGGTGATTATGGCGGTGCCATTTGCTTTGGCAGGTGCGTTGCTGGCGGTGTTGGTACGTGGTATGCCGAATGATATTTACTTTCAAATTGGGCTGATAACATTGATAGGTTTGGCGGCAAAAAATGCGATTTTAATTGTAGAATTTGCTAGCCAAAAAATGGAAGAGGGCAAACCTGCGATGCAAGCTGCAATAGAAGCGGCGCAGTTAAGGTTTAGGCCAATTGTGATGACGTCAATGGCGTTTGTGTTAGGCATTACGCCACTGTTGTTTGCCACTGGCGCGGGCGCTGCGGCGCGACGCAGCATGGGCACGGGCGTGTTTGGCGGCATGATTTTAGCGACTTTTGTAGCGACGATTTTTATTCCATTATTCTTTACCTGGCTTTCTGGCAAGCACGTCAGAACGCATGGACATGCGCATGATGCAGAAATTTTAGATATAAAATCTGAAAAGTCTGCGATATCTGTAAAAACCAACACTACTGGAGACCAATAACCATGAGGCTTCTGGCGGTATTATTATTCATTTCTGTAGCTTCATTTAATTTAAGCGGTTGCAAAGCACTTGGCTTGGATTATCAGCGCCCAGAAGCCAAGTTACCTGAGCAATTTAGCGAGACCGAAAGTGCGGATAGCGCAGTGTTGAAAAAATCGCAAAAGAATTGGTGGGCAAGTTATCAAGACGAAAAGTTGAACGAGTTAGTAGCGTTAAGTTTAAAAAATAACACCAATGTTGCGCTGGCGGTTGCGCGCATTGAAGTAGCCGATGCCAGCATGCGCGAGGTTGGCGCATCGCTGTTTCCGATGGTGGATTTAAGCGCTGGCGCTAAACGCAGCAAAGTGACTGAGTTAGGCGCCTTTCCAACATTCGGTTCGCCAATTCGTAATAACTATTCATTTGGTTTAAGCACGTCCTACGAGATTGATTTTTGGGGCAAAATTAAGCGCGCTAAAGAATCTGCGGCGGCGAATGCCTTGGCGACACGCGATGCCAAAGAAACGGTCGAGCTTTCTCTCATTGGTTTGGTGGCGAGCAATTACTTGCAATTGCGTGGCTTAGATGCGCAAATTGCCGTGACTTTAGATAATCAAAAAAGTCGTAAAGAGGCGCTGGCTTTAAATCAACGCCGCATGGCGGGTGGCGTGGCGAGCGCGCTGGAAGTGTCGCAGGCAGAAGTCTCGGTGAGTAATTTAGAAGCGCAATTGATTGAGCTAACACGTTTGCGTGCCTTAAGTTTGCATCAACTTGCAGTGCTCACAGGTGTGCTAGATTTACAATTGGAAACGGGCGATTTACGCGCCTTGCCAGTACCGCCAATGCCGCCTGCAGGCTTGCCTTCAGCTTTGTTGGAGGCAAGACCCGATATTCGCCAAGCCGAGCAATTGCTGGTGGCGGAAAATGCAAAAATTGGCATTGCCAAAGCTGCGATGTACCCAACCATTAGTTTGACTGGTATTTTTGGTGGTGAAAGTTTAGAGTTAGGTGATATTTTAAAAGCTGGTGCGCGTATTTGGACACTTGGTTTAGGGCTAGATTTGCCGATTTTTGATTCTGGTAAACGACAATCACGCGTGGAGCAAGCCACAGCGCGCCAAAAACAAGCCTTGGCGCAATATCAAACTGCAATTCAAAATGCGTTTAGAGAAGTGAACGATGCGCTGATTACACGACGCTTAAATGCCGAGCGCGAACAAGCGTTGTTGCAAAGTGAAACTTCGGCTAAAAAAGCGCTGACTGTGGCGGAGAACCGCTACAAATCTGGCTATTCGGCTTATTTGGAAGTATTGGATGCACAGCGCGTATACAATGATGCATCGCTCACCGTAGTGCAGGCCAAGCAAGCCACTTTTTTAGCAACGGTGGAATTGTTTAAAGTGCTGGGTGGCGATTGGAAGGCGGATACGTCAGCCGCCGCACAGCAAACCAAGTAGTTGAATTAAAACGGAAACGCAACTTTCACCCAGTCATCGCGCGATTCGATTGGGTTGCCGAGAAGAATATTTTTTGCTGTACCCGCAATATTCACGGCGTAATTAGTGTTGGCGCGATAATTCATTTTAGGTAATATCAAGCTAGATGTATTAGCATGGCCTGCTTCAATGGGTAGATAAAT
>JANOWN010000011.1:0-78417 GCA_031417915.1 Methylotenera sp.
AAGCGGCGCGGATTATGCGCAAAGCCAGTAGCGAAATTGAGAAAATTTTAGGTTATGTAGAAGAGTTAGAGCTTATTCACAGAGATAATCTCGTCCTCATATAGAAAGCTAGTATTAATTTGAAAGAGCGTATGGTGAAAAATAAACCTTTAGTGGCGATTATTATGGGCTCAGATAGTGACTGGCCAGTGATGAAAAACGCTGCGCAAATGCTGGCGGATTTTGGCGTGGAATACACGGCAGAAGTGGTTTCGGCGCATCGCACACCTGATAAAATGTTTACATTTGCAGAAAGCGCACAAAAAAACGGCTACCAAGTTATCATCGCAGGCGCAGGTGGTGCGGCGCATTTGCCTGGCATGGTCGCTTCAAAAACTACACTGCCAGTTCTTGGCGTGCCAGTGCCAACTAAGCATTTAGCAGGCCAAGATTCGCTGCTTTCCATCGTGCAAATGCCGAAAGGGATACCCGTGGCGACGTTTGCGATTGGCGATGCTGGTGCGGCCAATGCGGGTTTATTCGCGGTGAGTATTTTGGCGAATCACGATGCGAGTTTGGCCAAAAAATTGGCAGAATATCGCGCGGCTTTAACTGAAAAAGTGAGCCAAATGACACTGACAGAAAAACCATGATCAAGCCAAAAGTCATCACTGCGCCAGCCATGCTTGGCATGTTGGGCGGCGGCCAGTTGGGCCGTTTTTTTGTGATTGCCGCACATGAGCTTGGTTACCAAGTCGCCGTGCTAGACCCAGATAAAAACAGTCCCGCAGGTAAGATTGCCGATGTGCATATTTGTGCAGATTTTGATGACGCCGCAGCACTAAAAAAAATGGCAGAAACTTGTGCCGCCATCACGACAGAATTTGAAAATGTACCTGCAAAATCGCTTGAAAAGTTAGCGCTTGCTACCACGGTAAGACCTTCTTCTGCTTGCGTAGAGATTGCGCAGCATCGTGTGCTAGAGAAAAATTTTATTAAAGAAGCTGGGCTGCCAGTTGCGCCTTTTGCGGTGATTAACAGTGCAAAAGATTTACCCAACGACGCGAGCGAATTGTATCCAGCCATCTTAAAGGTTGCGCGTTTTGGTTACGATGGCAAAGGCCAAGCACGTGTGAAGAACCAAGCTGAAGCGCAAAAAGCCTTCGCCGATTTCAACCACGAAACTTGTGTGTTAGAGCAAATGATGCCGCTGGATTTAGAAGTTTCGGTCGTGTTGGCGCGCGATGCTCAGGGTAATATTGCTGCTTTCCCCACTGCGGAAAATAGTCACCTCAACGGAATTTTGGATATCAGCATTGTGCCAGCCCGTTGCAGCGCAGTGCTAAAAGCTAACGCGCAAGCACTCGCCAAAAAATTAGCGGAAAAGCTCGATTATGTCGGCGTGCTGGGCGTAGAGTTTTTTGTCGTTGGCAAACAATTATTAGTAAACGAAATCGCGCCGCGCCCGCATAATAGCGGCCATTATACGATTGATGCCTGCGTCACCAATCAATTTGAGCAGCAAGTACGTGTGATGACTGGACTGCCGCTTGGCGATGCCAGTTTGCACAGCAATGCG
The DNA here is from genome assembly GCA_031417915.1 of Methylotenera sp. Classification (GTDB taxonomy): domain Bacteria; phylum Pseudomonadota; class Gammaproteobacteria; order Burkholderiales; family Methylophilaceae; genus Methylotenera_A. Next base: position 1,559 of record JANOWN010000011.1, read on the forward strand.
GTGACGGTGAATATTTTAGGTGATAGTTGGTTTGAAAATTCTAAAAAACAGGCCACTGGACTCAAGCATTCCAGTGCAGGCCTGGAACCCGCATGGGTATTGGCTTGCAGCCATGTCAATTTAAAGCTGCACTTATATGGAAAACGCGAACCGCGTAAAGGTCGCAAGATGGGACACTTTACAGTGATAGGGCAAAATGCGAAGGCGATTTTAAATACCGCACTTATCGCGCGAAGCGAACTGCATATCGGCGGAAGCTAATTATGGGTTTAGACAATAAAAAAGCCGACTTTAAGTCGGCTTTTTTATTGAATTCAAATTACTTAGCGGCTTTTGCTGGAGCTTTAGTTTTAGGCGCGGCTGCCTTTGGTTTCGCGGCTGCTTTAGGTTTAGCTGCAGCTTTTGGCGCTGCGGCTTTCGCTTTAGGCGCAGCCTTTGCTTTAGCTGGTGCAGCTTTCTTAGTCAACATCACTGGCGCATCACCTTTTAATGCTTTAATCGCAGCAGTTAAGCGGCTTTTATGACGAGCTGCTTTGTTTTTGTGGATGATTTTTTTATCCGCAATGCGGTCAATCACGCTGACGTTTTCTTGGTAAGTCGCCATCGCAGCGGCTTTGTCGCCAGCTTCAATCGATTTGATCACTTTTTTAATTGCAGTACGCAAAGTTGAGCGCAATGATGCGTTGTGTGCGTTTACTTTAACGGATTGACGCGCGCGTTTGCGTGCTTGTGCGGTATTTGCCATGAGTTCTTTGTCCTAATGCTTATCGGTATTTATACGAAGCCGCGTATATTAGTGTTTTTCAAGCCATTTTGCAAGCTTTAAAGTAAAAATTCCTTAGCTGAAAATAGCGCTTGTGGCATGCTAAAATCATTGTTATTCAATTATCAACCACAAACTAACTTAATGAATTTACTCAAGGCTTTAGCCAAAGTCGGCAGCATGACGTTTATCTCGCGCATTTTAGGTTTTGTGCGCGATACGCTCATCGCGCGTTTTTTTGGCGCGGGCATGATAACCGATGCGTTCATTGTAGCGTTTAAAATCCCTAATTTATTGCGCCGTGTGTCGGCAGAGGGCGCATTTTCACAGGCTTTTGTGCCGATTTTGGCGGAGTATAAAAGCCAGCGCAGTTTTGATGAAACTAAAAGTTTAATCAATCGTGTGGCGACTTGGCTGGGCATTATTTTAGTGGTGGTGACGTTGCTTGGCATGTTGGCAGCGCCCTTTATTGTGAGTGTGATTGCACCAGGTTTTAGGGCAAACCCAGCTAAAATGCAGCTCACAGTGGAGCTATTGCGCATCACTTTCCCGTATATTTTCTTTATTTCGCTGGTTTCTATGGCGGGTGGCGTGCTCAATACTTACAACAAGTTTGGCATTCCCGCCTTCACGCCGGTCTGGCTCAATCTGGCTATGATTTCTGCGATTCTATTTTTTGCGGATTATTTTGCCGAGCCAATTAAAGCGCTGGCTTGGGCAGTTTTTATTGGCGGGTTTTTGCAGCTTATTTTTCAAATTCCTTTTCTCAAACAAATTGGCTTGCTGCCAAAGTTTGATTTTAGACGCGATGATGAAGGCGTCTGGCGAATTTTAAAATTGATGGGACCAGCGATTCTGGGCGTATCTGTTGCTCAAATTTCGCTGATTATTAACACGATTTTCGCTTCATTTTTAGCAACTGGCAGCGTGAGTTGGTTGTATTATGCCGACAGGCTGATGGAGTTTCCCACAGGCGTACTGGGCGTGGCGCTGGGCACGATATTGTTGCCAAGCTTATCTAAGGCTTATGCAAGCAGCGAGCATAGTGAATACTCACAATTGCTTGATTGGGGCTTGCGTCTCACCTTTGTTTTGGCCGCGCCCGCTGCAGTTGCGCTGGCGATATTAGCGACGCCGCTAGTCACGGCTTTATTCCACTACGGTAAATTTACTGCGATTGATGTTGCGATGACGCAGCAAGCGCTAATCGCCTATAGCGTCGGCTTGCTCGGGCTAATTTTGGTGAAGATTTTAGCGCCAGGCTTTTACGCACGGCAAAACATTAAAACGCCAGTTAAAATTGCGGTATTTACGCTGGTGGCAACGCAATTAATGAATTTGGTGTTTGTGTTTGCGCTCGATTTAAAACACGCTGGCTTGGCGCTGGCGATTGGCATAGGCGCTTGTTTAAATGCGGGTTTGCTGTATTACCACTTGCGCAAAGCCAATATTTATCAGCCGCAAGCGGGTTGGCTAGTGTTTGTGCTCAAGTTGCTTGTCGCGCTCGGCGTGATGGGCGTTGTGCTGTATTTTGCCATGGGCGATACGGGCGCATGGTTAAATTACGGTTTAATGAAGCGCTTACTTTATCTGAGCGGATTAGTGCTGCTGGGCGGCGTGAGTTACTTTGCAAGTTTGTTTTTACTAGGCTTCAGGCCGCGCGATTACATGCGCAGGGTCGTACATTAAGTGCAGGTTTTTCGTCATTTACCAGCATCGCCGGCTGAGCCGCTAGCATTAGCCATTGGCAATTTTGATGGTATGCATTTAGGCCATCAAGCACTCCTGCAGGCCAATATCCATGAGGCTCGCAGGCTAGATAAAATTGCAGCTGTAATGACGTTTGAGCCGCATCCGCGCGAATTTTTTACGCCTTTAAATGCGCCTGCGCGCTTATGTAATTTGCGCGAAAAGTTAGAGCATTTTGAAAAAGCAGGCGTACAAAAAGTGTTTGTTTGTGCGTTTAATAAACGCTTTGCTGCTTTGTCAGCACAAGATTTTTTAACAATTTTGCGCACGCAATTGAATGCAAATACGATTTTGGTAGGTGAAGATTTTAAATTTGGCGCAAAACGCGCGGGCACTATCGAAGATTTCAAAAACCAAGGTTTTGATTTAATTTCAATGCCGCGCGTGGATTTTAACGCTGAACGTGTTTCTAGCACACGCGTGCGTGATGCTTTGTTTTCAGGCAATTTAATATTAGCCGCACAATTGTTGGGTCGCCCTTACAGCATCAGCGGCAAAGTGGTGCATGGCGCAGCGCGTGGCCGCGAGTTGGGTTTCCCCACTGCCAATATCCACATGCGGCACGAGCGGCCTGCCTTAACGGGCGTTTATGCGGTAAAATTGGATGGTTTGAATAGTGTGGCTAATTTGGGCGTGCGCCCAACAATCGCTGGCGTACCAAAATTGTTGCTAGAAGTTCATGTGCTTGATTTTAATGGTGATTTATATGGCAAGCATGTGCATGTAGAATTTATGCATAAAATCCGCGAAGAAATGAAATTTGAGAGTTTAGACGCGTTAAAAACGCAAATTGCGGCGGATATTGTGGTTGCGAGAGATTATTTTAGTACCGTCATTCCCGCGTAGGTGGGAAGCTAGTCAGGTATCAATGTAAAGAATGTTAGTCTATTCAACCACTTTAAGCATCAGGGTTGCATAGATTCCCGCCTACGCGGGAATGACGAAAATAGAAGTAATAAAGATTTTTTGGAATAGTAAAATGACTGACGACGTAAATAAAGAACAAAGTAAATACAAAATCAACCAGCCCGAAACGCCTTTCCCTATGCGTGGTGATTTGGCTAAGCGTGAGCCTGCTTGGCTGAAGCAATGGCAAGATAAAAAGCTTTATGAGCGTATTCGTGCATCGCGCAAAGGCGCAAAAAAATTCATACTGCACGATGGCCCACCTTATGCCAATGGCGATATTCATATCGGCCATGCAGTAAATAAAATTCTTAAAGATATCATCGTTAAATCTAAAACCATGAGTGGTTTTGACGCGCCCTATGTACCGGGCTGGGATTGTCACGGCCTGCCGATTGAGCTGGTAGTAGAAAAAAATCACGGCAAAAATATCGACTCAGCTAAATTTCGTGAGTTATGCCGCGCCTATGCTGCCGAGCAAGTAGAAAAACAAAAGAAAGATTTTATTCGCCTAGGTGTGTTGGGCGATTGGGATAACCCATACCTGACCATGGATTTTAAAACCGAAGCTGACATCATGCGTGCTTTGGGCGAGATTCAAAAAAATGGTTATCTCTATCAAGGCAGCAAACCTGTGCATTGGTGTGTGGATTGCGGTAGCGCGTTGGCTGAGGCTGAGGTGGAGTACGAAGATGTAAACTCACCCGCGATTGATGTGGGTTTTAAAGTGGTAGATAACGCGGCATTAGCTAAAGCCTTTGGCGTTGAAGTGACGGGCGATGCCTATGCAGTGATTTGGACAACGACGCCTTGGACATTGCCTGCTAACCAAGCTGTGAGCGTCCACCCTGAGATTGAATACAACTTACTTCAAACAGACAAAGGCATGATTATTCTTGCAAAAGAATTGGCTTTAGCCTGTGCGCTTAGATATGACTTAGCAGTTGATTTTAGAGCTACTTGTAAAGGGGCTGCCCTAAAAGGCTTGCAACTTCAACACCCATTTGACAATCGTCAAGTACCAATTATCTGCGGTGACCACGTAACCACTGAAGCAGGTACGGGCTTAGTCCATACTGCTGCTGCGCATGGTAATGATGACTGGCTTGTGATGAAAGCTAATTTCCCTAATGAAAAACCACGTATTTTAATGGGCGGCGATGGCAAGTTCTTTAATAGTGACTTGGTTGAATTTGAAGCAATTCGCGGCTTAGACAGAAAAGAAGCCAACAAAGCGATTTTGGCTACCATGCAAGAAAACGGTACTTTATTAGCCAGCGCGCGCTTGAATCATAGCTTCCCACATTGCTGGCGCCATAAAACGCCATTGATGCAATTGGCTACGCATCAATGGTTTATTGGCATGCAACAAGAAGATGCAGTAGGAATAAGCCTGCGTGAATATGCCAATAAGGCAGTAGATGCGACTGAATTTTTCCCAGCTTGGGGTCGCGCACGTTTAGAGGCGATGATTAAAAATCGTCCTGACTGGTGCGTATCGCGCCAACGTAACTGGGGCGTACCGATGCCATTTTTTGTGCATAAAGAAACTGGTGAGCCGCACCCGCAAACAGCAGATTTGCTAGAGGCAGCTGCGTTGTTGGTTGAAAAATCAGGCGTTGAAGCGTGGTTTAGCCTAGATGAAACGGCATTCCTGCAAGCCAATACCAATGGGGCTTCCAGGGCAATCAATTCTGAATATAAAAAGGTCACTTATACCTTAGACGTTTGGTTTGACTCGGGCGCAACGTATGCTGCCGTATTGAAGCGTCGCCCAGAGCTTAACTTTCCTGCAGACTTGTATTTAGAAGGTTCAGACCAGCATCGTGGTTGGTTTCAATCTAGCCTCTTAACAGGTTGTGCCATTGATGGCCGTGCACCTTATGATGCGCTCTTAACTCACGGCTTTGTGGTGGATGGCAGCGGCCACAAAATGAGTAAATCCAAGGGTAATGTGGTTGCGCCGCAAAAGGTGATGGATACTTATGGTGCAGATATTTTGCGCTTGTGGGCGGCTAGCACGGATTACTCTGGTGAGCTAACGATTAGTGACGAAATTTTAAAACGCGTGGCCGATAGCTACCGGAAAATTCGCAATACCTTAAAGTTTCTATTAGCGAATCTTGCAGATTTTGATTCTGAAAAAGATATGTTACCTACTGACCAGTGGCTGGAAATCGATAAATACATGTTAACAGAGCTTGAGCAATATCAAATCTGGATTTGTGGGAGTAAACAGCCCGGTGGTCATTGTGGTGGTGATTACGAGGACTATGATTTTAATGTTGCAGTGAAGAGAATACATGGTTTCTGCTCCGAAGTTCTTGGTGCTTTTTATCTAGATATTTTAAAAGACCGTTTGTATACAGCAGGCGAAAGCTCAAAAGAGCGCCGTTCTGCGCAAAGTACGCTTTATCATATAACGCATAGCTTGGTTCGAATGATAGCGCCGATACTTAGTTTCACTGCGGATGAAGCATGGCAATTAATTCGAGGCAAAAATGAGCATAGTATTTTTGAAGAAGAGTGGTATTCGATACCTGAGTCGGGGCTTGATACAGATACCATACATGCTTGGAACGATTTAAGGCAAATTCGCGAAAATGCCAATAAAGACATTGAAGAAAAACGTTCAATGGGTCTTGTTGGTTCATCTTTGCAAGCAGAGTTAGATGTTTATGCAAATGACCATTGGTATGAATCGTTAATGCATTTAGGTGAAGAGCTTCGTTTTGTTTTTATTACATCACGTGTTTCAGTGCATAAAAAAGAAGTTGGTGAGACACTTATTGAAGTTACACCTAGTCCACACACTAAATGCGAACGCTGCTGGCATTACCGCTCGGATGTTGGCTCGCATGCAGAGCATCCAACAATTTGCGGACGTTGCGTAAGTAATTTATTCGGTGCTGGCGAAGTGCGTAAATATGCGTAAGTGGCTCGGCATTAGCGCAATTGTGATTGTGTTAGATTTGTACACCAAGCACTTGATTGAAGCGGCTTTTCAATTTGGTGAGCAACTTAAAATTACTTCTTTTTTCGATTTGGTACGTTATCATAACCAAGGTGCTGCGTTTGGTTTTTTGAACGATGCGGGCGGTTGGCAAAAGTGGTTTTTTACAGCAATTTCAGTCGTCGCAGCGATAGTAATCACTTACTTAATTCGCAAACATCACACGCAAAAATTGTTTTGTTTAGGCTTGGCTTTGGTGCTTGGCGGTGCGCTGGGTAATTTATACGACAGAATTACTTTGGGTTATGTGGTAGATTTTTTGAATTTCCACATTAATAATTACTACTGGCCTGCCTTTAACGTGGCCGATAGTGCAATTTGCGTGGGCGTTGCGCTTTTGCTTTGGGATAGTTTTAAAAAGCCGAATTAATTCTAAAAATATATGCCCTGCAACCCAATATCCATGCGCCTTGCAGAGCGCGTATTTTATTTTTTTTGACGTATTTTATTTATCATTTCAAACAATCCCACGCAAATTACTCCAACAATTAAGCCAATAATGCCATCTATAATAATCGGCGATATTGTTGATAACAAGCTGCCAACTGTAGGTAACTTCTGCAAAATTTCAGCAACGCGCTCAGTAAAGTGATGTAAAAATGGCACGCCATGCCCGATAATACTGCCGCCGACCATGAACATAGCGGCAGTGCCAACAGCTGATAAAGTGCGCATTAAATAAGGCGCGAAAGCGAGAATTTTTGCACCAATTTTGCGTTGCAATTGTCGGTAAAAACTTGCGCCATTTTTCAGCATTAAGTGCAAACCCAAGTCATCTAGCTTCACAATACCCGCGACCAAACCATACACGCCTACAGTCATGATGATGGCGATAGCGGAAACTACTGCGACTTGTTTGCTAAAAGCGGCGGTTGCCACAGTACCCAGCGCAATGACAATAATCTCTGCCGATAAAATAAAGTCTGTTCTAATCGCGCCTTTGATTTTGTCTTTTTCTAACGCAACCAAGTCCACGTTGGGGTCTGCAACGGCTTCGGCAAGCTCGGCTTTGTGCGTTGCATCTTCATTTTTGCTATATAAAAATTTGTGCGCTAATTTCTCAGCACCTTCAAAACATAAATACGCGCCGCCAATCATTAATAGTGGTGTTATCGCCCAAGGCGCGAAATAGCTAATCGCCAGCGCAGAAGGCACTAAAATTAACTTGTTAATAAACGAGCCTTTAGCCACTGCCCACACCACAGGTAATTCGCGCTCGGCCGCAACGCCAGAAACTTGCTGTGCATTTAGCGCTAAATCATCGCCCAACACGCCAGCGGTTTTTTTGGCGGCGATTTGCGTCATCACAGAAACGTCGTCCAAAATCGTTGCAATATCATCTAAAAGTGCGAGTAAGCTGCCAGCCGCCATGTTTTTCCTTATTTTCTACCCGAATGAGCTATTGAATTTTACCTAATTAAAGTTACAATACGCGCATGTTGTCAAAAAAATTATTTCGATTCATCAATAAAGTCGCACTATTTGCGATTGTATTTGCATCGCTTGCGCCTAGTATTTCGCATGCACTGGCTGCGCAAAGCGGTGCGAGTTTTGCGCAAGAAATATGTACCACCGATGGTAAAAAAATCACCATCCAAGTAGTCACCAGCAAAGGCCAGCAATTAGCCACTGAGCTAAGCAAGCAAACTTCTAACGACAAAGCGCCAACAGGCATTCAGCATCATTTGCAGCACTGTCCATTTTGTGCAAACCCTAGCATTGATACCATTATTGAGGCATCGCGCGCACCAATTATTGCACTTTTGACTGCGCAAGCAGAAAAACAAGTTGCACTTTCGCCTGTATTTTTCACCAGTTTCTCTACACTTCCACCTCCAGCACAAGCCCCACCTAGCCTCTAAATTTCATCTGTACAACGCCAATTTTGACGTTGTTTTTTAGCATGAATTTTTAGGGGTTAATCATGAACAGTTTTATAAGAATCAGCTTGGCGCTCTTCGCCATGTGTTTTACTTTTACGGTGCAGGCTAATTGTGGCAGCGCTTTTTGCAATTTAAATACCGATTGGGATATTCAAGCCGAACGCACTAAGCCAGGCGTACGTTTAGATTTGCGTGCCGAATACATTAAGCAAGATGAATTGCGTAACGGCACGCACAAAACTAAACCTGCCGGCGAGGTGGATGAGCATGATGAAATCAGTACCATTAACCGTAATTATTTGGCGACGGTTGATTGGAATATTAACGATAGCTGGGGCATGACTTTTAAAGTGCCATTTATTGATCGTGCGCACAAGCATATTCATAACGAAGATGACGGATTGGGTGGCATTGAGCCAGAGCTGGAAAAGTGGGATTTTTCTGGTTTGGGCGACATTCAAGCGTTGGCGCGTTATCGTTTTTATCACGACGCGAAAAGCAATGCAGGCGTGCGCTTTGGACTTAAATTACCTACTGGCGATATTCGCGAAAAAAATAGCGAAGGCGAAGAAGCAGAGCGTAGTTTGCAGCCAGGAACAGGCAGCGTAGATACTTTGCTGGGGGCTTATTACAATCATCACGATGGTAATTTGGGTTGGTTTGTACAAGGCACATGGCAACAATCTGTACATGAGCGAGATAACTTTAAACCAGGTAAAAAACTCAATGCTGACGTGGGTATGAGCTATAGCGCAACGCCAGATTTAAGCCTGACGTTGCAGCTTAACTTACAGCATAAATCAAAAGATACAGGCGGCAATGCCGAGCCACAAGAGTCAGGTAGCCATACTGTTAGCCTAAGCCCAGGGTTGAGCTATCGCATCATTGGCAATACGCACATTTACGGCTTTGTTCAAGCACCTATCTATCAATATGTACGTGGTACGCAGCTCGCCAGTGATTGGTCAGCCGCAGTTGGCATTAACACGTCATTTTAATTTTAGGGATAAGTTATGTTAAATAAAAGAACTATGGTTTATAAAAGTGCATTGTCGTTATTATTTTCCGTATTACCCATGGCGACATTGGCGGAGCATTTGGAGTTGGAAGAAATAGAGGTTAAAGCAGCTAAACCTAATGTGCCATTGAATATACCAAGCACGGTTGAGAGCGTCACTGCCAAGCAAATAGAAGAAAGTGCAAATACGGTTACCACCGCGGGAGCATTGCAATATTTGCCTAGTGTACATGTGCGCGAGCGTTATATTGGCGACCGCAACGGCATATTGGTGATGCGCGCAAACAGCGCCATTGCGAGTGCGCAGACCATTGTGTATGCAGATAATTTGCTACTTTCTAATTTTTTAAATAATAGTTTTAGCACGCCGCCGCGTTGGGGCATGGTTTCGCCGAATGAGATTGAGCGTATCGATATTATGTACGGGCCTTTTTCTGCGCTTTACCCAGGTAACTCGATGGGTGGCGTGTTAAATATCACGACGCGCATGCCAGACAAATTTGAGGCGCATGTGGCTTTAGATGGCTTTACGCAACGCTTTAAATTATATGGTGCAGATGACCAATTTAGCGGCGGTCACGGCAGTGCGGCTATCGGCAGTAAATATAATGATTTATCTTTTCTAATCAATATTGATCATCTCGACAGTTACGGGCAACCTCAGACGTTTGGTAATGCAGTGCGCAATACTACGGGTGCAGGTAATTTGGCTAACTCCACACTGGTCACGGGAGGCATTCGCGATACGGATACCATTGGCAACCCGCGTATTATCACCAGTACAACAGGCATAGACCATACCATTCAAGACAACGCGACGATTAAACTGGCCTATGATATTACGCCTACGTTGCAAGCCAAATATAGCTTGGGCTTGTGGCAAAATGATTCTGATGGCAGCATAGATAGTTACCTTAAAACCACCACAGGTCAAAATTTACTGAATACGACTACTGGCGGCGCAACGCGCTTTGTGCGCTTTGCGGGCGATCCTAATTTTTACACCGTTACACCCGCCGCGCCCAGCCATAGTGAAAGTGAGCACTGGATGCACGGCCTTTCGCTAAAATCAGATACTGGCGGTAAATGGGATTTTGAAGCGATAGCTAGTTTGTATGATCAAAATAAAGATTTTGTACGCACTGCGGTGCAAACCAATGCGTTTGATACTGGCGAAGATGCGGTGAGGTCGGCTGGTACGTACGTAAATGGTGAGGGCACAGGCTGGAAAACTCTTGATTTGCGTGGCGATTTTAGACCAGATGGCGATTTGAAAAGCGAGCATCAACTCAGTTTTGGTTATCACTATGATCAATATGAATTGGAATCTGAGACTTTAAACGTTGTAGATTGGCTAAAAAGTAACAGCGGCACATTGCGCACCAATTCGTACGGTAAAACGCGCACGCAAGCCCTGTATTTGCAAGATGCTTGGGCGTTTGCACATGGCTGGACAGCCACTGCTGGCGGCCGTTGGGAGCGTTGGAAAGCGTTTGATGGCAGCAATTTTAATGCTGCAAATCCTGCTGCATTTAGACAATTGAATTATGCCGATCGCTCGCAAAATGATTTTTCGCCTAAGTTTGCGCTTTCTTACCAGCCAACGCATGATTGGATTTTACGTGGATCGTTTGGTAAAGCGTATCGCTACCCAAGTGTTGCAGAGATATTTCAAACCATTAGCTTGCCAGGCAACGTGCGGGCAAACGACCCAAACTTGAAGCCAGAACATGTGCGTTCTAGCGAGTTTACGGTTGAGAAAGTTTTGCAAAAAGGTTTGTGGCGCACCTCCTTATTTTACGAAGACAAGCGTGATGCGCTGACATCGGAAACGGATACCACATCGATTCCAGGATTTACCATTTCGAGCATTCAAAATATCGATAAAATACGCACTAAAGGCATAGAAACCGCGCTGCAAATGAGCGATTTATGGTTTGACGGTTTCGATTTAACCGGAAGCGTGACCTATGTGGATTCTGAGATTGTGAAGAATGATAAAAACCCTTTCACAGTGGGTAAAGATCAGCCGCGTATTCCCGATTGGCGCGCGACCATTGTGGGCGTTTATCATGTCAATGATAAACTCTCTGTGAGTTTGGCTGGGCGTTACAGCGGTAATCAAGAAATCAATCTACTTTATAATACGACCAACCCGAACACCTACGGCACTACTGCAACCAAATATACGGTGTTTGATACTAAGTTGGTGTACAAGGTCAACAATCAGTGGACAGCATCGTTAGGGATAAATAACCTCAACAATTATAAATATTATGTGAACCCAAACCCTTACCCGCAGAGGACTTTTTTTGCGGGCATGAAGTTTGATTGTTAGCAAAATTCATTCTTCGAGCGGCCTGCTGCGTTGCGCGGTGCTCAAAATCCTCATGTACAACCACGTACATTCTGGTTTTTGCGCGCCGTGCGCCTTGCACGCCATCTCGAATTGATGAATTTTTTAGGATATAAATATGAAAAAACTATTTTTATTGTGTTGCCTGTTAATGAGTATTCATGCGCTTGCGCATGAAGCGCACACCATGCCGCAAAAGAGCACGTTGGCTATTAGCGTGGCATTTGATAGTGCTGGCACGCTTTGGCGCGCCAGTGTGCATGAAGGCTTTGTGCAAGTAGATAAAAGTGGCGATTTAGGTAAAACTTTTTCTAAGCCTGTAAAAGTAAATCAAGCCGAGCAAAAAATAGGTGCAGATGGCGAAGCGCGACCTAAAATAGCAATCGGCCTAGAAGGCAATATCTACGCTACTTGGACGGAAGCGCTTAAAAAGCCATTTTCAGGATATATTTGGTTTGCACGTTCTCTTGACGGCGGTAAAAGTTTTGAAAAACCTTATATTGTGCATCAAGACCGTGCTGAGATTACGCATCGATTTGATGCGTTAAATCTTGCGCCAAATGGAAACATTACCGTCACTTGGGTGGATAAGCGGGATTTAATTGCCGCTAAAGCAGCGGGTAAAAAATATGACGGCGCAGCTATTTATTATGCAGTTTCGAGTGATAAAGGCGCAACTTTTGCAACTGAAAAAAAGCTCGCAGATAGTAGCTGCGAATGCTGTCGAATTGTTACCACCAATAAACCAGATGGTACGACTGTAGCTATGTGGAGACATGTTTTTGCAGGTAGTGAGCGCGACCACATGATTGCAGAAATCCCGCAAGCAGACACAAAACCAGAGCCGCATCGTGCGACTTTTGGCCATTGGGTGATTGATGGCTGCCCGCACCACGGCGCGGCGCTTGTAAGTGGCGGTGAGGGTGCTAATTGGTGGGGTTATCACATGGCCTACTTTGATGGCAACGATAAGAAACCAGGCTTGTACTACAGCCGCATGGATGGTGTAGCCTGGGTAGCCTCGCCCCCTAAAAAGTTTGGGGATAATAAAAATCAAGCTGGCCATCCTGATATATTGAGCCTTGGCGAAAACGTGTGGCTGGTGTGGCGCGAGATTAAAGACGGTAAAACAAACATTATGGGTATGTTTTCAGATGATGGCGGCAGAAGCTGGAGTGATGCAAAAATGCTGGCTGGTACAGCACAAAAAGCTGATTATCCAATTTTATTGAGCTATAAAAATCAAGCTTATTTGGTGTGGAATACGCAACAAACAGGTTTGCAAGTGATGCCACTAAAATAAATCTATATTGAAATTAGCAAAAATTGCCCCACCTTAATTGTAATAGCTATTTAAGGAGGTAATATGCGCTTTGATAAACTTACTACTAAATTTCAACAAGCCATAAGTGATGCCCAAAGTATTGCCATAGGCGCTGATAATACGGCGATAGAGCCACAACATTTATTGCTTGCTTTACTGCAAGAGGAAAACGGCGGTGCCGCATCGCTACTCTTAAAGTCTGGCGTGCAGCTAAATGCGCTTAAAACTGCGTTAAATACGTCAATTTCTAATTTACCCAAGTCACCCGATGCTAGTGGTGAAATCGCTATTTCTCGCGACTTGAATAATCTGTTAAACGTAACTGATAAGCTGGCGCAAAAGCGCGGTGATGCTTACATTGCCAGTGAAATGTTTTTGCTGGCACTGGCGGATGACAAAGGCGCAACAGGCAAATTACTCAAGCAAAATGGCCTTACAAAAGGTGCTCTAGAAGCCAGTATCCATGCGGTTCGTGGCAGTGATGCTGTGAACGATCAAGCCGATGAAAGCAATCGTGAAGCGCTTAAAAAATATACCCTTGATTTAACTGAGCGCGCAAGCTTAGGCAAGTTAGACCCCGTGATTGGGCGCGATGATGAAATTCGCCGTGTCATTCAAATTCTTGGCCGTCGCACTAAAAATAACCCTGTATTAATTGGTGAGCCAGGTGTGGGTAAAACTGCGATTGTAGAAGGACTTGCTCAGCGCATTGTGAATGGCGAAGTGCCCGATTCACTGAAAGGCAAAAAAGTATTAAGTTTAGATATGGCGGCGTTGCTTGCGGGTGCCAAGTACCGTGGTGATTTTGAAGAACGGCTCAAAGCGGTACTGAAAGAATTATCGCAAGACGAAGGCCAAACCATTGTGTTTATTGATGAAATTCACACTATGGTGGGTGCGGGCAAGGCCGAAGGTGCAATGGATGCTGGCAATATGCTTAAGCCTGCGCTGGCGCGCGGCGAGCTGCATTGCGTGGGCGCGACGACTTTAGATGAGTACAGAAAATACGTTGAAAAAGATGCCGCACTTGAAAGGCGCTTCCAAAAAGTATTGGTGGATGAGCCGAGCGTTGAGGCTACCATCGCCATTCTACGCGGCCTGCAGGAGAAGTATGAGCTGCATCATGGCGTGGAAATTACCGACCCAGCGATTGTGGCTGCTGCTGAGCTTAGTCATCGATATATTACCGACCGTTTTTTACCCGATAAAGCCATCGATTTGATTGATGAAGCGGCCAGTCGCATCAAAATGGAAATTGATTCTAAGCCCGAAGTGCTGGATAAGTTGGAGCGTCGCTTGATTCAGCTCAAAATTGAGCGCGAAGCGGTGCGTCGCGAAAAAGATGAAGGCAGCAAAAAACGCTTTGGTTTAATTGAGGAAGAAATTGGCAAACTTGAAAAAGAATATGCCGATTTAGAGGAAATTTGGAAAGCCGAAAAAGCGCAAGTACAAGGCAGCGCGCACATTAAAGAAGCCATTGAGAAAATAAAGTTTGAGATGGAAGAAGCCACGCGCAAAGGTGAATGGCAAAAGGTTTCTGAGTTGCAATATGGCAAACTACCACAGCTAGAAACACAATTAAAACAGGCTTCGCAGGCTGAAGACAAACTAGGGCAAAAAAATAGAATGCTGCGCACCGAAGTCGGTGCGGACGAAATCGCCGAAGTGGTGAGCCGCGCGACGGGGATTCCTGTCAGCAAAATGATGACGGGCGAGCGCGAAAAATTGCTGACCATGGAAGGAAAATTGCACGAACGCGTGGTCGGTCAAGATGAAGCGGTGCGGCTGGTTTCTGATGCAATTAGGCGCTCTAGAAGTGGTTTGGGTGACCCAAATCGTCCTTATGGCAGCTTTTTGTTCTTAGGCCCGACGGGCGTTGGTAAAACCGAGCTGTGCAAAGCCTTGGCTAACTTTTTGTTCGATTCCGAAGAGCATTTAATTCGCATCGACATGAGCGAGTTTATGGAGAAACATAGCGTGGCACGCATGATTGGCGCGCCTCCTGGCTATGTGGGTTACGAAGAAGGCGGCACGCTGACGGAAGCGGTGCGTCGCAAGCCTTATTCTGTCATCTTGCTGGATGAAGTCGAAAAAGCACATCCCGACGTGTTTAATGTATTGTTGCAGGTACTGGATGACGGTCGTTTAACCGATGGCCAAGGTCGTACCGTGAATTTTAAAAATACGGTGATTATTATGACCTCGAATTTGGGCAGCCAAATGATACAAAGTATGGCCGATCAAGACTATCAATTAGTAAAAATGGCGGTGATGGGCGAGGTGAAACAGCACTTTAGGCCAGAGTTCGTCAACCGTATTGATGAGGTGGTCGTTTTCCATAGTTTAGATGCGGCGAATGTGAAATCGAGTGCGACTATTCAATTGCAATTGCTCACCAAGCGCTTGCACGCGATGGAAATTGACGTGGCGATTTCGGATGCAGCCTTGGCGGAAATTGCCAGTGCAGGTTTTGACCCAGTGTATGGCGCACGGCCGCTTAAACGCGCGATTCAAAGTGAGATTGAAAACCCGCTGGCACGCGAAATTTTGGCGGGGAATTTTGTAGCGAAAGATACGGTCATAATAGATTGTATGGCGGGAAAAATGACCTTTAACAAGGCTTAAGTGTATAAGGCGTAAGTGCTTATAAAATCTAAACATTGGTTTGTAGGATTGTGTTGTTTGCTTGCAAGCCAGGCTTCGCACGCCTATACACAAACCGAACTTGAAACCTTTGACAACGAGCCGCCAATTGTGAAAGATTTACTCGAGCGCGCCAGTATTTTGCTGGTAGATGAAAATGCTGAATCGGCATGGAAGGCGGCGAATTTATATTGCGAAGCTTCGCGCTACGGCAGTGCCGAAGGCGTTTACAGGCTAGGCATGTTATATGCGTTTGGGCGCGGCGTGCCAGCCAATCGCGATTACGCAGCCAATTTGTTTGGCATTGCTTCTGTGCATGGGCATTACGAAGCGCAAAAAATGTTGGAAACGATAGAGATTACCACCGATTCTACGCCGCTTTGCGTGCTGGAAGCGGTGGCGCCAGAACGCGCACCAGCGACGAGTTATGGCGATTCGCAAGGCTCGCCGGCGATTGATGCTTACATTGCTAATCTGCCCAAAAACAAGCGCTGGCTGGTAGATTTGGTGGAGAAAATTGCCGAGTGGCACAAAATCGATCCGAAATTAGTGTTATCGATTATTACGGCTGAATCAAACTTTAAGGTAGCAGCAAAGTCCAACGCTGATGCGCATGGATTGATGCAATTGATCCCTGCAACTGCGGAGCGTTTTAATGTAAAAAATGCTTACAACGCATCGCAAAACATTAAGGGTGGCGTGAAATATTTGCGTTGGCTGCTCTCGTATTTTAGGGGCGATGTACCGCTGGCAGTGGCGGCCTACAACGCGGGTGAAGGCGCAGTGGATAAATATTATGGTGTGCCGCCGTACAAAGAAACCAAGGCCTATGTAAAAAAAGTGATGGCTTTGTATCAAACTAATAGGCATGAGTTTGACGCCAGTTTGACGCAGGCATCGCCAGCGCTGAATGGCAAGCCAGTAAAAGTAGGCGCAAAGAAAGTGAGACGAAAATGAAGATGATGATTGCTTTAATGGTGAGTATTCTAGTGCTCACAGGCTGCGCCAGCAATGGCTCGCAGCAAAAAGTGGAACGCATAACACCAGAACAATTGGCCAAAATTCTGCCACCACCAGTGGCCGCCGTGGCTTTGGATGAAATTGTTGCAGATAGTAAAGCAGGTAAAACGCCAGATGAAATTATTGCAAAAATTAAAACCAGTAATTCACGATATGAGCTGACAACCACGCAGACATTGGATTTGAGCAAACAGGGAGTGGATACTACAGTGCTAGATTATATGCGCCAAAGTAACGAGCTGGCCAAGCAAAACGCCATTGCCGATGAAATGAATAAGCGCCAGCAAGAAAAACGCACCGCGCAAAAACAGTTGCAGCGCGAACGCGCTTTGGCGCAAAGTTATTACTACGATTATTTTGATGGCCCATTTTACAACCCGTATTATCATTACGGCTACGGACCATATTACGGTAGCCGCTTATTTTGGGGTCCGAGCTTTTATTATCGCCATCGTAGATAGAAATTAGGTCGCCCTGTAACCCGCATGGATATTGCCTCTCAGAGCATATGTTTGCTGATTATTTTAACTCTTTTTAATGATCGCAACTAGTTGATCTAAACAAGTTCCCCAGCCTTCTTCAAAGCCCATTTTTTCATGCGCAATACGCGCTTCAGTATTCACATGTTGCACCAGCGCAGTATATTTTGTGCCTTTTGCATGTGGTTCCAATATGATCGATGCAGTCATTAAAAATTCTGCACATTCATGTCCAGGACTAGCTTTAGGCGGCGCAACTGGACGAAAGCCTGGCTCAAGCGCATTTGTCCAAGTCAGTTTTTCGTTTTTAATCACTTCCAAATAACAGCCCGTATTCGGAAATTTTTGCCCTTCCGGCGATTGCATCACCGTGTAAAACCTTCCGCCTACGTGCAAGTCAATTTCGCACTCTACCGTTTTCCAAGGTAGCGGGCAAAACCAAGGCATCAGTAATTCTGGCGCCGTCCAGGCTTGCCAAATCAGCTCGCGTGGCACATCGACAATGCGTTCAAATGTCAGGTCTAGTTCAGGATTTGTTTGCATAATACCCACCATTAATTTGTACAATAAAATTGAATTATGCGCCAAAAAATGCAATTTGAGCAGATCCATAAAAATGCGATAATGGCTCAAAGTTTAAGGAAAAATATGCAACAATTTACCCAACAAATTAGCGTTAAGGCGCAAGGTCGCCGCATTTACGACATCACGCCGCAAGTGCTGGCTTGGGCGAACGGGCTTGATTTGCAGACTGGTTTGCTCACGCTGTATATTCAGCATACATCCGCCAGTTTGATGATAAACGAGAATTATGATGCTGACGTTTTGGTGGATATGGAAGCGTTTTTTAATCGCTTGGTGCCAGATGGCGACAGCTTGTTTATTCACACCACAGAAGGGCCAGATGATATGCCAGCGCACGTGCGCACGGCGCTGACGCAGACGAGTTTGTCTATACCAATTGTTGATGGCAAAGTTGCACTCGGCCAATGGCAGGGCATATTTTTGTTCGAACATCGCCACGAACCCATGACGCGGCACGTGTTGTTGCTCGTTATCGGTGAGTAAATAAGGCGCGAGCAATATGCAAGAAGGCCGCCCATTAACGCTGCAAGAACGCGATATTTTCAAGCCGTATTTTGCCAATATTGTCATAGAGCAAGCGCGTATTATCGATGGGCGCGTTCCTTTTTGGCTACGCCGCGACATGTGCGCCGTGGTTCTAGGCAAAAAGATATATTTTCGCGCTGGCGCATATCAGCCAAACACCAAGCGCGGCGCGGAGTTGCTTGGCCACGAACTTACACATGTGTCACAGTTTTTACATGGCATGTCACTATTTCACTATATTTGGTCATGTCGAAAAGGTTATCACAACAGCCCTTATGAAATAGAAGCCTATGCAAAAGGCCACTTAATTGCCACAAATTTTAGCGCAAGCAGGCTTTAGCGTATTATCGTTGACCTAACGCTATGAATTTGTTAAAGTTTTACTCATAAGATTTCTAATGATGGATTGCCATTATTTCTTACCAAATTCATATTCTAGGAGAATAAAAAATGAAGTTGAACACACTATTAGTAGTCCCTGCACTTTTAGGCGCATTGTTGTTAAGTGCTTGTGGTGAAAAAGCGGCAGACGCAACCGATGCTGCGACAGGTGCGGCCACTGAGGCTGTTGGTGCAGCAACTGAAGCGGCAGAAGCAACTACTGAGGCAGCAGGCGATGCAGCAGCAGCGGTCGCTGAAGCGGCTCCTGCGGCGACTGGCGGTGGTTATGAGCCAACTGCGGAAGAGCGTATTCCAGGCGAAACACGCCCAGTGGATGCAGCGCCGACCGCCGAAGCACCAGCAGCGCCAGCAAATTAATTTTTTCAAGCAATAAAAAAGCGC
Source organism: Methylotenera sp. (assembly GCA_031417915.1). GTDB lineage: Bacteria > Pseudomonadota > Gammaproteobacteria > Burkholderiales > Methylophilaceae > Methylotenera_A. The sequence goes on from JANOWN010000011.1 coordinate 20,606, forward strand.
ACTCTATGTGCGCTTTTTTATTGCTCAAATTAGCTAAAGTTTAGCGAATCGAACTCCAGCTCATGGGGTCGAATGGTTGGCTGTTACGGCGCAATTCGTAATACAAGCCGTTGCTTTCATTGCCGCCACTATTTCCCACTGCGGCAATGGCGTCCCCCGCTTTTACTTCTTCGCCTACTTGCTTCAACATGGCTTGGTTGTTGCCATACAGACTCATGTAGCCGCTGCCATGGTCAACAATAATCAGATTGCCAAAGCCCCGCATCCAATCTGCAAATACCACGCGACCATCGGCGACAGATTTTACATCTGCTCCTTCGCCAGCCTTAATAAATAAACCTTTCCAACTAATGCCGGTATCTTCGCGCGCCGAGCCAAAGCGGTTGGTCACATCGCCACGCACGGGTAAACGCAGTTTGCCTTTTAGTGCAGCAAAACTGCTGCCAGAATAAGCATTGGTGGGCGTAGCTTCGTTGCTGGCAATATTTTCGTCGTCGTCATCTGGTTTCGAAGACTTTTTCTTGGTAGGCTTTTTAGCTTTTTTGGGAATAATCTTGGCCAAACGTTCCACCAAATTAGACAGGTTTTTCTCATCGCGTGAAAGTTTTTTAATTTCGCCGCGTTGCGCCGAAATTTGTTTAGAAAGTGATTTCACTACTTTTGATTTTTCTTTTTTCTGCTGCTCCAGCTCTTGTTTTTCAGCTTCCTGCTTGGCTTTCAGCTCGGCCACTTCTTGCAAAGCGGCCGCGGTTTGGTTGTTCAATTCTTTCACTTTCACCAAATTTTCTTGCATGCCGTCAATTACTTTGGCGTGTTCTTTGGCGATGTACGAAAAATACTTCACATCGCGCGTAATTTCACTCGGGTTCTTGTTTTGCAAAATCAGTTGGGCGTAACTTTGGCCGCCGTGCATGTATTGTTGCCGCAGCAAACTGCTGAGTCGTTTTTGCTGCTCGCCTAAGTTTTCATTTAAGTTAAGCGATTGTTTTTTCAAGGAATTAAGCGTGTTTTTGCTTTTGTTTTGTTTTTCGTTAATGTCGCGCAATTTTTTGTTGGCGGCGCTTATCGCAGTTTCTGAGTCTTTCAGCTCGTCCGTGGCATCTTTATGCGCTTCTTGATTGTTATCCAACTCTTTTTTGAGCGCTTGGATTTTTTCTTGAATATCACTCAAGTCTTCTTTAGCGGCGTCAATTTTTTTGGCGGCAAAACCATTTAAACTAAAGCAAACCAAGCCAAACAACAGCCATTTAATCGTGTATTTAAGCATTAAAATTAACTAAACTTTTGCCTGTCATTTCCGCAGGTTGAGGCACGCCCATCATGGCCAGCAGCGTTGGCGCAATGTCAGAAAGGGCGCCAGTGCTAGCAACCGACGCTTTGCGGCCGACGTAAATAAATGGCACCAAGTTGGTCGTATGCTGCGTGTGCATTTGATTATTATTATGGTCATGCATTTGCTCGGCGTTGCCGTGGTCGGCGGTAATAATCACCTCTGCGCCAGTCGATTTTGCAGCTTCAACGACGCGACCAACACAAATATCCAGCATTTCGATTGCTCTGCAAGCCGCATGGATATTGCCTGTGTGGCCTACCATATCGCCGTTTGCGTAGTTGCAAACAATCGCATTGTATTTTTTGCTCTTAATCGCTTCCACCAACTTATCGGTCACTTCTGGCGCGCTCATTTCTGGCTGCAAGTCGTAGGTGGCCACTTTGGGTGAAGGCACCATAATGCGGTCTTCGCCCGTAAATATGGCCTCAATGCCGCCGTTAAAAAAGAAAGTGACGTGTGGATATTTTTCGGTTTCGGCGATGCGTAGTTGCGTTAAGCCTAAGTTTTGTATGTATTCGCCAAAGGTATTCGGTACGCTGGTAGCGGTAAAAATTGGCGTGGTCTTGCGCTGATTTTGGTCGTGCTGCGTCAGCGTGAAAAAATTGGATAATTGAACAACTCTATTTCTTTCAAAACCATCAAATTTTTCGTTCAAAATCGCATCGGTGAGTTGGCGCGCGCGGTCGCTTCTAAAATTCATATACACAACGGCATCGCCATCCTCTAAGCGCGGCGCGGCTTCCAGCGGTGCATTAATTACCGTGCATTTCACAAATTCGTCAGATTCTTTGCGCGCGTAAGCGTTGTGCAAAGCATCAGAAGCAGTTGCTTCGGTAAATTCGCCAACGCCATTCACAATCATATTATAAGCGGGCGCCACGCGCTCCCAGCGTTTGTCTCTATCCATACTGTAAAAGCGCCCCGAAATACTGGCAATTTTGCCCACGTCAAGTGCTTTAATTTTGTCTTCCACTGCCACTAAATAAGGCGCAGCGCTAATCGGCGGCGTATCGCGACCATCTAAAAATGCATGAATAAAAACGCGCTGCAAGCCTTGCTGGACGGCCATTTCTAGCATGGTGAGAATATGGTCGATGTGGCTATGCACGCCGCCATCAGACAATAGCCCAAAAATATGTAACGCTTTGTTGTTGGCTTTTAGGTTTTGCAAAGCTTGCACTAAGGCTTTACTTTTAAAAAACTCGCCACTGGCAATGCTATTATTAATCCGCTCAAAATCTTGAAATACAATGCGCCCCGCACCCATGTTTAAATGACCGACTTCGGAGTTGCCCATTTGCCCGTCAGGCAAGCCTACAAAATGCTCGGAGGCGTTAATTAGCGTGTGTGGAAATTGCGCTTTTAGCGCATCTAAATTCGGCGTACTCGCTTGCGCAATGGCATTATCCTTTGTATCAGGATTATAACCAACACCATCTAAAATCAACAAAATGACTGGTGTAATTTGGGGAGTCGTTTGCATCGTAAAATCTTTAAAAATTAGAATGAGAACTCTATTATAATAGGCGCTAGCGAAAAACGCATATAATCAACGCGAATTGGCTTGAATTTAATATAAGTAGCGCCATCTAATTAAAAATTACTTAGGAATTAAATGTTTGAATTTGTAAAACACAATGCATTGTTAATTGGCTTGGCGATAGGCTCTGGCCTAGCCTTACTGTGGCCATTGTTAAATCGCGGCGCTAGCGGTGTGCCCAATGTTTCGGCAATCGAGGCAGTGTTGCTGATGAGCCGAAATAAGGCGCTGGTGTTAGATGTGCGCGACCCTGCTGAGTTTGCAGCTGGACATATTCAGGGTGCAAGAAATATCCCAGTGGCAGAGCTGGCAAGCCGATTAAAAGAAATTGAAAAATTTAAAGACAAACCTGTCTTGGTGCATTGCCAGCGCGGCATGCGTGCCAAAACCGCTTGCGGCATTTTGCGTGCGCAGCAATTTAGCCAGTTAAATAATCTGCAAGGCGGCTTGGATACGTGGATTGAAGCAAAAATGCCTTTGAATAAGGCATAAAATTATGCCAAAAGTATTCATGTATTCGACAGCCACTTGTCCCTTTTGCGTCAATGCTGAGCGCTTGTTATTGAGCAAAGGTGTGGCAGAAATCAACAAAATTCGTGTGGATTTACAACCTGAACAGCGCATCGAGATGATGCAAAAGACTGGCCGCCGCACCGTGCCACAAATTTATATTGGTGATCAACATATTGGTGGGTTTGAAGAATTGCGCGCGCTAGATTTGGCGGGCGGACTGGAACCTTTGTTGGCTAAATAATCGTTAGAATAAAAACCAATTAAACGCTAAAATATTGCATGAAATTAAATTTTTAATCACCACCAATAAACATAGGAAAAATCACATGGCAAAAGATAAAAAAGCAGCAGCGCCAGAAGCGGCGCCAGCGGCAGAGAACGTGCAACCAGGTTTTGGCATCGAGAAATTATATGTAAAAGATGCCTCGATCGAAGTGCCCAATGCACCACAAATTTTTACTGAGCGCACTGCGCCGCAAGTGAATGTGGAGATTGGCAATGCTGGCCAAAGGTTAGAGCAGGGCATATTTGAAGTATCAATTAAAGTGACAGTAACGGCTAAAATCGGCGAAAAAACCGCATTTTTGGTCGAAGTGACGCAAGCAGGTATTTTTGCGATACGCAATGTGCCAGATGAGAATTTAGAGATTATCATTGGCGTTACTTGCCCTAATATTTTATTCCCATATGCGCGCGAGGCGGTTTCAGATATGGTTACCCGCGCTGGTTTTGCGCCAGTGCTGCTAAGCCCAATTAATTTTGAAGCTTTGTACATGCAACAAAAACAGCAGCAAGCTGAAAATGCGGGCGCCAAACCAAATTAATATTCCTAAGCGTTTATTAATGCCAGACTTAGGTATGCCAGGCTTTGCTAAGGTTTTAATCTTAGCTTTAAGCTTGGTTTTTTCTTGTTCGGCGCTTGCCTTAGATTTTCGCTCGGTTGTGCTGGCTAAGGCGATTTTATATGATGCGCCATCTAAAGAAGCTAACAAGTTATACATTTTAAGCGCTGGCTATCCTGTTGAAATCATTGTAAATTTGGGTGATTGGTTGAAAGTGCGCGATCAGCAGGGCGGTTTAAGTTGGATAGAAAATAAAAATTTAAGCAGCAAACGTACAGTGCTGGTAATAGAAAATACTGAGATTAAATCGGCTGAAAATGCCAGTGCGCCTTTGCTCGCGACGGTAGATAAAGATGTGACACTTGAGATGCTGTCTCCCATCATCAAAAACGGCTGGGTGAAAGTTAAACATCGCGATGGCATTATTGGTTTTGTGCAGGCTAGTGCGTTGTGGGGTGCCAGTTGAATAGAGGCCTAAATGGCTAAAGTAGCGGGCTCTAAAATTGCTGTGCTGGGTGCAGGCGCATGGGGCACGGCGTTGGCCATGCAAATTAGCGTAAAGCACCAAGTTTCTTTATGGGCGCGCAATGCGGGCCATGTTTCTGGCATGCGCAAAGCACGCGCTAACCCGATGTATTTGGGTGATTTTCAATTTAACGATAATCTGCAAGTTGAAGATGATTTAGGCGCGGCGATTGAAGGCGCAGACCTTATTTTATCCGTTGTGCCTACCGCAGGCTTTCGCAATATGTTAGAACAAATCAAAGCGTTAAACTCTACTCAGCCCATAATTTGGGCGCATAAAGGTTTGGAGCCGCAATCCGCCAAATTGCCGCACGAAGTCGCGCAGGAAGAGCTAGGTTCAAATCAACATTGGGGCGCGCTTTCTGGCCCCAGCTTTGCGGCAGAGCTTGTGCGCGGCTTGCCAACCGCGGTGACATTGGCTGCGAATCATGCAGACTTTGCGTTGCAAGCCGCCAATTTAATTCATGGCAACAACTTAAGAGTTTATAACAGTACCGATGTGGTCGGTGTTTCGGTCGGCGGCGCGGTTAAAAACGTTATGGCGATTGCGGCTGGCATTTCGGACGGCATGGGTTTTGGCAACAACGCGCGCGCCGCCATGATTACACGCGGCCTAGCAGAAATCACCCGTTTTGGGGTGGCGCTTGGCGCAAAAACCGAGACTTTTATGGGTTTGGCAGGCGCGGGCGATTTAATTTTAACCTGCACTGGGCAATATTCGCGTAACCGCGAAGTTGGTCTGCAGCTAGCTTCTGGCAAGGCGTTGGAGGAAGTGTTAAAAGGCTTAGGCCACGTCGCAGAAGGCGTCAACACGGCGCGAGAAGTGATGCGCCGCGCCGATAGTATGGGCATTGATATGCCGATTACTTATGAAGTCAATCAGGCGCTGACGCACGGAAAATCTGCGCGTGAAGCGGTGACGGATTTGCTAGGTCGCGAGCAAAAATCTGAAGTGATTTAGCTTCCACCTTCAAACCCTACCTGCCGCCAAGCCTCATACAGCAATACTGCGGCGCTATTCGACAAATTCAAACTTCTACTTTCGGGTAACATCGGCAAGCGCAGTCTGTTTTCTGGCGCAAATTCAGTGCGAATTTCTTCTGGTAAGCCGCGTGTTTCAGGACCAAACACAAATACATCGCCTGCTTTAAATTCAACATTTGCATAGTTTTGGCTGCCCTTGGTAGTGATTGCAAATAGTCGCTTGCCAGCCATCGCCACTTTAAAATTCGCCCAATTTTTGTGAATATTTAAATTCGCATATTCGTGATAATCCAAACCCGCGCGTTTAAGCTGTTTATCTTCCAACTTAAATCCTAGCGGCTCAATCAAGTGCAATACCGCGCCACTATTAGCGCATAGACGAATGATATTACCCGTATTGGGTGGAATCTCGGGTTCGAATAAGGCGATATGAAACATAGCGCTATTTTACAGCAATATGCGCAAAGCTTTTTTGTAAAGCAGTCTTTAAATGTTTAAATAAGATACCCTGTAAAGCTCATGGATATTGGTCTGCAGGGCAGGTGTTTAAGCGGTCATTCTGAGTGAAGCGAAAAATCTAGCTTTTATCCTACCTCCTCGCCGTCATTCCCGGTAGGGGGAATCCATTTCATCAAAGTAAACTTTGTTGCCTTGCCTCATCTACTACTTCCTCAGCAGTTTTAACCATATCTACTCTAGCCATTGGCAAATCTATGCGCTTGCCTTCTAAAATCTCTTCAATGGTAATAATTTGAATTCTGTCATCTTCACGATTTAGCAATGGATGCTTATATTTGCCAGCTGCGGCAACTTCTTTGAGCATAGGGGCTGTGGGTTTATCCATTGTGATAAGTATGCCAATCTCAGCTTTTTCGCGCTGCCTGTCGCTGTTAAGTGTTGCAATTGTCGCCCGATTGGCCCCGCCTGATTTAACTTGGAATATTGCTTTTCCATTTTCGGTATTGGATACTAAGAAATAGGCTATCCCATCCACACCGCCATCGGCACCTTTTTTGTCATTGATACGTGCTTGATTATTTGAGTAGGTAAGCACTGCCCACTTTTCAAACTCTTTACGCGTTTTATCATCTTTGCGATTGGCTAAAGCAATAGCAGACTCAATATCTTTTGGTACACCATCAAGCTGAATGTTTGATTCAATAGATGACCATTCATTTGGGTAGCTGTCCTCTAAGCGCTTGAGTATTAAGCTAATACTTTGAAACGTAATATCAATACCAATCCATCTACGATTTAATCTTTGAGCCACAGCAACAGTTGTACCACAGCCACAATAAGCATCAAGTACTACTTCACCCTCATTACTACTTGCTTTAATTACACGATCAAGTAGTGATTCTGGTTTTTGTGTAGGGTAACCTAAGCGTTCTTTGGCTGCTGGGTTTATTACTGAAATCTCCCACCAGTCAGCCATAGGCGAGCCATCAGACTTTACATCTTCACTGCTAGCCAGACGTTTACCAGACTCATCATATGCTGCTTGTTGCTTCATCCCTTTCCATCTTTTAATAGTACCAGGGGATAGATCTGTATATTGTGTATTAAATGTGCTTTTTTCTGATTTACTGTAAAAAAGAATTACGTCATGATTACTAACAAACTGACTTTGTTTGATAGACCACTTTCTGTAGGCCCAGATAATTTCATTTCTAAAGTCGCCACCTTGCCCGCAAAATACACTATCTAATATAAGTTTTAAATAATGTGAGGCCGTAGGGTCGCAATGCAAATAAAAACTACCTGTAGGTTTTAGAACGCGATGAATTTCAACAATACGCAGCGTCATGTGGACTAGGTAAGCAAATAAGTCACCTTCGCCTAAAACTTTGTGCAAACCACGAATTAGCTCTACTGTTTGATTGGTAAGTTTGCCATTTTGCAAATTGGCAATATCGGTAATGTAGTTAAAGCCTTCAATCGCTTCATCACCCCATTCCCAAGTATCCATAAAAGCTTGCGCTTGCGCCTTATCGCCATCGGTGCCGATATTATTGTAAATTTGGAAGTAATTGCGTTTAGAGTTAAAGGGTGGGTCGATATAGCATAAATCAACACTATCAGAAGCAACTTTACGTCTTAATACATCTAAATTATCACCATAAAAAAGTTGGTTTTTACTTAGTGGGTAGGTAAAATTTGCTTGCTTGCTTGCTTGCTTGCTTGGCTCATATTTTTGTCCTTACTTTTAATTACTCAAGCCTAAAGTTTATGGTGGGAATTTTGAGATTATTTTAATTTTATACATATATATTAACTCAATTGCTTATTCGTGCGGTAACGTACGTGCAATCACCCAGCATTCTACATGTGCGGCGCCTGCTTTTTTTAAGGTTTTTGCGAGTTCGTTTAGGCTGGCGCCTGTGGTCATGACATCATCTACAATCGCAATGCTTTTGCCTGCAAAATTAGTATTTACTTTAAACGCGCCTTTAATGTTTTTTACCCGTTCTTTTAGGGGTAGGCTGGCTTGTGGCGGGGTAAGGGTTTGTCGAATGACACTTTTAAAATCTAGTTTTTCCTTTTGATTTTTGACTAAAACTTTAGCAATTTCAAGTGCTTGGTTAAAGCCACGCTCTTTGATGCGCGCAGGATGCATAGGCATTGGGATAATCAAATCGACGGTTCCCATATCAACTTTTTCGCTTAACAAAGCTCCAAAAAATGCACAAAGGGAAAGCATGTTGCCGTATTTGTAGCGTTGCATCATAGAATCTATCGGAAAATCATACAAAAATACAGCGTGCGTTACATCGAAATCTGGCGGCGAGCTGATACAGCTACCGCACACTGTTCGATTTAAACCCGTACCGCTAGAACTTAGCCCGCATTGTGGACAGCTTGTTTTTGCATGCCAAGGTAAATCATTTAAGCATGCCCTACAGACCGCATGGATATTGGGTTGCAGAGCATCAATATTCACATCGCAAAGCAGACATTTTTGTTTAAAAATGGCATGCATAAAACGGCTGTAATTTAACAGATGATTATTTTTTAACCAGTTGTTTAGTTGTTGCATCATATTTGCTTTACAGTATATAATTTGCTAATTCAATTAAGTACTTACATAAGGTGCGCCATGCTAGAAACATTAAAAAATCCTAGTCAAGAAGCTATTATAAACCTAGATAATCTGAATAAGGCTACCAGCTGTAAATCTGAGTCAGTCACAGTAAATCGCTGGAGTGTAGATGAAATAGTCGCGTTGTTTGAGTTACCATTTAGCGATTTAATGCACAAGGCGCAAGTGGTGCATCGCGAAAATCACGATCCAAACGCGGTGCAAGTAAGCACGCTTTTATCAATAAAAACAGGTGGTTGCAGTGAGGATTGCGGTTATTGCCCGCAAGCTGCACGTTACCATACCGAAGTAGAAGACGAGCCGCTGATGGCGCTGGATGAAGTGGTAAAAGCTGCGCAAGAAGCCAAAGATAATGGTGCAAGCCGTTTCTGCATGGGTGCAGCTTGGCGCGGCCCAAAACAACGCGATTTAGAGCCTGTGTTGAAAATGATCGCCGAAGTAAAAGCGATGGGTTTAGAAGCTTGCGCGACGTTGGGCATGTTAAAAGAAGGCCAAGCCGAGCAATTAAAAGACGCAGGCTTGGATTATTACAATCACAACCTCGACACCGCGCCTGAGTTTTATGGCGATGTGATTTCGACGCGCACCTACCAAGACCGCATAGACACGCTTGGGCGAGTTAGAAATGCCGATATTAACGTGTGCAGCGGCGGCATTATTGGCATGGGCGAATCGCGCAATCAGCGCGCGGGTTTGCTGGCGCAGTTGGCGAATATGGAGCGTCCGCCAGAAAGCGTGCCGATTAATTTGCTGACACAAGTAGAAGGAACTCCTTTATTTGGTGCTGACGAACTGGATCAAATTGAGTTTGTGCGCACCATTGCAGCGGCGCGCATCACCATGCCGAATAGCTTTGTGCGCCTTTCTGCTGGTCGCCAAAACATGCATGAAGGGATACAGGCTTTATGCTTTATTGCGGGCGCGAATAGCATTTTTTACGGCGAAAAATTGTTGACGACGGGCAACCCAGAAGCGGAAACAGATCAGAATTTATTTGCCAAGCTTGGCATTAAGAAAATCTAGGCATAAGCAAAATTTAATGCTGGCAGCTTTACAAAAAGAATTAGACCAAAGAAAAATTGACGGCTTGCTACGCCAGCGACGTTTGCTAGATTCGCCTCAAGCGGAAACTATCGTTGCAAATGGCGAAAAATATTTGTCATTTTGTAGCAACGATTATTTGGGTCTAGCTAACCATCCCAAGTTAATCGCCGCCATGCAAGCGGCGGCAGGCGATTCTGGAGTGGGCAGTGGTGCGTCAAATTTGATTACTGGCCATCATCGTTACCATGATGAACTTGAGAAAAAACTGGCAAAGTTTGTCGATTTACCTGCAGCCCTGGTTTTTAGCACGGGCTATATGGCGAATATCGGCGTGTTGGGCGCTCTGGTGGGGCGCGGCGATGCGATTTTTGCCGACAAGTTGAATCATGCTTGCTTAAATGATGGGGGTTATTATTCGTTGGCAGAATTTAACCGCTTTGCGCATAACGATGTGGCGGCTTTGGAAAATTTGTTAAAAACCAACACCGCAAAACATAAGTTAATTGCAGTGGATGCAGTATTTAGCATGGATGGCGACATTGCGCCGATTCCTGAATATTTAGCGTTATGTGAAAAGTATGATGCGTATTTATATATTGATGATGCGCATGGTTTTGGTGTGCTGGGCGCGCATGGTGAGGGCAGTTTGAATCATTTCGGTCTAAAATCTCCGCGCATAATTGTCATGGCGACTTTGGGCAAAGCGGCCGGCGTAGCGGGCGCGTTTGTGGCGGGTGAGCAAGTGGTGATTGATTATTTAATTCAAACCGCAAAAAGTTATGTGTACAGCACGCCTGCGCCGCCTGCGCTTTCTGCCACCTTAATTGAATCGGTGAGTATAATTGAAAATGGCGACGATTTACGTGCGCATTTGCAGCATTTAATTACGACTTTAAAGCAAAATTTGCACTTAAAAAAGTGGCAATTGATGCCGTCTGTTACTGCGGTGCAACCTTTGCTAGTAGGCAGCAACCATGCGGCGCTTGCGCTAAGTGAACACTTACAAAAACAGGGTATTTTGGTGCCAGCGATACGTCCGCCAACGGTGCCTGTGAATGCCGCGCGGCTTAGAATTTCGCTGTCTGCCGCGCATAGTGAAAATGATGTATTGAAATTAGCACAAATGTTGAATCAAGCAGAAAGTGAACTCGCATGAATTCTCACGTTGAAATAACCGGCCAAGGTCAACCACTCGTCATGCTGCACGGCTGGGGCATGCACAGCGGCGTTTGGCACCCGCTTGTGAAGCGGCTCGCGCAAAATTATTTGCTGTATTTAATCGATTTGCCTGGCATGGGTGGCAGTCGACCGATTGAGCCATATCATCTGCATGCGATTGCCGACGAGGTTGCGCAAGTAATCCCTGGCGTATCGGATGTGGTCGGTTGGTCGCTCGGCGGTTTGGTTGCGCAGCGCATCGCACTTAATCAGCCAGATCGCATTCGCCGTTTGGTGTTGGTAAGCTCAACACCAAAATTCGTCAGCAGTCCAGATTGGCAAGCGGGTGTTGACCCGGCTAATTTCAGCGCATTTGCCGAGAGTGTCAATCACGATTACAAAGCGACTATTTTGCAATTTTTAACCCTGCAATGCATGAAAGCCAAAGATTCGCGCGACACCATTAAGCAATTACGCAAAATTTTTGAAACCAAACCTACGCCCACGCAAACCACGCTGCAGCGCGCGCTACGCATACTACTAGAGTCGGATATTCGCGAAGAAATCCCCAATATTCGCAAGCCTACGCTGCTGATTCATGGCGATCGCGATACGCTTGCGCCAGTACAAGCCGCGCATTGGATGATGCAGCAATTGCCGATTGGCTTTTTGCGCGTGATTTCTGGCGCTGCACATGCACCATTTCTATCGCATAGCGAGCAATTTATCGAAACACTCAATCAGTTTTTAGAACCTCAAGTATAAGTGCCGCAAGTATGATTGATGAATATTTAATAGACAAAGCGCGCGTGCGCGCCTCGTTTGACCGTGCCGCTAAAACTTACGATACGGCTGCCGTGTTGCAAAAATTAGTACGTAGCGAAATGTTAAGTCGTTTAGACTTAGTAAACATTGCCCCACAATCAATACTGGATGCGGGTTGTGGCACTGGGCATGGTAGCTTTGGTTTGCAAAAATGCTTTAAAAGTGCGCAGATTTACTCGCTAGATATTGCGCTGGGCATGTTGCAACAAGCCCAATTACAGCGGCCGTTTTTACAAAAAATTCTAAATAAACAACAGTTACTTTGTGCCGATATCGAAAGTTTGCCGATTGCCAGCAACAGCATGGGCTTGGTGTGGAGTAATCTCGCGCTGCAATGGTGCAACGATTTGGATGCGGCGTTTGCTGAAGCCGCGCGCGTGTTGCAGCCAGAATCTTTATTTGCTTTCAGCACGTTTGGGCCAGATACGCTTAAAGAGCTGCGCATCGCCAGCAGCAATGGCCATACACACGTCAGCCGATTTATTGATATGCACGACATTGGCGACGCACTTACTAGAGCTGGATTTAGCGCTCCCGTGCTGGATGTGGAGCATTACACGCTGACTTACGATGACGTAAAAGGCGTGATGAAAGATTTAAAAAGCATAGGCGCGCATAACGCGACGCAAGGACGTGCGCGCGGTTTGCAAAGCAAAGGTTTTTTAAGCAATTTAACGCAAAATTACGAGCAATTTAGAGTAAATAATAAACTGCCTGCAACGTTTGAAGTGATATATGGACATGCCTGGAAGCCAATATCCATGCGGTCTGCAGGACAAGACTTTTCACCAATTACGTTCAGAAAAAGAGCATGAAACAAGCTTTTTTTATCACTGGTACGGATACCGATGTGGGAAAAACTTACGTTGCGTGTAAGCTAATAAATGATTATGTCGCGCAAGGTTACAAAGTTGTCGGAATGAAGCCAGTCGCGGCGGGTGGCGATTTTGTGGATGGCAAATGGTTGAATGACGATGTGCTGAAACTGGAAGCCGCCAGCAATGTTAAAGCGCCGCGTGAGTTGGTCAATCCCTATAGTTTTAAAGAGGCCATCGCGCCGCACATTGCCGCTGAAAAATTAGGCGTTGAAATTAAAATAGAAGTCATACAACAAGCATTTAAGAGGCTTGCAGCCATGGCCGATATTGTGATTGTGGAAGGAGCGGGCGGTTTTCTCGTACCATTAAATAACAAAGAAAGCATAGCGGATTTAGCTGTCGCGCTGAATATCCCGATTATTTTGGTGGTCGGTATGAAGCTGGGTTGCATCAACCATAGTTTGCTTACGGCGGAAGCGATTCAAGCGCGAAATTTAAATTTGCATGGCTGGGTTGCCAATCAAATCGCACCTGACATGCCTTTTTGTGATGAAAACATCGCGACAATCGCACAAAAAACACGCATGAATTGTCTGAAAAATTATGCGTATAGCTTATGAGTTTTTATATATTCAATGACATTGTAAGGCATTAAATAGCGCGCGCTTTGGCCTGTTTTTAAAGCTTCGCGAATTTTAGTGGCAGAAATATCCAGCGGCGTAATGGACTGCATGTGAATATAACCTGCTGATTTTTCAGATAAATCACCCACATTTTCGGTGTAATTATCTTGCAAAAAAGTGGCAAGTTCATCGGGTAGCTTTGGCTGGTTTTCCGCATTTGGTCGCTGCACCAAAATGATGTGGCAGTGGGCGAGCAGTTCGCGCCAGCGATGCCAAGTGTTGAGTTTTACAAACGCATCGCTACCCATCACCCAACACAGCACAAGCTCTTGCCCCAACTCTTCGCGCAAAGAAACCAGCGTATCGAACGTGTAAGAAGCGCCGGTGCGCGCCAATTCACGCGTATCCAGTTTAAATAATGGGTTGTTGCAAATGGCCAGCTCCACCATGGCGGCGCGATGGCCAGCCGACACTTCTGGCGCGGGTTTGTGCGGCGGATTTGCGGCAGGAATAAAGCGCATCTCGCTAAAGTTGAGCGCAGCAGCCAGCTCTTGCGCCGCGCGCAAATGGCCGTAATGAATGGGATTAAATGTACCGCCTAGTAAGCCAATTAACTTCAACATAAAAGACCTTTAGATAATGTAGCGAGCGAAGTTAGGGCAAGGCAAGAGTTGGCGAGAAACTGGAATGCATGCTTATTACATGAGCATTTCGAGTCAATTTTTAACGCAGCATTCACGAGCGCAGCCATTATTTTAAGGTCTTTTTAGGTGCGCACTTGCCCATCGCCTAAAACAATGTATTTAAGCGATGTTAAGCCTTCTAAACCAACAGGGCCGCGCGCGTGCAGTTTGTCGGTCGAGATGCCAATTTCAGCGCCCAAGCCATATTCAAAGCCATCGGCGAACCTAGTGGAAGCATTTACCATTACGCTACTGGAATCCACTTCGCGCAAAAATTTGCGCGCCGCCGTGTAGTTTTCGGTGACGATGCTTTCTGTGTGTTGCGATGAATATTGGTTGATGTGTGCAATCGCTTCATCCACGTCGCTTACCACTTTGCACGAGATAATCGCCGCTAAATACTCGGTGTAATAATCTTCTTCAGTCGCAGCTTTGGCAGATTTAACAAGCGCGCAAGTTTCCGCGCAACCGCGTATTTCAATGCCTCTGGAAGCCAGCATTGACGCCAGTGCTGGCAGCATCGATTTAGCAACGCTACGCGCCACCAATAAAGATTCTGCCGTGTTGCAAGTGCCTAAACGTTGCGCCTTGCTGTTTTCTACAATGCGCATCGCTTTGTCCAAATCGGCGTCATCATCCACATACACGTGGCAATTGCCATCCAAATGTTTGATGACAGGAATGCGCGCATCATTCGAAATGCGCTCAATCAAGCCCTTGCCGCCGCGTGGTACGATGACATCGACATACTCTTTCATGGTGATGAGCTCGCCCACCGCAGCGCGGTCGGTTGTTTCCACCACTTGCACCGCAGATTTAGGCAAGCCTGCTTTTTCTAAACCTTCGTGGACGAGTTTTGCCAAGGCCTGATTACAATGAATCGCCTCAGAACCGCCACGCAAAATGGCTGCGTTGCCAGATTTAATGCACAGCCCAGCCGCATCAACTGTCACGTTTGGGCGTGCTTCGTAAATAATGCCGATGACACCCAAAGGTACGCGCATCTGCCCAACTTGTATGCCGCTTGGGCGATATTTAAAGTTAAACATTTCGCCGATTGGGTCTGGCAGGGCAGCGACTTGTTGTAAACCTTCGGCCATCGCGTTGACAGATTTTTCGGTGAGCGTCAAACGATCCAACATTGCTTCATCTAAGCCGTTGGCTTTGGCCGCGTCACAATCTTGCTTGTTTGCCCTTAAAAGTGCAGATTTTTCGCGCACAATCGCGCTTGCGATAAAGTTTAGTGCCTGATTTTTGCTGTTGGTGTCAGCCGCGGCCATTTCGCGCGAAGCTTTGCGCGCCGCAATGCCAACTTTTTGCATATAATTTTTAATGTCCATAACGACCATTATACGTGCTTCTTAACGGCCGCGCACTTTGGCTAAACCAAAGCACAATCGTGAGAGTTCCAGCCATGCGTCGCCTTGCATCACACCCTTGGCGGTTCGGTCGATGTGGCAGAGTTTTTGCAGCGCGGCTTCTAGCTGGCGCAAGCTCAGTCGGCCAAGCGCGCGTTTGACTAAATTTTGCCTATCGCCATAAATGCGCGCGTTGGTCATGGCGTTCATCACATTTTCGCCACGCGCTTCGGCCTGTTTAACGCGCACCAAAGGCCGCAACACCCACATGAGTGGGTTCATCACCGCAATGGCGTTTTCGCCTTCATCCTGCAAGCCTTGCAGAATGCGCGAAGTGCGCGCTGCATCGCCCGCCAATACAGCTTCACCAAGCTGAAACGCGTCATAGCGAGACACGTTTAGCACCGATTCACGCACTGCCTCAGCGCTGATTTCGCCTACTGGGTAAAGCAATGCCAACTTCTGAATTTCTTGATGTGCCGCCAATAAATTGCCTTCCACTTGATGTGCAATAAACGCCAAACTAGCTGCATCGGTGCTTTGATTTTGTTGCGTTAATCTAGCTGCAAGCCATTGTGGAAGCTGGTTTGGCGCAATTTCTTTTAACTCAATTAAGGTGCTGGCGCTTTGTAAGTTGCTAAACCATGCGCTATTTTTGGCTTCGCGCTCTAAGCTTGGCAAAGTAATAATCGTCGTGGTATCGGGGATTAAGTTGGCCGCCAATTCGCTGAGCGCTTTACCGCCATCTACGCCAGGTTTTCCGCTGGGAATGTGAATTTCGAGAATGCGTTTAGACGAAAAAAGTGACAGCGCTTGTGAAAACTGTTGAACTTGCTGCCAGTTAAAATTACGCTCGACAATAAAACTCGCTCGCTCGTCTGCACCTGAACCTGTATCTGGACTTGCTTTGCGCGCCGCATTCCGTATGGTGTCTAGACATTCGCTTTGCGCCAGCGGCTCGTCACCAACCAGCACATAAAGCGGCGATAAAGTATTGCTGAGGTGTTGTTTGAGTTGGTTTGAATCTAAGCGCATTATTGAAAAGGCGCTTATTTTTTAAGCGCGGATAACCTACGAATTAAATTGCTAATCACGTCTTGCTGCATGTTCTCGTTGAGGCGTTTTTCTTCACCTTGTTTCGCCAGCAAATTCGCATCGCTGTAGGTAAAATCGCGCCGCGCTTCGACTGTTTGTGTTTGGCTCCACAGCTCGGCGCCAGCAGATTTGGTGCGGTAATGTACGCGGTAATACAGTTCAAACTCGTTCACCGTACCGGCGCCTGCTAAAGACAAAATACGTTTTTCGCTCTCTTCGCCCACCATTTCTAGCAGTAATTCAGCGCCCTCAGCGCTAGGCAGCACTTTTACGCCATTATTGGTGAGTGATTTATTGAGATTTTTTGTAATCACCAGCGTATTGCCTTGAATGAATATGCTGTTGAACGACACATCAGTTGCGCCGCGCAAATGAAAGCCGCAGCCAACTAGGCCGGCTAGAAGCGTTACAAAAAACAGGGCACGAAAACTGAGTTTTAGCATTTAAGCAATCACCACATTCACCAATTTATTTGGCACAACAATGATTTTACGCACAGATGTGCCTTCTAGCAAAAACTTTGTCACATAAACTTGTTCAAGCGTTATTTTTTCGATAGCTTCTTTGCTGGCTTCGCGCGAAACAGTGAGGTTGCCGCGCAATTTTCCGTTCACTTGAATCACATATTCTATCGCGTCTTGCACCATGGCGGCTTTGTCAGAGGCGGGCCAGGAGGCGTATAGAATATGGCTTGCAGGGCATAGTTCTTGCCATAAAGCTTGGCAAATATGCGGCACGATTGGCGATAATAACAACGCGACGTTTTGCAACACTTCTTGGCGCACGCTGCGAGTTGTTTCGTCAGTCGCCTCAATTTTCGCAAGCGCGTTCATTAATTCCATCACGCTAGAAATCGCCGTGTTAAAACTATGACGGCGACCATAGTCATCCCCCACTTTTTCGATGGTTTGGTGCAATTGCAAACGCAAGTTTTTGAGTTCGGGTGTTAATTCGCCAGATTCATACGCTGCGATTTGGCCTAATTCCACATGCTCATAACAAGCTTTCCACAAGCGTTTTAAAAAGCGGCTCGCGCCTTCAACACCACTATCTGCCCATTCTAGGCTTTGGTCTGGCGGTGCTGCAAACATCATAAAAAGCCGTGCTGTATCTGCGCCGTAATTATCGATTAAAGCTTGCGGATCAACTGTATTGCCTTTGGATTTGCTCATTTTTGAGCCATCTTTTAGCACCATGCCTTGCGTGAGCAAGTTGGTAAACGGTTCGTCATTTTTAATCAAACCCACATCGCGCATCAGTTTGTTAAAAAAGCGTGCGTATAACAAATGCAAAATTGCATGCTCAATACCACCTACATATTGGTCAACTGGCAACCAATAATTAGCGCGTTCGTCACACATTTTATCTGCATCAAAACTTGCATAACGCGCAAAATACCAGCTAGATTCAAAAAACGTATCTAAAGTATCCGTCTCTCGCGTCGCTTTGCCGCCGCAAGTCGGGCAGGTGGTTTCGTAAAAACTTGGATCTTTTTTAATCGGCGAGCCTACACCGTCCATGGTGACATTCTCTGGAAGCACCACTGGAAGCTGCTCTGCAGGCACAGGTACTTCGCCACATTTTGCGCAGTGAATAATTGGAATCGGGCAACCCCAATAGCGTTGGCGGGAAACGCCCCAATCGCGTAGGCGGAATTGGGTGCGTTTTTTACCTAAGTTTTTTGCTTCTAAATCGGCAGAAATAGCGTCAAAAGCTGGCTCAAAATTTAAGCCATCGTATTTGCCTGAGTTGAGACACATACCATTTTTGCTAGCGTACCACTCAAACCACCGGTCTGTAGTGAAGTCAGTGGCGACTTCTGCATAAAACTTTTGAAGTTCACGTTCACTTGTTTCAAGCGCAAGATTTTTTCTCGTATCCGCTAAAGTTTGCTTGACCCACTTATCACTTTCTTGTGCGTCAATGACTTGCTTGATTGGCAAACTATATTTTTTTGCAAACTCAAAATCGCGTTCATCATGCGCGGGCACTGCCATCACCGCACCTTCGCCATAGCTAGCTAATACATAGTTAGCCACCCACACGGGTAATTGTTCACCATTCAACGGGTGCGTGACAAATAAGCCCG
The DNA here is from genome assembly GCA_031417915.1 of Methylotenera sp. Classification (GTDB taxonomy): domain Bacteria; phylum Pseudomonadota; class Gammaproteobacteria; order Burkholderiales; family Methylophilaceae; genus Methylotenera_A. The sequence goes on from JANOWN010000011.1 coordinate 39,136, forward strand.
TTGCCATGCCTTTTTTCTCAGCCGTAGCAACATCTGCTTCGGCAACGCTGCCGCGTTTACATTCGGCAATAAATTCAGCGAGTTTAGGGTTATTTTTTGCGGCTAAAGTCGCAAGTGCATGTTCTGCCGCTACCGCAACATAAGTCGCGCCCATCAAAGTATCTGGGCGAGTGGTGTACACTTTTAAATTACCGCTTTGTAACTTATCATTTACCCCGATAATCGGAAACTCTACTTCGCAACCGTAGCTTTTGCCTATCCAGTTGCGTTGCATGGTTTTTACTTGCTCTGGCCAGCCGTCGAGTTTATCCAAGTCGTTCAGCAACTCTTCGGCATAGGCGGTGATTTTCATAAAATACTGCGGAATATCGCGTTTTTCTACTAACGCGCCGCTGCGCCAGCCACGACCATCAATGACTTGTTCATTGGCTAGCACCGTGCCGTCAACAGGATCCCAATTCACTGTTGCGGTTTTTTTGTAGATGAGGCCTTTTTTGAAAAGCTCCGTAAAAAGCCATTGTTCCCATTTGTAATATTCTGGCCTACACGTTGCGATTTCTCTATCCCAATCGACGCCCAAACCCAATTGTTTGAGCTGGGTTTTCATGTGCTCAATATTTTCATATGTCCATTTGGCAGGTGCGGTTTTATTGGCAATGGCGGCATTTTCCGCAGGCAAGCCAAATGCATACCACCCCATGGGTTGCATGACGTTATAGCCTTTCATTTTGTGAAAACGGCTGAGTACATCGCCAATGGTGTAGTTGCGCACATGCCCCATATGTAGGCGACCACTTGGATAAGGGAACATCGAGAGGCAATAATATTTTGGCTTATCTGAGTTTTCAGAGGCGGCAAATGTTTGATTGGCCTCCCAATATTGCTGCGCTTGTTGTTCTATTTCTTTGAATGGATATTGCTGCTGCATGGCTGTGCGCGGGTAAAAAGTTAAAGTGAGATTATACCTTTGGCGTGTGAATAATGCGATTTATCGCATATATTCCACGGACAAGACCTTTACGGTCTGAAGGCATCGTTTTTGGCGTGGCTGTGAAGAAGCTAAGAGTGGACAATATTTAAGGGTAAACAAAAGTTAAAATTTTTGTAAGGAATTTGTCTTCTATACGACTAAGTTAGTATAGCTAAATTTTAAATAGGAAGCCGAAAATGAAATTGAATGTGACGCAGAAAATCTTGGTGGGTTATGTGGTGGGTTTTATTTTACTCATGGCGTTTGCAGCCTTAACTTTATTTAATGGTAAAAAAATTGAGGCGACCACGGTGGCGCTTTCGCAAGAAAAAATTCCTGGATTAATTGCTGTCGCTAGCCTAAAAAGTAACGTGCAGGCACAGAGTAATCAATTGTATGAGCTTTATGCGACGAATGATCAAGCCGTATTTACTAAGCAGCATGAGGCCACCATTGCTGAGATGCAGCAACAAGTCGCAAAATTGCAATCGCTTGCAGAATACAAATCATATGAAGCCGAGCTGGCAAAAATGGGCGCAAAACAAGCAGCACTCACTAATCAATTTGTGCAGATTATGCGCCAGCCAGAAGTGGATTGGGATGCCGCGCGCGAGGCTTTGTCTGCATTTAGCGAAAGTGCTAATCAGATGGGCGTGGCTTTAGATGGCTTAGTAGAAACTGTTTCAGATCAAACGCTTGCAAGTGCAAACGCATCAAAAAATCTCACAGAGCAGTTAATTAATTTGGCTTTAGTATTGGCTGGGTTAACGTTTTTAGGCGTACTTGCCGCAGCATATTATAGCCATCGCCAAGTGGCTGTGCCGCTTAGAGAAATTAGCGATGTGCTGGGAGGAATTGCTGCGCGCAAAGATTTAACTTATCGAATTAAGCAGCGCAGTGATGACGAAATTGGAAAAATTTCAGCAGCGACGAATAACTTGTTAGAAGAGTTTCAAAAATTGGCGCGCACGCTAGACGGCACGGCGCAAGAGGTGAACCGCACTAGCAAAAATTTAACTGAAATTGCAGAGGCTGCGAAAGTGAATATGACAGCCACCAGTGCCGATGCATTAAAAACCTCCACCACAAAGTTACAAAAACTGGCTGACAATATGCACAGTCAAATTAGGCTGCTAAATTTTTAATTGTTAGTGTTATGCTTTTTATCTGTTTTTTGCTTAGCAAGCCATTGTTCATGCGTCATGATGACAACAACATCGCCCTTATAAGGTTGAATGTATTCAACGGGTTGTTGGCCGAGTTCTTCTTTGCTTTCAAAATATTCAATCAAACGGCCGCTAGGGTGTGCTGTAAACCATTGTTCTATATTGCCTTTAACGATAGTAGGCGATTGATTAAGTCTGCCTATAAAGTTATAAATGCCAGGGTATTTGCCAGAATGCGCCAGTGGGATATGCTGCGATTCCAGTAATTTTAGCTTGGCACTAATAGGCCGCACATCATAAGCATCGCCCGCAGTGCGCATGACGACAAATAAGGTGATGGAAGTTATGGCGATAGAAAAGTAAGCGAGCTGCATTACACTTTGCTGGGTTGAGCGTTTTGGCAAGCAAAACATCAACACGCCAAGTGCTATAACAAAATAGCCTAGCCATTGCGGTAACTGTTGCAGCCAATTAGCTACGTTGCTGTGCGTGCTTGCATAGTGTGGTAAAGCAATGAAAATTAAACCAGTGGCAATGGTGATAAGACTAATTGGCAACACATAGTTGCGTACGTTTGTTTGGCTATTTTCGATACATCTTGCGATCAAAAGCGCCAAGGCAGGAAAAAGTGGCAACACGTAATGCACTTGTTTGCCGCTAATGAATGAAAATGCCACAAATACCGGCAGCGCCCAAGCCAAGCAAAGGCGAATGCCCATATCCAAGATTTTTTGTTTGAATAGCCCTTTCCAAAAAGCACCCCAAAAAAACCAAGGAAAAAACAGCAAAGGCAAATAGGCCAAGTACCACCAAAAAGGGCGGTTGTGCGCGAATGAATCTATCATGCGGTGCGCGGTTTGTCCCCAAAAAATATCATGCTGATAAACGCTTCCACCATGCAATCCTGCGGGAATCGCCCAAAGCAAGCCAATCGCGACTCCACCAAGCACAGCGTAGACTAGCGGCAAATACCAATTCTTAGCGTTGATGTTTTTATCGCCGCCCCACCAAAATGCGAGCAAGGCCACAGGTAAAAGTTGCAACAAAATGGTTGGGCCTTTTGCTAATAAGCCGCCGCCGATGGCGAGTGTAAGTAATAACCAACCTTTATATTTTCTATCTTGCAGGGCAATCAGCAAGCCCAAAATGCCCAGCAAGGTGAAAAATGCAATCATCATATCGAACATAAGTGTGGTGGAGTAAATAATCCACAAGCCGCTTCCAATAAGGATGAGCGATGCATTATTTTTGATGTCAGCCTGATTAGGCCATAATCTACCCGCAATTTTTCGGGTGATAAATACGCTAGCTAGCGCGAATAAAGAGGGGATGAGTCGTGGCCACCAATCGTTGACGCCAAAAATTTTCCAGCCAATATTAATCAGCCAAAATAATAGCGGCGGTTTGTGGCTATAGGCAACGCCATTGAGATAGGGCACCAAATAATCACCATTGAGCCACATATTCCAAGCAACGGTGACATAACGCGTTTCATCAATCGGAATGTACGAACGACTATTTAGACCTAGCAACACCAAAAAAAGCCATAACAGCAGAATTTGTAAATGGATTTTTTTTGGTGTCACGTTAGAGTTTGAATGAAAATTGAAGTTAGGCTAAAGCAGAAAAAATATTGGCCTTAATTGTGTCAAGCTTGCCCAGACCATTTATTCTGACATGTTTAGGCGCGCCTTTTTCACCACTTTTTGCCCAGTTGCCGTAATAGGCAATCAAAGGTTCGGTTAAATTGTGATATTCGACTAAGCGTTTATTCACTACGTCTGGCGCTTCATCGGCGCGCTGCACTAGGTCTTCACCCGTAATGTCATCTTTGCCCGCAACTTTTGGTGGATTAAATTTAATGTGATAGGTGCGACCAGATGCAATGTGCGAGCGACGGCCAGTCATGCGCTCCATTATCGCGCTATCTGGCACGTCAATTTCCACTACGTAATCAATCATCACGCCCGCATTTTTCATGGCGTCGGCTTGCGGAATAGTGCGCGGAAAGCCGTCGAACAGAAAGCCGTTGGCGCAATCAGCTTCTTTGATGCGCTCGCTCACCATGCCAATAATCACGCTATCGGGCACTAAACCACCGCTATCCATAAAGCTTTTGGCCTCCAAACCTAGTGGCGTACACGCTTTAACCGCGGCGCGTAGCATGTCGCCAGTCGAAATTTGCGGGATATTAAAATGTTGTTTAATAAAAGTGGCCTGTGTGCCTTTGCCGGCGCCAGGTGCGCCAAGGAGGATAATACGCATTGGATGAGTCTCGAAGAAAGTGAATAAATAAAAAAGGTGATTATATCAAATTAGGTAATTAGAAATGGCCACAAATTGCGCCACATTTAAATTTTCGGCACGCAATTGCGAGCTAATATTCAGTGCGGCAAAACCATCGTCATCCAGCAAACCTTTTAGTGTGTTTCGCAGCGTTTTGCGGCGCTGGCCAAAGGCGGCAAGTACGACTTTGGCAAAGTGCGCTTCGTCATTGGCAACGTATGGCAGCGTGGCGTGCGGCACGCAGCGTACAAAGGCGGATTCCACTTTTGGTGCGGGTTCAAATGCTTCGGGCGGTACGGTGATTAAATATTCCATGGCTAAATGATATTGCAGCATGACTGAAAGCCTTCCGTATGCTGGGGTTGAGGGCAGTGCTACCATGCGCTCTACCACTTCTTTTTGTAACATAAAATGCATATCGATGATGTGCGAAACGTTATCCAGCAGGTGAAATAAAATCGGCGTCGAGATGTTGTAAGGCAGATTGCCGACGACACGCAAGCTTTTTCCTAATTGTGTAAAATCAAATTTCAGCGCATCGACGTTGTGAATCGTGACGGTGTTTTTGGCGTATTCGTTTTGCATCCAACTGACAATGTCGCGATCAATCTCCACTACGTGTAAGTGATTTATTTTTTTAAGTAGTGGTTTGGTGAGCGCGCCTAAACCTGGGCCGATTTCGATGATAATTTCTTCAACTTTTGGATTAATCGCATCGATTAAACTGTTAACAATGGCTTGGTCGGTGAGAAAGTTTTGCCCAAAACGCTTTTTTGCGACGTGTTTCATACGCGATTATTGGCCAACTCAATCGCCAATTCAATCGCGGCCAGCATGCTACCAATATCAATCTTGCCAGTGCCCGCCAAATCGAGCGCGGTACCGTGATCGACCGAGGTGCGAATAATTGGTAACCCTAAAGTCACATTGACGCCGCCGCCAAAGCTGGCATGTTTTAGCACGGGTAAACCTTGGTCGTGGTACATCGCCAGCACGCAATCGGCGTTATCCAGATATTTTTTAGTGAACAGCGTATCCGCAGGTAATGCGCCTATCAGTCGCATGCCTTCTGTACGTAATTTTTCCAACACTGGGTTGATAATATCAATTTCTTCGCGCCCTAAATAACCATCTTCGCCCGCGTGCGGGTTAAGTCCAGCAACCAATACCCGCGGATTTTGCAGACCAAATTTTTCAATCAAATCTTTGTGTAAAATACGAATGGTTGTTTCAAAATTTTCACGGGTAATCGCGGCGGGCACATCTTTTAGTGCAAGGTGCGTGGTAGCTAGCGCAACTCTTAAGCTATTTTTATTTTGGCCGCCAACCAGCATCATCACCACATTTGGTGTGTTGGTATGCTCTGCCAAAAATTCGGTATGGCCAGTAAACGTAATGCCTGCATCGTTAATTACGCCTTTATGCACTGGCGCTGTGACCATTGCATCAAATTCGCCAGCTAAGCAGCCATCAATCGCGCGAGTGAGCGTGTTGAGTACATATTGGCTATTAGCAGGGTTTAGCGTACCAGCAAGCACTGGCACGGCTGTTGGCGTATCTAACACATTTTTTGAGTCAAACAAAACGTTAAGCAGCTTTGCTCGCGCTGCCAGTATATCAGCATCGCCAATAATCGAAATATCGGCTGCAAATGCATGCTGTGCAAGCAAAACGCAAATGTCTGGCCCAATGCCCGCGGGCTCGCCAGAGGTGATAGCAATGCGGGGAAGTTGGCGCATCTAGATGGATGAAAATTAAAACTTGTCTTCTAAACGCAACTCAACAAATGCGCGGTCGCGCAATTCACGAATCCAGTCCTGATATGCCTCTTCAGATTTTCGCGTGCGAATTTCCTGTCGCGCTTTAAGTCTGGAGGCTTCTTTTGTCATGTCTTGCTGGCGGCGCTCTAACACTTGAATAATATGCCAACCAAACGGTGACAGCACGGGCGGGCTAATTTCGCCAATGCCGAGGTCGTTCATGGCTTTTTCAAATTGCGGCACGGTATCGCCAGGGTTCACCCAGCCTAAATCACCGCCATTATTGGCGCTGCCGTCCTCAGAATATTGGCGTGCCATTTCCTCAAATTTGGTGCCATTATCAAGGCGTTCTTTAATGCCATCCATTTTGCGTTTGGCATCTTTTTCTGAAACTACCTCAGACAATTTAATTAAAATATGGCGTGAGTGTGTTTGGCCAACCACCAATGAAGACGTGCCACCGCGGCGGTTGGTGAGTTTTAATATGTGAAAACCATTGGGGCTACGCATTGGTGTTGAAACTTCGCCCACTTGCAGTTTTTTCAAGGCATCTAAAAACAGTGTGGGTAGTTGCGAGCCGCTTTTCCAGCCCATCGCACCGCCTTCCAGTGCATTTGGCGTGTCTGAAAAGGCCGCCGATACTTGCGCAAAGCTGGTGCCACCAGTTAGCTGATTTAGCGCTTCTTGCGTTTTGGTTTTGGCTTTTTGTAAGTCTTCAGGGCTGGCATCTTCTGGCGTACGAATTAAAATATGTGAAATTTCAAACTCGTCCAGCTCCTCGCCACGGTTGGCTTGCGTGGTTAAGTAGTTATCGACTTCGCCTTCAGAAATGTTCAGTTTGTTGTCCACTTCGCGTTCGCGCAGCCGCGCAATGGTGATTTCACTGCGAATATCTTCACGAAATTTACGCATCGTCAGGCCGTCTTTTTCAAGCACAGTTTTAAATTCATCTACGCTCATTTTATTTTGCTCGGCGATACGTTCTATGGTTTTGTCGAGTTGCGTGTCATCTACTTTCAAGCCAGTTTGTGCGGCCAGTTGCAACTGCAAGCTATCCGAAATAAGGCGCTCTAGAATTTGCTTCTCGAGCGCATTTTGTGGTGGTAACGCCGTACCTTGTTTTTCTAATTGGGCGCTGACGCTGCGTATGCGGTCCGCAAGCTCTTGCTCAGTAATCACGCTTTGGTCGACAATCGCAATGATGCGATCCATCTTGATGACTTCATTAGATTTTTTTGCCGCTGCGCCTTCGGCTGAAATAGCTAAACTTGAGGTAAAAAGTATGCTTAAAATCAATAACTTAAATAAATTCAATAGTTTCATCGGTTGTAATTCTGCTGCCTATAAATGTTAGGGATTTCGCTGGAGCTTAAGTAGCCTGGAATATCGCGGCGAAGCAAGTTAAGCGGGTTTGCGCCGATGGAAGCTAAGCCACCGAGCTCTAGTTGAAAGAATAGACCAAAGTTTGCGGCCGCAGTTGCAGTTTCCACGCGCTGAATCACTGCACGTGCCTGCCAGCAGCCCGCATCATACTCCAAGCCTGCCAAGCTTTCGATGAGTGTTTTCTCGCGTAGAGAATAATTAAATCGCCCCACACCATACCAGCCACGGCTTAACGGCCATTGGCCAGAAAGGTTGATTTGCTCTAAAAATTGTTGGGTGTAACGATAACCGACATTCATCAGCTTACCCGGCTCTGGATTGTAGCGCGCCAGTAAATTGGTACGCACGATACCAGCGCCATCGGTATTGTATTGCCAAAAAGTGTCTAAATTCCATTTGTTAGAAAGTCGCGCTGTCATCGCCGCAATGACGTCAGAAGAGTTGTTTTGTGATACCGAGCCACCTGGCAATATTACTTTTTGATCGGCAAAATAATAGCGTTGGCCAATGGTAGCGGCAATGCGCTCTACGCCAGAATCTTTATCGATCATGCGACTAGTTAAGGCCAAACTGAGTTGATTAGCATTGTTAATTCTATCGTCACCGGTAAATTGGTTTTCGGTAAATAAAGTAGTCATGTTTAAATCGGCCAGCGCGGTATCAAATACTGGCAGTAAATCTTGCTGTTTATTGGGGATATACACATAAAACATGCGCGGCTCTATGGTTTGCGTGTAACTATTTTTAACTACGTTTAAATCACGTTCAAAATATAAGCCACTATCTAGGCTAAAAATAGGCAGCGTACGGCTGTCATTGTTGTTGCTAACGGTGGAGCCATTAATGTTGAAGTTGTTGTCTTTTAAACTGTATTGCGTCATGTGCACGCCAACTTTAGGTGTAATAAAACCATACGATTGCGTAAATGGCACACTCAAGCTGGGATAAGCCACTAAACGACTACCAGTTGCCGCAATGGGAGATTTACTGTCACGATCAAAATACGCGTATTGGCTATATAAATCGGTGTTGACATAATCCCACTCTTTATTTGCTGCCAGCGTGAGTTGCGGCAGGCGCTCGTAGGGGAAGTTAGTATCATCCAAAGTTTGATATTTTTGCACCAAACCATTAAAGCGCCACACATCGCCGTAGTAATCTACACGACCTTCTTGTGGCAAATTCACGCGGCTGGTGCTGATGATGCGGGTGGACATCTCAGAAAAATATTGGTCATCTGATACTTTTTCTAGATTGTAACCAGCCGACCAACCATTGCCAAAGCCATGATTGTGGCTGAGGTTGGCGTAGTAACGCCTGCCGCCATTCAAACTGTCATTATCCAAATATTCCAAGCTATCCATGCCAGAATAATTTTCGCCTAAATATCTAAACTCGCCCTGCAATTGTGGCCCGCGCTTGCTTAAGTAGCGCGCACCTACTGTGGCGTCCATATCTGGCGCAATGTTGATATAGTAAGGAATTAATGTTTCGAAGCCGCTGCGGCTGGTAGAGCCGATGGTAGGCGCAAGCAAGCCAGATTTACGCTCGTTATTGAATGAGAAGCTCATCCATGGTGTGTATAAAAGCGGCACGCCTTTAAATTCCACATAAGCATTTTTGGCGGTGCCCGATTGCGTGTAATCGTCCAACTCAATTTCTTTGGCTTTAATGTACCAATCGTCGACACCCGCTTCGCAAGTGGTGTAGCGCGCGTCTTTTAGACGTTTTTTATCTTGGCCTTCAAATAGTACGGCTTTAGCATCACCGCGTGATGAGTTGAATTTTGGGTCAATCGAGGTTTGCCCAATCGGCGTAGCAGGCTCGCGATAATTATCTTGGTAAAGTCGTGGGTCGTCAGTCAGGCTGGTTTGCGAATTAAGTAGCTTAGATTGCGTATAAACACTTGGGTCGTTGCGCGGCTTGGCGCCTTTTTGTGTAGAACTGTTGATTTGCTTATTCAGCGTAATTGAGGCGTCGCGCATTTCGCCTATGCTCTCACTCAAACGCATATTCAGCGAAGGGCCGCGAATTTCACTGTCACCTAAATCGATGCGCGCATTGCCATCCACTTTCAGCTCATCATTTTGTACGTCATACTCAATAGTATCGCCATAAATTTTTTGGTCGCCCTTGCTGATGACCGCATTGCCGCTGGCGCGCATTTTACGATCTAGATACAAATCCAGCTTATCGCCCTCAATTTCAATCGCGCCAGCTTGCACATCTGGCGCCGCCGCTGCAGGCACTTCGGCAAGCTCTAGTGTGAGCGTTTCTGCAGACGAGAGTGTGCCAAAGCCAAGCAACAAGAGGGCTGCAAGGCTGGCAAAGAAACACTTTGCGTGGTTAATATTTGAGCGAGTAAGGCGCAATGAAAATTTTTAATTTAGCAAAAAAATGGTTTAAGTTAGGTATTTTACGCATGAATGATAAAATCGCATATATGCTTGTTTTAATCAATTTAAAATGCGCTTTAAAACCAACATTATAAAGGCTTCTAGCGGGTGAAAATAGTGGATAGAAACATAATAAATAGAAAACAGCAATTAGAAGCTTGGCTAAAAGAAACTTTAAGCGGACAGGAGTTTACGCTCACCACCGCCTCAGCCGATGCGAGTTTTAGGCGCTATTATCGCGTGCATTTAGGCAACAAAACTTTAATTGCCATGGATGCGCCGCCGCCGCAAGAAGATTGCGCACCGTTTGTAAAAGTCGCCAAACTCATGCTGGATGTGGGTTTGAACGTGCCAGAAGTAATTGCACAAGATTTAACGAATGGTTTTTTGTTGCTGAGCGATTTGGGCGATGATACTTATTTGCAGCATTTGAATATTGAAACAGCGCAAATGCTCTATTTGGATGCCACCAACGCACTCATTAAAATGCAGCTGGCTAGCAAATCGCACGATTTGCCGCCGTATGATGAAGCTTTGCTCACGCTTGAAATGCAACTCTTCCCTGATTGGTATGTGGCTAAACACTTGGGCTTTACTATGAATAGCGAGCAACAAGGCTGGCTGCAACAAACGTTTGATGCGCTTAATAAAAATATCCTCTCGCAAGGGCAAGTCACCGTGCATCGTGACTATCACTCGCGTAATTTAATGGTGACACATGAAAATAGCCCTGGCATTTTAGACTTTCAAGATGCCGTGCATGGCGCCATTACGTACGATTTAGTGTCGCTGCTTAAAGATGCCTATATTCAATGGGATGAAGAACAGGTGATTGATTTAGCCGTCCGCTATTGGGAGCCAGCAAAAAAAGCAGGCTTGCCCGTACCTAATGACTTTAGCGAGTTCTATCGCGATTTTGAATGGATGGGCGCACAGCGTCACATTAAAGTGCTCGGTATATTTGCAAGGCTCTATCATCGTGATGGTAAAGATGGCTACTTAAAAGACCTGCCGCTAGTGATGCATTATTTACGCAAAGTATGCGAGCGCTATGTGGAGTTACGCCCTATGTTACGCTTGCTAGATGCGCTGGAAGGCAAAGTGCCGCGCCCGAAATATGTGGTTTAACTAATTGATTTTTATAAGTATGATTTATACATTTCTCAATTTTTCCTCATCCGTCATTCCCGTGAAAGCGGGAATCCTTTCGTTTAGATTTTTTAAAGTCAAAATGGATTCCCGCCTGCGCGGGAATGACGGCATATGAAAGCTATGATATTAGCCGCAGGTCGTGGCGAGCGCATGCGCCCATTGACGGATTTCACACCAAAACCTTTGCTAAAAGTAGGTGGCAAGCCGCTTATCGTTTGGCATTTAGAACGCTTAGCCCAAGCAGGCTTTAAAGACATTGTGATTAATCACGCGCATTTAGGCGAGCAGATTGAGCAGGCGCTAGGCGATGGCGCGCAATGGGATATATCCATTCAATATTCACCAGAAAAAGTCGCGCTAGAAACTGCAGGCGGTATTGCCAATGCACTACATTTGCTGGGGAGTGAGTCGTTTTTAGTCGTCAATGGCGATACTTTTACTGAAATTGATTTTAAAAGTACAGAAAGGGTCTTCAAAAGCACTGCCCTGCAGCCCAGTGTCCATGCGGGTGCTGGGTATGCCTCAAAACTCGCACATTTGGTGTTAGTAGACAATCCACCGCAACACCCCAATGGTGATTTTGCCATTGAATTTAAAAGTCAGTCTGATGGCATGTTAAAAAACGATGGAACTAAAATGCTCACTTTCTCTGGTGTCGGCGTTTATCATCCTGATTTGTTTAAAGGTATTGTAAAAGGTGAAGCCGCAAAACTAGCGCCTTTATTGCGTAAAGCGATTGACAACAATGCAGCCACAGCCCAGTATTATCAAGGGGTTTGGCACGATATTGGTACGCCAGAGCGTTTGGCATTGATAAACAATATAATTGACGCAAAAAGATTTTTTAATAATGTACCTCAAGAAGTTTTTGACATTTGGCTGACTGAATTTATTGAGGCTAGAGGTTGGCCACCAGAAGGCGTAAATTGGGATAATCTTTTAGGAGGCTATGCTCCAATTGAGTGGCAAAGTTTCAAATGGGAAAAGGTTTTAGTGGATTTAAGTCAGGTCAGTTGGAGTCAGCAGTCCATTCAGGTAATTAAGGGATTAGCGGATGCTAGGTTTGGCAAAGTTGATAATGCATACCAGAATATAGAGAATTCAGATATACGAATGAAAAATATTCATGACTATATTAAAAAAACTCGTAAATTACCTGGTGCTTTAATCTTGATTAAAGATGATGCTTGGGTAATTATTGATGGATGCCACAGAATGGTTACATATGCTGGCTGGATTCAGGATAATGAATTTAAAAATAAAATAGAACGCTCACAGTTAGCGTGGATTGCCACACCTGCCTAATAGAATGGATGATGTTTGAACTCACTATATAAAATCACAGTCAACAGTTTAACCAGTTTGAGAGCACAAAATGTCTGATTTAATTGAGTTTAGACGACGTCGCAGCCAACTTTTAAGTAAGATGAGTGAGGGCATTGCCATTGTTCCCACCGCGCCAGAGGTGATTCGCAATCGTGATTCGCATTATCCATACCGTTTTGATAGTCACTTTTATTACCTCACCAGTTTTAAAGAGCCTGAGTCCCTGTTGGTGTTAATTGCAGGCAATTCACCTAAAAGTATATTATTTTGCCGCGATAAAGATATAGAGCGCGAGACTTGGGATGGCTTTCGCTTTGGGCCAGAAGCCGCAAAAATAGAGTTTGGCTTTGATGAAGCCTATAGCATCAGCCAGCTAGACGAGATGTTGCCAAAATTAATGGGCAACCAAGCCAAATTATTTTACAGTTTAGGCGCCAGTAGCGAATGGGATGTAAAAGTAACAGGCTGGCTAAACAAAGTGAAAGAGCAAGCGCGCACGGGTGTTTCTGCACCTGAGAGCGTTGTGGATGTGCGTCAATTGATTGATGTGCAGCGTTTGCTAAAAACGCCTTATGAAATAGATTTAATGCGCAGAAGCGCCAATATTGCGGCGGGTGCGCATAATCGTGCAATGAAGTTTGTAGCTGGCAAATTTGTTAAGGCCAACCAAAATGAATACGATATAAAAGAAAATGAGGTCGTAGCCGAATTTTTACACGAGTTTTATAAAAATGGTTCGCAATCGCCAGCCTACACCAGCATTGTTGCAGGTGGCGCCAATGCTTGTACGCTACATTACAACGCCAATAATTGTGTGCTGAATAATGGCGATTTATTGTTGATTGATGCGGGCTGCGAGTTAGATGGTTATGCGTCTGACATCACACGTACTTTTCCTGTAAACGGTAAATTTTCACCAGCACAAAAGGATTTATATGAACTGGTGCTGGCCTCACAATTTGCCGCAATTGACGCAGCCAAGCCTGGCAATCATTGGAACGCGCCGCATGAAGCGGCGTTGGATGTGTTGGTGCAAGGCTTTATTGAGTATGGGCTTTGCAAAGGTAGTAAAGAACAAGTGCTGGAGAGCGGCGAGTATCGCCAATTTTACATGCATCGCACTGGGCATTGGCTGGGTTTAGACGTGCATGATGCAGGAGAATACAAAGATAAAGCAGGTAATTGGGCGTTGCTCGAAGCGGGGAACACATTGACTGTTGAGCCGGGTTGTTATGTGCGCCCAGCCGATAACGTGCCTGAACACTTTTGGAATATCGGCATTCGCATTGAAGATGACGTGTTAATAACTAAAACGGGCAACGAAGTGCTGACCAAAAACGCGGTGAAAAGCGTCGCGGACGTTGAAGCCTTGATGAAAAATGGCTGAGACAATTGTTATTGTAGGCAGTGGGCCAGTGGGTAGTGTTTTAGCGCTGGCGCTGCAACAGAAAAATATTCCTTTCATTATGCTAGAAGCGCGCGCAAAAGGCGCTTCGCATAAAGATAAACGCGCATTGGCGCTGTCTTATGGCAGCAGATTAATCCTCGAAAAACTCGGTGTTTGGGACGCGGTCGAGGCAAAAGCGACGGCAATCAATACTATTCACATCTCACAACGCGGTGGGCTTGGGCGCACTAAACTCAATGCGGCAGACCACAATTTACCTGCAATTGGCTATGTGCTGCCCTATGGCGCGCTGACGCAGGCCTTGGATACAAACTTAGATGAAAAGCAAGTGCAATACGAGGCGGAAGCCATGGAAATCAAGCCTAGCGAGCCATTTGCACAAGTTGTTTTTAATCAACAGAACGAAGTGAAAGCTTTAGAAAGTGCGCTGCTGGTGATTGCCGATGGTGGCCGCAGCTTGGGCGAAATTGATGGCATTGAACGCGAAACCAAGGAATACGGCCACGATGCGCTGGTGACAAAAGTGCGCGCTGAATTACCGCACAACAATGTCGCATATGAGCGCTTTACGCCGCAAGGCCCAATGGCGCTTTTACCTAATGGCTCTCGCGACTTCTCTTTAGTTTGGACTGGCCTGCAGACCAATATCCATGCGCTTGCTGGCTTGGATGATTTAGAGTTTTTAAAGCAATTACATAAAGCTTTTGGCGATCGCGTTGGCAAGTTTTTGAGTGTGGAAAAGCGCATGTGTTTTCCGCTTAAACTCAGCACAATTAAGCCAGCCACTGCGCCACATCTGGCCGTGATTGGTAACGCCGCACAAACCATGCACCCAGTTGCTGGGCAAGGTTTTAATGTGGGTTTGCGTGACGCGTTGACGCTGGCAGATTTAATCACCAATGAATCAGCAACCGAGCTGGGATCCGCACCAATGCTAGCGGCTTACAGTAAGCTGCGTAGCCGCGATGTGAAAGGCGGCGTACTATTTACAGATTTGCTAGTCAATGTGTTTGGCAACGAAATCATCGGCCTGCAAGCCGCACGGGGATTGGGTCTTGGCGCACTCGAATTAATGATGCCAATCAAAAACAGGTTGGTTTGCAAAATGAGTTTTGGCAAATGACGAAAATGATAGACGCCGATATTATTGTAGTTGGCGCTGGCTTGGTGGGCTTATCCGCCACTATTGCGCTTGCAAAACAGCACAAAAAAGTGGTTTTGGTGGACGCTAAAAAACCAGAAATCACCAAACAATCTGCCTGGGATGAACGTATTTACGCACTTACACCTGGCTCGGAAGCTTGGTTGGAGAGTTTGGAAGTTTGGCAGCATGTAGATGCAAGCCGCGTGAATGCGATTCATGCGATGCATTTGTGGGATGATAATAATGAAAAATTGGTGTTGAGCGACAATGATGCCAATTTGTCAAAATTGGGCGTGATTGTTGAAAATCAAAACTTGATGCATGCGCTTTGGCAACAAATAAATGCCTTAGATGTGACCGTGATCACAGACGTGAAATGTTCATATTTGGAGAATACAATTCATAATGTTGCGCTGGGTTTAGCAGATAACACGAAAATTTCTTCAAGGTTACTAATCGCTGCAGATAGCGTGAATTCTTGGGTTCGGGGGCAAGCAGGAATTACTGTGAAGCAAAAAAACTTTTATCAAACTGCAATCGTAGCGAATTTTTTAGCTGAAAAAAGTCATCAAAATATTGCAAGGCAATGGTTTGCGCCTCACGAAACCTTGGCTTTGTTGCCGTTAGTCGGGAAAAATGTATCGTTAGTCTGGTCGGTGTTAACCGAAACGGCCGATGAGCTGTTAAGGTTGTCAAGTGATGCACTGGCAGAAAAGGTTGCACAGCAAGCTAAGTATGCGCTTGGCGATTTACAGCCAATAGGCAAAACACTTTCGTTTGCGCTGAATCAGCAAACCCCAACGCAGCTCATCGCGGAGCGTGTGGTGTTGGTGGGGGATGCGGCACACCAGATTCACCCGATGGCTGGACAGGGTGTGAATGTGGGCTTTAGAGATGTGATGGCGATTGAAGCGCTTATTGCAAATGCGCATGGCATGCGAGATATTGGCGAATTTGCGTTTTTACGGCAATATGAGCGCGTGCGCGGCATGGATATTGCCACAATGAATATGTTGACGACAGGGCTAGATTACTTGTTTGCGAGTGATAGCGTGATGGTTAAAAAGGCTACAAATTGGGGTTTGCGGCAACTAAATGGCCAAAGGACAATCAAAAAATTATTAATACAACAAGCGACTGCATAAGTGGCTGAATAGAAAGAAAAAATGAGATTAACTTTAAAAAAATTAGCGGTAGTTTCTTTATTGGCAATAAGCCAGTTTGCGCTCGCAGATGAAGCCAGCCTTAAAAAAGCCATTGAGGCGGCTTACCCGAAATTTAAAGTGGAAAGTGTCATCAAAACGCCTTATGCAGGCTTGTACGAGGTTTTTATGGGCGGGCAAATTGTTTATACCGATGAAAAGCTGACTTTTTTAATCGCTGAAGGCCGCTTGGTTGACCCGAAAACTAAAAAAGATGTGACGGGTGAGCGCATGGAGGAGCTGACTAAGGTTGATTTTAATAGCTTGCCGCTAGAGCAAGCTATTAAAGTAGTTAAAGGAAACGGCAGTCGCAAATTAGTCGTGTTTTCTGATGTGGATTGTCCATTTTGTAAGAAGTTAGAACAAAATGAATTAACAAATATTGATAATGTGACGGTCTATACATTTTTATACCCCATTGAGCAATTACACCCTGACGCAGCGAATAAATCGAAGTCGATTTGGTGTGCGAGCAATCGCGTAAAAGCTTGGAATGACTGGATATTTAATAACAAACTACCTGCATCAGCTGCAAATTGCGAGGTACCGTTAGAGCGTGTGGGCGAGCTGGCGCGCAAAATGGGCGTAACCAGCACACCAACGCTAATTTTCTCAGATGGCAGACGTATGCTAGGCGCGCAGCCGTATAAAGAGATTGAAAAGTATTTGTTAGCGGCTGCTAAAAAATAAGCTGAGTAGAATAAAAAAAGGGTGAAATTCTTGTGGAATTTCCCCCTTTTTTGCGAGTAATTGAGACTATCCTACTGCCGCACCCATTTTGAATATTGGCATGTACATGGCAACCACTAAGCCACCAATTATAGTGCCTAACACTACCATAATCACGGGTTCCATTAAGCTGGACATGGCATCTACCGCATCATCTACCTCAGCCTCATAAAAGTCAGCGACTTTACTGAGCATAGAATCTAGTGCGCCAGACTCTTCACCAATTGCCGTCATCTGTAACACCATGTTTGGAAATACTTGCGCATTTTGCATGGCAACAGTCAGGCTGGTGCCCGTGCTAATTTCACTTTGAATTCTTTTAGTGGCATCGTAATACACACGATTTCCCGAGGCTCCAGCTACAGAATCCAATGCTTCAACTAATGGTACGCCAGCAGAGAACATGGTTGACAGTGTACGTGCAAATCTTGCAATGGTCGCTTTGCGAATGATCTCACCAATAATGGGCAGTTTAAGCATGAGCCTGTCCATGGTGGATTGCATTTTTTCAGAACGCTTCCAAGTGTAGAAGAAGAACCACAAGCCGCCGCCAATGGAGCCAAAAATGGCCCACCAGTAAGATACAAAAAATTCAGAAATGGCCATTACAAATAAAGTTGGACCAGGCAAGTCGGCACCAAAGCTAGAAAACAATTCCTTAAATGCAGGGATGACAAAAATCATGATGACTGCAACAATGGCAAAGGCCACCACAATAATTGAAATTGGATAAAACAAGGCAGACTTAATCTTGCCTTTGATAGCCATAATTTTTTCTTTGTATGTCGCTAAGCGGTCAAGCAAAGTATCTAAAATACCTGCTTGTTCGCCAGCGCCAACTAAGTTGCAAAATAGATTATCAAAATACAGTGGATATTTGCGGAAAGAGGCGCTTAAGCTACTACCAGTTTCTACATCGGCTTTAATATCGCCGAGTAATTTGGCAACTGCAGGATTGCTATGACCTTTGCCAACAATATCAAAAGCTTGCAGTAATGGCACGCCAGCTTTCATCATGGTGGCGAGTTGGCGCGTAAATAGCGTTATGTCTTTATCAGTAACTTTGCCTTTACTGGCAAATGCGCTCTGTTTTTTAACTTTAGTAACAGTAATGCCTTGGCGCCTGAGCGTTGCGCTGACGAAGGAGTCGCCCGCGGCGCGCATTTCGCCCTTAATGACTTTACCTTTTTTATCTTTACCTTCCCAAAGGTAGGTAATTTGTTTAGTTGCTGTCGCTGCCATATTGCATCCTTAGTTAAATATGCAAATTCAGTTTAAATTTTATTATTTATTGCGTTTTTATTCATTGGTGCACGACTCTACTTCAGCCATTGAAGTTAAGCCTTGCATCGCCTTAAGCACACCAGATCGGCGCAAATCATTCACGCCTTCTAGTTTTGCTTGGTCGGCAATGTCGTGCGCTGTGCCGTGCTTCATGATAATGCGCGAAATCGCGTCGGTCACAGGCATCACTTGATAGATGCCGACACGGCCCTTGTAGCCATTATTGCATAGTTCACAGCCGTCTTCTTTTGGGCCATACAGTTGAAATTTTTCTTTAAAGTCTTCCTCGATAAAGCCAACTTCCAGTAAGGCTTCTTTTGGGATTTCGATGGGCACTTTACAGTTCTTGCATAGTCTGCGAGCTAGGCGCTGTGCGGTGATTAGCGATACCGCAGAGGCAATATTAAACGGCGCAACGCCCATATTCATCAAGCGGGTGAGCGTGGCTGGCGCATCGTTGGTGTGCAAAGTAGAAAGTACCATATGACCAGTCGATGCAGCTTTAATCGCCATATCGGCAGTTTCTAAATCGCGAATTTCACCAATCATGATAATGTCAGGATCTTGCCGTAAAAATGATTTTAGCGCCACCGCAAATGTAAGGCCTTGCTTATCGTTCACATTCACTTGGTTGATGCCAGCCAGTGGAATTTCGCAAGGGTCTTCCGCCGTTGCAATATTCACACCAGGATTATTTAAAATATTTAGACAAGTGTAAAGCGAAACCGTTTTACCAGAGCCAGTGGGCCCAGTCACCAACACCAAACCATATGGGCGGCTGACGGCAGATAGCAACGCATCTTTTTGTGCTGGCTCATAGCCGAGCGCTTCAATACCAAGCGTGGCGCTGGTTGGATCCAAAATACGCATCACGATTTTTTCGCCGTGAATCAGCGGCAGCGTACTCACGCGGAAATCAATGGTGCGGCTCTTAGAGAGCACCAATTTCATGCGGCCATCTTGCGGAATGCGCTTTTCAGAAATATCTAGGCTGGAAATCACCTTAATGCGTGAAGCCAGTTTATCTTTAATGGCTAGTGGCGGCTGCGCAACTTCTTTCAAGATGCCATCAACGCGATAACGAATGCGGTAAAACTTCTCATAGGGTTCAAAATGCAAGTCGGATGCGCCTATGTTGATGGCGTCTAGCAGCATTTTATTTAAAAATTTAACAACTGGCGCATCGTCAACTTCTTGGGTATCGGCTTCTATTTCCTCATCACCAGAGCCCATATCAAGGTCAAAATCGCCGTCGGTATCTAGCGAAGTCATTGAAGTATCTTTAGACTCAACTATTCTGTCTATCCATTTACCCAGCTTGTCATCTTCTACCACCACTGGTGAGAGTGTCATGCCCATTTGGAACTGAACGCTATCTAAAGCATGCAAATTAGTGGGGTCAGAAATGGCCACAAATAACACGTTGTTTTGATTGCGTAATGCAATCACACGATTGGCTTGCATCAGTTTTAAATCGATGGATTTAACAGGCAAATAATCTGCGTTGAAGGCGTCTAGATTGAGGTATGGAAATCCAAAAGAGCGCGAAGAAGTTTCGGCAATTTTCTCGGCAGAAATTTTTCTGCTGAGAATAGCTTGTGTTACAAAAGGACTCTTAACCGTGTTGGCTTGCCCTTGAATAATATTGGCTTCGCTTTCGGTGAGCAAATTCTCTTGCACCAACATACGCGCAAGACCACTTAATTTGATAAATGTTGCTGTTGCCGCCATTAGTAATTACTCACCTTATTTTAGCTTTTAATCTAGTTAATTATCTATTGTATTTAAACTATTGTAATTAAACAATATTTTTAAAACATTAACAATATTTTAGTTTGATGTAATAATGCACTTTAACATTTTTTTTGTAAAGAAATTGCTGCTTTTTTTACAATTTTTAATCTATATTTAATGGAAATGGTTGTTTTTTATGCAACATAAAGTAAACACACTTGACTTTTTATAATCCGTCACCTATAAAGTGCATAGGTGTTTGAATCTTTTAGCTTTAATTTTTAGAATCAAACGTTTTGGGGCGCAAGCTCTGGGGTAAATAACTTGTTATGTAAGGATGTTGAAATGGCACTAGGCACCGTAAAATGGTTTAATGATTCAAAAGGCTTTGGTTTTATTACGCCAGATGATGGTGGCGATGATTTATTCGCGCATTTTTCTGCGATTGTAGAAGCGGGTTACAAAAGTCTAAAAGAAGGTCAGCGCGTGAGCTTTGAAGTGACGGAAGGCCCAAAAGGCAAGCAAGCTTCCAATATACAAAAAGCATAAATTTTTCAAAGTCTTAAAATTAAAAGGCTCGTACTACGAGCTTTTTAATTTCTAAAATAATCGGCCTGTGACCCGCATGGATATTGGTCTGCAGAGCATTATGCAGAATAAACAATTGCTTAAATGTGTTTGATAATTTCATCACCAAATTCTGCTGTCCCCACTTGCGTGGCGCCTTCCATTTGACCCGAAAAATCGCCCGTCACACGCTTTGAAATAATCGCTTTTTTAACACCTTTTAGCATCAAATCTGCCGCTTCCAGCCAGCCCATGTGGCGTAACATCATCTCGGCCGAGAGAATAATCGAGCTAGGATTAGCCAAATTTTTGCCAGCAATTTTCGGCGCTGTGCCGTGCGTGGCTTCAAACATCGCCACCGTGTCGCTTAAATTCGCACCTGGTGCAATGCCAATGCCGCCCACTTGCGCCGCCAGCGCGTCGCTTATGTAATCGCCGTTTAAGTTGGTGGCGCACACTACGTCGTAATCGCTTGAGTACAACAAAATTTCTTGCAAAAACGCGTCGGCGATACAATCTTTAATAACTATTCCGTTAGCCAATTTGCACCAAGGTCCGCCGTCAATTTCCACTGCGCCAAATTCCTCTTTAGCTACTTGATAGCCCCAATCTCTAAAGCCACCTTCGGTGAACTTCATGATATTGCCTTTGTGAGTGATCGTTACCGATTTACGGTTGTTATCAATGGCATATTGAATCGCCTTGCGAATGAGGCGGCTGCTTCCTTCTGGCGATATTGGCTTGATGCCAATCGCACAATTTTCGGGAAAGCGAATTTTCTTACGCACACCCATATCGCTTAAAAATTGAATGACTTTATCGGCTTCATCGGTACCAGCCGCCCACTCAATGCCGGCGTAAATATCTTCGGTATTTTCTCTAAAAATCACCATATCGGTTTTTTCAGGATGTTTTACTGGGCTGGGCACGCCAGTAAAATATTGCACTGGACGCAAACATACATATAAATCAAGCTCTTGGCGCATCGTGACGTTGAGCGAGCGTATGCCCCCGCCGACAGGCGTCGTCAACGGACCTTTGATTGAAATCACATAGTCGCGCAGCGCCTGCATGGTCTCGGCGGGGAGCCAAGTGTTGGCATCGTACATTTTTGTGGCTTTTTCACCTGCATAAACTTCCATCCAAGCAATTTGCCGCTTGCCGCCGTAGGCCTTGTTCACAGCGGCATTCACCACTTTTTGCATGGGCGGCGTAATATCAACTCCTATGCCATCGCCCTCAATAAATGGGATAATCGGATTGTGCGGCACCTTGAGCGAGTTATCGGCGTTGACGGTGATTTTTTCGCCGCTAGTGGGTATATTTATTTTTGAAGCCATTGCATATCCTAATATGATTTTATTATTTAATAAGCCGTTTAACGTCGTGTGCCAATTTACTGCGCATGAGAAGCATCCCACGTTAAAAGACTTTATTCACATCCCCAATATCTACGCGGCTGGGCGCTTAGATACCGATTCTGAAGGTTTGCTTATTTTAACCGATGATGGCGTATTGCAACACAAAATATGCCACCCAAAATATAAAGAAACTAAAACTTACTGGGCACAGGTAGAAGGCGCGCCTGGTGATGACGACTTAAAACCTTTGCGAATCGGCGTGGATTTAGGCGATTTTGTGACGCAACCTGCACAAGTGCGCATCATCGCACAGCCTCATGGATTATGGCTAAGAGAGCCACCGATTCGTGAACGAAAAGCGATTCCAACGACTTGGATTGAACTTAAAATTTCCGAAGGAAAAAATCGACAAGTACGCCGTATGACGGCTAAAATAGGTTTTCCAACCTTGCGCTTAATTCGCTACGCCATTGGCAATTACAGCATCGATAATATTGAAATAGGAAGTTACAAAGCCGTATGACTCAACCCAATATGAAACCAGTTATTATTTTTCGCTTTCTCGCGCACGAAGGCCCAGGCTATTTGGGCGATTTTTTAAGCGCCCAAAACTTAGAATGGCTATTAATAAAAGTCGATGAAGGCGAGCCACTACCCGCATCCATATTGGCTTACAGCGGTATGGTTTTGATGGGTGGCCCGATGAGCGTAAACGATGATTTGCCATGGATTGCGCCAATATTAGCGCTGATTCGAGAAGCAAAAGTTGCCGATATTCCTGTGCTTGGACATTGTTTGGGCGGGCAGTTAATGAGCAAAGCATTCGGTGCAGAAATTACCAAAAATCCCATTAAAGAAATCGGCTGGGGTGAAGTCACGGTCAGCAAAAATGAAACCGCCAAAAACTGGTTCGGCAGCATCGAAACCTTTAACGCATTTCACTGGCATGGGGAAACCTTTGCATTGCCAGCAGGCTCTATCCACCTGCTTGCTAGCCCATATTGCCAAAATCAAGCATGGAGTATTGGCAAGCATTTGGCCTTTCAAACCCATATAGAAATGACCGCGGAAATGGTGACAAAATGGTGCGAAGAAGGCGTGGAAGAATTAGAAAATGCCAAAACCAGCTCTGCCGTGCAACAAGCTGATGCGATGCAACAAGAGCTGCCATTACACTGTTTTTTTCTTAACAAAGTGGCCAAGCAAATTTATACGCAGTGGATTCAAGGCTTAAAATCTGAATAAAGCTTGAATATGTTAAAATAGCGACAATTCATAAAAAGCAAATATTATGTCTGGCAACACCATCGGTACTTTATTCACGCTGACTTCGTTCGGCGAATCGCACGGCGCAGCTATTGGCGGCGTGGTAGATGGCTGCCCGCCAGGTTTAAGCTTGTGTGTAGATGATTTACAGGTCGATTTAGATCGACGTAAACCCGGCACTTCGCGCCATGTGACGCAACGCCAAGAAGACGACGCGGTAGAGATTTTATCTGGCGTGTTTGAAGGCAAAACCACTGGCGCACCGATTGGTTTGCTCATTCGCAACACTGACCAACGCAGTCAAGATTACAGCAAAATCATGGATACCTTCCGCCCTGGTCATGCAGATTACACTTATGCGCAAAAGTATGGCGTGCGCGATTATCGCGGCGGTGGGCGTAGTAGTGCTCGGGAAACGGCTATACGCGTGGCTGCTGGTGGCATTGCGAAAAAATGGCTGCATGAGCGTTTCGGCGTGACCGTGCGCGGTTATATGAGCCAGTTGGGCGAAATTACAATTCCATTTCAAACTTGGGATTGTGTGAATGACAACCCATTTTTTTCACCGAATACTGGCGTGTTACCGCAGCTAGAAGCGTATTTAGATAATATCCGTGCCGAGCGCGATTCAGTCGGCGCGCGTATCACAGTGGTAGCCGAAGGCTGCCCTGTTGGTTGGGGTGAGCCGGTGTTTGATCGATTAGACGCGGACATCGCCCACGCCATGATGAGCATCAACGCTGTAAAGGGCGTAGAAATTGGTGCAGGCTTTGCGTCAGTTAGTCAGCGTGGCAGCGTGCATTCTGATGAGATGACACCGCAAGGTTTTGTGACTAATCATGCTGGTGGAATGTTGGGAGGCATTTCTACGGGACAAGAAATTCGTGTGAATATTGCACTAAAACCTACTTCTAGTATTCCGCAGCCGCGCCGCAGTATTGATAAAGCAGGTAACGCCATTGAAATGCAAACCACAGGTCGTCATGATCCTTGTGTCGGTGTGCGCGCCACGCCAATTGCCGAGGCGATGTTGGCGCTGGTGTTGATGGATCATGCGCTGCGGCATCGTGCACAGAATGCGGACGTGGTTTCAACCATTCCTAAGATTTAATTAGCTTTGAGCTACGCGCTTCACGCCAATCTTTCCCGCTTTTACTTCGTTTATTATTTCTTTGTAGGCGCGTTCGTGCCTTACTGGGGCTTGTATTTGCAATCCGAGAGTTTTTCGGCGGCAGATATTGGCATTCTCATGTCGCTGTTTCAAATCAGTCGTATTTTTGCACCTAACTTGTGGGGCTGGTTGGCAGATCACACCAAGCAACGCGTGGTTTGGATTAAGCTGACTGCATTTTTAGGCTTGCTAGGCTTTGTGGCGGTATTTTGGGCGCAAGGTTTTTGGTGGCTATTTTTTGTCATGCTATCACTCAGTTTATTTACCAGCTCAACGCTGCCACTTTCAGAATCGCTTACTTTGGCGCATCTCGCCACCACCAATGGCCACTATAGCCGCATCCGCATGTGGGGCTCGCTCGGTTTTATTTTTGCTGCGGTGATTTTAGGTTTTATGATTGATATGTATGGTATCAAAAGTTTGCTGTGGTTTTTGCTTGGCGTGCAGATTGTCTTATTTAGCCTCACCTTTAAGCTGCCCGAAGCCACCATCGCGCCGCACGAAAATGACCACTTCTCGATTTGGGGTATTATAAAAAATCCTGCGGTGATTGCCTTGTTGATTGGCTGCGCGCTAATGGTCACCGCGCATGGGGTTTTGTACAATTTTTACTCTATCTATCTGGCTGAGCACGGCTACAGCAAAGGCATGATCGGTTTGCTGTGGTCCGTTGGCGTCATCTGCGAAATTGGCATTTTTATGCTCATGCCAAAAATTATGGCGCGCTTTAGCCTGAAAAATATTCTGCTCACCAGTTTGGCGCTGGCTGTAATCCGATTCTGCATGATAGGCGTTGCTGTTGATAACTTGGTGCTTTTATTGATTGCGCAAAGCTTGCATGCAGCCACATTTGGCAGCTTTCACGCCGCCTCGGTGGAGGTGATTACGCAGTTTTTTAACGGCCGCCATCAAGCGCGTGGTCAAGCGATATATAACAGCGTCGCCTATGGCGTGGGAGGCAGTATCGGCGGACTTGCTGGCGGCTATGCATTGCAATATTTGGGCGGACAAAATACGTTTTTATTGGCCGCAGCATTCCCGTTGTTGGGTTTTGTTGTGATAGGATTAGGCCTTAAACTCACACAAACGCATGGTCGCTCAGGCATGTTTTCATAAATGGATAATTGATGTTGAAAATTAAATGGTTAGTTCTAGCATCCGCAAGTTTATTGGCTTTGCAGGCTATGGCCGAAACACGTTTAAACGTAGTGGGTTTGTTTTCGAACAAAGCGCTGGTAACTATAAATGGCGGCGCGCCGCGCAGCTTATCGGCAGGCCAAACCGTGGATGGCGTAAAGCTCATTTCGGCCAACAGTGAAGCCGCGACTTTCATGGTGGAAGGCAAGCGCCAAACGCTCAAAATGGGGCAGGCGGCCTCGGTGGCTGGCAGCACTGATTCAGCTAATAACAATCCGGTGAGTTTGTATGCAGACTCAGCAGGCCACTTTACTGGAAATTTAACGATTAATGGCGCATCCCTGAAATACCTTGTGGATACTGGTGCGACGACCATCGCCATGAATAGCGGCGACGCAAAATTCGCGAAAATTGATTACGAAAAAGGTGAGAAAGCATTTAGCTCTACCGCCAATGGCGTGGTACCCATTTATGTAGTTAAGCTCAATACTGTGAAAATTGGCACGATTACCTTGAATAACGTGGAAGCGGCGGTGATAGAAGGCGGCTCACCAAGCGTGGTGTTGCTGGGTATGTCAGCGTTAAATCGGCTGGATATGAAACGTGATAATTCGATTATGACGTTGACTAAAAAATATTAGTTAAAAAATACTAGCTTAAAAATATTAAGCAAATAATTATTTAAAACAAGATGCCACTGGACTAAAACATTCCAGTGCAGGACATCTTGTTTTTAGCTTATTATGCTTAAATTTTAAGTTATTTCTTTTTAGCTTTTGTGGTTTTTGCTGTTGCTTTTGGCACGTCTTTTAGCACAAAAGTCACCTTCAAATTCACGCGATATTCCGTCACTTTGCCGCCCACCACTTTTACACTTTGCTCTTTTATCCACGCGCCAGTAATGTCGTGCAGCGAATCCGCAGCTTTCGACACACCTTGCACCACGGCATCTTCAAAACTTTTTTTACTCGATGCGATAATTTCAATCACTTTTGCGACAGACATTTTTTAGCTCCTTTTGGTGAAAATTAATAAGGCACTTTAGCTCATGGTTTTTACTGCAAGAATGGACAAAGCGGCTATGATTGCGGTGAACCCAATCAGCGCTAACATGCAAGCAATACCTACTTGCAAGCCAGTTAATTGTTGAAATTCACCTTCGTTAAATTGTTTTTTACGAAAACCTAAAATTCTAAAAGCCACCATCGCAATGAGTTTTAAAGTCGATGCTGGCTTTTGTGATGCGATATTTAATATTGGCTTAGATTCAGCTTGGCTCATGTAATTTTTATTTATTAAAATGGTGAATAACAAAATTTACAAACGTGATCATGGAAACCACGAAAATAAAGCCGCCGATTAAGCCTGCAATCACCGCTTGTTTGAGCGTAATTTTGGCGGTGTCATCTTCGTAGCCTTTTTGCTGGCGCACGCCCAGCATGCTCCACATCACAGCTTTAACTATTTGAAAGATTGAGGCTTTTTTTTGCGGATTTGATTCAGCTTGACTCATGTTCATTCTCTTGTTTATTAACGTTTGCGTTTATCGTTTTCAATCAGCGCATAAGCCGAGTGATTGTGGATGCTTTCAAAATTCTCGCTTTCCACAATGTATTTATCAATACGTTTTTCATTGTTAAGTTGCGTCGCTACGTCGCGCACCATGTCTTCTACAAATTTTGGGTTGTCGTAGGCGCGCTCGGTCACAAATTTCTCGTCAGGGCGTTTTAGCAAGCCGTAAAGCTCGCACGAAGCTTGTTTTTCCACCAGAGAAATAATGTCTTCAATCCAAATAAAATCGTTAATTAGCGCGGTCACGGTGACGTGGCTGCGTTGATTATGTGCGCCGTAATCGGAGATTTTTTTGCTGCATGGGCAAAGGCTAGTCACAGGCACTAGCACTTTTACCGTGATGTCGAATTTGCCGTCATTAATTTCGCCGATAAACGTAACATCATAATCTAAAAGACTTTTTACGCCAGAAATCGGCGCCGCTTTGTTAATAAAATAGGGAAAGCGCATTTCCACGTAGCCAGAATTCGCTTCTAGGCGGCTCACCATTTCGCGCAAAATACTTTCAAAGCTTTCAATTGAAATCGCTCGCTCGTTGGTATTTAAAATCTCAACAAAGCGCGACATGTGCGTGCCTTTAAAGTTGTGCGGCAAGTGCACATACATATCAAACACCGCAACCGTGTTTTGCTCGCCACCCGTTTTGTCTTTAACCACTACGGGGTGACGAATCGATTTAATGCCGACTTTATTGATGTCTAAATGACGCACATCTTGCAAGTTTTGCGTGTCTTCAATCGGGCTTTTTGCGTGATCTGGCAATATGGGCTGATTCATTATTCGTTCCTAATTTTAAGCTGCTTGTATTAACTGTTAATTATAAAGTTTACGCTTTTAGATGCAGCTGTAAACATAATTAATATAAATTTATATAAGGAATATGGCGGTAAAAACGGCTAAATCAAGCCAAAAGCTTCAATTAAATCGCTTTTAATTTGGCTTTTATTGCCTTTACAACGCCAGCACAATCTAGACCACATTCCGCCAACATGGTTTCATGCACACCGTGTTCAATAAAAGAATCGGGCAAACCTAGGCAAAGTGTGGGATTATTTAAGTTAAGCGTTTGCATCGCCTCTAACACCGCAGCGCCTGCGCCGCCCATCAGCGCGTTTTCTTCCACAGTTACAATTAAATCGTGTGAACTGGCGAGTTGTTGAATTAAATCAACATCTAACGGTTTTATAAAACGCATATTGGCAACGCTGCAGCCCAATATCGGCGAGGCTTCCAGAGCAGGTGCTAACATACTACCAAAGGCTAAAATCGCTACTTTCTTACCTTTTTTTGCTGTGGATTTTTGAACAATTTCACCTTTGCCAATGTGCAAGCTTTCAAGGGGTCCGTTAATTTCTGTACCTGTGCCTGCGCCGCGTGGGTAGCGCACCGCGGCCACACCGTTATATTGATAACCTGTCGTTAGCATTTGCCGACATTCGTTTTCGTCACTCGGCGCCATAATCACGATATTAGGAATGCAGCGCAAATAGCTTAAATCGAAACTGCCCGCATGCGTTGGGCCATCTGCGCCCACTAAGCCAGCGCGGTCGATGGCGAATAACACATCTAAATTTTGCAAGGCAATATCGTGAATCAGCTGATCGTAAGCGCGCTGCAAAAACGTGCTGTAAATGGCGACGACTGGTTTGAGCCCGTCGCAGGCCAAGCCCGCCGCGAAAGTCAGCGCGTGTTGCTCGGCAATGCCCACATCAAAATAACGGCTTGGATGTTTTTCTGCGAATGCGTTTAAGCCAGAGCCATCGCACATGGCGGGCGTGATGGCGACCAACTTTTCATCGGTATCGGCCGTATCCACCAACCAATCACTAAACACTTGTGTGTAAGTTTTTGCGCTGCTTGCACTGTGCGAAACACCGTTGTTTGGATCGAACTTGCTCACGCCGTGGTATTTATTCGGGTCATCTTCCGCGGGTTCAAAACCTTTACCTTTTTGCGTCACAACATGCAAAAATTGCATGCCTTTTAGCTCGCGGATGTTGCCTAAAGTGTCGACTAACGTGTTGATATCATGGCCATCAATCGGGCCTATGTAGTTAAAGCCGAATTCTTCAAACAGCGTTCCACCGGGTGAGACCATGCCTTTGGCGTGTTCCTCGGCGCGCTTGGCGAATTCTTTCACTGGCGGCGGCATCACATCGAGCACTTTTTTGCCGCTGCGGCGCACGCTGTCGTAAAAGCGGCCAGAAAGTAATCTAGCCAGATAATTATTCAACGCACCGACGTTGTTAGAGATGCTCATGTCGTTGTCGTTTAAAATCACCAGCAAATTGGCATCCATGCTGCCCGCATTGTTGAGCGCCTCAAACGCCATGCCAGCAGTCATCGCACCATCGCCAATAATCGCGACGCTGCGGCGTTCTAAACCCGCTTGCTTGGCCGCAATCGCCATGCCTAGCGCGGCCGAAATTGAAGTGCTGGAGTGGCCAGTGCCAAAAGTGTCGTATTCGCTCTCGTTACGGCGAGGAAAGCCTGCAATGCCGCTAGGCTTACGCAATTTGGACATGGCTTCGCGGCGGCCTGTGAGAATTTTGTGCGGATAAGTTTGATGGCCAACATCCCACACCAAGCGGTCATCGGGTGTATTGAACACGTAATGCAGCGCGATGGTGAGTTCGACTACGCCTAAATTGGAGGCTAAATGCCCGCCCGTTTTGGCAACACTGTCGATTAAAAACGTGCGTAATTCACCCGCCAAAACGCTAAGCTTATCTCGATTGAGCTTGCGCAAACCTTCGGGTGAGTTAATTGAATCTAGAAGTGGCAAAATGGAAAAATTGCCTTAAAAGCTGCGGTGTGTAATAAAATTAGCCAGATGCCGCAGACAATCGGCCTCGCGGCCATAAAACGAGAGCGCGGCCATGGCATTGGCGTGCAGCTCGCTTGCCAAGTGTTTTGCGGCCGATAAACCCAAAATGGTGACGTAGGTTGATTTGTTATTGCGTTTGTCTTTGCCTGCGGTTTTGCCCAAAGTTTGCGTGTCCGCTTCAGAGTCCAAAATATCATCCACCACTTGAAAAGCCAGGCCTATTGCCTTGGCAAAATGGTCGACGGCTTTCACTTTTTCTTCATCAGGCACATCGGCGCTATACGCACCCAATAAAGCTGCTGCGCGAATCAACGCACCTGTTTTTTGAATGTGCATGTGCTCTAATTCAGTGCGCGTAAGTGGAATGCCGATGCTTTCAATATCAATGGCTTGGCCACCCGCCATGCCGCGCGAGCCGCTTGCCAAGGCTAATATATGCAACATTTGCAGTTTTTTGGTGGCGTTTTTAAGTAATTTATCCTGTGAAATCAACTGAAACGCTAAGCTTTGTAGTGCATCACCCACCAATAAAGCCAAGGCGTCACCATATTGTTTGTGTGTGGTTGGTTTGCCACGGCGCAAATCATCGTCATCCATACACGGCAAATCGTCGTGCACCAGTGAAAAGGCATGAATGATTTCTACCGAGGCTGCAGGCACATCAATCTTTTCCAGCTCAGCGCCGCAAAATTCACCCGCGGCGTAAGCCAAAAGCGCACGTACGCGCTTGCCGCCGCCCAGCGTGGAGTAGCGCATCGCTTCGTGCAAACGCATAGGCGAAACACTGGCCAGCGGCATGTGCACTTCTAGCACGCTTTCCATACGTGCCTGCATATCGGCCGCCCAGGCGTTAAAGTCTGCGGTTTGCTCGTTAATTGGCGCAGTCATGGGCTTATTCATCATTTGGGCCAAATGCGGCTAGTTTGTTGGTTTCAGTCAAAATGCGTATTTGTTGTTCTGCGTCTGAGAGTGATTTTTGGCATATTTGCAACAGTTCTGCGCCGCGTTTATAGGCGCTTAAAGATTGTTCAAGTGGCAATTTGTCCGATTCCATTTGGCTGACAAGCGTTTCCAGCTCGGCAATGGCGCTTTCGAAACTGGACTGCGATGATGGCATTTTATTAGACATTTTATGCATTTAGTAGAATTCCCTAATTTTAGCAAAACTTATGATTGTTGCGTATTAAATCATTAGATTACTCGCCTAAAACTTGCAATAAAAATGTACTGATATCGTCAATTTCTTGCTGATTTACTGAGTGCGCCATTGGATATTCATGCCAATTAAGCGTGTAATGCTGGGATTGCAGCACCTCAAAAGAAATGCGACAAGTGCTTAAAGGAATGACGTTATCATGCGTGCCATGCGCCATAAAAATGGGGGTATTTTGATTCGCTTTAGTTTTTTCTTTCGCTAAACTCGCTTTTAAAGGCAAATAAGTCGATAGCGCCAGAACGCCTGCCAATGCTTGCTTCTGGCGCAGTGCTGTGTGCAGTGCTATGGCGCCGCCTTGCGAAAATCCTGCGATGACAATGCGACTGGCAGGGATGCCGCGCGCGACTTCTTTGCTGATGAGCGATTCGATATAGGCTTGGCTTTCGAGCACGCCAGCTTCATCCTCGCGACTGTCGGGCGTAAAGCTAAAAATATCATACCAAGCACGCATTTCGTAACCGTTATTGGCGGTGACTTTTTTAAACGCGGCGTGCGGCAAAATAAAGCGCACATGCGGCAAATTGAGCATTTTTACTACGGGTACAAAATCGTTGCCATCTGCGCCTAGGCCGTGCAACCAAATCACACTGGCGCTTGGCGCGGCGCTGGCGCTGATTTCTATGGGTGCATCGTAAGCGGTATCGATCATAAGGTTTTTAGATTGGTTTGCGTAAGTATCAAATCATATAACAACTTAACTATGTTGAGTTGTTACAAGTCGCGCTATTCTTTGTGTTGATTATGCGTTATGCTAATGGATAAAATGGCAAAAACAATATTAAAATCAACCAATTAAACGAGTATAAGTATTTCATATACCATCCATGCGCTTATTTTCAGTGACTAAATTTATAAAGGCTGGCTCAGCACTGGTCAAGCAGCATGGCACCAGCTTTGCGCTCAGCCTCGGCGTAATTGCGCTGATGCTATTACATGCAAGCCATGTGATGCCGCTGGGGTTTATTGATAAGCTGGAAAATTACACCTACGATATGCGGCTGAATTTGCTCATGCCCAACACCATTGATAGCCGCATTGTGATTGTCGATATCGACGAGAAAAGCCTGGTGGAGCAAGGCCGCTGGCCGTGGGGGCGCGATAAAATGGCTAGGTTGGTTAATCAATTATTTGCGACTTATGAAATCAACACGCTGGGTTTCGACGTGGTGTTTGCAGAGAAAGACGAAAGTTCTGGCCTGAAAAATTTGGAGTGGATGCAGCAAAAATATTTAAAAGATGACGCTGGTTTTGCCGAGGTGTTAAAGCAAGTTAAGCCACAACTAGATTACGATCAAATTTTTGCTGATAGTTTAAAAAATCGTAATGTGGTGTTGGGCTATTACTTTCAACTGCATGGCGATACCAATCATGTTGGGCAATTGCCGCCAGAAATATTTTCTGCAGAAAGTTTTGAAAATCAACCGATTGCCTTTATTGAAGCCTCAGGCTATGGCGCAAATTTGGCCATTTTGCAGAAAAATGCGGTTGCGGCTGGGCATTTCAACCCAGAATCTGATGCCGATGGCATTACGCGCAAAATCCCCGTGCTGATTAAGTATGGCACACATTATTACGATTCATTGGCGGTGGCAGTGGCGCGCGTTTACTTACGCAACCCAGTGATGGAGGCCAGGTTTGCCAAAACAGGGGCTAATGTGGAATATGTAGGTTTAGAGTCTTTCCGCATGGCTGATAAGCGCATTCCTGTGGACGATGAAGTGGCGACGCTAATTCCCTATCGCGGCGTGCAGGGTAGTTATCAATACGTTTCTGCCAGCGACGTGCTTAATAATAAAGTGCGGCCAGAAAGCCTAAAAAACAAAATTGTGCTGGTAGGCACCACCGCGCCTGGCTTGATGGATTTGCGTTCAACGCCAGTGCAAAGTAATTACCCTGGGGTAGAGGTGCATGCTAATGTCATTTCTGGCATTTTAGATAACAAGATTAAAGAGCGCCCAGCCTTCACCAACGGCATAGAGCTGCTATTGCTATTGTTGGCAGGCTTATTGCTAGCATTTACTTTACCTAGCCTAAATCCGCTCAAGGCAACTTTGATGACTTTGGGCGTATTGGCAACGGTATTGGGCATTATTTTTGCGGGCTGGCAGTATGCTAATTTGGTGCTACCAATGGCTTCATTGTTGCTGATGATAAGCTTGATTTACTTGCTCAATATGAGCTATGGATTTTTTGTAGAATCGCGTGGAAAGCGCCAATTAACGGGGCTTTTCGGGCAATACGTGCCACCAGAACTGGTGAAAGAAATGGCGAAAAATCCTGAGGCGATTAGCATGAAGGGTGAAAGCCGCGAGATGACGGTTTTATTTTCTGATATTCGCGGCTTTACGCAAATTTCGGAAGGCTTAGACCCGCAGCAATTGACGCAGATGATGAATGAATTTTTGACACCTATGACGCAAATTATACATAGCAATCGCGGCACGATTGATAAATACATGGGTGATGCGATTATGGCTTTTTGGGGCGCGCCGCTAAGAAACAAGAATCACGCGCAGCATGCATTAAATGCTGCGTTGCAAATGAACGCTGAGATGAAAGACATTAGTGCAAAATTTGTGGCAAAAGGCTGGCCAGAAATGCGCATGGGCTTTGGACTAAACACAGGCGATATGGTGGTAGGTAACATGGGCTCTAGCTTCCGCATGGCCTACACGGTGATGGGTGACAGTGTTAATTTGGGCTCGCGTATTGAAGGCCTCACCAAAAATTATGGCGCCGATATTATTGTGAGCGAATTTGTAAAAGCGCAAACGCCAGACACGATTTACCGCGAGCTAGATATTGTGCGGGTAAAAGGCAAAGATAGGCCAGTGGTGATTTTTGAACCGCTTGGCAGTGTAGAAGATGTGCAGCCAGAAACGCTGGTAGAGCTGAATTTGTACCATGAAGCGCTTAAATTTTATCGAAATCAAGATTGGGATTTGGCAGAAAAACAGTTGAAAGCACTAAAAAAAATGGCATCAAACCCGCTGTACGCCATGTATTTAGCGCGTATTAAGCAATTTAAGAAAACGCCGCCTGCAAAAGATTGGGATGGCGTATTTGCCCATGAAACTAAATAGAAATTAACCGAGCATAAATTAATGCAGATAAAAGTATTAGGTTGTAGTGGCGGCATTGGTGGCGATAAGCGTACCACTTCGCTGCTGGTAGATGACGATGTATTGATAGACGCAGGCACCGGCGTGGGCGATTTGTCGCTAGCCGCTTTGCTAAAAATTGACCATATTTTCGTCACGCACTCGCATTTAGATCATATTGGGTTTATTCCATTGTTGGTGGATACGGTGATGGGTTTGCGCACGCAAGCTGTGACGCTACACGCAACCGTGGAGGTGATAGAAATTTTAAAAACACATATGTTTAATTGGCTGATTTGGCCTGACTTTAATCAAATTCCAAACGCAAATAACCCATTTTTGGTTTATCACCAAATGCGTGTCGGTGATGCGGTGCGTGTTAACCATAAAGCCATCTCTGCTTTGCCCGCAAACCACGTGGTGCCTGCGGTGGGTTATCAAATTGATAGTGGTGCAAATAGCTTAGTGTTTACGGGCGATACTGCAGGTGGCGAAGATTTTTGGCACGCGGTAAATAAAATAAACAATTTAAAATATTTAATTATTGAAACCGCATTTAGCAATGCAGAAGCTGAATTGGCGCGCATTTCCAAGCATTTGTGCCCGAATGCACTGGCAGCTGAATTGGCGCAATTGCAAAGCAAAGTCGAAACATTTATCACGCATTTAAAGCCTGGTGAAGATGCAAATATTATGCAAGAAATCGCTGCAAATCCAAAAACGCATCATTGCCAAGCGTTGCAACATCAACAAATTTTTGATTTGTAATATAGGGCGAAAAACATGACAGAAGATAACAAACCCATATTAATTTCTAAATCTACATTGGCGCGGTTCGAGCCCGTGGCGAGGCTTTCGGCCAATCGCTTAGAAGAGTTGGCGGCAGTGTGTTTTGTAGAGTTGGTTAGCAAAGATTTAGATCCGACGCGCATGTCGAGCAATGGCACGCAAGCGCTTTATATGGTGAGTGGCGATTTAGGCATTCGCTATGAAAATGGCAATAAACTCATTTTGCGCGCCAGCACCGATGCTGCCAAACATCCTGTGGATGCAGATAAGTTGAAAATTAAAGATACAATCGCCCTCACCCCGCTTGAAGTAGTGCGCATCGATTTAGATTTGCTGGATATTATGATGACCTGGGATCAGCTCTCGGGTTATCCGCCTGCGCAAACGCAAAAAACTGTAAACGCGCAAGATGCCAAACAAGGCTGGAAACTGGATGCAGCGAGTTTTAACGCATTTAAATTACAAAATGGCGTATTTGCCAAGTTGCCAGCAGCCAATATCGAAGCCATGTTTGCGCGTATGATGCCGGTGAGTGTCGAGGCTGACCAGCCCATTATTATGCAAGGGCAAGAGGGCGATTACTACTATTTAATTCAGCAAGGCACAGCGATTGTGACGCGCGTAAAAGACCCTAGCCAATCGCCCATTGTATTGGCGGAAATCTCTAACGGCGCGGGTTTTGGTGAAGAAGCCTTGGCCTCGGACAATAAACGTAATGCGACAGTAACGATGAAAACTGACGGTCAATTATTACGCTTAAAGAAACAAGATTTTGTCGAGCTGCTTAAAGCGCCGATTGTGAGCACCATTAAGCGCGCAGATGCAGATGCCAAAGTGGCGCAAGGCGCAGAATGGCTAGACGTGCGCTTTGCTTCAGAATACACCTACCACCATATCGAAGGTGCCATTAACGCGCCGCTACACGAGCTACGCTGCTATATTCAGCAGCTAGATACTGCAAAAGAATACATCGTCTATTGCCAAACTGGCCGCCGCAGTAGCGCCGCCGCATTTATTTTGGCGCAGTTTGGCCTAAAGGCCATGGTGTTAGAAGGTGGCACGCGGAGTGCCACGACATAATATTGCATTAGCAATCAATTTAATATAATATTACTTCCTTACTTTCTTATATTAAGGAAAAGTCGTGCTTTCTAAACTTACCTCAAAAAATCAGCTTACCATTCCTAAAGAAGTGATTAAAAATTTCCCTGCTACAGAATACTTTGAAATAGTGGCTGAAAATGGCCGCATGATATTAACGCCAGTGCGTATTAATAGCGCAGAAAAAGCGCGTCAGAAATTGGTAGAACTTGGCATTACTGAAAGCGATATTAGCGACGCTGTGAGTTGGGCGCGTGGTAAATGAGCAAAGTGATTGCAGTGGTGCTAGATACCAATACCGTGTTATCAGCATTACTATTTAACCAATCAAAATTAAGCCAACTACGCCACTTTTGGCAAAGCGGAACAATCATTCCGCTTGGTTCTAAAGCCACTATTTCAGAGCTAATCAGAGTGCTGACATATCCTAAGTTTAAACTCTCTAGTAGTGAGCAACAAAGCTTACTAAGTGAATATTTACCTTATATTCAAACGATTAACAAGATAGAAAAAATGGCAGAACCCAGTATTTGCAGAGATATTAACGATGTGATTTTTTTAGAGTTAGCTTTAGCAGGCAAAGCAGATTATTTAATTACTGGCGATAAAGATTTATTAGTGCTGCAACAGCGCTTTGCATTTCAAATTATCACACCTGCAGTCTTCCTCAATCAATTGGAGGCATAAAAAATCCCATCGTTTGATGGGATTTTTATTTGCGAGTAATCAATAAAATGGGTCACACAAAACAAAGCCCCCACAAGTTACAGGGGTTGTTGTCGTTACGTTAAACCTCGATTACATTTCATTCCATCGAGGCTACGTTTGCTGGAAGGTGGGACGCGCAGTACGAATTAAAAATGTATTTTTTAATAGATGTAAAAAAGCCCATCAAATGATGGGCTTTTCTTATTGTAAACTATTAAGAACAGATTTTAGATACATCAGTAGTACCAACACCAGCCGTTGGAGCGCATACCCAAGTAATATTAGCACCCGCTGCTGGAGCAGCTGGCGTTAATGTTACGGTAACTGCTGTTGCACCACCAGAACTTGTACCAGTTAAGACACCTGCACCCGCACAGTTAGGAATAGCAACGGCATTATCATCTACACAGCCTAAAGCGCCAGAGTTATCGAAACCAAGACCAACTTTCATTTTTTGACCAGCAACGTTAGCAACCGCAGCTGCAGTTTTTGATCTGACAGTGTAATCACGATATGACGGAATTGCGATTGCAGCTAAAATACCGATAATTGCAACTACAATCATTAGCTCGATTAAGGTAAAACCTTTTTGGTTCATATGTTGTTTCATGTTCATTTTAATTTCCTTTGTAAAATAAATAAATTTAGTATAACTAATTAACCGCTTTCAACACCGAGTAATCGTTTATACCAGTGCTTGCAATAGTATGAGCAACAGGTATGCCAACTTGATGTTTGTAGCGGTTGTTGATTGCCAATAAGATATAACCCATTGTTTTTAAATAAAAATAAAACTTAAAAGAGATAAAACTCATTTTATTAGGCTTTTTAAGACAATAAAAAAGCGGGTTTTATCCAGCTTTTTACTGACAAAAAGTGTCACAACTGGCTATTCACTTACCATTCATGTCACTCGCTTGGCTGTCATTGCGAGCCTGAGATTTTAATCTAGGCGTGGCAATCCAGTATTTTAGCTAATTCGTCTATAGCTGAATACTGGATTGCCACGCTGCGCTCGCAATGACGGTGGTTTGGATTGCTTCGTCCCGCCACGGCTTCGCCTCGCGCCTAAAGATGTCCTCGCAATGACGATGGCGGGTGATAAAGATTGAATTAAAAAAGGGATTGCCAACGTGCAATCCCTTTTTGTTTTAAGTGTAAATTAAGTAAATGTTACCAAAATTTCCACCAAGGTTTTTTAGCAGCCAAACTGTTGCTGCTAGTTGCCGCCCCTGTGGCGGCATTAGTTACTTTGAGTTTTCGGCGGCCTTTTTCAAGCCAGCTAATCCGCTATCAAATACGCCTGTGATAAAGTTTACCGCTGTTTCGTCATCCTGACCTGCTGGAATTGGTGGGTTTAACTTGTAGGTACGGTAAAAACGGCCTACCCAAGTAACAGTAGATTCTCCAGCACCTGGGCCAGCAGTTACAGTCATAAATGCATTGTAATCGGCCACTGGCGCTACGCCGCTCACGATTTCGTATTTTAATTTCATCGTTGCATCATCGGCACTACGTAATTTTTCATAAATATCGCCACCAGATTTTAAAGTCAGTGTTCTAAAAGTTTCGTCGCCTTTTTTCTCTAATTTGGTACTGGCAATGCCTGGATGCCAACTCTGCATGTTGCCGAAATCTTTGACAATCGCCCAAACCTTAGCTGGCGCGGCTTTAATCACTACGGTTTTTTCCACTTTTTGTGGGCTAGGGCCGTGGGCTGCTGCCGTTAATGGTAAAGCATGCAAAATGGCTAGTGCCAATAAAGCTAAAAACTTTTTCATTCAAAATCTCCGATAATAGACAAAGTAAAACTTGAAAATAAAACAAGGCATTATTATAAATCAGTTGCGGCATAATTGCCCACGCTTTGAGTAACGCTTGATATTGTGTGGCGTTGACTCACGTTATTGCAAAATAAACTCGCCAAAGGCACGGCTTTTATCGCCGGTTTTTATATGGCTCTTAAGTTTGTTGTTTGTTGCGTCAATCACACTTATTTTGTTTTCGCCCCAGCTGGCGACCAGTACCAGCTTGCTTGCAGCATCATAGCTGATACCTTCTGGCGTCATGCCAACCTCAATTGTTGCGATGGTTTTTTGTGTAGTAAGGTCGATAATTGAAACCGTGTCATCTTGCGTATTGGTGACGTAGAGCGTTTTATTGTCTGGGCTGGCAACCGCACAATACGGGTGTTCGCCGACTTTCAATTTAGTTTGTGCCCAATTTTTTGTGTTGATGACAGAAACGGTATTTTCATACACATTCACGCTGTAAAGTGTGCCACCGTTTTTGCTCAAGGCCAAGCCAAACGGGTGTTTGCCGACCGCGATGCGCTTGCTGATGGTGAGTGTATCAGCATCGATCACTGCGATTTCATTGCTGTCGCGCGCGGCCACATACAAAGTTTTACTGTCTGGACTTACCACCAAGCCCGCAGGTGCTTTTGCCACAATCAGTTCTCTACGCTGGTTATAGTCAGTGGTATCAATTGCCAGTATGCGGTCACTATACCAATCGGCCACGTAT
>JANOWN010000012.1:0-3581 GCA_031417915.1 Methylotenera sp.
CCGTCATCCACATAAATAATTTCATGCGTCACGTGTTTTAATGCCGCATCAATTTCGCCAATCAGGCTCGCCACATTGCCTTGCTCATTACGCACGGGAACTACTACAGATAATTGATTAATTTGCATGTGGGTATTTTAAGGGCTTTAGTTAAGTAATTGAGAAATATTAAGCGCAGTCACTATATTATTTTCAGCACAATAAGCTTGCCAATTGGGCACTTCGGTCCAATCGCCAATAAAAATGAAATCAAGTCCAGCGCGAGTTGCCGCCTCAAAATCATACTTGGCATCACCCAAAAATAAGGCAGGAAATTGCAAATTACCATTCGCTTTTTCGCGCGCCAGCACTTCATCTTTATTGTCTGGGCTACCAAACAAACCGCCATCAAACATATGGGCAATTTTTCTCTTCGCAAATAAGTCGCGAATTTCCTGCTGGTCGCCACCAGACAATATCAGCCAATTTGAATCAGTTTTTTCGCGTAATTCAAACAACCCTTTGGCTAAATCGCATTGCATTAAACCTACTTCTAATTCTTTGCTAAA
Source organism: Methylotenera sp. (assembly GCA_031417915.1). Lineage (GTDB taxonomy): Bacteria > Pseudomonadota > Gammaproteobacteria > Burkholderiales > Methylophilaceae > Methylotenera_A. The sequence continues at coordinate 549 of JANOWN010000012.1, forward strand.
ACTATCTAAGAAGTCTTTTACGGCGGCCTCTGTGACAGGTTTATGCAACACCTCGCGCAAATACCAATCAAACTTGTGATAGCGCGAAATGCCGCCCAATTTAACGTGATAATCCACCAGCGCTTGCGCTTGTGCATCCGTCGCGCCTAAGTTTTTGGCGGCACGAAAGTAGGCCTCGGTTTTCACCACGTTGGAATCAAGCACCACGCCATCACAATCAAACACGATGGTTTTGTATTGTTTTATATCAATCAAACTTGTACTTTCAAAATAAAAAGGCTTTGCCGCATAGCGACAAAGCCTTTATTATACCTGCTCAACAGCTTATGCTGACTTAATCGCACTCGCCTCTTTGGCTAATTTACTGATGTGCGCCCAATCTTTGCGCGCAACGGCATCGGCTGGTGTTAGCCATGTACCGCCGCAAACCACTACATTTGGCAACGCCAAAAATTGCGCGGCGGTATCCACCGTTACTCCGCCAGTTGGGCAAAATTTCACATCGCCAAATGGCCCTGCAAAGCCTTTTAGCAAATTAATACCGCCCACCGCCACTGCAGGGAAAAGCTTCAAAAAGTAATAGTCGTCCGCATTCGCGGCCATAATTTCAGAGCCAGTAGAAATACCTGGCAATAGTGGCAAACCGATTTTGCGTGCAAATTGGCCTAATTCTGAAGTGTAGCCTGGGCTCACCGCAAATTTGCAACCTGCATCTAACGAAGCTTGCGCGTCTTTTAAGTTACGCACGGTGCCGCTACCCATAATCGCATCAGGCACGTGCTTGGCAATTTGCTCCATGGCTTGCAGCGCACAGCTAGAGCGCAATGTCACTTCTAACACCCGAATGCCGCCAGCTAGCAGCGCTTCTGCCATTGGCACAGCATCTTCAACTTTGTTAATCACAATAACGGGGATGACTGGGCCTTCTTTAGCTAAATCTAATGTGTTCATGTTTCTCTCTAAATAATAAATTCGATTTTTTGACTATTTGACTAGCGCTAGCCGTTTCAAAATGAATTTTGGCAAGGTACTTAAGCAAAGGCAGTACGTATTTGTTCGGCAAGCGAAAGTAACACAGCCAAAATTATATTTTCGAATGGCTACAACCATGTGATTGCGCCTTCTTCGGCTGATAATACGCTACGCCTCATCCCACCAAACAACTCGCGCCCAATACCATGCGAATTATGATGGCGCTTAATATCTGAAAGCGCTACCGCCTCGCGCTCAGCCCAAGTGTCTTCATCCACCAGCGCATTCAGCGTGCCTACCGCCGCATTTAAACGAATAATATCGCCATCGCGTATTTTAGCAATCGCACCACCCGCGCTAGCCTCAGGGCTTAAATGAATCGCTGCTGGAATTTTGCCCGACGCACCGCTCATGCGACCATCGGTGACAAGAGCCACTCTAAAACCTTTGTTTTGCAGCACCGCTAATGGCGGCGTGAGTTTATGCAGCTCTGGCATTCCATTCGCCTTAGGGCCTTGAAAGCGCACCACGGCGATAAAATCGCGCTCTAATTCGCCCCTATCAAACGCTTGCAGCAGTTCTTCTTGGCTATCGAAAATCATCGCTGGCGCTTCAATAATATGCCGATCTTCTGGCACGGCAGAAATCTTAATCACGCTGCGGCCTAAATTGCCTTTTAATAGGCGCAAACCACCACTTTCATTAAACGGGTGTGCCGCAGTTCTAACGACCGTTTCATCGCCACTTTCGGCTGGATAAGGCTGCCAGAGCAATTTGCCATTTTCTTTTACAGGCTGTTTGCCGTATTCGTGCAAGCCGCCCTTGGCCACCGCATACACGTCGGGGTACATATAACCGCCCTCAATCAGCTCGCGGATGACAAAGCCTGGGCCGCCAGCGGTTTGAAATTCGTTCACATCCGCCTTGCCATTAGGATACACACTCGCCAATAGCGGCGTGGCTTTAGCCAGATAATGAAAATCTGTCCAATCGATAATAATACCCGCTGCGCGCGCTACCGCCACCCAGTGAATTAAATGATTAGTCGAGCCGCCAGTGGCCAGCAAAGCCACCATGGCGTTCACAATCACGTGTTCATCGACCAATTTACCTATCGGCACAAAGCTGTCTTTTTTAGTGTTCTCTAATACGATTCGCACCGCTTCTCGAGTTAAATCCTCGCGCAAGCCATCGTGCGGATGAATAAACGCCGCGCCTGGCACGTGCAAGCCCATGGCCTCTAACAACATTTGGTTGCTATTGGCTGTGCCGTAAAACGTGCAAGTGCCCGCGCCGTGATAAGCCGCATTCTCAGATGCTAATAACTCCTCGCGCCCTACCAAACCTTGCGCATACTTCTCACGCACTTTCGATTTTGAAGTGTTGTCTAAACCCGTGCTCATTGGGCCAGCAGGCACAAAAACACAAGGTAAATGGCCAAAATGCAGCGCGCCAATGAGCAAGCCTGGCACGATTTTATCGCACACGCCTAGCAACAAAGCTGAATCGAATACGTCGTGCGAGAGCGCAATCGCTGTGCCCATCGCGATGTTGTCGCGGCTAAATAGTGAAAGCTCCATGCCCGCTTCACCCTGCGTAATGCCATCGCACATGGCAGGCACGCCGCCTGCCACTTGGGCTGTGGCGCCCAATTTACGCGCTTCGTCGCGAATAATCTCAGGGTAACCCGCATAAGGCTGGTGTGCTGACAACATATCGTTGTAGGCCGTGACAATGCCAATATTCGGCGCTTTTTCGGTAAAAATACGCAGCTTGTCATTTTGTGGCATAGCTGCAAACGCGTGTGCTACATTGGCGCAACCCAAGCGCTCAGGGCCTTTGGGGCGCTTAATAATTTCATCGACACGCTGCAAATAAGCACTGCGCGTCGGGCGGCTACGCTCAATAATGCGTTCGGTGACTTCTACATGCGATTGTTTCATAGGATTTGGCTTAGCTTCAGAGTAATTGCTTAAAAGAAAAATTTACTACCCTGATTATCGCTAATTAGGGCTTATTCGTCAAATTAAACTCTTACATGATAGCAAATGATTATGTAGC
>JANOWN010000013.1:0-17912 GCA_031417915.1 Methylotenera sp.
TTTAATGCAATGCGATTTAGCTAAAGGCTTGTTTGCATTGCGCGAAAAAACCGACTCAAATTGGATGATATTGTCTGGTGGCGACCAGCAAGAAATTCGCGACCTATTTGCTAAACGCAAAATTGAACATATGTTTAATGGTGGCCTATTTGGCAGCCCAGATAACAAAGACGTAGTACTAGCGCGCGAAAAAGCGAATGGCAATTTGCAATATCCCGCCTTATTTTTGGGCGATAGCAAATATGATTTCGAGGCGGCCACCCGCGCTGGACTTGATTTTATTTTTATTAGCGACTGGACCGAAGTGCCCAATTGGCAAACTTATTGTGCAGAAAATAATATAGTTGCTGTGCCTAATATTTCTCAATTACTTAACTAAAGCCATTAAAATACCCACATGCAAATTAATCAAGATTCTCAAATTAAGCAGTTATCGGCAGTAGTTCCCGTGCGTAATGAGCAAGGCAATGTGGCGGGTTTGATTGCCGAAATTGATGCCGCATTAAAACACATGACGCATGAAATTGTTTATGTGGATGACGGTAGCACGGACGACACTTACAGTCAGTTAAAGGTGCTACAAACGCAATTTAAACAGCTTAAAATAGTGCGGCATGCACAAAGTTGTGGTCAAAGCACTGCAGTGCGCACAGGCGTAAAGGCTGCGCAATATGCTTGGGTGGCGACGCTAGATGGTGACGGTCAAAACGACCCCGCAGACATTCCCAAACTGATTGCTGCGGCGGTTGACGGCGTTGATTTGGTGGGCGGAAATCGCCGTGCCAGCCGCCGCGATACTTGGATTAAGCGCATGTCTTCGGTGACTGCAAACACAGTGCGCTCGAAAATGCTGCGCGATGATACGCCAGATACAGGTTGCGGCCTTAAATTATTTAAGCGCGATGCCTTTTTGGATTTGCCGTATTTTGACCACATGCACCGGTTTTTACCCGCGCTCATCAAGCGTCGTGGTGGCAAAATTATCTCTGTACCTGTGGCGCATCGCAATCGCGAACATGGCAAATCAAACTATGGCACGATTGATAGATTGTTAGTTGGCATCGTCGATTTGTTTGGCGTCGCTTGGCTGCAACGCCGCGCAAAAATCCCGCAGATTATAGAAGACCAAATTATAGAAGATAAGGTTGTTTAATTATGCAAATCAGCAATGATGGCATCGGTATGTATTTTTCGCATATTATCAATGCGCTTAATGCCTATATAACAGGTATGCCAACCACTGATTTAATCTGGCTTAGTATTGGTTTGGCAGGCCAGTGCTTGTTTATGGCGCGTTTTATTGTGCAGTGGATACATAGTGAAAGGCACAGGCAAAGCTTGATTCCAGTGAGTTTTTGGTATTTAAGTTTACTTGGCGGCTTAATCGTATTAGCTTATGGGATACACAAGCTAGACCCCGTCATTATTCTGGGTCAATTGCCTGGCACCATTGTTTATACCAGAAACCTAATGTTAATTCAGCGCAATAAAAATAAGTTAAACGTCTAAAAGAACTCAACATGCTCAGCGATTTAAATAAAACCTACCCAAAAATATTATGGGCGACTGTCATTATCGCCAGCATCGTGTTTTTTTGGGGCTTGGGCAGTATGGATCTATTGTCGCTTAACGAAGGGCGTCGCGCGTTGGCCATTCAAGAAATGGTTGCTAGTGGCAATTGGCTGTTGCCGCATCTTAATGGTGAATTGTATTTAACTAAGCCACCACTGCTGTATTGGCTATCCTCTAGCCTAGCCTTGATTGGTGGCGTGAATGAGTGGACATTGCGGCTGCCATCCGCACTTGCAGCCATTGCTGTTTTGATCATGGTTTATCGTTATGCTTTGCAGCAATCTGGGCAATGGGCTGCTTTATTTGCGGTGCAGCTTTTAATCGCTAACCTTGGCTTTGCCATGCTGGGACGGCGCGCTGAAATAGAGATGCTGTTGACGGCATTGTGCGTCGGTTCGATTTTATCCGCGTTGCAATATATTCAAACACAATCTAATAAAAATTGGATATACCTCAGCTATTTTCTTTTAGCTTTGGCGTTGATGACCAAGGGGCCTTTGGTGTTGCTGCTGGGGACTTTGCCGTTATTGGTCGCGGCTATTTATACTAAAAATCTAGCTATAAAAACTGTGTTACTCAGTTGGCGCGGTTGGCTTATTTTTATTGTAGTGGGCTTGGCTTGGTATGCGCTGGTCACTTGGAAATTGGGCATTGATATTTGGGCAAGTATCGCAAAACGTGACATGTTAGACAAAATGCAAAGCGATGGCGCAAAGCCTATATTCAGCTACTTAGGCTGGATTGCAGTCGATTTTATGTTGCTCATTGCATTATTTTTGGTACGGACAAAGGAATTTTTTAAGCAACAAGTGCAGCAAACCCATCAACTCGTTTTGCTGCTGGCCGCGATAGTGCCATTCATACTATTTTCATTGTTTAGTAACAAACATGCTAAATACTTGCTACCGATATATCCAATCATTGCGATTTTGTTGGCGATTAAACTTGCGGCCATTTTTGATGCTGCAAAAGTGAACGTGAAGAAATTAATCGCTATTATTGGGTTGTTGCTGCCTATAGGTTTTGCGGTTTTTTATGCCTTATTGGAGCCTAAAGTATTTGCTTATCGTGTTGCGGCTTTTCCTGTTTTTGGTGTTTGGGTGTCCTCAATCAAACAAACTGATTTGTATGCTTATCAAGAAATCGATAGTCGATTGGTTTATTATGCCAATAGGCCGATTAAAGTATTGGATAAAACCATGTTGGCGCAGGTAAAAAATGCGCAACAATCTTTTTTATTATTGGTGGAAAGTGATAGTTTAGACGCGGTAAAAGCAGTGGCAGATTGTAAGGTGCAAGAATTTAGCCCTTATTTGAAAAAGAAAAAATCTTTAATGGTTTTGGGCTTTGGTCAGGCTTGCAAAAATATTTAAGCGATTGATTAAGATAGAGAATAAAAAAATGAAAATTACGGTGGTAGGCACAGGATATGTAGGCTTAGTCAGCGGCACTTGCATGGCCGAGGTTGGTAATGACGTGCTGTGTTTGGATTTGGATGCGGCAAAAATTAAAATTTTGGAAGACGGCAATATTCCGATTCACGAGCTAGGATTGCTTGAGATGGTGCGTCGTAACGTGGCGGCAGGGCGCTTAAAATTTACGACTGACGTTAAAAAAGCAGTTGAGTTTGGCGATGTGCAATTTATCGCTGTTGGTACACCGCCCGATGAAGACGGCTCTGCCGATTTGCAATATGTGGTTGCGGCTGCGCGTAATATTGGCAGATACATGAGTAATTACAAAGTCGTCGTGGATAAATCTACCGTGCCTGTTGGTACCGCAGATAAAGTAAAAGCTGCGATTGCAGAAGAACTTACCATGCGAAAAGTTGATACACAATTTAGCGTGGTGTCTAACCCAGAGTTTTTAAAAGAAGGCGCAGCGGTAGAGGATTTTATGCGCCCTGACCGTATTGTGATTGGCGTCGCGGACGAGGCAAGTAAGGAGATTATGCGCGCACTGTACGCGCCTTTTCAGCGCAATCATGAGCGTTTGGTGATGATGGATGTGCGCTCGGCTGAGCTGACTAAATATGCCGCCAACGCCATGCTGGCCACGCGTATTAGCTTTATGAACGAGCTGGCAAATTTGGCGGAATTGTTAGGTGCCGATATCGAATCGGTGCGTAAAGGCATAGGCTCTGACCCGCGTATTGGCTACGATTTCCTCTACTCAGGTTGCGGTTATGGTGGATCGTGCTTCCCCAAAGATGTGAAAGCGCTGATTAGCACAGGTAGCAATAATGGCTACGATTTAAAAGTGTTAAACGCAGTGGAAGCGGCGAACGACGCGCAAAAGCAGGTGCTGACGAAAAAAATTAAAAAGCATTTCGGCAAAAATTTAGCGGGTAAACATTTTGCGGTGTGGGGCTTGGCATTTAAGCCGAATACCGATGATATGCGCGAAGCAACCAGCCGCGTGTTAATTAATGATCTTTTGCAAGCAGGCGCTACCGTCACCGCTTACGACCCTGTTGCCATGCCAGAAGCAAAGCACATTTTTAAAGATACAGCAGGGTTAAATTATGCTGAAACGCCTACAGGCGCTTTAAAAAATGCTGATGCTTTGGTGATTGTGACCGAGTGGAAAGAGTTTAGAAGCCCTAATTTTTCTCAAATAAAACAAAAACTCAAGGCCAATATTATTTTTGATGGCCGCAATATGTATGACCCGCAGGCGGTAAAAAACGCGGGCATTGAGTATCTTTCTATTGGGCGCTTAACTCAATAAATGAAGGTTTTATTGACAGGCGTTGCAGGTTTTATTGGGCATGCAGTAGCGCTTAAACTATTGGCGCGCGGAGATACAGTCATTGGCGTTGATAACCTGAATGATTATTACGATGTCAGCTTAAAACAAGCGCGCTTGGCAGATATTCAAGCGCATTCAAACGCAAAAAACTTTAAATTTATTAAGCTAGATTTAGCCGAGCAAGCCACTACCGCAAAGTTATTCGCAGATGAAAAACCAGTTAGCGTTGTCCATCTCGCCGCGCAAGCTGGTGTGCGCTATTCGCTCGAAAATCCACACGCTTACATTAGCAGCAATATTGTCGCATTCACCAATGTTTTAGAGGGCTGCAGGGCAACGAAGCCGCAGCATTTTGTTTATGCCAGCTCATCGAGCGTGTATGGTGGTAACACCAAATTACCGTTTTCTGAGAGCGATAATGTCGATAATCCTGTGAGTTTGTACGCCGCCACCAAAAAAGCTAACGAGCTAATGGCACACACTTACAGTCATTTGTATGGGATTCCTACCACGGGTTTGCGTTTTTTTACCGTGTATGGGCCGTGGGGCAGGCCAGATATGGCGCCATTTTTATTTGCAGACGCCATCTTGAATGGAAAGCCAATCAAAGTGTTTAATCATGGCGACATGATGCGCGATTTTACTTATATTAATGACATTGTTGAAGGCGTAATTCGCGTATTAGATAAACCTGCAACGCCTGAAAAACATGCTCTGGGAGGCAATATCCATGCGCCTTGCAGGCTGTTTAATATTGGCAATAATAAACCTGAACAACTTTTAGATTTTATTGCCATGCTAGAAAATGCGATTGGTAAAACCGCGCAAAAAGAATTGTTACCCATGCAAGCAGGCGATGTAAAGGCCACTTATGCCGACACCAACGCGTTAGAAGCTTGGGTTGGCTTTAAGCCCAGCACGCCATTAAAAGTTGGCGTGGAAAAGTTTGTTGCTTGGTATAGAACTTTTTACCAGCGGTAGCGGTTTAAAAAAGTAATGAGTCAGCCAACATTGGTATCGGTATTAATCGTCAATTACAACTCAGGCAGCTATGCCAAGACTTGTATCGAATCTTTATTCATGCAAAGCAATGTTCAGTTACAAGTTGTTGTTGTAGATAATGCGAGCGCTGATGATAGCGTAAAAGCATTAAAATATGCATTTGGCAAAAAAATCACACTTATTGAAAGCAATGAAAATTTAGGCTTTGGTAAAGCCAACAACTTGGCAGCCAATAGCGCCAAAGGCGAATTTTTGCTTTTGCTTAATCCAGATACCGTCATTGCTGATGCGCTAGCCATTTCTAAATTAGTCGATTTTTATGGCTCAAATCAGCGCTACGGCATGGTTGGCCCTAATATCCATGAGGCTAGAAAAAATAAATATGTCGCGCCGCGTTATAGTTACCCATCTGCAAGACAATTAAAATTTAAGCAGAAATTTGAAGCATTACCAGGAGAAATCGCGTGGTTGTTAGGCGCTTGTTTATTACTAAAGCGCGAGGTGTATCAAGCCATTTCTGGCTTTGACCCCGATTATTTTTTATATGGAGAAGATGCAGATATTGGACTACGCCTACGCCAGCACGGCTTTGAAATTGGCTTTTGTGAGCAAGTTACTATTGAGCACGTTTCTGGCGCGAGCGAAATAGGCGCAGATAGTTTAGATAAATGGCTGCGAAAAAAACGTGGCGTTTTCCTTTTTTATACCAAGCATTATGAACAGCGTGATGTGATATGCATTGCAAAAAAAGCCATTTTTAAATCAAAGTTAAATTTAAAGTGGCTTAGTATGACCAGGCTATTTAGGATAAATGTCTTGGATAAGCAACATCGTTTGCAAGCCACAGCAATAGTAGCGAATGAAGTGTTAAATCAGTTGAAGTTGACTGTAAAATAAAGTGCCAAAACGTATTATTTTTTCTGAAATAACATCATTTTTTTCTTGTCCCGTAAACCATAAAACTCCTTAACAAGCTTGTATTGCGGAAGTTTTTCATCCAAAATTTTCTTTCTGGTTACAAATTGTTCGTCCATGTCTAAATTAATTGCGAGATACTCAAACTGGTAAATACTACCATTTGTCATTGCTTGCTCTGTGTAATCCCAGTATTCATAACCGCGTCCAGCATAAGGCGCCCCTGCAAAATAGCGTGATCTTGGTGTAACAAAAAATACCTTCTCATTAGCGACTTGTTGTTGTTTAAGATAGGCAACAGCTTCTTGCTCAAAATTATAACCTGCACGTTTAGGCCACACATTTTTGATTGCAAGCAGCGCAATTAACAACACTAAAATAAAAAAACTAACTTTTTGCCAGGGTTTAATAAGCTGCTTTGTTTGCAACTTTTCAATCAAGCTGCTAAGTTGAAATGCAGCAAACATCAGCAATAGCAAACCCAATACGATAATATAACGACCAGATAATATAAACACGCTGGCCATAATGACGACGGCATTGATGCAAGCGAGCACACATGACCAGTAAAGAATGCGGCGTGCATCGGCGCGCATCAACACCTTGCTTGGTTTCACGGTGCGATTAAGCACAAATAGCCCCGCCACTGGCCAGGTAATTAAGTGGATGCTTTTGAAAATGAGGATGCTTGCAAAGCTAATCACTACGCCTAGCATGCCGAAGCCCGCAAAGGCATATCCCAAAATGTCTTCACTCATTTTGTTGGTTTTGGCGTAAAAATTTTGTGCGATATCGCCGAATAGTTTAGGGAGAATCACCACTGATTCTTGCAGTCGACCAAAGTCACTTAGATGAATATTGGGCAAAATATGAAGTGTGCTTACTATTAAAAATAGCGCAGCAATAGAAAGTAGGTTGGCTTGCATTGTGTCTGCGAGTTTTTGTTTTAAAGACAATTTAGTTTGTGATAGCAACATGAAAGGCATGCCCACTAGAAAGGTAATCGCTTCAATTCTAAATAACACACAAAGCATGATGCAGCTTTGCCAAAGTAGCGCATCACTCAATTTCTTGTGGCGATAGTACTGAATAAAATACACCAAACTTGCCAAAAATGTTGCCCAAAAACCTTGATCGCGCAGTAACATGGGTAGCACATCACCCACAATATATGGTGAGCTCAGTAACAAAAACCCACCGCAGAGCATGGTTAATTGGTTGCCGCCAGCTAGCCGAATAAGACTGATAAAACTATAAGCAGTTAAGCCAAAAAACAGGACATCTAGAATCTGCGCAGAGGTTTGAATGCTCAGTTGAGTGAGTACGTGTATGGCACTAATTAGCGCCGGGTAAAGCGGCCAGTTAAATAAGTTAAATCCTTGTTTAAATTCACCTATCGAGAATAACCTGACCATTTCAAAATACAAAACAGAATCGTCGTTTATCCAGCCGTGTTGAATATAAATGATTTGGCAGGCGATTAGCATAGCAGCCAAGGCAATCAGTTTCTGTAATTGGTGTTGTGGAAGCAGTAGTATTTTTCTAAAAAACATGGGATATGTTGCAGGTCTATAGCGCTTGTCTATTGTTGACGTAATCTAAAAACTTGCCAATGTCGTCAGAGCAAAGCAAATCCACCACGCTGAGCACTTCCTCTTCTGGCCAATCCCACCAAGCGCTTGCCAGTAGAGCCTCACGCGTAGGCTCATCAAAACGCCAGCGTATGTGTTTTGCAGGGTTACCGCCGACAATTTCATACGGCGCCACATTTTTGGTGACGATAGCGCCATTTGCGACAACAGCGCCATGCCCAATCGTTACGCCAGAAAGAATCGTTGCATTTTGGCACAGCCAAACATCGCTGCCGATAGTCACGTCACCGCGTGTTGTCACGTAATTTTGAATATGTTTTGCTTGCGGGTGAAATGCAGGAAAAGGGTAGCTACTTATCCAATCGGCACTATGATTGCCACCAAGAAATATTTCAACGTGGTTTGCTATAGAACAGAAATTACCAATAGTTAATATTGCATCTGAGTGTTTAAATCTAATGACTGGTATGCCGTAACTATTAGTTCCCATTTTATAGTGCGGGTATTGCCGTTGGAATTTTTGCTGCGAGCGACTAGGTTTGTCTAATAACTTTCGATCAGATTGATTATTTTTTAAGGTTGCAATAAATTGAGATAATAATTTCATACAATCGATGAATTAAGTTTAGATAAAATGTGGATTGGCTGAATTTGTTTCAAGCATTTGAGTTGTTCATCTTTTGCAATTAATGGGCATTTTCGTTTAAAGCAAGGGCTGCAATCCACTGCCAAGTATTCTATCACCGCTTGCGGGTGCATCGGTGGCGTATGGTAAGGGTCGCTGCTACCAAAAATGGCGATTAATTTTTTGTTTAGCGCGGCGGCAATGTGCATTAGGCCAGAATCGTTGCTAATGACGGTATCGCAAATTGACATCAAATCAATGGCTTCATCTAGCTTGGTTTTGCCAGCTAAATCGATGCATTTATTTTGCGTAAGTTGGTTGATTTGGCTGGTGACAGGCACATCTTTATCGGAGCCAAATAACAGCACCTGCCAGTTTTTATTCAATGCTTCACGCGCCACTTCGGCATAATATTCCGCAGGCCAGCGTTTGGCTGCGCCGTATTCTGCACCAGGACATAAACCTAAAATCTTGTTTTTATTTTTTAAAATGCCTGCCCCGCAAGCCAATATCCATGCGGATTTTAGGCTGCTAATTAATTGTGGATTTGGAATGATATTTGGAAGATTTTCATCTTTATCTAAACCTAAAGCCACAAAGCGCTCGACAGTTTTTACTAGTTTTGTTTTATCCAAAGAGCGCACGTCATTAATCAAGCCGTAACGCATTTCGCCTAAAAAGCCAGTACGTTTTTTAATGCTAGCCGCAAATGGAAGTAGTGCAGACTTGAATGAATTGGTGAGAATAATGGCTTGCGCGTAGCTTTTATTTTTTAAGCTTTTGCCGAATGCAATTCGCTCAAAAAATGCCAATTCTCCATGCTTAAATGGCAACGCTATCGCTTCATTGACTTCTGGCATACGTGCCAGTAAAGGCAATGTCCATGCGGGTGCGGCGACATCGATGATACAGTTTGGATTATTAATTTTGAGGGTTTTGAATAAGCTTTGTGCCACCACCATGTCACCTACCCACGCCGGCCCCAAAATCAGAATTTTGTCTGACATTTAGGCATTCATTTTTTTTATCATGTTGCTAGTGCTCCGACCTTCAACTAAGTCGATTAGTGCGATTTCGCCGCCCCAGCTTTGCACCTCTTTGCCGCCTACCACTTGGTTTGCAGCATAGTCAGAGCCTTTGGCGATGACGTTTGGCTTAATTGCGTTGATTAAATTTAAGGGCGTATCTTCATCAAATAAAATCACTGCATCCACGCTCTCTAGCGCCGCCAACACGCGCGCGCGGTCTTGCTCGTTTACAACTGGCCGCGTTGGCCCTTTAATCGCACTCACCGAGCGGTCGGTATTCAAACCCAAAATCAATTTATCACCACGTTTTTTGGCTTGTTCTAAATAAGTTACATGGCCTGCGTGCAGTAAATCGAAACAACCATTGGTGAATACAATTTTTTGTTTAGATTTTTTCCATGCTTCAACTTTGGTCATTAATTGCGCTAAATCGCAGATTTTATGCGCTTGTTTATTGCCTTGTTGATCTGTTAAAGCTTCAATTAAATCATGCTGCGAAATCGGTACGGTGCCGACTTTTCCCACTACCACAGCCGCCGCGATATTAGCGAGTTGTAAGGCTTCTAGCGGATTTAAGTCATTCATTAAACCTGCTGCCAAGGTTGCGATTACCGTGTCGCCTGCGCCAGAAACATCAAAAACTTGCTTGGCAATGGCGGGCAAATGGTGAGTGCTTTCATCAATCAGCGTAATACCTTCTTCGCCGCGCGTCACCGCCAAAAATTGTAGATCTAAACTGTTTTTTAGCGCACCAGCTTTGCTAATTAAATCAGCATCGCTTAAAGTCGTATCGCACGCCTCAGCAGTTTCTTTTTTGTTGGGCGTAAGCGCGGTGGCGCCTTTGTATTTAGCGTAATCGCGACCTTTTGGATCCACCAACACAGGGATATTTTGCGCTTTGCATAGGGTAATAATCTGCTGGCAAACTTGCTCGCTTAATAAACCTTTTGCGTAATCAGATAAAATAACTATTTTTGGAGCATGCCTGAGAGCCGCATGGATATTGGCCTGCAGGGTATCTATTTCTTCTTTTGTAAAAGCTGCGCTACTTTCTTGATCTAGCCGCATCATTTGCTGGTGGCCGCTCACCACGCGGGTTTTGGCGATGGTAGGGCGATTTTTTGAGACGCAAATACCGTTTGCATCCACGCCCATTTTTTCAAGTAAACCTACTAAAGTTTTGGCCTCGCTATCATTGCCTACACAGCCCACAATATGCGTTTTAATGCCTAAAAGTGCTAAGTTTGTCGCCACATTGGCCGCGCCGCCAGCGCGTTCATTTTGCTCGTTTAGCAACACAATTGGCACTGGCGCTTCAGGTGAAATACGCCCCACAGAACCAATTAAATAACGGTCTAGCATCACATCGCCAATCACCAGCGCGTGCCCAGAACTGCCAGCTAGGGTGCTGCTACCAAATTGCTTTACCGTGTCGAGTAGTTTTTGTTGCATGACTTTTATTTTTAATTAATCGGATTCTAAAATTTCGCAAAGTGAGTGGCCAACAAAGATATGCGCTTCTTGAATTCTAGCAGTGACATTGGATGGGATGATTAAGTTGTAATTGCATAGTGTAGTTAATTTTCCGCCCGTGCCGCCAGTCAAGCCCACGGTGGTTGCGCCGATTTCCTTAGCGGCTTCCATCGCGCGCACTACGTTAGCGCTATTGCCAGAAGTGGTGATGCCAATCACTAGATCTTCTGGCCGACAAAGCGCTTCGATTTGGCGCGCGAAAATATAATCATAGCCGTAATCGTTGCCGACAGAGGTCAAAATTGAAGTGTCGGTTGTAAGCGCAATCGCTGGCATGCCCTTGCGCTCTTTTTTAAAGCGCCCAACGATTTCCGCCGCAATGTGCTGGCTATCCGCCGCGCTGCCGCCGTTGCCCATGAGTAAGATTTTACCGCCATTTTTAATGCAAGCTTGCATTGCCAAGCCGACATCAGAAATCAATGGAAATAAGGGTTCCAGTGCATTGAACATCGCCATATGTGCAGCGTGCTCACCTTTTAAATAATCAATATAGTTTTTCATATCGCCCTCCTAACAATAAGGGTCAGTTTTCATTAAATAATGATGCACATAATCTTTTACGCCATCTTCCAAGCTGTTAAACGGCGCGCTATAGCCCGCTTTGCGTAGCTTGGTCATATTGGCCTCGGTAAAATATTGATATTTACCACGCAAATCTTCGGGCATATCAATATAAGTAATATGGGGTGTCTTACCCATACTTTCCATGACATTGGTCGCTAAATCTTTAAATGTGCGCGCTCGTCCAGTGCCGATATTATAAATATCATTCGGCGCTGGTTTTTTGCCGTGTGCCGCTGTTAAAAAGTGCGCTACGATGTTCGCACAATCTTTTACATAGACAAAATCACGTTGCTGTTCGCCATCGGCAATGCCTGCTTTTGTACCTTTAAACAGCTTCATGGTGCCAGTTTCGGCAAACTGGTTAAAGGTATGAAAAGCCACGCTCGCCATACGTTCTTTATGGTATTCGTTAGGCCCATAGACGTTAAAAAACTTAAACCCTGCCCAGTTTGGCGGTGAGTTTTCAGGCACTTGTTTTAATACCCATTGATCAAAAAAGTGTTTGGAGTAGCCGTAGCCATTGAGTGGGCGTAAGTTTTCAATGCTCGCATCATCATATCCAGCGCTGCCATCGCCGTATGTGGCGGCCGAGCTGGCGTAAAAAAACGGTACTTTAAATTCTGTGCACCAGCTCCATAAATCTTGGCTGTATTGAATGTTGGCTTCCACCAGCTTATTAAAATCGCGCTCTGTGGTGGCGCTAATGGCACCCATGTGTATAATCGCATCCACATCATCATTATCTTCTAAAAAATCAAATAGTTGGTTGCGATCAAGATATTCAACATAATGCCGATGCACAAGATTTTGCCATTGCGCTTCGTGCGTAATGTGGTCGACAATGACCAAATCGTCTCGACCGAGTTTTGTGTTGAGATGCCAGGCAATCATGCTACCTATCATGCCTGCGCCGCCAGTAATAATTATCATGGCAGAATTATAACGCTTATTGTGGCGCCCCCAAAGATTTAGCGCGCATGGCTGTCATTTCTGCTTCCTTGTTGGCGGTATTTGCATCCCAATCGGCCGAAACCCAGCCTTGCAAGTTTTCCAGCGCAATTGCTGTCATGGCGTGTATCCACGCATCATTTTCGTTAAGCGCAGGAATGTAGTTGTACTCGCCGCCGCCTGCGTGGGTGAAAATTTCTTTGCCTTCTATGGCAATTTCTTCCAGCGTTTCTAAGCAATCGCTGCTAAAGCCTGGGCAGATGACATCAATTCTAGCGGTTTTGGCTTTGCCTAACTCTTCTAAAGTGCTTGCCAAGTAAGGCTTCAGCCATTCTTGCTTACCAAAGCGCGATTGAAACGCGACTACATATTCATCTTTACTTAGCCCTAGTTTTTCCGCCAAAAGCCGTGCTGTTTTGTGGCATTCGCAGTGATAAGGGTCGCCACTCATCAAGTGGAATTTCGGCACGCCGTGAAAGCTCATCACCAACTTTGTCGGCTTGCCGCCGTTAATTTCCCAATGTCTTTGCACACTTTGCGCCAATGCTAAGATATATTCAGGGTGATCGTGATAATGGCGAATGCTGCGAATGGCAGGCTGGTTGCGCGTTTTCAGCAATACGCGAAACACCGCGTCCATGGCGGATGCTGTGCTACTTGAAGCATATTGCGGATAAAGTGGAAACACCAAAATGCGGTCGCAATGTTGTACTTTTAGCTTGTCGATAGCCGATTGCATGCTCGGGTTGCCGTAACTCATGCCCAGCTCTACCGCGAATGGCGATTTGATTTTTTGGGCTAAAAAGCCGCGTAAAAGCTGCGTTTGTTTTTGTGCGTGAACCAATAGCGGTGAGCCTTCTGGCGTCCATACCTGTGCATATTTTGCGGCGGATTTTTTTGGGCGAATCACCAAAATAATGCAGTTTAAAATAAACCACCAAATCACGCGTGGAATTTCTACCACGCGCGTATCGCTTAAAAATTGTTTTAGATATGGCCGCAAAGCTTTAGCAGTTGGCGCATCTGGCGTGCCTAAATTAGCGAGCAGAATGCCTACTTTAAGCTGGTCGCCGTGTTCGTATTTTGGTTCTGGGTTGTAATAGCTCATAGGATTTAGTCGTTAGTCTTTAGTTGGTAGTCGTTAGTTTAAGTTTTAATTTCTTCAAACTTCGTCATTCTGAGCATGGCGAAGAATCCAGTTTTTTGTAACTTTAAGTCTGGATTCTTCGCTATGCTCAGAATGACGGGCTAAGTATATTGCTTCAATTAGCAGACAACGCATTCGATAACAATTTCGCGGTAACATCTACAATCGGTATCACGCGCTCGTAAGCCATCCGTGTTGGGCCAATCACGCCGAGCGTGCCGACGACTTGGCCATCTGCCTCGTAGGGCGCGGTGACCATGCTGCATTCATCCAGCGGCAAATAACCGCTTTCGCCGCCAATAAAAATTTGGATGCCTTCGGCGCGTTGACTATTGTCTAATAATTGCATCAGTGAAGTCCTGCGCTCAAAAACCTCGAACAGTTTACGCAGGCTGTTGACGTTGGTAGAAAGCTCGTCAATATTCAGCAAGTTACGCTCACCCGCAATCACTACGCCTTCATTTTTAGCATCGCCAGCACCCGCATGGCCATTGGTTTGGCTTATGGTGGCTTCCAGAGCATCATTTATCAGTTTTTTCATGTCAGTTTGCATTTGTTTGAGCTCAATATGCAGCTTTTGTTGCACTTCTTCAAAGGTTTGGCCAGAAAAATTGGCGTTAAAATAATTGCTGGCTTGCGTCAACTCACTGGCCGAATAAGGTTTTTCGGCCAAAATAATGCGGTTTTGCACGTTGCCGTCAGATGTGACAATAATCACCAGAATTCTTTTTTCAGTCAGCGGTAAAAACTCTAAATGTTTAAAACTTAAGGCTTTACGTTTGGGAATCATCACCAAGCCAGCAAATTGAGTCAGTTGCGATAACATATCCGCCGCGCTTGCAATTAGCTCGTTTTGGTTGGGTGAAGATAATCCGCTTTTAAGTTGTTGAATTTGTTGATTTTTTAGCGGCTGCACCGTGAGTAAAGTATCCACAAATAAACGGTAACCTTTTTGCGTGGGAATGCGCCCAGCCGAAGTGTGTGGGCTTGCGATAAAGCCCAAATGTTCCAAATCCGACATCACATTGCGAATGGTGGCGGAGCTCACATCAAGCCCGCTGTGCTGCAATAGCGTGCGCGAGCCTATCGGCTGGCCATCACTAATGTAATGTTCCACTAGCGTTTTAAGCAGAATTTGCGCGCGTTTATCCAAGATATTGCTATTTTGCCTGAATTAGCGCGGGTGGAATAGCTGCAATTGTGGTTTGCTCCAAGTTAGCACTTTTAGCGCAGCGCAAACTGTGATTTAATTCAACCATGCAGAAAACATTGCCAACTTTTTCTTCAGTCGCCATTATTGGCAAATATATGAATCAATCTGCGTTGCAGCAAATGCAAACCGATTTGGCGGATTTGGCGCGGCATTTGAGCGCTAAAAAAATCAAGGTTTGGGTAGAAAAAAATACCGCGCAACACGCAGAACTCACTGGGTTTAACACCTGTGCCTTAGAAAAAATTGGTAGCAAAGTCGATTTGGCGATTGTGATGGGCGGCGATGGCACCATGCTCAGCGTAGCTAGAACGCTCATGGATAGCGACATTCCACTGGTTGGCATTAATCGTGGTCGCTTTGGTTTTCTCACCGATTTGCGTGCCGAAGATATGTTAGTCGCCATTGATAGCATCCTTGGCGGCGCGTATCAAACCGAAACGCGCATGCTGCTCAGCGCCAGCATCATGCGCGCTGGCAAGCAAGTGCATCAAGGCATTGCGTTCAATGATATCGTCGTTAAAAGCGGCTTGCGTTTGATTGAATTAGAAGTTGAAATCGATGGCAAATTTATGCACAAACAGCGTGGTGACGGCCTTATTTTAAGCACACCGACGGGCACGACTGCCTATTCGCTTTCTGCGGGCGGGCCGATTTTGCACCCCAATTTAGATGCAATCGCGCTGGTGCCGATTAACCCGCACACCTTGAGTAATCGGCCGATTGTGCTGAGTAGCGCGAGCAAAATTGAAGTGAGCCTAGTGCAGGTGGATGACGCGCAAATTAGCTACGATGGCCAGTTTCAGCTGGGTTTAGAGCTTGGTGACAAAGTGCTGGTGCAGCGTACTCGCAAAGATATTAAGCTGCTGCACCCATCTGACTATTGTTACTTCGAGATGTTGCGCAACAAATTAAACTGGGGCTAGGATTTAATCATGAGAATCGCTGGCACGGTGTTGATTTCGGCTTGTCGTACAAAGCGTACTGTCTGCGCCTCATCGCCTTGTGCCAGCTTCTTCCATGATTAAATAAAAAGTTAACTTAACTTTATGCTGCAATCTTTATCCATCCGCGATTTTATTATTGTTGAAGCGCTCGATTTAGAATTCTCGAGCGGTTTTACCACGCTCACGGGCGAAACTGGCGCAGGTAAATCTATTCTTATTGATGCGCTTTCACTCGCGCTGGGTGAACGCAACGACGGCGATGTGATTCGTGCAGGTGCAGAACGCGCAGACATTAGCGCGACATTTTTAAATAACGAAAACGCTGCAATATTTCTCGAAAATAATGCTCTGCAAGGCGCATCAGTATTGGTTCTCAGGCGTGTTATTTACAGTGATGGTCGCAGTCGCGGTTTTATTAATGGCGTTGCCGTCACCATTGGCCAGCTTAAAGAGCTTGGCGAATTGTTGGTGGATATTTATAGCCAAAACGCGCATCACTCGCTACTTAAAACCAGCACGCAACGGCAGATTTTAGATGAATTTTCTGGCAGTTTGGAATTAGCTAACCAAGTCGCTAAGCAATATAAAACTTGGGCTAACTTACATCAGCAACGGCTAGAAATTGAGAAAAATTCAGCCGCGTTTGCTGATGAGTTAGCGGAACTACGTGATAAAACGCGCGAGTTGCAGCAGCTCAATTTTGCGGTTGAAGAATGGCAAGAGTTGCAAGCTGAACATCATCGCCTTGCCAACGGAGCGGCTTTGCTGAGTGGCTTAGAGGCTTGCATTGCGCAATTAAGTGACAATGAACCCGCAGTTGAAAGTATGCTTGCACAAGTGCAAAGCAGGCTGATTAATTTGGTGGAATTTGATGCGCAGCTAAAAGAAGCCGCCGACGGTGTCGATTCTGCATTGATTCAAATTGAAGAAGCTACGCGCGCGCTGAATCGTTATCTGCAACGTGCAGAGCTAGACCCAGAAAGGCTTGCAGAGGTGGAAGGCCGCATTCAAGCCGTGCATAATACCGCGCGAAAATATCGTGCTAAACCTGAAGAATTGCCCGATTTACTAAATGTTTGCCAAGCGCGCATGACAGAGCTAGAGGGTTTTGCCAACGATGGTGCATTAGCTAAGCAAGAAGCAGAAGCCTTAACTACTTATCAGACATCTGCCAAACAATTAAGTAATAAGCGCGTCGATGCTGCAAAAACATTAAGCCAAAAAATTAGCGCAGAAATGCAACGGCTTTCACTTAGCGGTGGTAAATTTGAAGTGGCTTTGCAGCCGTACGAGGCTTCAAGCAACGGCCTAGAAACAGTGGAATTTTTAGTGGCAGGGCATGCAGGCGTAGAGCCGCGACCGTTGAATAAAGTGGCTTCTGGTGGCGAGTTATCGCGTATTAGTTTGGCACTACACGTCACAACCGCTTCTCAGGGCAGCGTGCCTTGTATGATTTTTGATGAAGTTGATGTCGGCATTGGTGGTGGTGTGGCAGAAGTGGTGGGGCAGCTGCTGAAACAACTCGGCGCAGAGCGCCAAGTGTTAGTGATTACACATTTGCCCCAAGTGGCCGCGCAAGCTGCGCAGCATCTGCAGGTGAGCAAAACACAAAGCAATGGTGCGACATTAAGCCATATTCAAATGTTAAGTCAGATTGAGCGCGTGGAAGAAATTGCACGTATGTTGGGTGGCATTCAAATTACCGAAACCACGCGTAGCCATGCGAAAGAGATGTTACGCATTTAATCTTAATTGTCATTGCTAGCGCAGAGTGGCAATCCAGCAGCTTTAATAAAAAATTAGATTGCCACGGGCTAACGCCCTCGCAATGACAAATACTAATCTAGGCATATCACTACAAAAAACAATGCTCTGCAAACGTTATAGCTATTGGCCTGCAGAGCATGCTAATAATTAGCGGTAAACTACAGTCACTTAATCACTAGTATTACTTAGTCAATAATATTAATCGCGCCATTCATCATATCGTGCACTTGGCAGTTGTAATGTAGCAGGGCAGGCGCATCAGCTGGCACCGCAAAAGTCAGCGTACCACGCTCTAAGCCATTACCAGTGAC
>JANOWN010000014.1:0-25637 GCA_031417915.1 Methylotenera sp.
CGTCGTTACTACCTGCATCACCTGGCGCCTCGTAATTTGGCGCAACTTTAAAGCTTAATGCACCAGTCGCTGCGTCAATATTAAACAACGCACCGTCTGCACCACCAGTAATGCTGTAAGTGAGAGTTGTGCCTGCATCTACATCCGTTGCTGTAACAGTGGTTACCGCAGTGCCGTTTTCTGCAATGTTGATTGCTGCTGTAGCACCGCCACCGTTAGAAGTAATCACTGGCGCTTCGTTGACATTCGTCACGGTTACAGAAATAGCTTGTGTATCAACCAAAGCGCCGTCACTGGCTTGCACAATCACGTCGTACACATTATTGCCACCTACATCAGAAGGCGTTTCAAAATTAGGCGCATTAATAAAGCTCAGCACCCCAGTCGTTGGGTTAATGGCAAACTTAAATGCATCTGCGCCGCCACCGATTGAATAGCTAATTACATCGCCATTCAAATCTGTTGCTTGCACAACAGCTACCGCCGTCGTATTTTCAGCGATAGATAGCGCTACTGTATCGGCACCACCATTAGAAATAATCACTGGTGCGACATTAATAACAGTTGCTGGGGTCAACGTAACATCAGCAAATTTAAAGTTCTCAATGCCGACTACGACGTCAACACCATCACGGCCTGCAACGTTGTCAGTGATTTTATAGGCTGTAATTGTGCCTTGATTAGCCGTTACAAATGAAATCTCCTGAACTGTGTAATCTGCCCGATTACCAATAAATACTGCCGTATCAGCAGCGCCTGCTGTGCCGCCATCACCTTGACGAGTGCCAACAGCACCATTTAGCGTAGTAATCGCGCTGCCGCCTAACACTAAGTCTTTAAACACTTCTGACTGAAGCATTTCGGTGTAATGTTTGCCAAAGCCAACCACATCAAGCAGGCCGTTTGCGCCGAGTACAGCATTTGCAGCTGTGTGGTGACTAGCACCATTCACTAAATTGGTATAAGTGCCTGAATAAGTACCAATCAAGCTATCTAAGCGAATGCCATCACCAATAATTAAGTCATTGCCGCCATTACCTTGCAATATATCATTACCAGAGCCACCGATGAGCCAGTTACCACCTAGGCTTAAATCAGCAGATGCGTCTGCCGCACTGTCGCCAATAAGGGTATCGTTGTTGCGAGTGCCGATGACGCCTTCCATTTGGAACCAAGCAGGAAACTGCGTTGTACCATCAACAGCAACAACAGGGTTTGCTTGGTCTGCCATGTCGGCAGTCACACCATTTGGATTTGCTAAATAATCGCTGAAATCCATCAAGTCGAAGCCACTATTGGTATAGCCATCGTCACCAACCACTTCATCAGGGCCGCCACCAATGGCTTGCGATGGGTTTCCTGGGCGAATAATATCGTCGCCCTTGCCACCGTAGCTAACATCTTGGTCGTCGCCGCCAACCATTAAATCGTCGCCATTGTCGCCAAATAGAACGTCACCAGACGTGCCGCCGTCAATATAATCATTGCCGTCGCCGCCGTGTGTGAATGGGTCGGTATTACCTTCACCAAACAACATATCATCGCCCGCACCACCAGAAAGCTTATCTACACCTTCGCCACCGTAGATAGTGTCGTTACCGTCACCACCTACCAGCTGATCGAAGCCACCAATTTCTGTGCCGCTACCGAAACCATAAATCAGGTCATCACCAGCACCGCCATCCACCAAGTCGGCACCGTCGCCAGAATCGATGAAGTCATTACCATCGCCGCCATAAAGCCTATCGTTACCAAAGTCACCGTAAATCTTGTCATTGCCACCCTCGCCGTAGAATGTGTCGTCACCACTGCGCATGTGAACAAAATCGTTATTATCCGTGCCCACCATTACTTCGTGCGAATCGGCACCAGAAGTAGGCGTGCCTTCAACTGGATGAATATCACCAGGCGCTAAATCAGGGCGGAAATCGCGTATATATTGCACGCCACCGACTGTGATCAAAGTACCGTTAGTATTAACACTGTTAGGGTTTGCACTACCGTCAGACCATACACCCAGCGTTGGATGAAGCGCAAGCACATCACCATACATGTGGTCGGTATTATGACTACCTGCCGCAGCAGCAGCAGTAGGATCTAAAGACAAATCATAGTACTGATCCGCATAGGATAAAATGCTACCATTAAGATGCTCAAGACCCGTGTTACGCTCTACGATGTCTTTGAATTGGCCATTACCTACTTCTTCACTAAACTGCTCACCAAATAAGCGAACAAGGTAGTAGAAACGGTCACCATTAATAAGATTTTCCATCTGATTTGTAAACACCAAATCAAAAGTTGAACCTAGCAAACCGCCTGGCACGTGCGCTTCAGCAAGGCCGCCTAACCAAGTATCGATATGATTAAAGCCGTCAGCCCCTGTAGGCGCGCCAGCCTCGTTATACATAAAAGCGATTGCTTGATCTGCAGTATAATTCATTGCTGCCACTGTGTTTTCTGCAATACTACCGTCGAACAAACCAACTAAGGCCTGCGCCTTAGCCAAATTGCCGTCAAACGAATAAGCTGCGATAAAATTAGTTAATGATGTCGGGTGAATCATATTGTGTGCATAGTCATCCCAACTCACATATTGCGTTAAACCAACCGCAGCACGGAACTCGTTTAAGTTTGGAATGCCCATATCACGGCCACGCGCGATGTTAATCGCAGCCAAATCGAGCGGTAAACCTAGCAAACCTTGATTCAGTGCTGGCGTAATAAACTCATCTACTTCGTTCATTTGCTGATGTGACATGCCCAAAGCAATCGCAGCAGCGCCGGTTTCAGAATAAAGTTGCGGATTTAAGAACGCACTTTCCAGCGCAAAGCTAACAATTTTGCCAGTCAAACCATGTGTGGGATCAATCGTATCGATAGTTTCACGAATGGTTGAGTGACCAAAGCGGAATGCAGATTGCGCAAACTCTAGCGAGATGGCTGAATTGATGCCGCTTGAATAGCCAACCACCTCTAAAATATGCGGCGTAATAGTACGTGCGTATTGGTCAATCGCTGCATGTTGATATTCCATCTCAACGATTAGTTTTGACGCATTAAACATTTTTGTTTGATCCCAAGCGATTGAATTATCAATGTTTAGGAAGTTACCATTGGCATCCTGCGTACCAGTATCAATTTGCCATTGATGCAAAATACCATGATTTGCATCACCAGATGCCGTATCTTGTGCATAGATGGTATTCATCACATTTTGCACTTGGAAATTGTGTTCTTCGTGGAACACATGATGTATTGTAGTGAGTGCCACATTCTCATTTACGCGACCATCACCAGCAATGTAGTGATCGCCCACCGCAGCCATCAAAAGCTGACTCACCGCATCATGCACTGCAGGCGAAGCTGGATTAATTGAGAAGTTGGCAAAATTCACCCATAACATCAATGCGTTAGCCCCTGTGTAACTGCCATCTGGCACATGGAATGGCGCACCAGCTCCACCTGTAATATCAAGCTGAATACTGCCTGACAAACTGCGGCCAAACGCAAAGCCTGGTGGCGTCGCGCCAGCAAGCGTTGCAACTGCCGCATCAACCAACGCGTCAACAGTGCTTGTACCAACCGCTGTCGTTGCATCCAAGTGTGCCGCATCAAAACGTGGGTTCATGTCCAGCAACAAAGCCTGATCAGAACTGCCAGTGGTTAAATCGCCAGTCACAGCGTCACGGTTGCGTAAATTCAATACGTCGTCCCAAGTCAAACCGTCGCGATTAGTATCAAGCAAATGATCACGCAATTCGTTTAGGGTCGGCAGCGTTTGATTTGTCATCACGCCATCAGCACGTTTCCATGCGGTTGCTAGCGTGTTGCCATCAAACATTTCCATACCTGCGTGGAAAGTTAAGCCACCATCGGCAGAAACCCACTCGCGCAACAGATTTGTTACTTGCTCGCTAGAGCCATAAGTTTGGCTTTGATCGATAAATGGTGAGGTGTGATTGACGTAAGTTGGGTCGCCATTCGCATCCACGCCACTCACAGTAGCACGTGAGACAGTAATAGAATACGTGGGTTGGCCGTCAGAACCAAGCGCACCATAGAGCGGATCATCTGTAGCCAATGCTATTTTGATGGTTTTGCCCTGGCCGCCAGCACCAAGTTTATCTAGGCCGTGATCGAAGAACTGACCAAAAATACCAAACCAGCCGTTAGTCGGTGCGACGCCTGGGTTTTCTGCACCAATAAAAAATTCTGTGTTGTCAGGATTTTGGTAATCTTTATGACCAAAGGTCTCAAGATCGCCATAAGTAAGCACAATCGCTTGACCATTTGCATCATGTGCAATATGACCATTCACATCAGTTTGGTATGTCACACCACCGGTAGTAATGGTGCGGCTAATCATACGTGCCGTGTAATCAACCACGTTAGCTTGATGTACAAATTGACCGCCGCCGATGGCGGTATCCGAAGTGAGAGAATTCGCATCAACAGCGCCGTCAACTGTAGTCGAATAATCGCTACTTGGCGTGTATTGAATGCCAGGCGCAGCGCTTAAATCAAAGGTCTTCGCACCATAAAAAGCATCAGGATTAACAGCATCAAGCGGTTTAATATAGTCACTAAAATTTGCTTTAACTGTGCGTAAAAAATCTTGGTCAACTGCACCCCAAGTAGAGTTAACTTGCAACAAGTTATTATTATTACCTGTAACATCACGCAAGCCACTTAAATCTGTGGTTGAAACATAAGAAGTGCCAAGTTGTGTAATTGCTGCCAATGAGGCTGCATCGCCCTCTACGGAACCGCCAGTGCCAATTAAAGCGCCGTGACCATCATAAACTGCACCAACACCATTCCATTGAATAATGGCATTGCCTAGCATATCAAATAGTGGTCTGAAGGTGACTTGTTTAAGTAAAAACTCTAAGTCAGTTCTATTAAGTACAAATGGTTTTGGTTTGTAATTTGTAGCCATGATATTGCCCCTTTTAAGTAATAATATTAAAAATAAAAAAAGTTAAAACAGTGGAATCGGTGTTTGGCCTAAGCCGTCTTTAGTATTCATGCCAGCCATTTGCGCGAACTCATAATCAAAATCGTTAGCAGCCACTTTTGGCACTTGCATCAAATTGTTATAATTGCCCTCTAGCACTTGCAGGCTAAAGGCCACTTCTGGGTTTTTAAGCAGCGCGCAAATATTCTCGCCAGCTGCATGTGTTGCTGCAATCTTGTGTTGAATAAAACTCAAAATCTGCTGCGTTGTAAGTACTGCCAAAATATTTCTCCACCTAATGTTTTTAAAAAACTGCAACCCTGTTAATATCTAATTCAGTTTTACATTTCTCACCGTATCACAGGCCTTCCTAGTACATATGTCACGAGTCTTGAGCAATATGTACTAGTACATTTGTCATAGGTCGAGTATGCAACTAGTACATTTGTCCTGCTATAGCCCGAAAAGGCTATCGGGGCTAAAAAAAGTGCTTTTCCTATAGCCCATTCGGGCTATAGGCAGAATAAAAAATCAATTGTTTTTAATTCTGGAATGACATTCTATTGGAAATAAAATGAATAAAATCAACGTACTATCATTGGATGATACAAATTTTCGAGTGACGGTGGCTGGTAGCACAACAACTACGCACGAAGTGACGGTTCAGGCCGATTACGCACTAAAACTAACCGCAGGTAAGCTAAATACTGCGCAATTGGTGGAAAAATCGTTTGAATTTTTGCTAGCACGTGAATCAAACACCAGCATTTTTCGCAGTTTTGATTTAAGCGTGATTGCACGCTATTTTCCTGACTACGAAAGCGTTATAGCCAAGTAAATTTAGTTATTTGTCATCAAGTTAGTAGCAAAATATGCTATAAAAGCATTATGCAAAACGATAATATCATTTCCCCCGAAACGCTACTTGCTGCGGTAGATCTAGGTTCTAACAGCTTTAGATTGGAAATCGGACGTTATGAAAATGGCCAAATTCAACGCGTAGATTATCTTAAAGAAACCGTACGCCAGGGCGGCGATTTAGACGAAGAGCGTAATTTAAGGCCCGAAGCCATTGAGCGCGGACTCAAATGTTTGGCGCGATTTGGTGAGGCGCTAAAGGGCTTACCTAAGCACCATGTGCGCGCGGTTGCAACGCAAACACTGCGCGAAGCCAGAAATCGCGAAGTATTTATTAAGCTCGCCAATAAAGTCTTGGGCTACGAAGTTGAAGTCATTTCTGGCGTGGAAGAAGCGCGCTTAATTTACCAAGGCGTAAGTCGTTTATTGCCGCAATCGGACGAAAAGCGCTTGGTCATTGACGTAGGTGGTCGCTCAACAGAATTTATTTTAGGCCAGCATTTAAATGCGGAAACTACGGATTCACTGCGTGTGGGCTCGGTGACTTGGTCGCTCAAATATTTTGCTGACGGCAGTTTAAGTGAGAAAAACTTTCAGCGTGCCGAAATTGCTGCAGAATCATTTTTAGATGCGGTTGCGGATGTTTATCAGCATCAATATTGGGATGTCGCTTATGGTGCATCGGGCACAGTTGGCGCAATTGCAGACATTTTATCTAATGCTGGATTTGAAGAAAATAAGCTTACGCGCGCAGGATTGGCCTGGTTGCGCGCTCAGCTTATTAAAGCCAAAACTTTTGATAAGCTGGATTTAGCGGGTTTAAAAGAAGACAGAAAGTCCGTCATTGCTGGTGGCTTGAGTATTTTAATTGGCATATTTAATTTGCTTAAGCTCGACGCTTTAATTGTGGCCAAAGGTGCGCTACGACATGGCTTGTTATACGACATGGTTGAGCAAGATGAATCAATCTCTGAAGATTTACGCGATGCTTCAATTGGACATCTAGTTACAAAGTTCGGCGTCAACAAAGTACATGCTGCAAATGTATCTAAAGTAGCTTTAGGCTTCTTTAATGCGCTGTTACCTACCATTCATGGTTACAACGATAACCCCCATGAACTCTACAGGCGCAGACAAGTATTAAATTGGGCTGCGCAGTGCCACGAAATTGGTGGCGCTATTTCACATAGCGAATCGCATAAACATGGTGCTTACATATTAGACAATACTGAACTGATGGGCTTTGCACAAAATGAGTTGCATCGTTTGAGCTTGCTGGTATTAGGCCATTGCGGAAAGCTTAGAAAGCTGGATGTTGATTTTAATGATGAAAGTTTTATTTTTAAGTTAATTTCTCTAAGGCTAGCCGTTATTTTCTGCCATTCTCGCAATACACCAGTGCTGAAAAATATCACCTTTGAACGCGCTGGAAACACTTTTATACTTAGCCTGCCAAGCGCATGGCAACAAGCGTTCCCACAGACTTCTTACTTGCTAGAAGAAGAAATATTGGCTTGGCAAAAAATCAATTGGGATTTGGTTGTTACTACTCAAGATTAGTTTAATGTACTGATTTGTTTGTATTTATTACAGAAATATGACAGTTGACTTGATTTTTAAACAGTATAAACTGTTTATAACGTTTAATTTAGGAGTGTGACATGTCAAATAAACCCGCTAAAAAAGCTGTAGCACCTAAATCTGGCGCGGCTAAGCCAGCTGTAAAACCTGTCGCCACTATGCAGGTTAAATCTGCGGCCAAATCAGCGCTCGCTAAGCCCGTCGTGGCCAAACCTGCGCCAGCCAAATCTGCTGTGGCTAAGCCAGTAGCAAAACCTGTTGCTAAAGCTACAGTAAGAACTCCAGCAAAAACCCCTGCAAAATCGGCGACAAAGCCCGCTAGCAAACCTAAGGCGAAAGTTCCTGCAAATAAGGCAGCACCAAAAAAAGTGGTTAAAAAAGCTAAATCAGAAAAAGTTAAAATGGAACGCGACAGCTTTACCATGCCTAAAGATGAATATGCGCAAATTACTTTGATGAAGGCGCGATTAGCCTCAATGGGACAGCCTGCAAAGAAAAGTGAATTACTACGCGCTGGCATTAAATTGCTGGCAGCCATGAGCGACAACACACTTAAAACCACATTGGCGAAAATCCCTGTGATTAAAACAGGCAGGCCAAACAAAAAGTCTTAAGCTATTTTTATGTTAGGCTGGCTTTTTAAGTAAAGCAGGCGTTTGCACAGTAAAAACTTTATATTTGTGCGGCGTATTTAGAGAAAGGCGCAACCACCATATTGCGCCTTTTTTTATGCTAATTTCTGCACCAGAAAAACCTGTCAAATGCGTTACCAATTGACCCAGCCATGGCTGGTGACCCACTATAATTAAACTATTCCCAAGTTTAATTTGGTCTTTGTTTTTAGTTTCTAAGTCAGTCAAAAACTTTAACACTTCTTGCAAATTTGCGCTTGGCCTTAGTGCATGTGCTTCAATAATTTTTTGCTTTAGTGCCTCGGCCGTTTGTATCGCGCGCTCCGCTGGGCTGCTCACCAATATTGATGGCTCTGACAATTGCCCAGACAATTGCTGGGTTAACCAAGTAGCCATTTTTTTAGCCTGGCCAACCCCTTTTTTAGTTAGATTGCGCTGCATATCATCTTCGCCATGCTCAATATCGGCAGGCGCTGCATCAGCATGTCGCCACAAAATAATTTGTTTAAACGTAAGGCTCATGCATATTTAAGAATAACGAGCGATTAATAATTTTTGCGCGCTTTGCGTATTGGTTTTATTGCTGCTCACTTGCTTGTAATCAGCCGTCGGCGTAAGCATCCAGGCATCTTCGGTGTCTTTCAAATAAGGCTCGATACATTCTTGCAAAATGCGTGTTTGCATTTGCGCATCTAAAATCGGCCAAGCAATTTCAATGCGACGAATCATATTGCGGCTCATCCAATCTGCGCTGGAAAGCCACATGCGTTTAGTTGTGCCCGCTTCAAAATAAAATACGCGAGAATGTTCTAAAAAGCGTCCCACAATTGAGCGCACACGAATTCGGCCATCAACACCCGGCGCATCTACTGGCAATATACAAGCGCCACGCACGATTAAATCTATCTCCACGCCTTTTTGCGCCGCACTAATCAAAGCACTTACTAATACTTCATCGGTAAGCGAATTCATTTTGACAATAATTTTGGCGCTTTCCCCACGTTCACAAACACGAGTCGCGATCAAAATTTGGTGCAACATTGCACGCTGTAAATTAAATGGCGCAACCAATAATTTACGCATCGCTGGTAGCGCTATTTGACTAGTAAGATGCCTAAAAATATATTCAATCTCGCGCGTCAAGGTTAAATCGCTGGTGAGCATACAAATATCGGTGTAAAGTTTTGCCGTATTGGCGTTGTAATTTCCTGTGGAGACATGCGCGTAACGCTTGATGCGTTTGCCTTCTTTACGCAATACTAGCAGCATTTTGGCGTGCGTTTTCAGGCCAACCATGCCGTACACAATTTGCGCGCCAATGGCTTCCAGCGACTCTGCCCAATTGATGTTGGTTTCCTCATCAAAACGCGCTTTAATTTCCACCACCACCAGCACTTCTTTGCCGCGTTTTATCGCTTCTTGCAGCAAATTAAACATGCGCATATCGCTACCAGTACGGTAAATAGTTTGGTGAATCGCCAATACATTCGGGTCATTTACCGCTTCGCGCAAAAACTGAATCACAGCATCAAAACTCTCGTAAGGTCGATGAATTAACACATCGCCACGTTTTAAGCGTGTAAAAAATGATTCACCGTGCGCGATTTGCCTAGGCCAGCAGGGTTTATAAGGCGTAAAACTTAACTCTGCACCTTCCGCCAAACTAATCAGCTGAATCAAACGCCCTAAATTAACTGGGCCATGCACGCGATAGAGCGAGGCCGCTGGCAAATTAAATTCTGCCAATAAAAAGTCGGCTAGGCTCTCTGAACAAGCTTTTGAAACCTCTAAACGCACCGCTTCTCCGTATGGTCTTTGCGCCAACTCTTGACGTAATGCGCTAGGCAAATCACCCATGTCATCTTCATCTAATGACAAATCAGAGTGGCGCGTGACCCTAAATTGCGAATAGCTGAGTATTTTTTTATTACCAAATAAACTTGGCAAATGCGCACCAATAATGCTGGTTAGCGTCACGAATTCCTGATGTGAACTACCATTTTTCGGCAGTTTGACGATTCTTGGCAACACACGCGGTACGCGGATAATGCTGATAACAGGTACGCTACTGTTTTGTTCTGACGCCAACTCCACAATAAAATGCAAAGCCTTGCTGGCCACTAATGGAAAAGGATGTGCGCGATCTAATGCGATTGGCAGTAAGAGCGGTTTCACATTGGCTTCAAAATATTGCGCTACCCATTTTTGTTGATTTTTATTGCGCTGATTACCTGACACAATGTCAATTCCCGCCTCCTTCAAAGCGGGCATCAATTCAGTATTAAATATGGCATATTTACTATCTACCAGCGCATGCGCTTGCCCCGAAACTGCATTAAAGCTCTGCTCCGTCACCAAGCCTTTTTTAACTCCGTCGTGCATTGCATCCAGCTGCGCCTCCATCCGTACTTCAAAAAACTCGTCCAAATTAGAAGCCACAATGCACAAATATTTAAGACGTTCTAATAAAGGATAGTCGCGCCGCTGCGCCAAAGCCAGCACACGCTCATTAAAGCGGAGAATGCTTAAATCGCGATCTAAAAGTTTTAGTTTGGAAGTTGTCATGGGAATATCTTATGACAAGTTTGCTACTTAATTATGACATTTTTGTGAAAAATATAATTTGTTTGCGCATTATTTGCTCAATAAGTGCTGTATTGCCAAGCCCGCCGCAGCAAAGCCAAATGGCGCTGTGACGCACACGCTAGAGCCATAACCCGCGCAATTTAAACCAGTAATTGACTCACTTTCAGCAAAACAAGCTTCGCCAGAACCCGCATGGATATTGGCTTGCAGGGCATCTTTTTTAATATTTATAACATCTGGTTTTAATGTTTGCTCATCGGAATATACCGCCAAAATGCCAAACTTAGCCGATTTTTTTGTGTTGCTGGCTTTGGGGAAATTAAAATCACGGCGCAGTAAATTACGCACTTTTGCCAGCAATTTATCGCCAGTAACATGTGCCAAATCTGCGGTTTTAATTTTGGTCGCATCTAGCCGCCCGCCCGCGCCGCCCGCCATTATCAGCGGAATATTGCGCTGCTTGCAAAATACCGCCATCGCGATTTTGGCTTTAACGTCATCGGTTGCATCAATGATGATTTTAAGTGCGCCAGAAGCCGCATGGATATTGCCTCCCAGAGCATCATTTATATTCTCTGGTGTTACGAAATCTTCAATTTCATTCACATTGCAAAGAGGATTTATCGCGCGAATACGTTCTGCCATCGCAGTTACTTTCGTCTTGCCAAATTCGCCTTCCAGTGCGTGAATTTGGCGGTTTACATTGCTTTCAGCGATATTATCCAAATCAATTAAAGTGATGTTACCAACCGCGCTGCGCGCCAACGCCTCTGCCGCCCAGCTACCGACGCCGCCGATACCGATGACGCAAATATGCGCCGCTTGCAACTTAGCCAAACCTGTAGCGCCATAAAGCCGTGAAACACCGCCGAAGCGACGCGCAACATCCATTTCACTCATACTACTTTTCGCTCATTTCAAGCACCACAAATGCCGCGGCTAAATTCTTCTCATCACTAATGCTGATGTGGGTTTTGCTGATGTTTTTGCTATTTAAAAAGCGTTGCAACTCGGGCGCTAGCAACAATATAGGTTTGCCTAATTCATCGTGTGAAACCGCGATATTTTGAAACGTGGCAGGCGCGCGCAAACCTGTGCCTAACGCCTTGCTAAACGCCTCTTTTGCGGCAAATCGTTTGGCTAAAAAACGTGGTTTTATGGCAGACTTTTCATAACTTGAAAATTCAGATTCCGCCAAAATACGCTTAGCAAAATCATCACCAAACTGTGCGATAGATTCCTCAATGCGAGAAACTTCGACAATGTCTGTGCCGATGCCAAAAATCATGCTTAGCTGTCATGCCGAACTGGATTCGGCATCTTGTGAAGATTAATTTTAGATTCCGTCATTCGACGGAATGACATGACACAGTTAATTAACACGCAGCCTCTTTCATCAGCAACTTCATCTCGGCAACTGCATTATCCCAACCTACAAACAACGCATGCGCGACAATGGCGTGGCCGATGTTCAGCTCTTCTAGACCCGCAATCTCTGCAATTTCATGCACATTGTGATAATGCAAACCGTGGCCCGCATTCACCACCAAGCCGAGTTTTAGTGCATGCGCAACCGCAGTCTTAATACGTGCCAATTCACTGGCTTTTTCTGCCTCATTTTCACTATCGGCAAAGGTGCCTGTGTGCAGTTCTATCACTGGTGCGCCGGCTTTTTTGGCGGCATCAATTTGTGCAATATCTGGGCTGATAAATAGCGAGACGCGAATATGCTGTGCAGCCAATTTTTTGCAGGCTGCACTTACTTTAGCAAAATGCCCAATCACATCTAGGCCGCCCTCAGTTGTGCGTTCTTCGCGCCGCTCTGGCACCAAGCACACATCTTGCGGCGCGACTTTTATCGCAATATCGAGCATCTCATCCGTCACCGCACATTCCAAATTCATCTTAGTTTGCAGTAGTGGCCGCAACGCGAAAATATCTGCGTCTTGCATGTGGCGGCGATCTTCACGCAAATGCAGCGTAATGCTATCTGCACCCGATTGCTCCGCCCGCAGCGCAGCCTGCACCACGCTGGGGTACTTTGTGCCACGCGCCTGACGAATCGTCGCCACGTGATCGATATTAACTCCAAGCTTTATCATTTTAAATCCTAATTTTATCTTTTCTATTCATGCTCAATTGAAGCTCAGACTAGGCGCAGCGCCGAAGACAGTACGTTTTTGTACGGCAAGGCGCTGCAACAAAGTATGAGCGAAATTCAGCATGAATCACAACCCTTGTAAGTCTATTAAAAGTTGTCGAGTATGCAAGGGCTTATCACCCAAATAATGTGCCAACAAATAACGCATCAATTGCTTGCTCTGCGCTTGTGTTTGCGCATCGTTATAATCGTCACGCGCCATATCCAGCATGGTTTTACCAGTTAATTGTACGCCATTTTTAGTGGCACTGAGTTCACATGCGCCATATTCCGCTTCATAACGGTAGGTTTTATCTGCATCAATTTCGCCATCGTTTTCATCTTGCAGCAAAGGCACCGCGTAGCCCATCTCTTGCAAGAGTTTCAGCTCAAAACGTCGCAAAGTAGTGGCTAAATCTGCACCATTGGATAAAGTTTGCATCGTGCTTGTGTAATATGCAAACAAGGCTTCGTGCGCGTCTTCTCTTGGCAAAAGCCTCAATAACAGCTCATTCATGTAAAAACCACACATCAGCGCCTCACCTTTCAACAAGGTCAGGCCTGCGTTCCAATCCAAGCTGTGCAAGGTTTTCAGCTCATTCTTGCCAGACCACGCGCCCGAAAGCATTTGGAATGATTGCAACATACCGCGCATGGCAGAATGCGGCCTGCGCGCGCCCTTTGCCACCGCGGCAATGCGGCCAAATTCTTTGCTAAAAAGCTCCACCACTAAACTGGTTTCTTTAAACGGATAAGTATGCAGCACGTAAACGGCTTGGCCTGTCTGCTTAAAAGCATCTTGACGATGCGAATTGGATGCTAACGCCATTGTTAATCCAGCTCAGCTAAACTTTGTAAAACCTCGTCTTCAGCTTTTTGAATCAATAAAGGCACAAGCATTTTGGATGGGTCATCGGCTGAAAATAATATCATCGCGTATTTAATGTCATTATCTGCATGCGTGGGCGTGAACTTGCCAAAACCATAGCGCGAATTGCGCATGAGCTGCCAAACGCCTCTCGGCTCGGCGTATTCGGGCTTATCAAAATGCTGTTTAATTTCTTGTGTAGGCAAGCTTTTAAGCGGGTAATCACCGTTGTCGGCCAAAATCACCCAGCCCATTTCGCCATTTTTGTTGGTATTTTTTAATTGGTACAAATACCAATCTTGGTCTTCTTTAATATCACCTTCATAAACCAGCTGAAACACATTATTAATCGCGCCCGTTTTTTTATTTTTGGCAAAATAAACACCAGCATCTTCTAGCGCTATAGGTTTGCCATAAATCGGCAAATTAAAAACATTACTGTCGGACATGATAATTTTTTTAAATCAATAACCTAAACTTTTTAACGCCCTTTCGTCATCAGCCCAGCCGCCTTTAACTTTCACCCAAGTTTCTAAGTAAACTTTGCTACCGAACAATTTTTCCATATCCTGACGCGCTTCGGTAGAAATTTGTTTCATTTTCTCACCATTTTTACCAATTAGCATAGGTTTTTGACTATCTTTATCCACAATAATCGCGGCAAAAATACGGCGTAAATTTTTCACCGTTTCAAACTTTTCAATTTCCACGGTAACAGAATAAGGAATTTCATCACCTAACAAGCGGAATATTTTTTCACGAATCAACTCAGCGGCCAAAAAGCGTTCGTTTTTATCCGTGAGTTCATCCTCACCATAAATAGCGGGCTGCTCGGGCAAATACTTACGTGTTTCCGAGAGCAATTCATCTAAATGTAGACTTTTTTTAGCAGACACTGGGATAATGCCAACAAACGGATGCAGCAAATCAAAATCTTGAATCAAAGGCAACAAGTTATTTTTATCGCCCATCAAATCAGATTTATTCACCACTAAAAATACGGGCTTATCTTTAGGCAGCAAGCTCAACACCTTTTTGTCCGCATCGCCCAGCTTCATCGGCTCGATGACAAATAACACGACATCGACCTCTGTCAGCACTTGTGTGACGGTTTTATTCAGGCCTTTGTTGAGGGCATTCAGATGTTTTTGCTGAAAACCCGGCGTATCCACAAAAATAAACTGCGTATCTTCTGTCGTATGAATGCCAAGCAAACGATGCCGCGTAGTCTGGGCTTTACGCGAAGTAATCGCTAACTTCATACCCAAAATATGGTTAAGCAAGGTCGATTTCCCAACGTTTGGGCGTCCGACGATAGCCACTGTGCCACATCTGTATGTTTTATCTGCGACGCTTGATGTTTGTGTCATTTATTTATCTTTTTAAATGCTAACTGGTCTAAGGCCAACAGGTCTAGCGCCAATTGCGCAGCTTGTTGTTCGGCAATGCGACGGCTAGTGCCTTCGCCTACGGTGGTGATATTAAGCTTTTCAATCATGCAGCCAATCTTAAAAGTTTGCGCATGCGCTTCGCCTTCAATTGAAACTACGTTGTAATCGGGCAAATCAATTTTTTTGCCCTGCAAAAACTCTTGCAATTGCGATTTTGCGTCTTTATCAATGACTTTTGGGTCGATATTGGCGAGTTTTTCTTGATACAAACTTAATACTAAAACTTCAGCAGATGTAAAACCACCATCGCTGTAGACCGCTCCAATAATAGCTTCCAGAGCATCTGCTAAAATAGATGGCCTGCGCCAACCAGCGCTTTTAAGCTCGCCCTCACCCAGTTTTAGTGCGTCGCCGATATTTAAACTAAATGCAATTTCTGAGAGCGTGGATTCTTTCACCAGCTGCGCACGCAAGCGACTTAAATCGCCTTCTGGTAGTTTAGGAAAGCGTTGATACAACTGATGCGCGATAATAAAATTGAGGACACTATCACCCAAAAACTCTAAACGTTCGTTGTTGTTGCCGCTAAAACTTCGATGCGTGAGCGCCTGCGTCAATAATGCAGGCGTTCTAAACGGATAGCCAATACTTTTTGCAAGACTATCTATGGTCATGAAATTATTTTACTTTTCTGTGCTTGCTTTAAAGTCTAGCAAAACACTTGCATTCGCCACAATCGGCTCAATTACTTGATATTCAGCAGTTACGGCTCCGTTTTCTATGATTAGATCCGAGCCTTTAATTACCTTCACATAGCCAATATCGGCGCCTTTGTCGAACATTGTCATAATATCTTTTTTACTCATCTCATTAAAATTTGGCTCATTTCCAATTTTTTTAATGATTTTTTTAACGCCAAAAAACTCGATATAGGCGGGCGTTACTTTTACGCCAACTAGGCCGATACATGCAACGACAGCCAGCATGAGGATCAAACCAATAAACGTGATACCTTTTTGCTGATTACTTTTCATGTTTTGCATTTTGCCGCCCTCAAGTTATTTAATTGAATTGCCAATTCTGCCAAGATTATCAAAATTAAACCAGATAAAAAACGCTTTCCCTACTAAATTATGTTCTGGCACAAAGCCCCAGACTCGGCTATCGGCGCTGTTATCACGGTTATCGCCCATCGCAAAATAGTTGCCAGCTGGCACAGTAATCGTCTCTCCGTTGAGTAGTTTAGCACCCGGCGCATCGCTATTGTATTGATTTGGGATATCGTGAATTAAAATATTATGTTGCACGTCGCCCAATTGTTCCAGCGAACGCTTTGCGCTGATGATATTAGCGCCTTGCATTTCATATTCGTAATTATCTTCAAACTTTACATCCAATACTTTGCCATTAATAGTTAATTTTTTATCTTGGTATTGAATTGTATCGCCTGGCAAACCTACTACACGTTTAATGTAATCTATTGTTGGCTCTGGCGGATAATGAAACACAAATACATCGCCGCGTTTTGGCTGATTCATCTCAAAAAAAGTGTTGTTTAAAATGGGCACGCGCAGGCCATAGGTGAATTTATTCACCAAAATATAATCGCCCGCTAATAGTGTTGGCATCATCGAACCTGAAGGGATTTTGAACGGCTCCACCAAAAATGAACGTAGCGTAAACACCAATAAAATCACCGGGAAAAAGCTTTTCGCGTATTCCACATACCAAGGCTCAGCAATGCCTGCAGCCCTATTTTTGCGTAGCACTGCAATATCTAACAGCCAAACTAAGCCTGTGATTAATAAAATGACCACCATAAATAAAGCAAAATACATTACTTATCCTCCACTCTTAATATGGCTAAAAACGCTTCTTGTGGAATTTCCACATTACCCACTTGTTTCATGCGTTTTTTGCCTTCTTTTTGCTTATCTAATAATTTGCGTTTACGCGAAACATCGCCACCGTAGCATTTTGCAATTACGTTTTTGCGCATCGCTTTTACTGTTTCGCGCGCAATAATATTGGCGCCAATACTGGCTTGAATCGCCACATCAAACATTTGACGCGGAATCAACTCGCGCATTTTAGCGGCGACTTCACGGCCACGGCGCACGCTATTTTCTCTATGCACAATCATGCTTAGCGCATCCACTTTCTCGCCATTCACCATAATATCAAGTTTCACCAAATCTGCCGCGCGAAACTCTAAAAATTCGTAATCCATACTGGCATAGCCACGTGAAACCGATTTTAGCTTATCAAAAAAATCCAGCACCACTTCATTCAGCGGCATTTCGTAGCTCAACATGACTTGCCTGCCCATATATTGCATATTTTTTTGGATACCGCGCTTGCTGTTGCACAGCGTCATCACTGGGCCCACGTAATCTTGCGGCATCAACAAATGCACGTTAATCACTGGTTCGCGTGTTTCTTCCACGCGCGATGGCTCTGGCAAACGCGATGGGTTTTCAATTTGCACTACCGTGCCGTCTTTCAACAACAGCTCGTACACTACAGTGGGTGCGGTGGTAATCAAATCCATGTCGTATTCGCGCTCTAGGCGCTCTTGCACAATTTCCATGTGCAATAAGCCTAAAAAGCCGCATCTAAAACCAAAACCCAGCGCAGTTGAATTTTCTGGTTCAAACAACAAACTGGCATCGTTCAAACTCAGCTTTTCTAGCGCAGTGCGTAGCGCTTCAAACTGGTTCGATTCCACTGGATATAATCCTGCAAACACCTGCGGTTTCACCTCTTTAAAGCCAGCTAACGGCTCTGCAGCTTGGCGGTCGGTATGCGTAACGGTGTCGCCCACTTTAGCATCTTCCAGCGACTTAATGCCCGCAATAATAAAGCCCACTTCGCCTGCTGAAAGTAACGTTTTTTGTAAAGATTTTGGTGTGAATACGCCTACTTGTTCGCACAAATGCTGCGCGCCAGTCGCCATGAGGCGGATTTTTTCTTTTGGCTTCAGTACGCCATCAATCACGCGTACCAGCATCACCACGCCGACATAATTATCAAACCAAGCATCAATCACTAATGCCTTGAGAGGCGCATCGATATTGCCTTGTGGCGGTGGTACTTTTTTAATGACTGCTTCTAAAACATCGCGCACACCCAAACCAGTTTTGGCAGAGCATAGCACCGCATCCGAAGCGTCCACGCCGATCACGTCTTCAATTTCTTGCTTCACGCGATCTGGGTCGGCGCTGGGCAAATCAATTTTATTCAGCACCGCAGTGACTTCCACGCCCAAATCCAGCGCGGTATAGCAATTGGCTACACTTTGCGCCTCAACGCCTTGCGAAGCATCCACCACCAGCAGCGCGCCTTCGCAGGCAGAAAGGCTGCGCGAAACTTCGTAGCTAAAATCCACGTGGCCAGGCGTATCAATCAAATTAAGCTGATAAGTTTGGCCGTCATCGGCTTTATAACTGAGTGCCGCAGTTTGTGCTTTAATGGTAATACCGCGTTCGCGCTCAATATCCATAGAATCAAGCACTTGCGCCTCCATTTCGCGATCTTCCAAGCCGCCGCATAAATGAATAATGCGATCAGCCAAGGTGGATTTACCGTGGTCAATATGCGCGATAATAGAGAAATTACGGATGTTTTTCATGTTGTCTTATGGGTTTTACAAACAAAAAGTTCTGGCTAAAAGTCTAGCTTTACAAACAAATAAAGCGTTGCTCTACAAATAATTAAAGCGCATTTGCGCGCTTTTTCAATTGCCGTGATTTTACTACAAATGCTTGATTAACTTGTCATTAATTGTGTAGTTTGTTTGGTAATTGGCGATATAATTTACGCATGATACAGACTTTCCACGCGCATATTTACTTTACTACAGATGAAATCGCACTTGCGGCCAAGGTGCGTGAAAACATCATCCAAGCCCTGCCGCAACTTAGCTA
Organism: Methylotenera sp.; assembly: GCA_031417915.1. GTDB lineage: Bacteria > Pseudomonadota > Gammaproteobacteria > Burkholderiales > Methylophilaceae > Methylotenera_A. The sequence goes on from JANOWN010000014.1 coordinate 18,943, forward strand.
CGCGGGGCCGCTGATTCCCATACCTATTGGTCCGCACACTAAGCCCATGTTTGAGATTCATATTCCTGCATCCATAAAAAATTACGCTTTAGCATGCATTGACGGGCTGCGAGAAGGGCTTTCTGTGTTAGTTCACCCAGTGCAACAAAATGAGCTTGAAGCGCATACCAATTCTGCCGTTTGGTTGGGTACTAAACTTCCCTTGAAATTAGATGTATTAAAATAATAGATGCCCTGCAAGCCAATACCCCAAGGCACCCTCTCTAAAATTCACTTCATGAGTTTGATTCACCTTGTATCCATGAGGCTTGCAGGGCATTAATTTAAAAATTTATTTAGTCACTTTTATTGGCACGTACAGCGTACTTTCACCGCGCAGCACCAGCACCGCGACAGTTTTACCAGCGGCAACCGCGTTAATTTGCTTGTTAAACAATTCTACACTTTGACTCTCTGAGTTATTTAACCCAAGTATCACATCGCCACGGCGAATGCCCGCTTGTGCTGCAGAACCCGTACTATCTGCAACCAATAAACCATTTTTACCATTCAGTTTTTTCTTTTGTGCAGGGGTCAATTCTTTAAGCGTTAAGCCTATTTTATTCGCTTCCGCCTTTGGTGCTGGCTTAGTTGCAGGCGCGGCTTCGTTAGGGTCAGTTGGCATTTCACCCACAGCAATATTCAACGTTTTGGCTGAGCCTTTTCGTAGAATTTCTACAGGCACGGTTTTGCTAGGTTTAGTTGCGCCGACAGCTCGCGGCAAATCGCCAGAACTAGTGATTACTTTACTATCAAACTTGGTAATCACGTCACCCGCCAGCAAGCCACCTTTTTCGGCGGGGCCGCCTTTTTCTACACCAGCAATCAATGCGCCGTTGGTGTTTTTCATACCGAATGACTCTGCCAATTCTTTAGTCAGTTCTTGAATAGCCACACCCAGCCAGCCGCGCGTGATTTTGCCAGAAGCTTTTAATTGGTTCGAAATATCAATCGCAACATCAATCGGAATACTGAACGACAAACCCATGGAACCGCCGCTACGGCTGTAAATTTGCGAATTCACGCCCACCACTTCGCCACGCAAGTTATACAGCGGACCACCCGAGTTGCCTGGGTTGATTGCGACATCGGTTTGAATAAATGGCACAAAATTTTCTTGCGGTAGCGCGCGACCTTTGGCGCTGACGATACCTGCTGTCATAGTATTTTCTAAGCCAAATGGCGAGCCAATCGCCGCCACCCATTCACCCACTTTGAGTAACGCAGGATCACCAATCGTCGCTTTGGGTAAATTAGTCGCTTCAATTTTAATTAAAGCCACGTCGGTGCGTTTATCTGCGCCGATAATTTTGGCTTTAAATTCGCGCTTATCATTCAATTTCACCAGCACTTCATCGGCCTCATTCACCACGTGCGCGTTGGTTAAAATGTAGCCATCGCTACTAATAATAAAACCTGAACCCAACGATTGTGATTTGTATTCCTGCCCGCCCTCGCCCTGTCCAGGTTGGCTAGGCATGCCTGGAATACCAAAACGTTTAAAAAATTCTTGTAGCGCAGGGTCATCTGGCATGCCTGCAAAGGGCGAGCCGCCCGCTTGCATGACTTGCGTGACGCTGATATTCACCACTTCTGCACCGTGTTTTTCGGCCAGCTCGGTGAAGTCTGGCAATGTATTTGCAGCTGCGATTTGAGTAAAACTTGCAACTAATAAAGTAAACGCAAAAATCCAACTTTTTAACATCTAAAAATTTTCCTTTAAATTAAAAAATCAATTTAACTAAACAATAAAGCTTAACTAAACTTCATTTCATTTTCGTTACTGGTGACTAACCTTAAAATGACTGGTTGTTGCAATTTAAAATAACTGCTCGACATGGTATGACCTTTAACCCAAACCAAGCCAAGCACCAAGCCAAGTAGCGCGCCCAGCATGGCGTTTCCATTAGTGTCAGCGAACAATTGTGTTGCTAATATGGCGCCAATAAGCAAAGTTGCAAGTGGTAATATATAAAGCAACAATGCACTTTTTACTAAAGCTTTTTCGTTGATGCCTACTATAACGCTATCACCTACTTTTGCGTTGATACGATTTTGCGCTTTAAACGCGGTGGATTGATGCGCAAACAATTTGCCCCAAATAGAATTGCCGCAACCGCGCGTTTGGCCGCACAAACCACACGCAGTTTTGCGTTCAATTTCTAGGGTTGCGGTGGAGTTTTCAGGTGAGTCACTCGACAAACTATCAAGCGAAAGTATGACTGCGCGTTCTTCTATCATATTGTTTTAATTGAGCTATTTTAAAATATTACTTGTTTGAAGCAGTCTGTTTTCTAAAACTGACCGCTTTGGCAATTTGCATCACTGTAGCTTCAGGCACTTCGCCCACTACGGTGATTTGATAACCGTCAATCACATTGGCGCAAATATTGGTGGAGCCGATGAGCATATGCCCCATTTTAGGCCGCATGCCTTTGGTGACAGGTTCGATAAACAACGAAACCGAAGCGATGCCATCCGAAAATATCATTTGATCTACAGGCGCGGCTTTGCCTGGCACAACGAGCACTCTATGCTCAACTTTCACATAACCAGCTGGCAACTCTGCCACAATCCAACTACTATCCGTCTGGCTGGCCGCAGTCGTATCTTCCATTTCATAACTTTTTGTGACGTCAATTTTTGGCTGAAACCAATTAGCATCTTGCGAATTGAGCATGCTAATCTGATTAAATTGAATTTGCTCCAGCGTTTGTTTTTTACTATCGAGCAAAGTCATTTTTAGCAACAAACCAAACTCGGTATCTGCCCAAATTTTGTAGCTATAACGAAAAGCATCGTTAGGCACCAGCTCGATAATTTGCGCTTCGCGACCTGCCACCATTTCTAGCGCACCAAGCTGTGCGCTATAACTGGCTTCAATCGAACGCAAATCGGTTGGCAGCATGGCGGGGAAAAGATTTTGCCCACGACGTTTTTCCATCACCACTTTTTGATTTTTTGGTCGAACAATCACCACATTATTGCCTTGACTATACACCTCGCGCGGTTGCCCAGCCTGACCAGCTTGACCAGCTTGACCTAAAGTCACGCCATTATCTAGCACCACATTGCGCGCCATTTCTTGGCCATTATTGTTCATGTGCGTAATTTGCACCGAGCGCGTCTGTTTGCCATTTTGATAGACAAAAACGCCTTGATAATTGAGCTCGCGCGCAGCATAAGCGGTTTTTTGCAACAACAACCAAGCATCTTCCGCCGCAAAACTACTGAGGCTTAGCGCGCTAAGTAAAACTACGCTAATAACGCGCAACATTACTTAGTTGGCTCCAAGTAACTAGCGGTTTGAATGTAATAGGCGGCGCCGTTAGGTGCGGCCGCTTGGTGCGCTTGTAAATATTCTGTCGGCACGCTTTGTGCGATTTCTACTGGCGCCAATTGTTCTGGCGCATTCACTTGCTGCTGCAATACCATCACGCCCACAAACATCACGGCAGCGGCAGAAGCTGCCACTGACCAAAATTTTGATGATTTGTAATTCGCAATTGAAGATGCTCTGGAAGCCGCACCAGAATTGGCCTGCAGGGCAGGTGTTTCTGATGCTGTATTAGGTGCTAACACGGTGGGTTCGTTATCTAATGCGCCCATCACGCGCTGACTAAAATCATGACGCATGGCAATATCGCCACGCATGCTGTCGCCAATTAAGTGATAATGCGCCCAACAGGTTTTAAGCTCGCCGCCCGATTTGACCGACGTAATCAGATGTTCCGCGCTTTCAATATCAAACTCGCCATCCATTAATGCAGATAATTGATCTTTCATTTTCTTTGCCTCAAATTAAAACTGATTTCCTAATGTTTTTTATAATAAACAATTACTTAAAAAATTCTTCTTACCAACGTTTGCCTTCTTTGGCATCCACCAAAGGGCGCAACTTTTCCGAAATCGTCTCGCGCGCTCTAAAAATACGCGAACGCACCGTGCCAATCGGGCACTGCATCAAGGTTGCGATTTCTTCGTAACTCAAGCCTTCAATCTCGCGTAGCGTAATCGCTGTGCGCAATTCCTCGGGCAAGCTTGCCACAGTCTCGTTCACCATTTCTGCAATTTGCTTGGTCATCATGGCCGTTTCTGGCGTATCCATGGTGCGCATTTCGCCACCATCTTCAAAATTCTCTACATCTTCAATTTCAACTTCTTGCATCACTTGCGGGCGACGACCCATAGAGACTAGATAATTTTTCGCGGTATTAATGCCAATTCTGTAAAGCCAAGTGTAAAACGCGCTATCGCCGCGGAAGTTATGCAACGCGCGATACGCTTTAATAAAGCTTTCCTGCACCACATCTTCCACCTCGGCCTGGTCGCGTATCATGCGCCCAAGCAACCGCCCAAGCTTGCGGTGGTATTTCTCCACCAGCATGCCGAATGCTTTTTTGTCGCCTTGCTGCGCACGCTCCACCAAAATTTGGTCAAGCTCGCGATTGCCCGCGCTGGCGCTATTAACTGGCTTATCAGCCATCGAGGGTTTACTCCCAATTTCCGTCTTGTTATTAGGCGCATTATACGCCTGCAAGGCAGGTTCCACGAAGCTTGGGCGTGTTAATTCCTCAATTTTACTCGTTGTCAGCATTTCATCCTCCAGCATTTTGGTTTAATACCACCTAGTTTTATCGCTAGCTTAAGGATAAAGACACAGCTAAACTCTTATAAGTTCATTCTATATGAAGCAATTATGACACAGCAATTCGACGTTCTAATCATCGGCAGCGGCCTCGCAGGCCTTACTATGGCGCTGCAAGTGGCCAATTCTAAAAGAGTGTGTATCGTCAGTAAACGCGAAGTGTCTGACAGCGCCAGTAGCTGGGCGCAGGGCGGCATTGCCGCAGTATTAAATAGTGAAGTAAACGATGAAGATTCTATTGAAGAGCATATTAAAGACACCTTGATTGCAGGCGCAGGGCTGTGCGATACCGCAATTACACGCTTGGTTGCTACAAATGCTCGCGAGGCGGTAGAGTGGTTGGTAGATCAAGGTGTGGAATTTACCCGCGAGGCCGATGACAGCGGGTTTCATCTTGCACGTGAAGGTGGCCACAGCCAGCGCCGCATCTTGCATGTAGCCGATGCCACCGGCAATGCCGTACAAAAAACCTTAGCACAAAAAATTCGCGAACACGCCAACATTACCCTATTAGAAAATCACATCGCGGTTGATTTAATCACCTCAAAAAAAGTAAATAAATCCACTGATGAAAACCATTGTTTAGGTGCATACGTGCTAGATAACCACATTGGCAAAGTCATGTCTATTGCCGCGCAAAATACCGTGTTGGCTACGGGTGGAGCGGGCAAAGTATATTTGTACACTACCAATCCAGATGTCAGCACAGGCGACGGCATTGCCATGGCGTGGCGCGCGGGCTGCCGCGTGGCGAATATGGAGTTTATTCAATTTCATCCCACTTGTTTATTCCACCCGCATGCCAAATCATTTTTAATTAGTGAGGCAGTGCGTGGCGAAGGTGGCTTGCTGCGGCTACCCGATGGCACACGCTTTATGCCAGAACACGATGCACGCGAAGAACTGGCACCGCGTGATGTCGTCGCCCGCGCCATTGACTTTGAGATGAAAAAGCGCGGCTTAGATTGCGTGTATTTAGATATTACGCACAAACCACTGGCGTTTATTCAAGAGCATTTCCCCAATATTTACGCGCGCTGTTTAGAGCTGGGCATCGACATTAGCAAGCAGCCAATCCCCGTGGTGCCAGCCGCGCATTATAGTTGCGGCGGCGTGATGGTGGATGCGCAAGGTCGCACTGATATTAAAAACTTATACGCCATTGGCGAAACCGCTTGCACCGGCTTGCACGGGGCCAATCGCTTAGCTAGCAATTCATTATTAGAATGTTTGGTATTTGGTCGTGCGGCTGCAGCAGACATCCTGCAAGCCAATAACCATGCGCCTTCCAGCCTGCCTATTTGGGATGAAAGCCGCGTTACCGATGCTGATGAAGAAGTGCTGATTACCCACACTTGGGATGAGCTGCGGCGCTTTATGTGGAACTATGTGGGCATTGTACGTACCGATAAACGCCTTAGCCGCGCGCTACATCGCATCCATATGCTGCGCGACGAGGTGCAAGAGTTTTATCAACATTTTAAAATCAGCAACGATTTAATCGAGCTGCGTAATTTGCTGCAAGTGGCTGAATTGATTGTCGAAAGCGCGATTTCGCGCAAAGAAAGCCGCGGGCTGCATTACAGCAAAGATCATCCGAATATGGATGCAGAGCCAATACCAACGGTGCTAGAACCAAAGAATTATCATCAAGCCTAAATTATTATTAAATTCCTTTTCACCGTTCACCCTGAGCCTGTCGAAGGGCAATAATGTGGTTCGACAAGCTCACCACGAACGGGTGTAAGTAATGCAAAAATTTGCCTTTATTTATCCAAATTCAAAACGTTTTTTAACTGGTCTAGGGGCCGCATGGATGTTGGCTTGCAGCCTACCTGTTTTTTCTGCCGAAATTGCTTATTTTTACGATGGTGATACGGTTAAAATCAACGATGCTGGCTATGAATACAAACTGCGCCTAACCGACATAGATGCGCCAGAACGCAACCAAACTTACGGCAAAAAATCTCGCCGCGCACTAATGGATTTTTGCGCAGAATCCAATATC
>JANOWN010000015.1:0-41402 GCA_031417915.1 Methylotenera sp.
GCATTAACGCAGGTAACTTTGCTGCCAACGTGGTGATTACCGATTTAGGTAATGACACGCTGGTGACTATCGGCGCTGACACGATCACACTCTTGGGTGTGAATGGTGTTGGACAAAATGTCATTACACAAGCTGACTTTAGCTTCTAGTCTGATTAAGTATGACCTATAAAGTGCAGTAAAAACGTAGTAGAAGTTGTATAACTCACAGCCCCGCAGTAATGCGGGGCTTTTTTGCTTAAATATGTTACAAATATACTGAAAATAGATGCTCCAAGAGGCAATATTCATGCGCCTTGCAGGGTATGTGTTTTTATGCGATTAATTATATTAATTCTGCTTAATCTTCTTCGACGACTAAATCGGGGATATGGTTGAAGGCAATGCGCATTGGCGCGTCCTTTAGCGCATCGTGCGCGCCAGCAAAATACACGGTATTTTTACCGTATTTCAAGTTTAAAATATCTAAAGCTTTGTTTAATTTTGTCTCGTTGGCGCTAGGTTTTAGTGTGAATAAATCATAAGCGGCGTCTTGCGCGCTGCTTAGCGCAGTAAAATTCACGCCCACAGCAATTGGCTCATTATTTTGGCATGCTTTGGGAAGCTCTTTGAATAAGGCTTCCAGAGCATCGGTAAGTTTAAGTGTGTCATTAGTTGCGCTAATGTCGCTCTCGTTGAAAAAGCGCACAGTTTCTTTGGTTTTAAAAGTCTCTTTGGTTTTAGGGTTTCTCAGTTTAATTTTGATGCTGATGTGCGAGGTGAGCAAATCGTAGCTGCGCAAGCGCATCGCAGCTTTTTGTAGCAATCTGTGCAACACGGCTTTTGCGCCTGCAATGTTACGTTGCTCGGGCGGTAAAACGTGCGAATGGCCAAGCGAGCTGCGCGCGTTTTTTACGTAAAAAGGCTCGATTCCGCGCAGCTTGTCGTAATAACGCTCGCCTTCAATGCTACCCCAGGCGGCGCGTAGTTGCTCGCGATTGAGCGCATACAATGCTTCAACCGTAGTAATTTTATGGTGATTTAAGCGCGCTTCCATTTGGCTGCCGATACCGTTTAGCGCGCGTAATTTTAAACTAAATAATTTTTGTGGAATATCCGCATCTTCAATCAGCACGCAGCCATCGGGCTTTTGCATATTAGATGCGATTTTGGCAAGAAAAGTGTTTGGTGCAATGCCGATGGAGCTGCGGATATATTCATATTGCTTGCTAATGGTTCGTTTGATTTTAGCAGCCAGTTTCAGTGCATTTTCTTTTGTGCGTTGGCTGCCCGTTAAATAGCACACCATTTCATCTATTGAGAGCACTTTTTCTACATGCGTACAGCTTTCTACAATCTCAATGAGTTTGTGATGATGTTCAACATAAATAGATGGTCGTGCCTCTACAAAAATAATGTCTCTGCACAGCTTGCGCGCATCGCGCACCATGGTGCCAGTTTTAATGCCAAATGCTTTGGCCTCGTAACTCGCGGCGATGCAACAAGTGGTTTCCGCCATCACCGCCAGCACGCCGATAGGCTTGCCACGTAGCTCTGGGTGTAGTTGTTGCTCGACTGAGGCGAAATAAGAATTAAAATCGACGTATAAAGCATTTAAAGCCATGATTATTTTTGATTCAAGATGTAATTTTTAGTGCAAAATGCTGACTAACTATTTTACGCTTTTCACAAGATTTTTTAAGGTTAAAAAACATGAGTAACAAACAAATTGCAATTTTCGCTGGCGGCTGTTTTTGGTGCACAGAGCCAGTGTTTAGCCAATTAAAAGGTGTGAGCAAAGTTGAATCTGGCTACATTGGCGGGCATACGCAAAATCCAACTTACAAAGATATTTGCAACGGCGACACAGGCCATGCAGAGGGCATTAGAATTACCTTTGATGCCGATGTTGTGAGTTTTGAAACCTTGCTAGAAGTGTTTTTAGTTTCGCACGACCCCACCACGCCTAACCGCCAAGGTAACGATATTGGCACGCAATATCGCTCAGCCGTGTTTTGTCAAAATGCCGAGCAATTTGAGGCAACCGAAACCACGATTGAAGGCTTTAACAGTGCGTTTGTTTATAGCGCGCCTATTGTTACGGAGGTTAACGGCGCAAGTACGTTTTACCCAGCTGAGGATTACCATCAGTATTATTTTGATAAAAACCCTGGCAACCCATACTGCATGGCGGTTGCAGCACCTAAAGCGGCAAAGATACGCGCCAAATATGCTGCTTTGATTAAATGATGTTGGTAAACTCACGAGCCGTCATTCCGACGAAGGTCAGAATCCAGTGGCTTTAATATGCAGCCCTGTGTTTACATATTGGCAAGTGAACGAAATGGTACTTTATACATTGGTGTTACTTCTGATTTAATTAAACGAGTATGGGAACACAAATCTGACTTTGTTGAAAGTTTTACTAAACAACATCAGGTGCATGGTTTAGTTTGGTACGAATTACATGAAAATATGGAAAGCGCAATAACGCGTGAAAAACAATTGAAGGAATGGAAACGGCAGTGGAAATTGGATTTGATTGAAAAGTCTAATCCATATTGGAATGATTTATATCCAACAATAGTTTAGTTTTAACGACGCTGGATACCGACTTTCGTCGGTAAGACAATCTTAGGTTTCCCGTCATTCCGTGCTTGACACGGAATCCAGTGACTTTTAAGAAAAACTAAGTCTTACTACTTAACCACTGTCTGCGCCAAAAAATCAACACCATCACCAGCGCAATGCCCGTCATAATCGCTAGCGCCCACCAAAAGCCGTTGTAATGGTCTATCCAAGGCATATGGGTAAAGTTCATGCCAAAAATGCCTGCAATCAGCGTGGCAGGCATAAATAGCATGGCAACTACGGTTAATGCGCGCAGCTCCAAATTCACACGTTGGCTCACGCTTGCCATGTAAATATCCATCATGCCACTTAAGGTGTCACGAATCGATTCTAGCGACTCAATAAAACTCACCGTGTGGTCGTACACATCACGCAGGTAGGGTATTGTGGCAGGTTGAAAAAAGCCTTTTTCATTGCGCGTTAAGCTATTAATCACCTCGCGCAAAGGCCACACTGCACGGCGCAGCTCTATGCTGATGTGTTTTAGCTGATGAATGGTGTGCAGCTCACCATTACTGGGCTTGGCTAGCAAGCGGTCTTCTAAATCCTCGCTGGCATCGTTTACATCTTCTAGCACATTAAAATAGCGGTCAACCACGCTATCTAGCACGGCGTAAGTTAAATAATCGACGCCAAGGGTGCGAATCTGCGCGCTACTGGCGCGTAAACGCTCACGTATTGGCTCAAACGCACCCGTTGCACGCTCTTGAAAAGTCAGCAAAAAGTTGCGCCCCAACACCATGCTAATTTGCTCGCTGCTGGCTTGCATAGTGACTTTATCGTAATAAAAATTGCGCGTTTCTAAAAATAGATAATCTTCAAACTCATCAATTTTTGGGCGTTGTTCGGTGTTTAAAATATCTTCAATTACTAGCGGATGCAGCTTAAAAATAGCGCCAATTTGTTTAATCAAATCAACATCATGCACACCGTGTATATTCAGCCATAATTTTTTATTTGTATCAGGTTTAAACTTAGCTAATTGTTCTGCAGTCAGCACGCACTCTACTAGCGTATCCGCGTTATATACCATTTTGCTAATGGTCGGTTTTGCAAGGTGGCTGGCATCCATATCGCCCACATAAACGGGCGATTCCACAGGCGCGCTGGGTTTTTTTGGGTGAAGCTTTTTAAGCTTGTGTAGGCGTTTTTTCATGATGCATTGTAATGCTAGGAGTGTATAGATGCTAGTGTCAGTAATTAAAGCCTAGTAATACTATGGGGAAAGGGCTAGTAAATTTAATTACTAACCCTTGCCAATTTAGCTAAATCTCTTTAATTGGAGTGCCACCAGAACTAGCTACGAGGTTAATAGCAGCCATACAGTCCTGTTTATTAAAGTAGCCTTCACCTGAGTTTGCAATCTTTCGATTGTTACCAGCAGATAAATACCAACGCCATTGACTATTTACATCTTTATAAACGTAATAAATCATTTTAAATCTCCTAATAGGTTGGGGGCCGAAGCCCCCGTTTTAAACTTTACTTCTTAGATTTATTTGAAGGGGTAGGATATTTAATCCTCTCCTTCTCTACCGTATTAGGTTTTTTAGCATCAGCCTGAGATTTACTCAAGATTCTGCCTGTACCTGAATCACGGTATACAGTTCGCGTAGTAGTAGACATAAGTCCTCCTATAATAATTACGCTATTAATAACCGATACCGATGGATTAGGGTCTTGCAAAAAAATCCTGTTGAGTTATAGTATGCCACTTGTACTTCGATACTTACTCATTGTCGGTATCACCCAAAAGGCTAAATAGCTCTAACTATTTGGCCTTTTTCTTCGCCGAACAATAGTATAAAAACACAACATCTAGTTAGGCACTATAAATTTATATGATTATTTTGTGTGCGTCAAGAACTTTTTAGCACTCTCATTTATAGAGTGCTAACTTTTCAATTTGTTACTTCTGCCAAGCATCCCGCAAAGTTACGGTTCTATTAAACACAGGCTTGCCAGCCACGCTGTCTTTTCTATCTGCCACAAAATAACCGTGGCGCTCAAACTGGAATCTATCTTCTGCTTTGGCGTCTTTCAAACTTAACTCAAGTTGCGCGGTGATTACTTTGACTGAGTTTGGGTTTAGGTCGTTGATGTAGTCTGCATCACCAGAACCCGGATGTGCCTCTTTAAATAATCTATCGTATAAGCGCACTTCTGCTGAATATGAATGAGCTGCGGAAACCCAATGGATATTGCCTTTTACCTTAATGGCATCTGCGCCCGGTGTGCCAGATTTAGTATCTGGCAAGTAATCGCAATGCACCACCGTTACTTTGCCTGCGGCGTCTTTTTCAAAGCCGGTACATTTCACCACATAGCCATAACGCAGCCGCACCATGCCATCTGGCATTAAGCGGAAAAAGCCTTTGGGCGGTGTTTCTTCAAAGTCTTCACGTTCTATCCATAACTCTTTAGTTAATGGCACCACACGCTTGCCCAGCTCTGGCTGTTGCGGATGGTTGGGGGCAAAGCAATCTTCTACTTTATCTGCTGGATAATTATCTATTACCAGTTTAATTGGGTCTAGCACGGCAATGCGGCGTGGAGCACTTTCGTTTAACACTTCGCGCATGCAATCTTCTAATATGGCGTATTCAATCCATGAATCGGCCTTGCTGACACCGATTCTATCAGCAAACATTCTAAAGCCTTCTGCCACATAACCACGTCTGCGTGCGCCTGCTAGCGTGGGTAGGCGTGGGTCATCCCATCCGCTAACGTGTTTATCTTCTACCAATTGGATGAGCTTGCGTTTAGAAAGCACCACGTAAGTGAGGTTTAGCCGCGCAAATTCATATTGTTTTGGTAGCGGATGCGCTAATAAACCAGCATCTGCCAAACGTTCTAAAACCCAATCGTAAAAAGGGCGTTGGTCTTCAAATTCTAGCGTGCAAATAGAATGGGTAATTTGCTCTAGCGCGTCTTCTAGCGGATGCGCATAGGTGTACATGGGGTAAATGCACCATGTGTCGCCCGTGTTGTGGTGAGTAGCTCTTTTAATTCGATAGATAGCGGGGTCACGCATGTTGATGTTGGGCGACGCCATGTCGATTTTGGCGCGCAATACCATGCTGCCATCGGCATGTTTGCCATCGCGCATTTCGCGAAATAATTGTAAGTTTTCTGCAATTGGTCTATCACGCCAAGGCGAGTTTTTGCCCGCTTCAGTCAGGGTGCCGCGTGTGATGCGCATTTCATCTGCACTTTGTTGGTCAACAAAAGCCAAGCCAGCGTTAATCAGCGCCTCTGCCGCGCGATACATAAAATCGAAATAATTGCTGGCGTAATACAAGTGCGATTTGCCAAAGGCATCCCAGCCAAAGCCCAGCCATTGCACCATCTCGGTAATGCTATCAACGTATTCTTGTTCTTCTTTCTCCGGGTTGGTGTCGTCAAAACGCATGTGGCAAACACCGTTGTAATCACTGGCCAAGCCAAAATTTAGGCAGATACTTTTAGCGTGGCCAATGTGCAAATAACCATTTGGCTCAGGCGGAAAACGCGTGCGAATTTTAGCTGGGTCTGGCGCGCCAGCAGCTTGATGTGAGGCATCGCCTGGGCTACCAGCCCAATGGCGGCTTGCGTTGGTGCCTTGTGCTAAATCGCGATCGATAATGCCGCGAATAAAGTTAGAGGCGGCAACTGGTGTTGTTGAATGGTTTGGGGTTTTTTCTGATGACATAAAGGTGCTCACAATTTTTCTGTTATTTTACACCATAGAGCCGGCCATTCGCGATGTGAACATTGTGCTTACTCATGCTGTGATAAAATTTGCTTAAATGAGTAACTTAACATTCCCTATTCTACAATTGCTTGCCGATGGTCAATTTCACTCTGGTGAGACCTTGGCGCAGCGTTTTAAAGTGACGCGGGCGACGATTTGGAACGCAGTTCAACATGCAGAAAGCTTAGGCGTTGAGGTCTTTTCTGTGCGCGGTCGTGGTTATAAATTGCCACAAGCCATTGATTTTTTAGATAAAAATGAAGTTTTGAAATCGATAGGCGAGCAGCGCGCTTGGTTTAATTTGCAAATTTTAGATGAAGTAACTTCGACTAATACTTACTTGATGCAGCAAAAAGGGTTTGCCCATGCCAGTTGCGTGGCGGCGCATGTGCAAACGCATGGCAAAGGCCGGCGCGGGCGCACATGGGTTTCGCAACTTGGCGCGAGTTTAACTTTTTCTTTGTTATGGCGTTTTCAATGTGGCGCAGCAGCGCTCTCTGGCTTAAGTTTGGCAGTGGGCGTGGCGCTAATTCGTGCTTTGAATAGTTTAGGTGTGAACAATGCGCAATTAAAATGGCCAAATGATGTCCTAGTTTTAGATGAAAAGCTTGGTGGTAAAAAACTAGCGGGCATTTTGATTGAGCTGCAAGGCGATTTGGAAGGCCCGAGCGCGGCGGTGATAGGCATTGGTTTTAATTTGAATTTGCCAAAAAACGTGCTGGAAAGCATAGACCAGCCTGCGATTGATTTGGCTAGTGTTTCTAAACAACCAATCAATCAAAGTGTGTTGTTAGGCGCGTTATTAAAGCACTTGGCCGATGTGTTGAGCGGCTTTGAAACGCACGGATTTATTGGCTTGCGCGATGAATGGCTGCGTTATCATGCTTATGAAAACAAGCCTGTGCGCATGTTGTTACCAAATGGAACGGATGTGCAAGGCTTGGTAAAAGGTGTGGCGGATGACGGTATTTTGTTGGTAGAAACGGCGCTTGGTTTGCAGCGGTTTTCTGCTGGGGAAATAAGTTTGAGAGGAGCTGATTAATGCTACTAGTAATTGATATTGGTAATACCCGCACCAAATGGGCGTTTGCGGGCGATGATCGCAATCTAACAGAGCTAGAAGTTTGCATGAACGCAGATATTGCGGCTTCAAACTTAAGCGCCGCCGCGCAAAAAGCCGACAGCGTGCTAATTTCCAACGTGGCGGGCGAAGCGATGGCGCAACAAGTCACGCAATTGCTCGCGCCCGTGCAGTCCGAGTTTATTGCGGCAAGCAAACTAGCATGTGGTGTCACCAATAATAATTATCCTGCCTTGGGAACCGACCGCTGGGCCGCGCTAATCGCAGTGAGGCATCGCGTAAAGCAAGCGGTGTTGGTGGTGAACGCGGGCACGGCGATTACCATGGATGCGCTCACAGAAAAAGGTGTATTTTTGGGTGGCACAATAATGCCAGGTTTGTATTTAATGCATCAATCCTTAAATCAGCATGCCGTGCAAGTCAATATCCATGCGGGTTCTGGCGATGCTATTTTAAATAACTTTCCAACCAACACGCAAGATGCAACTCAAGTGGGGTGCTTGAATGCAGCGGCTGGCGCCATCCATTTAATGTTAAAACGGCTTGAGAAACATAGTGGCTGGCTGCCAAAATTGGTGATAAGCGGCGGAGATGCTAGTAAAATTGCCGAAGCTTTAAAACCTGAGCTAAAACAGGTTATCATGATGGAATATTTGGTGTTGCAGGGTCTAATATTGTGGGCAAAAAAATAGCATTGTTGGGGAAAGAGTCAAGATGAAATTGCTGGTGTGGTTGCTTGTGTTGCTGAATGTAGGTTTATTGGTTTATTTTAATCTGGGCATTATTGCGCCCAAACCAGTTGTGGCTGATCGATCCATTCAGCCAGATAAGCTGAAGATATTAAGTGTAAAAGATTTAGAAACTATGCCTAAAAAAGAGACGCATGCAATGCCGCCAGAATCCTCACCAGCAGTGGTTTCTGGAGCATCGACCAGTTGCTACAAATGGGGCAATTTCACTAAGACTAATCTACCAGCCGCGCAAGTGGTGTTGGTGAGGCTGGGCTTGCAAAGTGAGGTGAATCAGGAGGCTGTTTCGCAAGAAGATAAGCGCTTTTGGGTATATTATCCGCCGCTAAAAAGTGCAGATTTAGCACAGCAAAAAGCCGCTGAAATTAAAGCGCTGGGAGTAGGGGAGATTTTTATTGTGCAAGATTCGCAATGGCGCAATGCCATTTCGTTCGGCTTGTTTCAAGACGAACAATTAGCCAGTAACTTACTAGCCGACTTGCAGGCAAAAGGTATAAAAGGCGCAACAAAAGCTTTGCGTAGCCCAGGAAAATCGTTAAGCAGTTTGCTGATTAAAGCGGTTGGCGCTGACACTGCGCTTGAATTGCACAAAATTAAACCCGAGTTTGTGGGCACAGATTTGGTACCTTCGGCTTGTTCATAAGTTAGCGTTTTTTGATATAAAGGTCGGTAATCGTGCCTTCTTTCATCTCCGCCGCAAAGCAAATGGTTTCAGATAACGTTGGGTGCGCGTGGATAGTGAGTCCTAGGTCATGTGCATCCGCGCCCATTTCAATGGCGAGCACCGCTTCGGCCAGCAATTCGCCCGCGTTTACGCCGACTATGCCTGCGCCGATCAAGCGATGCGTAGTTTTGTCGAATATCAGCTTAGTCGTGCCGTCGGTGCGACCGTTGGCAAGCGCGCGACCGCTGGCTGCCCATGGAAATGATGCTTTTTCAATCTCAATATTTTTGGCTTTGGCTTCTATTTCCGTGATGCCCGCCCAAGCGATTTCTGGGTCGGTATAGGCCACGCTTGGTATGCACAGCGCTTGAAATTCAACTTTATGACCTGAGATAACTTCTGCCGCCACTTTGCCTTCGTGCGTGGCTTTGTGCGCCAACATGGGCTGGCCGACAATATCGCCGATGGCGAAAATGTGAGATATGTTAGTACGCATTTGCTTGTCGACTGCAATAAAGCCACGTTCGTCCACGTTGATACCAGCGTTTTCTGCGCCGATATTATTGCCGTTTGGTTTGCGGCCGATGGAGACTAAAACTTTATTGTAAATCTGAGTTTCTTTCGGCGCTTCTTCTCCTTCAAAAGTCACGTGAATGCCATCTTTTTTGGCTTCTATCTTAGTCACTTTGGTTGAAAGCATAATTGCCTCAAAGCGTTTGTCCATGCGCTTTTGCAGTGGGCGAACTAAATCGAGGTCACAGCCTGTAATCAGGCCATCCATAAACTCTACTACGCTGACTTTGCTGCCAAGCGCGTCATAAACCGTACCCATTTCCAGCCCAATAATACCGCCGCCAATCACCAATAAACGCTTAGGAATATCATCCAGTTTTAGCGCGCCCGTCGAATCCATAATGCGGGCATCATCTGGCGCATTGGGGAATTTAATCGCTTGCGAGCCCGCGGCGATAATGGCGTTTTCAAAATTAATCGTCGTTAGCTTGCCATCTTCGGCAGTGACTACGATTTGGTTGGAACTAGTGAATTTGCCGATGCCATTCACAATGGTCACGCCGCGCTGTTGCGCCATTTGCGCTAAACCGCCTGTGAGTTTGGCGACCACATCATTATTTTTCCAGTTTTTTAGGGAGGCTAAATCAATCTTGGGTGCGCCAAAATTCACGCCGTGAGTAGCAGATTCTTCGGCCTCTGTGATGACTTTGGCAGTGTGTAATAACGCTTTGGATGGAATGCATCCCACATTCAAACAAACGCCACCCAGCGTGCTATAGCGCTCGATTAGCACCACATTTTTGCCTAAATCGGCAGCCCTAAATGCAGCCGTATAGCCGCCAGGGCCGCTGCCGAGCACAACTACTTCTGTGTTGAGATTGTTAGATTCTGTTGTCATTTTGACTGGGTATTTTAAAGTAATAATCTGCGCACGTCAGAAAGCATCATGCGCATGTGGCTGGTAAAGCGCGCGCCGTCTGCACCATCGACTACGCGGTGGTCGTAAGACAGTGACATTGGCAGGATTAAGCGCGGTTCAAATTCTTTGGTTTCAGTATTGTAAACGGGCTGCATGCTAGAGCGTGAAACGCCTAAAATCGCCACTTCTGGGCAATTGATAATGGGCGTAAACATCGTCCCGCCGATACCGCCCAAGCTGGAAATGGTAAAGCAGCCACCTTGCATTTCCTCAATTTTTAATTTGCGTTCGCGCGCTTTGGTTGAGAGCTCACCTAAATCGGCGGCAATCGCCAGCACGTCTTTGTTCTGCACGTCTTTTACCACGGGCACAACTAGGCCGTCTGGCGTATCGCAGGCAAAGCCAACGTTGTAGTAATTTTTTAAAATGATACTGTCACCATCAGGCGATAACGATGAATTAAAACTCGGGTAAGCTTTCAGCGCGTTAACCGAAGCTTTGATTAAAAACGCTAGCAGGGTGAGTTTTACGCCGCGTTTTTCGGCATCTTTCGACATGGATTTTCTGAATTCTTCCAAGTCGGTAATGTCGGCTTCGTCAAACTGCGTGACGTGCGGTGCGGTGACCCAATTGCGATGTAAATTGGCGCCCGATATTTTTTTAATGCGTGATAACGGTTTGGTTTCTATGTCGCCAAATTGACTGAAATCCACGACTGGCATGGGTAAGGTTGCGAGTGAGCCTAAGCCCGCGCCCATGTTTTCAGTGCGCGGTTTGGCTAACTCATTTTTCACGTAAGTTTGCACATCAGCCTCAGTAATTCTACTTTTTTCTGCACTGCCTTTTACCAAAGCCAAATTAACGCCTAACTCGCGCGCGAACTTGCGCACACTTGGGCTGGCGTGCGACATTTTTCCACCATTTACTACAGCACTTTCGCCTATTGGTAGCGGCTGATGCGCAGGTTGAATTTTTTGCGCGGGCGCAGGCGCAGGGCGACTCGGTTCTGGAATACTAGCTTTTGGCGTCTCTACTGGTTTTATAGGAGCAGGGCTGGGAGCCAATACTGGCGAGGCTGCTGGTAATGCTGTTTCGGCAGCTTCTAGCGTTAAAATTAAATGCCCTTGCGCTATTTTATCGCCAACTTTTAGCTTCACTTCTTTTACCACACCCGCAAACGGTGCAGGAATATCCATCGAAGCCTTGTCGGATTCTACGGTCAGTAAAGAATCGTCGGCAGCAATGCTGTCGCCCACTTTTACCAATATCTCGATGACATCGACAGAATCAAAATTGCCAATATCGGGGACAAGTACGTCTTTTAATGCCATGTTTGAATGCCCTTAAACGCTGGTTGGATTTGGCTTGTTGCCGTCTAATTTATATTTTTTAACCGCTTCTGCGACCTTGGCCGCTGGCAGCTTGCCCTCGTCAGATAGCGCTTTCAGCGCGGCAAGCACCACATAACGCCTATCTACTTCAAAAAAGTCACGCAGCGCTTCGCGCGAGTCGCTGCGGCCAAAACCGTCTGTGCCGAGAGCCACAAACTTATTCGGTACAAAGCGTTGAATTTGTTCAGCAAAGCTTTTCATATAGTCGGTCGAGGCAATCACTGGGCCATTCGCGCCTTTCAAGCATTCGGCCACGTAGCTTGTACGCTGCGGTTTTTCTGGGTTCAGCATATTCCAGCGCTCGCAATCCAAACCTTCGCGGCGCAATTCGGTAAAGCTGGTTGCACTCCAAACATCGGCAGCAATGCCCCAATCTTTTTCAAGTAATTCCGCCGCTGCAATCACTTCGCGTAAAATTACGCCACTGCCCATCAGTTGGACTTGTGCTTTTTTAGATTTGCTGAAGCTATATAAGCCTTTCAAAATACCTTGTTCCGCGCCTTTTGGCAGGGCAGGGTGCGTGTAATTTTCGTTCATTAGCGTAATGTAGTAGTACACATCTTCTTGGTTTTGCACCATGCGGCGCAGGCCTTCTTGAATAATCACGGCCAATTCGTAGGCAAAAGTCGGATCGTACGAAATGCAGTTGGGAATGGTCGCTGCCATCAAATGACTATGGCCATCTTCGTGCTGCAAACCTTCGCCATTCAATGTTGTTCTGCCCGCCGTTGCGCCAAGCAGGAAGCCGCGCGCACGGCAATCACCCGCCGCCCAAGCTAAATCGCCAATGCGCTGAAATCCGAACATGGAGTAGAAAATATAGAACGGAATCATCTGCACGCCGGTGACCGAATATGACGTTGCAGCCGCTATCCAGCTAGAGAATGAGCCAGCTTCGTTGATGCCTTCTTCTAAAATCTGGCCGTCTTTTTGCTCTTTGTAATACATCACTTGGTCAGAATCCATCGGCTCGTACAATTGACCTTGGTGCGCATAAATGCCCAACTGACGGAACATGCCTTCCATGCCAAAAGTGCGCGCCTCATCGGGCACAATGGGTACAATAAATTTGCCAATTTCTTTATCGCGGACGAGCGTTGATAAGATGCGCACAAACGCCATGGTCGTCGATATTTCACGTTCACCAGTCGCTAATAGCATGTTTTCAAACGCGGATAATTCAGGCGTTTTCAACTCGTTGCCTTTGCGTCTGCGTTGCGGCACAAAGCCGCCCATGGCGGCGCGGCGCTCAGCCATGTATTGCATTTCTGGGCTGTCTTCAGCAGGTTTGTAAAAGCTTAAGCTCTCGACTTGCTCATCGGCAATCGGCAAATCAAATCTATCCCTAAAGATTTTTAGCGACTCAATATCCATACTTTTTTGCTGATGTGTAATGTTTTGTCCTTCGCCAGCCTCGCCCATGCCGTAACCTTTTACGGTTTTGGCCAAGATTACGGTGGGTTGGTCTTTGTGATTCACCGCCGCATGGTAGGCCGCGTAAACTTTGTGCGGGTCGTGTCCACCACGATTCAAGCGCCAAATATCCGCATCGCTCATCGCGGCAACCATCGCTTTTAATTCGGGATATTTGCCAAAGAAATGCTCGCGCGTGTAGGCGCCGCCTTTGGCCTTAAAGTTTTGGTATTCGCCGTCCACGCATTCTTCCATGCGTTTTTTCAGCAAGCCGTCTTTGTCCATCGCCAACAATGGATCCCAATACGAGCCCCAAATCACTTTCAGCACGTTCCAGCCACTGCCTCTAAAGTCTGATTCCAACTCTTGAATGATTTTGCCGTTGCCACGAACTGGGCCGTCTAGGCGTTGTAAATTGCAATTAACGACAAAAATGAGGTTGTCTAATTTTTCGCGCGAAGCCAATGAAATCGCGCCTAGTGACTCAGGTTCGTCCATCTCGCCATCGCCGCAAAATACCCACACTTTGCGGTCAGAGGTGTCGGCAATACCACGGTCGTGGATGTACTTCAAGAATCTAGCTTGGTAAATGCCTTGTAGCGGCCCTAAGCCCATTGAAACAGTGGGAAACTGCCAAAAATCAGGCATCAACCACGGGTGCGGATAGCTGGAAAGCCCGTTACCGCCTGTTTCTTGGCGGAAATTGGATAATTGCTCTTCTGAAATGCGGCCTTCTAAAAAGGCGCGTGCATAAACACCAGGCGAGGAATGGCCTTGAAAATACACACAATCGCCACCGAAGTTCTCATTTGGTGCGCGGAAAAAATAGTTAAAAGCCGTGTCATACAAAGTGGCTGCCGATTGAAAACTAGCAATATGTCCGCCCACGCCAGGTGATTTCTCATTGGCGCGCAACACCGTCATCACTGCGTTCCAGCGTACCAGCGCGCGAATTTTGCGTTCTATTTCTGGGTCGCCGGGCAAGCGCTGTTGCAAGTGCGTTGGAATGGTATTAACGTAGGCAGTTGTTGCGTTGTAGGGCAAGTTGCTGCCAGAACGGCGCGCTTGGTCTATCATTGCTTCTAGCAAAAAGTGCGCGCGTTCCGTACCTTCGTTCTCAATGACTGAGTTGAGCGCGTCCAACCACTCCTGTGTTTCTTGCGCGTCAGTTTCTTGCAAACCTGTCTGTTGATTCATTACCATGCGTGAGATTTCTCCGTGTTTTGGCTGCTACGCGTATAATTTATACCAAGAGATAGCAACCAAACGTGAAATAGAATGTTCTATAAAGGTTGTAGTGTGGCTTTTTTAAGCTTTTTGGTCAAGTTAAAACATGGTTTTATAAGGTTGAGCTATGTAGATTTGCTAGGTTAGTCTTACATTTTATATAAGAGTTAAGGGTGATTAAATGTCGTTAAAATTAACACAATATGCTGCTATTAGCAGCGAAAAGTTTCTATCTTCTGAAAAACACATATTCATGGTGTTGGTTGAAGGTGCTGAGAAAAGCATGCCTTTTGCCAAATTGCTCGAAGATAAACTTAAACGCAGTAAAAGTGAATTTAAAGATCTGAATCACACGCCAATGACATTGGAATTGCCAAATGGCAGCTTGGTTAGTTTTGTGATTTTGGCTGAAAAGCTCAGTATGTTTCAAAAGCATACCTTGTTGCGCAAGGCTGTAAAACCATTATTAGATGAACATGCTGAGAGCATTGCGATTTGTGTGTTTGGCGATGTGGCCGCGCGCGAGGCACATGCTTGCGCGGCGTATTATGTGACAACTGTAAACGCGGCTGAGTTGCCTAGCCGTAAAAAGAAAACAAAGTCTAAGTCATTGAAAGAAATAAGTATTTATGGCTTTAAGGCCGCACATAATTACGGCTATGTCAACGCGCGCGTGGCGGGCAATACGCTGTGCCGTAGTCTAACGATGTTGCCGCCGAATGAATTAACACCGACGATTTATCGCGCAAAAGTGAAAGAACTCACCAAGCAGCACGGTTGGAAGCATGAAGAATTTGACATGGCCACGCTGAAAAGAATGGGTGCAGGCGCATTTTATGCGGTCGGCCAAGGCAGCGAGCCGATGGACGCGGCGATTGTGCACTTAAGCTATTCTCCAAAAGGCGCTAAGAAACACATCGCGCTAGTCGGCAAAGGCATTTGTTTTGACACGGGCGGACATAATCTAAAACCTGCCAAATACATGCAAGGCATGCACGAAGATATGAACGGCAGCGCTGTTGTGCTGGGTGTTTTAACGGCGGCCAGCATGCAACAATTGCCAGTAAAAATCGATTGCTGGCTTGCCATCGCGCAAAACCATATTGGCCCGTTGGCGTATAAACAAAATGACGTGGTCACGGCGCTGAATGGTATGACGATTGAGATTGTACATACTGATGCCGAAGGTCGCATGGTGCTGGCAGACACGCTCACGCTTGCTTCTCGCCAAAAGCCAGATGTGATTTTAGATTACGCAACGCTCACAGGCAGCATGGCGGTAGCGGTGACAGATCGTATGAGCGGTGTGATTGCCAATAAACCTGAACTGGCCTGCAAGGCAATAGGGGCAGGCACTGCAGCGGGAGAGCGGATTGTGGCTTTCCCTTATGAAGAAGATATGGATAGCGACCTCGATAGCGATATTGCCGACATTAAACAATGCACGCTAGAAGGCGGCGGCGACCACATGTTGGCCGCGCGTTTTATGGGTAAATTTATTGAAAACGACGTGGCTTGGCTACACGCCGATTTGAGCTCGACCAATCGCAAAGGCGGTTTGGGCGCGGTGGAATCAGATGTGAATGGCTTTGGCGTTGGCTTTGGACTTGAAATGATAAGGAGTTTACTGGTGTAATTAGTTTGCGCCTGAATTATTTATACATAAACCAATTGCGTATTTATGATTACTATGCTAAAAATGCGTAATCTTCAAATTGTAAATCAATTGTTGCTAATTGTTAATCGTTTGAAAGATTTGGCTAGGCGCTAATTTTGAGATGCGCTTGGATAAGCGTGGTTTAAAAATTAAGTATCTAATTATTTATACTCATTGGGAGAAGTAAAATGTCTTTTAAAATTAAATTAAGCGGGTTGTTGTTAGCAGTTGCGGCAGTTGGCGCATTGACAGTTTCATCAGTAGCATTAGCAGAAGATAGTTTATTTAACCGTTTAGGCGGCACTTACAATATTGCACAAACAGTTGATCATTTAGTAGATAAAATCTATTTAAACAGAGGGTTAAACGCTAACCCAAAATTAAAAGCAATCCATGATAGACCTGAGACCAAAGCAGGCTTTAAAGTCATGTTAACAAATTGGGTTGTGCAAGAAACTGGTGGACCAAAAATCTACACACCAGACGCATTTGGTCGCGGCAAATCAATGAAAGACAGCCATCCACATTTAAACATTTCAAATCGTGAATTCAACATCATCTTAACAGAGTGCTTAGAAACATTTTATGCTTACAATATTCCAGATTACGAAATTAGCCAATTAATGGCCGATTTAGAAACCTATAGAAGCGTGATTGTTACATCTGAAAAACCAAAAGCAGAGCCTACAAGAAAATAATAACTAGTAAAAATAATAATTTAACTTAAAAGCTAGTCGTTGCGACTAGCTTTTTTACATTTTAAGCTATGTTTTACTTAGCAATTCGCAGTTAGACATGGTTTGAACCAATCGATGCAAGGAATCTTTTAGCTGATTAAAGTCAGTTTCATTCAAGCCTGTTTGGCATGCAACGCCATGCTGTACTTTTGCAAGTTCGTGTTGAAGCTGGCTGCCAGCAGGCGTTAATTTAATTTCAACAATACGCTCGTCTTTGGTATTACGAAGGCGCGTCACAAAACCCGCTACTTCTAGTCTTTTCAGCATCGGGGTAAGCGTGGCAGAATCCAATTCTAATCGCTGTGCAATTTTACCAACACTAATACCGTCTTGCTCCCAAAGCACCAGCAACACCAAGTATTGTGTATAGGTTATACCGAGTTTTTCCAGCGAGACGCGGTAAGCGCGCGTGAGCGAATGCGTTGCTGCATATAGTGCAAAACAAAGCTGGTGATCTAGTTTAAGGTTGTCATAATCAGTCATAAGCATAATTTATCTGATTTTAATTAAATTTACAAATAATTTGTAAGCCAAATATTTAGCGATAAAGAGTAATTTAAATACATGCTAGAATTTAATGGCTAGTTATAATGGCTTAAAATAGGTGCGGTGAGACTTTATCTTTGCTAAATACATGAATTTACAGACTTTTGTCTATTCGTATTGCAACAATGGTGTGGTGCTGATAGTCTTGCATTACAGAGTGGAAATTTTAAACCAGTAGAACTAATAAAAGCGTAAAAAACACCTTATTAGTGTTTGGTTTATAAGCTGAGGATAGGGATATGGAAAACTTGGCTTGGCTGGAAAGCTTTCCAGCGTTATTGCAACTTGAAGCAAACGCACGCGAGATATTATTAAAATCTGCGCGTATTGTTGAAGCGCCAATTGGCACCATAGGCTACCGAGAAGGGGGTGCCTGCGGGGCTTATGTAATGCGGCTTGCAGGGCAGTCTCGTGTGTATAAAATGTCGTCATCTGGGCGCGAAATTTTGTTATATCGCGTTAATGCAGGTGAAACTTGCGTCATTACCACCACTTGTTTGTTGGGTAATAGTAATTATCCAGCGTCTACTATTGTCGAGGAGGCAATCACGGACGTGATTATTCCATCGGCTGCTTTTAATCAATTAATGATAGATTCAAAAGTGTTTCGCACCTTTGTAATGACCAACTATGGCGCCTTAATTACCGATTTAATAATGTTATTAGATGAGGTAGCTTTTCACAGTTTAGATGCGCGTTTGGCCAAGTTACTAATTGATACTGGCAATGTGACTATTAGCCGAACACATCAGCTAATGGCAGATGAACTAGGCACTGCACGCGAGGTGGTAAGCCGCCAGTTAAAGCGTTTTGAGCAAAAAGGCTGGGTGCAACTTGGCCGCGGCCATGTAGAGATTAGCGACCGCGCCAAGCTAGAAAAATTGGCCAGCAGTTAGACTACTTAAAACCGAGAACCTTGTCTACAAAAGCTTTTTGCAGGATTCTCTGCCAGCATTAAGTCTTTATCGCTCATTTTATTAACAGTTTTTGCCTCAGGGTTTTTTGTCGATAGGTTTTCCGCCAAGTTTGTCGACGGTTTTTCTGTTAATGACTTTTCTGTTAATTGTTCCTGCAACTGCTCCTTTTTTACGGCTGGTGCCTCTTTCATTGAATTTGCTGCAACAATCGCACAGTCAATGCATTTACCTTTGGCCATGTCGTAGCCTTTAATGGCGGTTATGCCTTTTACGTCGGTCATTATGGTGCCATCAAGCACTGATTCCCCCATTTTTGCCCCAGTAATATCAGCACCAGTTAAATCGGCTTTGCTAAAATCGGCGCGAAATAAATCGGTATTACGCAAATTAGCACCGCGTAAATTAGCAAATCTAAAGTTGCTGCGATTAATATCGGCGCCTTCAAAATTGGTATTAGCAAAGTTACCACCAATCGCATCAAAGCGCATAGCGCCCATTGGCTGGTTACCAATATCTAAGCCAAAGCGGCCTTTGCTGACATTAGCGCCGCTCATGTTAACTGCGCCTAGCGTGCCTATCATGCGCGCATTAGTTAGGTTTGAGCCTTCAAAATTGGCTTTATCAAAAATTGCCTGAAAAATCGTCGCGCCCGTTAAATTAGCTTTACTAAAATTTGCACCTTCAATGCGTGCTAAATTTAAATAACTGTTTTGCATGTTAGCGCCGCTTAAATTAGCCTCACGTAAATATGCGCCAAAAAAGCTGGTATTCACCATTTTGCAATGGCGTAAATCTAGCTTATCAAATTCTAAATAACCTGCGTCTTTATTGCTTAAATCGCATGTTTTACTGTTAATTTGTTTCATCGCATCAGCTTGGCTAATTTTCTCGCGCTCTGCCTCTGTGCTGGCCAATGGTTTGTTGGCAGCATAAAATTTCTCGGCTTTGGCAATCATATTGTCTTGATCAAACAAAAACGAATCGCGCGCACCATCGTTACTAAAACAATAGGTTTTGCCTTTGTATACTTCGTTAATTGCACAATTGGTGGCATGAAAAGTTTGCTTTGATAAACCGTTAGTACAGTTGTTGCCAAACTCACCTGTGGGCGGCTCGGCCGCAAAAATTGTGCTGCTGAGTAAAAGCAAACTTGCAGTGAATAATATTTTTAAATGTTTCATAATAAACCCTCAAACTAGGTGCTAAAGTTTTAGCAGATGATGCGAGTATAGGCGCAATTAAACAAGGCACAGTAACTATGGTCACACAGTGCAATTTAAATACATAGATTAATTTTTAGTTGCAAATAGTTGAACTACAAAACACAAATTGTATAAGCCCGATTGTAAAACTACGTAAAATCATTAATCTACAAAGTCATGTCGGCAAACAAAAAGTTGCCTCGTTGTAAGCTCATCTGCCAGCAATAAAGGCAGTTAACTTGAGGAGATTTAAAATGCGTCAGACATTACGAGAAAAATTATTGTTTGGTTTAATTGCAGCAACCGTAGCTGTGCCAGCTTTTGCAGGCCATGAAGATGCTTACGAGGACCGTGGCCGTGTAACAAATGTGACGCCACAATTTGAACGTGTGAACGCACCACGTCAACAATGCCGTACTGAATATGTGCGCGAAAGTTATTACGAAGCGCCACAGCGCTCATTAGGTGGTGCCATTATTGGTGGTGTTACTGGCGGGTTATTAGGTAGCACTATTGGCCGTGGTAATGGCCGTGTAGCTGCCGCTGCGGTGGGTGCTGGTGTTGGTGCAATTGTAGGTGACCGTGTAGATAACGACCGTGGCTATAATAATCGTGGCCGTGAGCGTGTTGAAACGCGCCCAGTAGAAAGCTGCCAAACGGTGGATAACTGGCAGCAAGTGCCAGCCGGTTATTTGGTGAACTACGAATATAACGGCCGCCAATATTCAACTGTGACCGATCGTGACCCAGGCCGTTATATACCGGTGCATGTTGAAGTGCGATCGAATGGTTATGTAAGTAACGTAAGTTATCGTGATAATGACGATGATGATGACAGGTACGAGCGTAAAAATTGGAAACGTGGTCATGGTAATGGTCATCGCAAACATGGCGATCGTAATTACTGGTAACTTTTAATTTTAGCTCCCTAAATTAAAGTTTACTGAGTAGATAAAGAAGCTGCCGAAAGGTAGCTTTTTTATTGGGCAACTAAAATAAACCGTTCGCCCTGTGTTTGTGGAAGGGTGGAGTGAATCAAAAATGCTAAAATAGCGCCATGCTGTCTTTCCTCAAAAATTTATTTAAACCAAAATTGATTAATGCAGCGCTGGCTTGGCAAAAAATAGGTAATGACGCAACTGGCTATTATTGGTTGTGCGCTGCGCCTGTACATTTGCAATTACAACGCGATACTTTTAGTTTGGCTGGGGTTTTAACGCTAGAGCCTGAACAAAGCGCTGCCCTGACAGCCGCATTAAATAAGCACTTTGAAGTAGATAAATTGATGTTTTTTTGGCAGGAAAATAAATGGTTTTTACGCTTAAAAGAAAACCCAAACATTACAACACATGCGCCACAAGCCGCATTAAATAAGGCTGTTGGCGCATACCTGCCAACAGGCAAGGGCGCCATGCAATGGGCAGCGTTTACTAATGAGCTGCAAATGTTGTTGTTTGAGCACCCTGTGAATCAAGCACGCGAAGCCAAAGGCTTGCCCGCAGTGAATAGTATTTGGTGTTATGGCGGCGGGCAAATGGTGGGAGTTAAATGATGCTTCTATTCCCTTTTTACCGTCATTTCCGCGCAGGCGGGAATCCATTTTGACTTTAAAGACTACGCAACAAAAACATGCAAATTAAACAACGCGCCTATGATTTAAAAGTGGTGGATGAACTTGTTTCAGATGGTATCAAGCCGCTGCTGGCTAGACTATATTCAGCGCGCGGCGTTACAAGTAAAAACGAACTTGAAACGTCACTCAGCCAAATTATTCCTCCAGAGCAACTGACAAATGCCGTAGAAATGGCCAAACTGCTGGCTGACGCAATTGCACAAAACAAAAAATTATTGGTGATTGGCGATTATGATGCCGATGGCGCAACCGCAACCGCAGTGGCGGTAAAAGGCTTACGCAGCATGGGCGCGATTGTGGATTTTTTGGTGCCCAATCGCTTTGAATACGGTTACGGCTTAACGCCCGAAATTGTGCAACTTGCAAGTACCTTAAAGCCTGATATTTTGATAACGGTCGACAACGGTATTGCCAGTGTCGATGGCGTGGCAGCGGCGAATTTATTGGGCTTGCAGGTGTTAATTACCGACCATCATTTGCCTGGTGACACCACGCCAGCGGCAGCTTGCATTGTGAATCCGAATCAACATGGCTGCAGCTTTAAAAGTAAAAATTTGGCTGGCGTTGGCGTGATGTTTTATGTGTTGCTGGCTTTGCGTGCGGAGTTGAGAAATCGCGGTGCTTTTCAAAGTCAATCAGGTGTAGAAAAGCCAGAACCGAATCTAACCGAATTGCTCGATTTAGTCGCGCTAGGCACAGTGGCCGATTTAGTAAAACTCGATGCTAACAACCGCATCTTGGTTGAGCAAGGTTTGCGTAGAATTAGGGCAGGCGCTGGTTGTGCTGGCATTGCGGCACTACTAAAAATTGCAGGAAAATCCCCTGAAAAAGTTATTGCGCAAGATTTTGGCTTTGCCGTTGGGCCACGATTAAATGCAGCTGGCAGGCTAGATGACATGCGGCTTGGCATTGAATGTTTGCTGGCAGAAACTGAGCCTGAAGCCACGCAAGCAGCGCAAACGCTGCATGAACTGAATATGGAGCGGCGCAATATCGAAGCTGATATGCAAGATGTTGCGCTGGCGACGTTAGAAAATATTGATGTTACTGATAATTACAGCTTAAGCATTTACAACGCCGATTATCACCAAGGTGTGATCGGCATTTTGGCCTCGCGTTTAAAAGAGAAATATCACAGGCCGACAATTGTATTTGCTGACGCTGGCGACGCTGAGAATGAGAATAAAGTTGTTAAAGGCTCCGGCCGTTCAATCGCCAATTTTCATCTGCGCGATGCGCTCGATTTAGTCACCAAACGCTGTCCAAATATGATTGTAAAGTTTGGTGGCCACGCCATGGCAGCAGGTTTAAGTATTTTACAAAAAGATTTAGCAGCGTTTCAAACTGCATTTGAAGCCGTTGCGCGCGAGCTGCTGACTGATACAGATTTGCAAGCAATATTAGAAACCGATGGTAATTTAGCTGTAACAGACATGAGCCTGCAGACCGCATGGATGCTAGGGGTTAGCGTATGGGGTCAGGGCTTTCCACAACCTGTTTTTAGCGATAACTTTAAAGTCATTAATCAGCGAATTTTAAAAGACAAACACTTAAAGCTAATACTTGAAAAAGACGCAAAACGGTTTGACGCGATTTACTTTAATTGCGCCGACGTGCTGCCAGAAAATATTACTGCTGCCTATGCCCTAGAAGCCAATGAATACAAGGGTTTACAGACATTGCAGCTGCAAATTAAACATATCGCGTAACTATTTTGCTACCATCAATTACTTTTTTAGATTTAGAAACCACAGGCGCCACGCCGCTGCGTGACCGCATTACCGAAATTGCCTTGGTGCGCTTTGATAACGGCATTGAGACCGCACGCTGGCAAACACTGGTGAATCCAGAGCAACCGATACCATTTTTTATTCAACAATTGACAACAATTAATAATGAAATGGTGAGTAACGCGCCTGTTTTTAAAGAGGTGGCGGATACTTTATTAGCATTTTTAGAAGGCTCGGTTTTGGCGGCACATAATGTGCGGTTTGACCATGGGTTTATTAAAGCAGAATTTAAGCGAATTGGTTTTACCCTGCGGCAAAAAGTCATTTGTACCGTTAAGTTATCACGGCTGCTTTACCCGCAACACAAAAGCCACGGGCTAGATGCCATTATGCAACGCCACAACTTAAGCACAATCGCCCGCCACCGCGCCATGGGTGATGTTGAAGTGATGTTAGCATTTATCGAATCGGCCAAGTTAGAGCTGGGTGATGAGGCGATAAGTAGTGCGGCTGCGCAGTTGATGAACCACCCAACTTTGCCACCGCATTTAGATGCCAATTTGCTAGACGATATGCCCGAAACGCCAGGTGTTTACTTGTTTTATGGTGATAATGATTTGCCGCTATACATCGGTAAAAGCGTTAATATTCGCGCCCGCGTGTTAAGCCACTTTAGCAGTGACCACGCCAGCACTAAAGAAATGCGCATAAGCCAAGAAATTAAACATATTGAGTGGATTACCACCGCGGGCGATTTTAGTGCGCTAATGCTGGAATCGCGCTTAGTTAAACAGCGCCAGCCTATATATAATCGGCAATTACGTAACGAGCGTCAATTATGCAGCTGGAAGTTGAGCCATGACCTGGAAGCAAAAAACTTGCTTGAATTAGTGCGCGAAAAAGATATAGACCCAGCCGAGCTTGGTATTTTATTTGGCACCTTTAAAAGCAAGCACCAAGCGCTAGAAACACTGCGTAACATTGCTAATGCGCATCAACTATGCCCACGTTTAATTGGCTTAGAAACTTGGGCAAAAGGCGCTTGTTTTAGTAGCCAAATTAATCGCTGCAAAGGCGCTTGTTGTGGCAAAGAGTCGTCAGAAATACATTATATGCGTCTGCAAATGGCGCTTATGGCGCACAAATTAAAAACTTGGCCGTTTGCAGGAAAAATTGCCATTAAAGAAAAAAATAACGAAAACGATAAAACACAAATGCACGTTTTTCATCATTGGACATATTTAGGCAGCGCCGAAAATGATGATGAATTAGTAGAAATTGAGCTAAAAAACACGCAATTAAAGTTTGATTTAGATACCTACAAATTATTACTTAAAGCGTTAAATAATACAAAAACGCATATCATTCAGCTATAAAGGCATGCCCTGCAAGCCAATATCCATGCGGCTTGCAGGCCTGCACTAGAATGTTTTAGTCTAGTGGCATACTTAAAAATTATTTAAACGCCACAAAAATCAAATAAATATTGGCAATTAAAAACAAAATGCCGCCAATATAGCCAAACTTTCTATCCAAGTTTTGTGCCCGCACAGTATCGTCAATATTCTCGGTATCGCGGTCGTGTTCTATCCATTTGGTCGCAATAATCAGCTCGGCCATTAGGCAAATTAAAAAGATATAACCCACCACATACAGCGCGTCCATCAGGTTCATGTATTGCAACGCGGGTAAATCGTTGCCGTTAGAAATTTGTAGCGCAACCAGTGACAAAATAGAAAACACGGCAATTTGAAAACGGCTATCAATCAGGCGCGGGTGCAGCATTAGCGCAAACATGGCGCAAATCACCGCCAACCAAATCGGTAGAATATTTTTAACAAATGAGGTGAGCGCGTTGCGATACACTGGCAAGTTAAACTCCATGCGCGAGTAAGTGCCGTTTTCTGTCATACGGGTGTCGCCAAAATTGGTGGGATATTTATAAGTGCTTGATTTAAAATCTGCTTTGCCAAATTCAAAGCCTGGTATTTTTAACGCGGGGTTCACGCTGACTTCTTCAATCTGGTACTGCAGGCCATTAATATCAGCCGCTGCATCTTCCATCAAAATCACCAAATTTTGTTTATCAAACGGGTATGAGCGTAAATTCATTTTCTCACTCATGCGGCCTTGAATATGCATCACTTGATATTGCCAGCCATCGGGCAATGTTTCGGCTTTTTCAGTGGGCTTAGTGTTAATGGTGGCCCAAGATTCGGAGTGGTTCATAAATTCAAAACTGGCGGTGGGGTCAGCCTCTGGGTCTTGCCACTTAAACCACATGTAAAAATCCAACAAATAATTGTTAGCGTGCGTATCTATACTTTGCACATCATTTAAATAAATACCCACTTTTACAATAGCAGGGCCGCTGGGAGTGGCCTCTGTCTTAGTCTCTGTAGCTTTGGCTTTTAATTCTTTTTGTATTTCTTTGGCGGCTTCGGCTGGGCTTGCAGGTTCAGTTTCGGCAACAGCCAGCATGGGTAAACTAATTGAAATTACACTGATTAACACGCACAACAAAAGCTTTTTCATTTTTATTCCCCTGTGGTGATTTGTAGATAAAATAGTAGTTTTAGCAGCGCTTAAATTGCGCATCTAATCTTAATCATACTCAGATTCAGCCTAGTTTCAATGGTTTTGGCAACAAAAGTCACACAATTTTCACAATTTTATACTTGAAACTTTTGCTAATTGTCGCTATCTTATTCATATTGCTATGTAGCAAGTTTTTATAAGGAAATAAAATGATGGATGATATTCAAGTACTAGGCCGTGAAGGTAGTTTAGCCACCACGCAAAACAAAGTGCTGCGTAACACTTATATGATGCTAGGCCTAACCATGATTCCAACTGTGATTGGTGCAATTATTGGCATGGGTATGAACTTTAGCATTATTGCTATGCATCCGTTTATGGCGTTTGGCGCATTTATGTTAGTCACCATTGGCATGCAAATGGCTATTTCTGCAAATCGCAATAGCAGTATTGGTGTTGTGTTGCTGTTTGTGTATACCTTTTTACTGGGTTTAATGATGGGCCCCATTTTGCAGCACGCAGCCAATTTAAGTAACGGCGCACAGCTGGTTGGCTTAGCAGCTGGTAGCACAGGCTTAATCTTTTTAACAATGGCAGCTATTGGCGCCACCACCAAAAAAGATTTCAGTTACATGGGCAAATTTTTATCTATCGGCATCATCGTGGCTTTTATCGCCATTATGGCCAATATGTTTTTACAATTGCCTGCGTTCTCAATCGCTATTTCATCTATATTTGTACTCATTTCATCTGCATACATTATGTACGAAGTGAACCAAATTGTGCGCGGTGGCGAGACCAATTATGTAATGGCAACACTGTCATTATTTATCAGCATCTATAATATTTTTACTAGTTTGCTGCATATTTTAATGGCTTTTGGTGGCCGTGATTAAGATTTAAAGCATGTTAAAAAACCCTTATAAAAACCCGCCTAGGTGGGTTTTTTAACTTGGGCAGGGTTTTTTATTGCTTATTTAAAAGTCGGCGTTGCTTAAAAAACTCCGTCAACACCGCCCCACATTCTGCTGCCAAAACGCCGCTAGCAACTTCGCAATGGTGATTGAGTTTTGGCTCTTTCATTAAATTGACCACGCTGCCACAAGCACCAGTTTTTGGGTCATTAGCACCATAAATTAGTCTGGCAATGCGCGCATGTTGCATGGCGCCAGCGCACATGGCGCATGGTTCTAGCGTCACATAAAGTGTGCAATCTATTAGCCGATAATTACCCAAATTCGCCGCGGCTTGGCGCATGGCAATAATTTCGGCATGTGCAGTTGGGTCGTGCAAGCCAATTGGCGCATTGCTGCCACGGCCAATAATCTCATTATTTTTTACAACAATCGCGCCCACCGGCACCTCGGCATTTTTAGCCGCTGCATGCGCTAAATCTAGTGCAATCTGCATCCATTCAATGTCTGTTTTTTGCATAAGCTTATAATTTAAATTGCTCAATTTTTTGCGTTAATTGTAGTATGCCGCCAGAAGGCGCATCGATGCTGTATTGTAGGGCATTGTATTCTTCGGCAATCGCTTTGGCTAGGCTTGCTTTTTCTGGCAAGACAGTGCCAACGCGCGCTGCAAAATCAAGCGCGGCTTCGCCCACATTTGGCTGCAAGTTTGTAGGTTTTAACTTGCGTAAATATTGCTGATAAGCCGCCTGTACGGGGTTAAGCTTGGCTTTAATTTGCCTAAACAAAAAATAGCTGGTTGCTAACATTACCAACACAATCGCGCCCATCATCCAAAACACCAAGTCAGATAATCCCAGTTTTTTGCCGGTTAAATTGTTCAAAAATTCCAATTGTTTTTTGTCGTCATAGCCTAGCACCCATTGGTTCCAGCCATTATTTATGCTGTCAAAATTTAAAAACGCTTTTTTAAGTAGCGGAAAATCACCTCTGGCTAGCAAAGGCAATTCGTCGCTATCACGCAGAGCCTCGCTAATGCCTTGTTCTATGCGCTCTGGCGACACGGCTGCGGTGGGGTCTATGCGCAGCCAGCCTTGGTTTTCTAACCACACCTCGGCCCAGGCATGCGCGTCACTTTGCCGCACAATTAAATAATTACCATTGGGATTCAGCTCGCCACCTTGGTAGCCCGTCACAATTCTTGCAGGTAAGCCTGCAGCCCGCATTAAATAGACAAAGCTGGCGGCATAATGCTCGCAAAAGCCGCGTTTGGTGTTAAATAAAAAATCGTCAATTGGGTCATCGCGTGATATTGGTGGCTGCAGCGTGTAAATAAAATTTTGCTGCCTAAACATTTGTAATGCTTTATCTATTTTCTGTTGCGGCGATAAGCTTTGCCAGGCTTTTGCCAGCGCAAAAGTTTTTGCATTTTCGCCTTCAGTTAGTTGCAAACTAAGCGTTTGCTCGCGTTCGTTAAGCACTTCGCCCAATTTGTAAGCGCTGTGCGAGCTGGCACTGTAACGCATGCGCGTGCGCACTGGCTCGTTAGCGACGGCAGAATAATCATGGGTAAAACTGGTGCCAGCGGGCGCTAAAGTTGGCATATCTAGCAGCAGCAACCAAGTGCGATTGTGTGGCTCCAGCGTAATGGTATAGGCAATCGGCGCGCCTTCCGTTGACAATAGTTCATTACGCAAACCAATACTTTTACTGGGCATTAACCATTCATTTTTGTATTGATGCCACAACACTGGCCCACGCCAATACAGTTGGTTGTTGGGCGGCAGTTTGCCTTTAAATTGCACCCTAAACGCCACGCTGCTATTTTTGGTTAAGTTGCTTATCTCACCAAATTTTAAGTTATCGCCAAGGCCAGACATGCCGCTGTAAGCATCTTGCGGAATGCCCCACAGTGGGCCAGGAATGCGCGGAAATAACACAAATAAAATCAGCATCACGGGTATCGATTGCAGCAACATTTTACCCGCTAGCTTAAGTAAAAATGACCAATGTTGCGACGTTTTTAAGCTGATTTGTATCAGTGTTGCAGTGAGTAATATAAGCGGTGGAATGCTTAATGTGAAAGTTAAAATACTTTGATTAAACAAAAACAAATTACCAATTAAAAAGTAAGCCAGCATGATGGTGAGTATGTAATCACGCAGCACGCGGGTTTCTAGTAGTTTTAGTACTGTCATTAGCACCAATAAACTTAAACTTGCATCACGGCCAAAACTGTGAAAATTAAGCAAAATGCCAAGGCCAGTAAATAAAGATAGCATGACCAGCAGCCAGCGATTTGGCATTAGTGCAGGGTTTTTAATGGTAAAAAATCGCCAACTGATGAATAACGCGCTTGCCGCAGTGACCCAAATGGGTAAGTTGGGCGCATGTATGGCCAAAATAAGCGTTAGGCTGGCCAGCAGCCAATATACCTGTTGCGCGGTTAACGATGTTTTTTTTATGTTCACAGCAGCGCCAAGGCTTGTAAAGCCTGGTGGTAATGCGCTTGACCACTGTTTGGCTGCAGCGTTAAATTAGGCAAACTTAAACCAAAAAGTTGCTGCGCAGCATGTGCATCTACCACCCAGCGCGCCATTTGTGAGATGCGTGCTTCAAAGTCTAAACCAGTGGTTGCTTGCCAATCTAACAGCAATATTGCTGCGCCATTGCCGCTATATTGCTTTGTAAACATGCCAATGCCGCGGCTGGAGGCTTTCCAGTCGACACGGCTAGCAGCATCACCCATTTGGTAGGTTTTATGACCATCGAAATCTTCATCACCACGCGCGGTGCGGCTATTTCCACCATTTTGGTCTGCGCTAGCGATGGGCGGTGCAAGTTTGTTGTCGCTAGGTTTTGGATAAATTAAAATTTGCTGTGAGCTTTCTACATAAGCCCAGGCGTGAAATAACAGCAGCGGAAACTCAGTGTGCAGTTTAATGCGCGGCAGCGTTTGCCAGCCACGTTGTTGTGTTTGTAATGGCAACAAAAAACTTTGGTTAGCGTTGCTGGCAATATCGTGCGTCACTATTGAATTATCTTCAAACTGTGCTGCGATGGCATATCGTGCGCGGTTTTTAGTATCGCTAACTTGAATGGGCACCTGAGCCACAGTGCCCGCAAATACTGGCTGTGCGGGCAACGCTGTAGCTTGTAAATGTACCAAATTGCGCCAAGTGTGCAACATGGTCATGTTGCCAAGTGACGCTAGCAAAAAAGTGACGTAATAACCCAAGCTGATGGAATAATTGATAGAACCCACCAGCAACAAAAGCAGCATAATGGCATATAGCATGCCCCAGCGCGTGGGCAGAATATAAATTTGACGTGGGTTTAGCGTGGCAACGTTGTTATCACTTTTTGCGACACGAAACAATGATTTTAAAAATCGTGATTTTGAAAATCGTGATTTTGAAAATGTAGCCTGCCAATATTTATACGTAAAAAAACTTGGCTTTAATGTATGCAAAATGGCCATATATTGTGCTAATTAGCTTAGCGAATCGCTACGCGCTCAAGTATCTGCTTGGCAACTTCAGCGTTTTCAGAAGCTAAACGGTGCGACACCACGCTGGCAAATACCGCTTGTACGTCTTCTGGCACTACAAAATCTCGGCCTTCGATTAACGCCCATGCTTGTGCACATTGGCGCAAACCCAAGCCAGCGCGCGGCGATAAACCTGTAGCAAAATGCGTGCGCGTGTGCAAAATTAAATCTTGCAAATAATCTAAAAGTTGATCAGACACATGCACATTTTTTACTACTTGTTGTAAAGATAGCAGCGTGTTCATATCGCACACTGGCTGAATTAATGTGCCGCGCCCCGCTTGGTTTTTAAGTAAAGCGCGCTCAGATGCGGCATCGGGGTAACCTAGCGTAATGCGCATTAAAAAGCGATCTAGCTGTGATTCTGGCAGCGGAAACGTACCAATATGGTGCTTTGGATTTTGCGTAGCAATGACAAAAAACGGCTTTGGCAGTGCGTGCGTTTCGCCGTCCACAGTAATTTGGCTTTCTTCCATTGCCTCTAACAACGCGCTTTGCGTTTTTGGCGTGGTGCGATTAATTTCATCGGCCAGCAGCACATTGGTAAACACTGGCCCTGGGTGAAACTGAAAATTGGAACTGTTTCTATCGTAAACCGAGACACCAATAATATCGGCGGGCAATAAATCGCTGGTAAATTGGCTGCGTCTAAAGTTAAGGCCCAGCACCTGCGCCAGCGTATGTGCCAGCGTGGTTTTGCCCATGCCAGGTAAATCTTCAATTAGTAAGTGACCGCCAGAAAGTAAACAAGCCAAGCTTAACTTAACTTGAGTTTGCTTGCCTAAAATAACCTGTGATGCGCCATCAATAATGGCTTTTAATGTGGTTTGCATAAATTCTTGTAATAAAAAATGTTAATTATTTAAAAAGGCGTTACTTGCTTGAAATTAGTGTTGAACGACTTTATATTAGCACATGATATTCATTCTTTTGCTGAACAATTTGCCCAAATCTATGTCCATGATTTTAGCAATAAAGTTGCCGCTTATAGAATAAAAATATTGTCTTTAAAGGATTCAATCATGCTAAAAATACTTTATTTATATGCTCTGCAAGCCGCATTGCTATTGGCTTGCAGCCATGCCATTGCAGCTCCAGAAGCTTACCGAATTGATGATAGCCATAGTTTTGCCAATTGGAGCGTGCGCCATGTAGCCAGTAAAACATCGGGCACTTTTAGCGATATTGCTGGCAAAATTTTAATTGATAACGATAATTTAGCTAACTCTAGTGTAGAGGCTAAAATAAATATGCTTAGCGTAAACAGCAGCCATGCTAAGCGCGATAAAAATATTCAAAAGGCAGATTTTTTAGACGTAGAAAAATTTGCCACCGCCACATTTATCAGCAAAAAAATTACAGCAACATCCAATACCGAAGGTGTGATGACAGGTATATTTACCATGCACGGCGTGGCTAAAGAGATGACATTTCCATTTAAAGTGCTGGGCTTTGGCATAGACCCGTGGGGCGGCTACAGAAGCGGTTTTGAGGCAAAAACTAGCTTAAAAGCCAGCGATTATGGTTTTGGCTGGGGCATAAAACCTAATGCATCTGTTGGTGACGATATTGAAATTACGCTGCTAATTGAAGGTGTGAAATTACCGCCAGCCAGTGTCATTAAATAATCCCAGTTAAATAAATTAACTTATACTTTTTAAAATTAATCAGGAGTAATACATGGCATTAGATTTATTTAGCCCAGCTAAATTGGGCAGCATTGAGTTAAAAAATCGTATGGTGATGGCGCCATTGACTAGAAACCGTGCGGGTGAAGGTGGTATTCCGCACGATTTAAACGTAACCTATTATGCACAGCGAGCCACTGCGGGGCTGATTATTACCGAGGCCACGCCAATTAGCCCGCAGGCGCATGGTTACCCAGCGTTGCCAGGTATTTATACCGATGCGCAAGTAGCTGGCTGGAAGCAAGTGGTGGATGCCGTGCATGCCAAAGGCGGCAAAATAATATTGCAATTGTGGCATGTGGGACGTATTTCTCACCCTAGCTTATTAGATGGAGCGTTACCAGTAGCGCCTTCTGCCATTAAACCTGCGGGCAAAGCGTTTACTTACAATGGCTTGGTGGATTATGTAGAACCGCGTGCACTAGAAGCTGCCGAGTTGCCAGCCCTAGTGCAAGATTATGTGCATGCGACTAAATGTGCGCTAGCTGCAGGCTTTGACGGCGTAGAAATTCATGCGGCAAATGGTTATTTATTAGATCAATTTTTGCGCGATGGCAGTAACAAGCGCAGCGATAGTTATGGTGGCAGCTTTGAAAATCGCGCACGTTTGTTAATGGAAGTAACGGCGGCCGTGGTTGCAGTGGCTGGCGCAGATAAAACAGGTGTGCGATTATCACCCGCCAACCCGTTTAACGATATGCACGACAGCGACGCGCAAGCATTATTTAACTTTGTGGCCGAACAACTTAACCAATTTAATTTGGCTTATTTGCACGTGGTAGAAGGTGGCATTGCTGGCGGCGGTGTGGCTGCGCCATTTGATTTTGTACAAATGCGCAAGCATTTTAAAGGCGCTTACATGGCTAATTTGGGCTATGACAAAACGCGTGGCAACGCCGCCATTGCTAGCGGCTACGCCGATGTGATTGCTTACGGAGTACCATTTTTGGCCAACCCAGATTTGGTAGAACGCTACAAAACCGATGCGCCGTTGAATGAAGCTAATAGCAAAACCTTTTATGGTGGCAGTGAAAAAGGTTACACTGATTATCCATTTTTGAATGCTTGAAAGACAAACGCCATGCAAAAACCCGCCATTACGTCAGTGACTATTCAAGAAATTATTGCCAAGCGCTGGAGCCCGCGCGCATTTGACGCGACTAAATCTGTCTCGCATGAGCAAATTATTGCGCTGCTAGAAGCCACTCGCTGGGCACCATCCAGTTACAACGACCAGCCTTGGCGTTTTATTGTGTGCGATAAAACCAGCAATCCAACAGCTTGGCAAACGGCGTTTGATTGCCTGGCACCCAGTAACCAAACTTGGGTAAAACATGCGTCGTTGTTGTTGCTGGGTTGTGCAAATACTATTTTAGATGTGAATCAGCAAGCTAATCGTTTTGCGCAATATGACACAGGTGCGGCGGCTGAAAACTTGGTATTGCAAGCGGCTAGCATGGGTTTGGCCGCACACCAAATGGGCGGTTTTAATAGTGATTTAGCGCGAGAAAAATTTAATATTCCTACGCAATACACACCAATGGCGATGCTGGTTGTGGGTTATGAGGGTGATGCTAACAATTTGCCAGATGATTTAAAAACGCGCGAATTGGCAGAGCGTAAACGTAAACCATTGGGTGATTTATTCTTTGCAGGCACTTGGGGTAAGCCCGTTTAGCCTAAAAAATAAATGCTCTGCAAGCTAATATCCATGCGGTTTTCAGGGCACCAATTTTCTATCCTTTACATTACATGTAATGTTGGTTAGATTTATTAAGCTATTTGTTAAGTGGTTGGCCAACTTTTCAAAGCCATTACAACGATTGCTATCAGCTCTTCTCGTGTTGCGCCGCTAGTGGCTTGCACCGACATACCCTGATGAACTGTTGCGATATATTTTGCTAGCTGTTTAGTATTCACTTTTGCTGCTAATTCCCCTTGTACTTTGGCTAGCTCAAAACGTTTAGTCAATGTATCTTCAAAGTTGCCTCTGTAAGCAATCAATTCTTGCTGAATGGCTAGTGAGCTTTGCCCGCAAGTTAGAGCGCCTTGCACAATCATGCAACCATTTGGTGTACTTTTATCACTAAAAAAATTAACTGCCTGCATCAAAAGAGTTTCAACTGCTTGGTGTGCTGTTGGCTCGTGCATAGCAGTACCGACAAAGGCAGCAGGCCCAGCAATATATTTAGCTAATGCCTTACGAAACAAGGCTTCTTTATTACCAAATGCTGCGTAAATACTTGGTTTGTTTATGCCGAGTGTTTCGGTGAGCTCTGTCATTGAGGCACCTTCATAGCCGCGCGACCAAAATACTTTTAGTGCTTTATCTAGCGCTTCTTCTTGGTTGAATGCCAAGGGGCGACCGCGCGGTTTAGCTGGCAGCTTAACAGGCATTTTTGCGGCTTGTTCGATTTTAACTGCATCATTCATACATGATTATTACCCATTAAATTATATTTTGTACCGATAGGTACAAAATAGTGTTGACAAGTTATTTTAACTCAACTATTATTTATTTACCAGTTGGTATATTAATATAAATTTAAGGATTAAAAATGTCAACATCTACACAAAAAATAGCATTCATCACTGGCGCAAATCGCGGTATTGGTTTTGAAACAGCCAAAGGTTTGGGCGTATTAGGCATTACAGTAGTCATTGGCGCACGCGATATCGCCAAAGGCGAAGCCGCCGCAAAAGAGTTGCAAGCGCTAGGCTATCAAGCTAGCGCCATTTATTATGATGCTAGCCAAGCAACATCAGCCAACAAGGTATTTGAGTATTTAAGCAAACATTACGGCAAGCTCGATATTTTGGTGAATAACGCGGGTATCTTGCAAGAGCCATTGATGGGCGGCAATAGCAGCTCAGTTAGCGCAGATATTTTGCAAAATACTTTTCAAACCAATTTATTTGCCGTGGTCACGTTAACGCAAAAATTACTACCATTAATTAAGCTAGCCCCCGCTGGCCGCATTGTGAATTTATCTAGCGTGCTAGCTTCACTCACATTACACAGTATGGAAAAATCCCCAATTGACTCAGCTAAAGCATTTGCCTACAACGCCTCCAAAACTGCGCTCAACGTATATACCGTGCATTTAGCGCATGAGCTAAGCGATACCAATATCAAAGTAAATTCAGCACATCCTGGCTGGGTAAAAACGGAGCTTGGCGGAGAAAATGCACCTATGGAATTAAAAGACGGCGGTAAAACCAGCGTGCAATTAGCCACATTAGATAGCAACGGCAAAACTGGCGGCTTCTTTCATTTGGGTGATGCTTTGCCTTGGTAAATTTATTTAGCCGTGATGCACTTGAAACTTAATTAGAAAAGGACATAAATATGCAAGATTTATCCAAAATTGGCGAAGTATCACATATTCAAATAGACGGGAGCAAAACTCTACGATTTTTAAAAACGGGCACTGGTGCGCCGTTGATTCTGCTTCATACCATTCGCACGCAGCTGGATTATTTTCAAGAGGTGATTCCATTGCTTGCGCAGCATTACACGGTTTATGCAGTGGACCTGCCTGGACATGGCTACTCATCCATTGACAACAAGGCCAACTACGATGAACCGTACTTCCGCAGTGCAGTTATTGCTTTTATAGAGAAACTTGATTTGCGGGAGGTGACTTTGGTTGGCGAATCCATTGGCGCTGTTTTAGCACTGACTGTTGCCAGCGCATTGCCTGAACGTATCAAGTCCGTAGTTTCATCCAATACTTATGACTATGACACGCGCTATGCAGATGGTGTGCGCCGTGGCAATTTTATTGCTAACTTCATCCTTGGTCAGTTTGCTATCCCAGTTTTTGGAGCAGTGTTTGCGGTTATGGAAAACAAACCATTACTTGGCCTCATCATGCGTGGTGGACTGCGGATGAAGCGTTGGATGCCCAATCAATTACTCACTGAATTTAATCGCGCTGGATATCGCAAAGGTTACCGTTATGTAGAGCGCAACGTCTTCGCCAACTGGCGTTCATGGGGCAAGGCCCAGTCTATGTATGCAGCGGTAAAAGCGCCTGTCAAACTCATATATGGTGAACATGATTGGTCAACATTGGTTGAACGCAAACGAACCGCAAAAGAACTTGGTGGAGTAGCGATAACCACCGTAGCCAACACTGGACATTTTGCCTTTGTTGATAACCCGAACACACTGGTCGAACTTGTATTATCCATTCATTAACACAAGAGATTAAACTCATGGCAAGTAAAATCGCATACCGATATCGTGCTGTGCTTTTCGCGCTCATTATGTCGGCAAGCACGGCATTGATTGTATCTGGCATCATCATTTATCTGCG
This sequence comes from Methylotenera sp., assembly GCA_031417915.1. Lineage (GTDB taxonomy): Bacteria > Pseudomonadota > Gammaproteobacteria > Burkholderiales > Methylophilaceae > Methylotenera_A. The sequence goes on from JANOWN010000015.1 coordinate 35,734, forward strand.
CATTCAGCCTCATACAGATTTTATTGACGTGTGGCTTGGGGCGTTTATCACCGCATGGCCTATTGTGTTTGCGGCGATTTTAATTATTGCGCCTCTATTCAATAAGTTATTGAATTTTTTTGTAGAAGATCATTAGTGCTGTCAGTCATACTGGTAACACATTTTTTTTAAATACAATAAGTTTTAAAATTGATGCCCTGCAAGCCAATATCTATGCGGCTTGCAGGGCATGTTTTTTTGCGCGCTACAAAATTGAATCAAAAAGTAATTTTTTTAAATAAAATCTCAGCGGTTTAACTATAGCAATTAAGCGCTGAAACTTAACTTAATGGCGCGCGTCTGATAAACTGTTGGATTATTTAATTTAAACACTTTTTAGGGCAAAACCATGGCAGTAGTCACATTAACCAAAGCAAATTTTAAAGATACCATTGAAAAAAACAATTTCGTGATTGTTGATTTTTGGGCGCCATGGTGCGAGCCCTGTGTGGAATTTACGCCAACTTTTAAAGCGGTTTCAGAGAATCATCCTGATATTGTGTTTGGCATTGTAGATACCGAAGCCGATCCGGAAATTAGTGCCTATTTTGAGGTGAATCAAATTCCTGGCATTTTAATTGTTCGTGATCAAGCCGGTATTCATACGCAAATTGGTGAAATTGGTGCTGCCGCGCTAGAAGAAATTATTAAATGGGCGCGTGAACGTGACATGACGGCGGTGCATGAGCATTACCAAGCAGAAGCAAACAAGAAACACTAAATTTTAAAACAAAAAAAGCCACGCATTGCGTGGCTTTTTTATGCTTATAATTTTAAGTCTTTTGCACTATAGGCTGCCAGTGGTTACAAACCTAAAAACATAATATGCCCCAATCGCCATCATAATATACATGGGGATATTGCCAGACTTTTTGCTCTCGTTCGGGTTGGTCGATGACATCATACGGTTCATTAACCATAGCGCAAAAATGATCACGGGGATAAACATCATGCGCGTGGTGGATTCGAACAACCATGCAATCGCCGTTTTTAACCAGCCTTCATCTTTAAAAAACTCCATTGCAATGCCGGCTAAGCCGACTAGCATTAAAATCATACCAACTGCAGAAATGATGGTTTTTAGCGGCGTATCGGCTTTAATGTCAGCATTTTTAGCGTATTTATTCGGTTCTTTTTTTAGCGGAGCAGCCATCATTAATCCCTTTAATATTGCTTAGTAATCAGATGCTAATTGAGATACTTGGCTGGGTCAACCGATTTACCCAAGCGGCGAATCTCAAAATGTAGTTTAACCGAATTAGCATCAGTATTGCCCATTTCGGCAATTTTTTGGCCCGCCGCTACCGTTTGGCCTTCTTTCACCACAATTTTGCTGTTGTGCGCATATACCGATAAATAAGTTTTGTTGTGCTTAACAATCACTAATTTGCCATAGCCGCGCAAATCAGCTCCGCTGTAAATTACCTTGCCAGCGCTGGCAGCATTAATCGCTTGGCCTGTACTGCCGCCAATATCAATGCCTTTATTGGTAGCCTCGTTAAAATTAGCAGTGATTTTGCCTTGCGTAGGCCAGCTCCATGCCATTGCCTCGTCACCAGTTGCCGTGTCAGCTGGTTTAGCTTCGGCAGGCTTGGTTTCTGTTGGTTTTACGTCTATAGTTTTAACATCAGTAGGTTTTGCGCCAATTGGTTTGGGTGTAGTACGGTTTAGCGCTTCTATGCTGTATGGCTCACGCAGTGCTTTTGGCTCACTAATCACTGGCGTGACGACAGAGACTATTGGCTTTTCACTACTTATAGGCTTATCGCTAACTACTTGTTTGTCTCCAGTAACAGCAGGTTCCGTTTTCATTGGCGTAATTACCACGCCATCATCCAAACCATCACCTACGCCGTTATTGGCTTGTGGCGCAGTTGCTGGTTTAACTTTAAAGCTGCTTAAATCTATTTTTTGGCCAATTTTAATAGGGTAGGGCGCGACAATGTTATTGGCAACTGCAATTTCTTTGTAATCCACGCCATATTCCAAACCAATGCCAAACAGCGTATCGCCTTTTTTAACGACATGGCTATCAGGCCGCCAATCTTTGCCTGCATCAGTATTTTTAAGTACAGGTTTTATCACCGCTGGTTTTGGTCTGGAGTCAGGCATGCGATCTATTACAGGTGCTGGCGGGTTGCTTTCACAAGCGGCTAGCAATAAAATCAATAAGAAAACGATGGGTCCGCGCATTAACTGACTCCACCTAATAAAGGCACAAATTTTACTGGCTCTAGCTTAGTTTGTTTGTAATCGTTTTCAGAGTTGATATTTGTCCGCTCAATCAAGTGCAAAACCTGTGTAGATGTACCAACTGGGATTACCATGCGCCCGCCAATGGCCAGTTGTGCGAGCAATTCTTGCGGCACATGGCTAGCGGCTGCTGTCACAATAATGCCGTCGAAAGGCGCGTATTCATTGAGCCCCAGGCTGCCATCAGCATGATCTAATTTCACGTTGTTACATTTAAGCGTGCGCAAATGGCCGCGCGCTTTCATGACTAACGGGCGAATGCGTTCTACCGATAATACTTCTTTTGCAACGCGCGACAATATTGCCGTTTGGTAACCGCAGCCCGTTCCAATTTCTAACACTTTATTCAACTGTTTGCCGTTGCGTAAAATCTCGGTCATGCGCGCCACAATATAAGGCTGTGAGATAGTTTGCGCAAATCCAATTGGCAGCGAAACATCTTCATAAGCGCGCGTTGATAGTGCATCATCTACAAAAATATGACGTGGAATCTCACCCATAGCATGCAACACCACTTCATCACTAATACCTTGTTCACGCAGACGCACCAACATGCGCTCTCGTGTGCGCAATGATGTCATGCCAATGCCAGTTTTGCTGGTGGTCGGTTTTAGTAAGGCCATATTATTTTGTCTTATCTAGCCAATCGCGCAGCTCGACTAACTTGGTGTGCTCGGTTAAATCTACTTGAATGGGCGTAATTGATACAAAGTTGTTCTCTATCGCATAAAAATCGGTGCCTTTGCCGCCATCATTTGGCTTGCCTGCCGCGCCCACCCAATACACCGTTTCGTTACGTGGCGTTTTAAGTTTGATGACGGGCTCTGCCTTATGGCGCTTGCCTAGGCGCGTCACCATGCTGCGATGAATTTGCTCATAAGGTAAATCTGGTACGTTAACGTTAAGCAACATGGGGGAAGGAAAGCCATGCTGTTGATAATGTTGTACTAGCTCGACAATTACAAGTGCAGCGCTTTCAAAATGGGTGGCGTTATGCTGCGACATAGAAACTGCAATCGATGGAATATCCAGCAAAAAGCCCTCCATCGCCGCCGCTACTGTGCCGCTATAAATAGTGTCGTCACCCATATTTGCGCCATCGTTAATGCCCGAAATCACCATGTCAGGCATTTCATCCATTAAGCCAGTTAGCGCAATATGCACGCAATCTGTCGGTGTGCCGTTAACATAAAAAAAGCCGTTGCTGGCTTTTTTAACGCTAAGTGGACGGTCTAGCGTGAGCGAATTGCTAGCCCCGCTACGGTTACGCTCTGGCGCAACGACGGTAATATCGGCAATTTTAGCTAAATGCTCAGCTAAAATATTCAGCCCTGGCGCAAAATAGCCATCGTCGTTAGAAATGAGTATTTTCATACGTGAGTTAGAGGGCGAAGTATTTTCATCCTTTTATTATAATTGAAGCAGCCTTAATGTTTTATCAATTCATGTGATTTTCACGCAGGATTTTGTTTTGTAGTGTTGTTTTGTGAAGAAGTGACGTAGTGATTCATACATCCGACTGAACAAAGCGGCAATACGGAACAAAAAACAAGTGAGGGCGCATGAATTGATGAAATGTTAAGGCGACTTATTGGGCGGCTTGCGCGTGAGTTTTGCGTAATAAATTGCACACATAAAAAATGTTAGCGTTAAAGTCACTTCTAGCAGCGCTAATTTGGCAGATAAGCCATTATCTGACCAAGCTCGCACGCAACCTTCGGTAAAATACAACAATATAAACATGCTGGCCCACTGATAGGTGTAACGTTTGCCTTTAAGTATGCCAAATAGTGGTAATAACAACGGCACCGCTTTAAGTATAAGCAACGAACCACCAGGCTTAAGTGGCGCCAATACTGCCTCCCACGCTAGGCATAAAAAAATTAGCACGATGAGGCTAGCACCCGCACCAAGCTTTAAGTAGTGAATCACGCGCGAGCTACTTTGCTTAAAACCACAAACGCCATGCGGGCAGAGTTGGCATCAAATATTGGCGATTCAAAATTAAAGCGTAAAATTTGTATCGCATCTTCAATCACCGCTTTAATATCAAAGCCTTCACTATCTATACCAATTAAATCAACCGCTTGCGGGTATACGCTATAAAAATAGGCACAATATTGCATTAAGCTATCTGTATGGTCGGCATTCATGTGCTCAATCATGCTGGTTTCTAGTTGCGCGATTGTATTGTTAGCGCTGGTAAATTCATCATTATTTAGCTCGCTGCCTTGCAGCCAGCCCATTTTGCCAAAGCCCGCAATATAGCGCGCGTGGGCGATGTTGATGCGGTAAAGCTGAAAGTCGTGCATGGCAAAATAACCAACAGAATCAGGAAAATAACGGCTGTAGCGCGCCATCAAATCAGCGTCATTTTTGTCGAGTTGTTCCGCTTGGCCAATCAGCGTTAAACGGCCATTGGCATGCAAATCTTCCGCGCCTGCAAACACCAGTAGCGACACTTTTGGATTGGCGATGATGTTTTTGGTGTGCTCTGCAATTGTAGAAATCAACACAATTGGCTGGCAATCGTGACCCAGCACAAACGGCATTACAGAGCCAAATGGATAGCCATCAAACTTACTCGAAAAACTCGATAAAACACCGCTGCGCGTACTGCGTAAAAACTGTCGCGCTTCTTGGGCTAAATTCATGCAAGCAAGCTCATTCCGCCAACTTTAAAGCGGTTTCAGCCAAGCGTTTGCCCAGCGCAAGGCACAGTTTTTTCTCATCATCGGTAATTTTTTTATCATCCAGCGCGCCGCCTACATGGCTTGCGCCATAAGGTGTGCCGCCACTTTGCGTGCTAGATAATGCAGGCTCCGAATAGGGCAAACCAACCATTAGCATGCCGTGGTGTATTAGCGGCAACATCATGGTCAATAGCGTACTTTCATTGCCGCCATGCATACTGCCAGTGCTGGTAAACACTGCGGCAGGCTTGCCAATTAGCGCACCCTTTAGCCACAACGCAGTCGTACCGTCCAAAAAATACTTCATCGGTGCTGCCATATTGCCAAAGCGGGTAGGGCTGCCAAGTGCAATACCAATACATTCTTCTAAATCTTGCAATTCGCAATATGGGTCACCAGTTTTAGGCATATCCGATTCAGTCGCCTCACAATTAGCTGATACTTTAGGCACAGTGCGGATGCGCGCCTTTACGTAGCTAATTGATTCAACGCCACGCGCAATTAGCTGCGCCATCTCGCGCACCGCGCCGCCTTGGGAGTAATATAACACTAGGATTTCAGCCATTTTAAATCAGCTACTTTCAAAATTAAAAATTAAAAACTCCAAACTCCGTCATTCTCGCGAAAGCGGGAATCCATTTTAAAAAATGTAAGGCTAAACATGGATTCCCGCTTTCGCGAGAA
>JANOWN010000016.1:0-12687 GCA_031417915.1 Methylotenera sp.
GCGGCGCATCAAAAAATATTTTCTGATGATATTCGTGTAGGCTTTTTTGCTGCGGCGAATGATTTAAGTGCTAAATTAGCGAGTGGTGCATTGCCTGCGGACAAGGCCAGTATTGCCCCGCAGCTCATATTTAATCAACAATTGGATGCCTACTTAACCCTATTTTTTGTGGCGGTGTTATGGATAGTGATTATTGACATGTTGGTAATTTGCAAACATGCCCTGCAAGGCTCGAGGATATTGCCTCTCAGCGATTCTCCTTACGTAAAAACAGCGCTTTAATATGCTAAATTTGACTAAAATAGGACATTTTTTACTGCATGTTTGGCGCGGCGCGCGGCAATTATCGGGCGATGATGCCTACGAGCAATATTTAAAACATCATGCGGAATTTCATGCGGGGACTGTAGATGCTCCACCGGCGCTAGCGCGTAAGGATTTTTTTAAACTTTGGCAAGACAGCCAATGGCAAGGCATAAAGCGATGCTGTTAATAAATCCACACAAAGACAAAAATTTTAGCGATGAAGATTTAAATCGCATTATTGAAATGGGTTGGGAAGACAGAACTGCTTTTGAAGCGATTGAGGCGCAATTTGGGCTAAATCAAGATGGCGTAATTAAAATAATGCGTGCCAATTTAAAGCTGAGTTCTTTTAAATTATGGCGCGAACGCACACATGGTCAAACCACAAAACACTTAAAACTTCGCGGGGATGACGTGAACCGTCATCAATCAAAACAACATAACAAAATTCACAGATAGTGTTTACTGTTGCTGATAAATTCGGTCAATCTGCATCTCATCGTTGCTTGCGGGTGCGTCAACATCGTACTCTGAGTTTGAGGAATCAACTATTGGTAGGTTGATTTTAGTCGGCTGATACTCCGCAATAATATAATTAAATTGCGGTTCTTTTTTAAAAATTTTATCAAATAAGTTTTTCATATTAATTTCACCTTAAAAAGTTGACTGCGCTTATTAATACGCAATGCGCATGCCAGCTTTATGAGTGAAAATATTTTTATAACTGTTTGATTTATATTGCATTAATTTTTTAAATTAACACGCTACAAAAACTTGAGTGTTGAACAATTATTCAACATGTTGGAATTTCGACTTTAATTGAATTTATTTTTATAAGCGGCGAACCACATCCAAATGCCAATCAAAATCATCGGCAAACTTAGCCATTGCCCCATGCTAAAACCCAGTTGCAATAAGCCTAAATGTTCGTCTGGCTGGCGCGTAAATTCCACCAAAAATCTAAAGCCACCATAACCGATTAAAAATAGTGCGGAAATCGCACCGATTGGGCGCTGTTTGCGCGAAAACCACCATAAAATGCAAAAAAGCGCGATGCCTTCTAAAGCAAACTCATAAAGTTGCGAAGGGTGGCGCGCGACCTTATCTATTTGCGGAAAAATCATGCCAAAGCTTGAGTTGGTTGCGCGCCCCCAAAGTTCGCCATTGATGAAGTTGCCCATGCGACCAGCCCCTAAGCCAATAGGCACAAGCGGTGCGACGAAGTCCATAATTTTTAACCAAGGCTGGTTGTGTTTTTTATTGAAGAAGTGCATGGCAATTAAAACGCCTAAAAAGCCGCCGTGAAAGCTCATACCGCCTTGCCAAATTTTAAAAATATCCAGCGGGTGCTGCATAAAACTCCCAAGCTGGTAAAACAGGATGTAACCAATTCTGCCACCTAAAATCACGCCCAAAGCGCCGTAGAATAAGGCGTCGTCAAGCATCTGAGTGTTCCAGCCAAACCAAGTTTTGTGTTTGATTTGATACTTACCTAAGGCTAAAAACGCTAAAAAACCTAATAAATACATCAAGCCATACCAATGGATGCCGAAATTTTGTGTGATATGCATGGCAATCGGGTCAAATTGTGGGTGAATTAAAGGCATATTTTGCGTGTCTTAAAGTGGATGGTTGCTGTAAAATAGCATTATACGTATTTGTTTAAAGGTTACACATGCCAGTTTATCGTTCTCGCACCACCACCCACGGCCGTAATATGGCTGGTGCCCGCGCACTTTGGCGCGCCACGGGCATGAAAGATGGTGATTTTGATAAGCCAATCATCGCCATTTCCAACTCATTCACGCAATTTGTGCCAGGCCATGTGCATTTAAAAGATCTCGGCCAATTGGTTGCACGTGAAATTGAGCGTGCAGGTGGTGTGGCGAAAGAGTTCAATACCATTGCGGTGGATGACGGCATTGCTATGGGTCATAGCGGCATGCTGTACAGCTTGCCAAGCCGCGATTTAATTGCAGATTCGGTCGAATATATGGTCAACGCGCATTGCGCCGATGCGCTGGTGTGCATCTCTAATTGCGACAAAATCACCCCAGGCATGTTGATGGCAGCGCTGCGCTTGAATATTCCTACCGTATTTGTTTCTGGCGGGCCGATGGAAGCAGGCAAGGTCAATTGGGCAGGCGTCACGCATAAGCTGGATTTGGTGGATGCCATGGTGGCGGCGGCGGATAGCAAGGTCTCGGATGCAGAGTCTGATGAAATTGAACGTTCGGCTTGCCCAACTTGTGGCTCATGCTCGGGCATGTTCACGGCAAATTCGATGAATTGTTTGACGGAAGCGCTCGGGCTTAGCTTGCCTGGCAACGGCTCTACGCTTGCCACGCATGGTGCTCGTAAAGAGCTATTTTTAAAAGCAGGGCGGTTGATTGTCGAGTTGGCAAAGCGCTATTACGAGCAAGATGATTACTCAGTCTTGCCGCGTTCTATCGCCAATATGCAAGCGTTTGAAAATGCCATGGCACTGGATGTCTCGATGGGCGGTTCGACCAACACCGTATTGCATTTGCTTGCCGCAGCGCATGAAGCGGGTGTGGATTTTACCATGTCGGATATTGATCGCATTTCGCGCAAAGTGCCCTGTGTATGCAAAGTTGCGCCAGCCACAGCCAAATTCCATATGGAAGATGTACACCGTGCGGGCGGCGTGATGGGAATTTTGGGCGAGTTGAATCGAGCGGGGTTGATTCACAACCAAAGCCCGACTGTACATAGCCCGACCATGCAGGCTGCGCTAGACAAATGGGATGTAGCGACGACAACCGACGAAGAAGTGAAGAAATTTTATCGCGCAGCCCCAGGCGGCATTTCTACGACCATTGCGTTTTCACAATCTATGCTGTGGCCAGATTTAGATGTGGATCGTGCCGAAGGCTGCATTCGCGATATTGAACATGCTTATTCGCAAGATGGCGGCTTGGCGGTGTTGTACGGCAATATTGCGCTGGATGGCTGTATTGTCAAAACCGCTGGTGTGGATGACAGTATTTTGAAATTTACTGGTCGCGCACGTATTTTTGAAAGCCAAGATACTGCGGTTGAAGGTATTATGGCCGACCAAGTTGTGGCGGGTGATGTGGTGGTGATTCGCTACGAAGGCCCGCGCGGCGGGCCAGGTATGCAAGAGATGCTGTATCCGACTTCATATTTGAAGTCTAAAGATTTAGGTAAGGTGTGCGCGCTGTTTACTGACGGCCGTTTTTCAGGCGGAACGTCTGGTTTGAGTATCGGCCATGCTTCGCCAGAAGCGGCTGAGGGAGGCGCGATTGGTTTGGTGGAAGAAGGTGACACCATTGAAATTGACATTCCAAACCGCACTATTCATTTAGCAATCACTGATGCGGAAATGTCGCACCGTCATACCAAAATGGTGGCTAAAGGCAAAGATGCTTGGAAGCCAGTGAGTCGTGAGCGACATGTATCTCCTGCTTTGCGTGCTTACGCAGCAATGAGCACCAGCGCGGCTCGTGGCGCAGTTCGTGATGTTTCTCAGATAGAAAAATAGTATAGTTTAAACGAGCAAGAATATGGATATGACAAGTACAGAAGTGCCCGCAATCGCACAATCTTTAAAGACGCAAAAGCGTTTAAAACTGCATGCGCACGTGCTGCAAACACAAGATGAAAGTGGTCTACAATATTTGGAGGTGGATAATCCGCTGGCTACCGCCAAAATCGCGCTGCAAGGTGCGCACGTGATTGGCTGGCAGCCTAAATTTTTAGCACACCCTGTATTGTGGCTATCCAGCGCGGCGCGCTTTGTAAAAGGTCGGTCAATCCGCGGTGGTGTGCCCATTTGTTGGCCCTGGTTTGGCGCACATCCTACAGACAGCACGTTTTGTCCGCATGGTTTTGCGCGGGTGATTCCTTGGCGCGTGACAGATATTGACTCGACGCCGACGGGCGCCACGCGCATTATGCTAGAAATGCTGGAAACGCCCGAAGCCAAGCGCCAGCTTTCATACCCTTATTCTTTGACCGCCACTATTACAGTGGGGCGTCGTCTACGCATTGAATTGTGCACCACTAATAGTGCAGATCACCCCTTTGTGATTGGCGAGGCGTTTCACACTTACCTCAATGTGAGCGATATTGCCAATATAAAAGTTACTGGTTTAGAAGATTGCGTGTATGCGGATAAAGTCATGAAGTACGCACGTCAAGTTGAGCACGAAGCGCTTACTTTTGATGGCGAATTTGATCGCTTGTTTATTGATCACAGCTCCGATTGTACCGTGCATGATGCGGGCTATAACCGCATTATTCATGTGGCAAAATCAGGCAGTGATACCACCGTGGTATGGAGCCCAGGGGCAGAAAAAGCCGCGCAAATGGGCGACATGGGCGCCGCAGATGAATGGCGAAAAATGCTGTGTGTCGAAACGACCAATGCGCTGGAAAATATGGTGGTGATTAATCCAGGCCGCACGCATACGATTAGCGCAGAGTATTTCGTAGAAACGCTTTAATGAGCAATGCACTAAGCCAGGAAACCAGCCCTTATCTTTTGCAGCATGCCAACAACCCCGTAGAATGGCACCCTTGGGGTGAGCAAGCGCTCACTTTAGCGAAAAAACTAGATAAGCCAATTCTGCTTTCTATCGGCTATTCGGCTTGTCATTGGTGCCATGTGATGGCACACGAATCGTTTGAGGATGCAGAAGTTGCGGCGATAATGAATACGCACTTTATCAATATCAAGGTTGACCGCGAAGAACGACCAGATATTGATCAGATTTACCAAACTGCGCACAGCATGTTGAGCCAAAAAACTGGCGGCTGGCCGCTCACCGTTTTTTTAACGCCAAATCAAGAGCCGTATTTTACTGGCACCTATTTTCCTAAATCTGCTAAATACCAATTGCCAGGTTTTGCCGATTTAATTCCGCGCGTGGCGGCTTTTTATCACGAACGCAAAGACGATTTAAGCGCGCAAAATGCACAATTGGCCGATGCCCTCAAACGCACGATTCCTGCTCCCAGCAACGTTTTAAGCACCAATGAAAATACACTGAATTTTGCGTTTCAATCGCTCGAAAGTGGTTTTGATTTCGAACATGGCGGTTTTGGCAGCGCGCCGAAGTTTCCCAACCCTGCGGATATTACCTTGCTTTTACATGCAGCAAAAGCAGGCAACAAAGCTGCCGAAGCAATGGCATTGCAAATGCTTAGCGCGATGGCGAATGGGGGCATTTACGATCAACTTGGTGGTGGCTTTTGCAGATATTCGGTCGATGAACGCTGGAATATTCCGCATTTTGAAAAGATGTTATATGACAATGGTCAGCTGTTATTTTTGTATTGCGATGGCTGGCAAATAAGCAAAGACGCGCGCTACCAGCAAATAGCCGAAGAAACGGTTGCTTGGTTGCAACGCGAAATGCGCGACAAAAATGGCGCGTTTTATTCTTCGCTAGATGCAGATTCGCTAGATGAACATGGTCACAGTGTAGAGGGCGCGTTTTATGTGTGGCAGCCAGATGAAGTGAAGGCGTTGCTGTCGCCAGAAGAGTTTGTAGTGGTAAGTGTTAGTTTAGGTTTTGATAAGGCGCCGAACTTCGAGGGGCATGCCTGGAACCCTTATCTGGTGAGGATTCCAGAGCACGCTGAAAAAGATTTATTTTTAAGTGCACAAAATAAATTATTTGCTGCGCGCGATAAACGCCCACACCCTAGGCGCGACGATAAAATTTTAACTTCTTGGAATGCGCTGGCGATTAAAGGTTTGGCGCGTGCAGGCCGCGTGTTTAATCGCCCAGATTGGATAAAGCTAGCACAAGATGCGGTGGATTTTATCCACGAAAAACTGTGGGTGAATGACCAATTATTAGCGACTTGTAAAGATGATGGCAAGGGCAATGCTGATAACAATTATAAAGCGCATTTAAACGCTTACTTGGACGATTATGCGTTTTTGTTGGATGCGCTGATTGAATGCTTGCAAGCTAATTACCGCGCGGTTGATTTGGTTTTTGCGGAGGATTTAGCTGAAGCTTTGCTAGAAAATTTTGAGGCTGAAGACGGCGGATTTTATTTTACCAGCCATACGCACGAAACGCTGTTTCATCGCCCTAAACAAGGCTACGACAATGCCACACCTAACGGCAATGGCATTACTGCGGTGGCTTTGCAAAGATTGGGGCATATATTGGGCGAACCGCGTTACTTACAAGCGGCCGAACGCGCGCTAAAGGCCTTTGATAGAAGTATGATGAATAATCCTGCCGCTTGTGCGACGTTGTGCCATGCATTGGAAGAATTTTTAACGCCACCGACCTTGGTGATTATTCGTGGTGAAGCCAAACAAATGCAGGTTTGGCGTGAGGCAATTAACCAATATTATTGTCCACATTGTTTATTCTTCTATTTGAATGAAAGTGTGAAAAATTTACCACCAGCTTTGCAAAGAAATTACACTGATAATGTCAACGCTTGGGTGTGTAAAGGCGTTGTTTGCTCACCAAGTGTGAATGATTTGCAGCAGCTATTAAAAAATCTATAGCCAAAAGTACAAAAGGGCTATTGTTAATTTTAAATTATAGGTATGATGCACGTTGCAAAAATCGCACAAAAAATTGCAAGTTTTTATATAAATTCAAGGAGATAGCATGAAAGTTTTATTATCAATGATCGCAGTAGCCGCCATGTTATTGGCGGGTCAAGCCAATGCGTCACAAGCATTGGCACAAAAAAGTGGCTGTTTAGCTTGTCATAGTGTGGATAAAAAAGTATTAGGCCCATCTTTTAAAGATGTTGCTGCTAAATACAAAGGTGACAAAGGTGCTGAAGCTAAATTAGTGGCTAAAGTTAAAGCGGGTGGTAGCGGCGTTTGGGGTCCTATGCCAATGCCAGCAAATAGTCCGCAAGTAAAAGACGAAGATATTAAATCTATCGTTCAGTGGATTTTGTCACTTTAGTATTTTTATTGGAATTTTGTCACTAGAATTTCAAGTGATATAAATAAAAAAGCCAGCTAGATGCTGGCTTTTTTATTGGCTATGGTTTGAATTAATTAACGATTAAGTTTGCTATGTTTGAATGAATAAGCGAAATAAAACACGACGCCAATTACAATCCACCATAAAAAGCGTTCCCAAGTTGAGCTTGGCAAGAAAGTCATGAGCGCTCCGCAAGAGAGTATGCCGAGCACTGGAATGAGCGGGTTCCAAGGATTTTTAAACGGCCGATGTAAATTGGGCTGGCGAATGCGCAACACAATGACGCCCACGCACACCATGACAAACGCAGCCAATGTGCCAATGTTCACAGTTTCTGCTAATTCGCCCAGCGGAAAAAAACCTGCGACTAAAGACACCACAAAGCCACACATCAGGATAATACGCGTAGGCGTTTGGCGGTCTGGATTAATTGTGGAGAAAATAGGTGAAATTAGTCCATCATGGCTCATGGCGAATAAAATGCGTGTTAAGCCATATAAAAGTACCAAAAGTACGGTAATTAAGCCCGCCAATACACCCGTAGCCACCAATGTGGACGCCCAAGTGTACCCCAGTTTAGTGAGCGCATAAGCCACGGGCGATGCGGTGTTAAGTTCAGTGTAAGGCACAACGCCAGTGAGTATGGCAGAGACAATAATGTAAATAATAGTGCAAAATGCTAATGATGCAAGTAAGCCAATCGGTAAATCCCGCTGTGGGTTTTTACATTCTTCAGCTGCGGTAGAAACGGCATCAAATCCAAAATAGGCAAAAAATACCAGCGAAGCACCTGCTAGCACACCTATATTTTTGCCGTTATCTAGCGTTTCAAACCAGCCAAATGGCATGAATGGTTGCCAGTTATCCGTATTTAAGTGGCCGATAGCCAGTGCAATAAAAATGGCGATGGTGGATAATTTAATCACCACGATGATGTTGTTCACGCGGGCGCTTTCTTTAACGCCTAGAACTAACAAAGCGGTCAGTAGCCAAATAATGGTGAACGCGGGTAAGTTGATGCTACCACCCAGCATTGGCGCTTTAGTGAGCGCTTCGGGCAGATATATATTGAAATTGGCGAGTGTGTTGATAAAATAACCTGACCAACCGTTGGCAACCGCAGCCGCACCTACACCATATTCCAGCAGTAAAATCCAGCCCATAAGCCAAGCAATAAACTCACCAAAGGCGACATAGCTATAACCATAAGCGCTACCTGAGCCGCCAATAGAGGCAGCCAGCTCGGCATAGGCAAGCGCTGCAAAACCAGAGGCAACGCCCGCAAAGATAAAGGAAAGTATAACGGCAGGGCCAGATTGCGTAGCCGCTGCAAGGCCAGTGAGCACGAAGATGCCTGTACCAATGGCGCAGCCAATGCCAAGCAAGGCTAAATCGAATGCAGTGAGGCATTTTTTCAGACCGCTAGTGCCGTGTGCGATAACGGGTTTGGTGCGTAAAAGTTGTTTTAACATGTTTATCATCCCCTTTTACGGCTAGTTTACCGCAATTACAGCCAATCTTTATCGATTAAAAAATCTGTATAAAGTTTGGCCTCGGCACTACCGTTTTCGGGTTTCCAATCGTAGCGCCATTTCACAATTGGTGGCATCGACATCAATATTGATTCTGTGCGTCCGTTTGATTGCAAACCAAACAATGTGCCGCGATCGAACACCAGGTTAAACTCCACATAGCGACCACGCCGATAGGCTTGAAAGTCGCGCTCATGTTCAGCGTAAGTGGTATCTTTGCGGCGCTGTAAAATGGGCAAATAGGCCTGTAAAAAGCTATCGCCCACTGCGCGTTGTAGCGCAAAACTTTGTTCAAAACCAAGCTCGCTAAAGTCATCAAAGAAAATGCCGCCAATGCCGCGTGGTTCTTTGCGATGTTTCAAGTAAAAATATTCGTCACATTGTTTTTTAAATTGTGGGTAATAAGCTGGGTTAAAGCCATCTAGTGCGGTTTTGTTGGTGCGGTGAAAATGTACGCAGTCTTCTTCAAAGCCATAATAAGGTGTTAAATCCATGCCGCCGCCAAACCACCAAATTGGCGCCTCGCTTTCTTTTTCTGCCACAAAAAAACGAATGTTCATGTGCACGGTGGGTGCATATGGATTGCGCGGATGTAGCACGAGTGACACGCCCATGGCTTGCCAGGCGCGCCCAGCGGCCTCGGGGTGTGCAACTGTTGCGGCGGGCGGGAGTTTATTGCCGAGCACATGCGAAAAACCAACGCCAGCGCGCTCGAACACATTACCACCTTCTAACATGCAGCTATTGCCACCGCCGCCTTCTGGACGTTGCCAGCTATCGTGCAAAAAAGTTTTGCCGTCCACCAACTCTAAGGCTTCAATAATTTTAGCTTGTAAGCTCTGCAGGTAATTTAAAACGGCTTCCGCATTTAATGAGGTGCTCAAAATAACTTATCCCTTAATGGCTCGAAAACCAATATCGGTACGGTGCTGTGCGCCATCAAATTTTATATCATTTACTATTTTATAAGCTTGTTGCTGCGCAAATTTTACGGTTTCACCCAGCGCGGTCACGCACAATACGCGGCCACCGCTGGTGACGACTTTGCAGTCTTTGAGTTGCGTACCTGCATGAAAAACTTGTGCGTCTTGTACATATTTTGGTAGCCCGGTAATTTCATCGCCTAATCTTGGCGTATCTGGGTAATTGTGAGAGGCCATCACCACGCCTAGCGCGGTGCGTCTATCCCATTCCGCCTCTGCTAAATTTAATGTGCCAGCAATTGCATGCTCAGCCAGCGCCACAAAGTCAGATTTCAAACGCAACATAATCGGCTGCGTTTCAGGGTCGCCCATACGGCAGTTAAATTCCAACGTTTTAATGCTGCCATCTGGCGAAATCATCAAGCCCGCATAGAGAAAGCCTGTGTAAGGAATGCCATCCTTCGCCATGCCTTCCACGGTGGGGCGAATCACTTCGCGTAGCGCACGCGCATGGATTTCTGGTGTCACGCAGGGCGCGGGTGAATACGCACCCATGCCGCCAGTATTTGGCCCTTGGTCGCCATCGAGTAATCTTTTATGGTCTTGGCTGGTAGCAAGTGCGAGTATATTTTTGCCATCCACCATCACAATAAAGCTGGCTTCTTCGCCCGTTAAAAATTCTTCAATCACAACTCTAGAACCTGCTGAGCCTAGTTTATTGTCGGCCAGCATGGCATCAATCGCTGCATGTGCTTCGTCTAAGTTCATCGCAACCACAACGCCTTTGCCAGCTGCTAAACCATCAGCTTTAACTACAATTGGCGCGCCTTCTGCGCTTACGTAATCATGTGCTTTTTGTGCATCGGTGAAGGTTTGATATTTTGCGGTTGGAATGCCGTGGCGTTGCATAAATGCTTTGGCAAAATCTTTGGAGCTTTCTAATTGCGCCGCTGCTTTGGTTGGGCCAAAGATTTTAAGATTATTTGCACGAAAAACATCCACAACGCCCTGAGAAAGCGGTGCTTCAGGACCAACAATCGTCAGCCCAATTTGCTCTTTTTGCGCAAAGGCTAATAAATCGGTCACGCTAGAAATAGGCACGTTCACCATATCAGGGTTAGTTGCGGTGCCAGCATTACCAGGCGCCACATACACGCGGCTAACGGCCTTATTTTGAGCGATTTTCCAAGCTAGTGCGTGTTCACGACCACCACTACCGATGACTAATATTTTCATACTTAGTGCCTAAAATGGCGGATGCCTGTTGTGACCATGACTAGATTATGCTCATCTGCAGCATTAATTACTTCTTCATCGCGCATGCTACCGCCTGGGTGAATAACACAAGCCGCTCCGGCGACAGCGAGTGCGTCTATTCCGTCTCTAAAAGGGAAAAATGCATCCGATGCGACAACGGAGCCTTGCAAATTTAATCCAGCATTTTGCGCTTTAATGGCAGCGATTTTAGTGCTATCCACGCGGCTCATTTGTCCAGCGCCCACGCCCAACGTCATGCCGTCGCCGCAGAACACAATCGCATTACTTTTCACATATTTGGCGACATTCCACGCAAATAATAAATCAGCCATTTGTGTAGGAGTTGGATGTTTTTTGGTCACAATTTTTAAATCAGTTTGCGAAATTTCGTGATTATCCGCAGTTTGAACCAATAAGCCAGAGCCAACGCGCTTGCTGTCGTACGAGTTGCGGCCTTGTTCCCACGCGCTATTTCCACCTTTTGGCAACGCGATTTTCAGCACGCGCACATTGGCTTTTGCTTTAAGTAAATTGAGCGCGTCAGTGCTAAAGTCTGGCGCAATCAAGACTTCCATAAACTGTTTAGAAACTGCTTCGACAGTAGCTAAATCAACGCTGGTGTTAAACGCAATAATGCCTCCGAAAGCAGAAGTTGGGTCAGTTTGAAAGGCTTTGCTGTAAGCTTCCAGCGCATCCTTGCCAAGTGCCACGCCGCATGGATTGGCGTGTTTGACGATGACGCAGGCCGTGCTTGAGAATGACTTTACTGTTTCCCAAGCGGCATCCGCATCGGCAATATTGTTATAGCTTAACTCTTTGCCTTGTAGTTGTTGCGCGCTTACCAGCGAGCCTGGTGCTGGCCATAAATCGCGATAAAACGCTGCGCTTTGGTGCGGGTTTTCGCCGTAGCGTAAATCTTGCACTTTCACAAACCGCGAATTCATTTGCGCGGGGAACTCATCACGCGTACCGTCTGCACTAAAGCTAGATAAATAATCGCTAATCGCTGCATCGTAATTGCTAATACGGTTAAACGCAGCCACAGAAAGTTTGAATTTATATGCTCTGGAAGCCTCACCGTTATTGGTCTGCAGCTCGGTTAAAAAATCAGCATATTGGCTTGCATCAGTTAAAACAGCGACATCTTGCCAATTTTTTGCTGCACTACGCACCATGGCTGGGCCGCCAATATCGATGTTTTCAATCGCGTCTTCCAGCGTGCAATTGGGTTTGGCAACAGTCGCTTCAAATGGGTATAAATTGACTACCAATAAATCAATATTCGGGATGCCTTGAGCTTGCATCGCTGCCACGTGCTCTGGCAAATCGCGCCTACCTAATAAGCCGCCATGCACTTTTGGGTGCAGCGTTTTTACGCGGCCATCGAGCATTTCGGGGAAGTTTGTATAGTCACCTACCTCAACCACAGGAATATTGTTGTCGCGAAACAGTTTAGCGGTGCCGCCAGTGGAAAGAATTTCAATATCTAATTTAATTAAAGCTTTGGCCAGCTCAATCACGCCGGTTTTGTCTGATACGCTGATGAGTGCGCGTTTGATAGTTTCCATGAAAAACTCTTAAGATAAAATAATAGAAAATGTCACTAATTTAAGTTGTATTCGGCCATTTTTTTGCGCAAGGTGTTGCGGTTTAAGCCTAAAATCTCTGCCGCCTTGCTTTGGTTGCCGCCAACTTTATGCAATATAAATT
>JANOWN010000017.1:0-57322 GCA_031417915.1 Methylotenera sp.
ACGCCATGCGCAATGCCCTTGCCAGTCAGCGGTTCTTGTGCCAGCTCTAACCCTAGTGGGTTAATAAAGGTGTTAAATAAGTCGATAAAATACGCATCCGCTTCTTTTAAGAAAGCGCGATGCTCAATATTGCCTAGTGACATAATCACGACGGGTCGCATGCCATCACCCGCTTTAGCCATTAAAAAGCTTTGCTTTAACTCTTCAATTTTAGCAATTGAATCAGTAAAAGGCGCGCGAATCTGCCTAAAATGCGTTTGCGGAAAGTGCGCTAATAATTGACCCAACGCACCAGCAGTAATGCCAGTACCGTCAGACACAAAAAATACGGTGCGTTCTATTTTCAACAGGAACTATTTCTATTTTAAATGATTATTTTTTGGTCAAACGTTGCCAAGTCGCAATCACCGTATCGGGGTTTAGCGAGACGGATTGTATCCCCTCAGCCACCAGCCATTCGGCAAAATCGGGGTGATCTGATGGGCCTTGACCACAAATACCCACGTATTTACCTAAACGGTTGCAAGTAGAAATCGCCATTTTTAGCAACACTTTTACTGCATCATTTCGCTCGTCAAAGCCGTCTGCCAAAATGCCAGAATCTCTATCCATGCCTAATGTAAGTTGGGTTAAATCGTTCGATCCGATTGAGAATCCGTCAAAATATTCTAAAAATTGCTCGGCCAATAAGGCGTTAGATGGAATCTCGCACATCATAATTAAGCGTAAGCCGTTTTCGCCACGTTTTAAACCATGTTTTGCCATAATTTCAGTTACGGCTTTGGCTTCGTCTATGGTACGCACAAATGGCAGCATTAACTCAACGTTTACTAAGCCCATTTCTTCACGTACTTTTTTCATTGCCTCGCATTCCATCGCAAAGCATTCTTGAAAATCTGGCGCCATGTAACGCGCCGCACCACGGAAGCCAATCATTGGGTTTTCTTCGTCTGGCTCGTAAATATCGCCGCCCACTAATTTTTTGTACTCGTTCGATTTAAAGTCGGATGTGCGCACAATCACTGGTTTTGGGTAAAATGCTGCGGCAATCGTTGCTACCCCTTCGGCCACTTTATCAATATAAAACTGTTTCGGGCTTGCGTAACCACGTGAACGATTTTTAATAATGGTTTGAACGGCTGCAGGCATAGCAGCCGCATTTAAGATGGCTTTGGGGTGAATGCCTACCATATTGTTAATCACAAATTCTAAGCGTGCTAAACCTACGCCATCATTAGGGATTTGTGCAAAACTAAACGCCATATCGGGGTTGCCAACGTTCATCATAATTTTGCAGGGCGGTTTTGGTAACGCGCTATTGGTTTGCGTGCTTACTTCAAAATCTAACGCACCATGATAGACAAAGCCTGTTTCACCTTCTGCACATGAAACTGTGACTATTTCGCCTTCGCGTAGTAAATCAGTTGCATTTACCGAGCCAACAATAGCAGGAATACCCAGCTCGCGCGCGATAATTGCTGCGTGGCAAGTACGGCCGCCACGGTTTGTAACAAGTGCTGAAGCGCGTTTCATGACTGGCTCCCAGTTGGGATCTGTCATATCTGCCACTAGCACATCACCAGGTTGTACTTCATGCATTTGTGCTGGGTCCAACACGATTCTAACTGGCCCAACACCCACTTTTTGTGTCACTGCGCGGCCAACAACTAAAGGTGTCGCAGAATGTTTTTGTAGATTATAACTTTCAGTTACGTTTTTAAGTGACTCTTGTGATTTAACGGTTTCTGGTCGCGCTTGCAAGATATATAGCTTGCCGTCTAAACCATTTTTACCCCACTCAATATCCATTGGGCAGCCATAATGATTTTCAATCGTCATGGCATAAGTGCCTAGCTCTAAAATATCGGCATCACTAAGCGAATACACATCAGATTCAGCGGGATCAACATCCACAGTATTAGTGCTTTTGCCTGCCTGAGTCGCATCTGAAAACACCATTTTGATGAGCTTAGAACCCATAGTGCGGCGCACAATCGCTGGCTTGCCAAGGGCTAATAATGGCTTATGTACATAGAACTCATCTGGGTTCACCGCGCCTTGTACCACGGTTTCGCCCAAGCCATAACTAGATGTAATAAATGCAACATCTTTAAAGCCAGATTCAGTGTCGATAGTAAACATAACGCCAGCGCAGCCAATATCAGAGCGCACCATTTGCTGAATGCCTGCTGACAACGCGACATCGGCGTGCACAAAGCCTTTGTGTACACGATAAGAAATAGCGCGGTCGTTATACAGCGAGGCGAATACTTCTTTAATGGCGTGGTTGATGTTATCCAAGCCATGAATATTCAAAAACGATTCCTGTTGGCCTGCAAACGAGGCGTCAGGCAAATCTTCAGCAGTGGCGGAAGAACGTACTGCAAAGGTGGTGCCGGTGGCAGAATTATCAGTTAAACGCGCATAATTTTCTGCAATCGCTGCATTTAAAGCGGCAGGAAATGGCGCATCCATAATCCATTTGCGAATTTGCGTGCCACAAATAGCTAACGCTTGCGTGTCATCTGCGTCTAACACATCTAGCAAATCATTAATTTTTTTATCTAAACCGCCTTGCGCTAAAAACTCACGGTAGGCATCGGCAGTGGTTGCGAAGCCAGTAGGTACGCGCACTCCTTTAGCAGACAATTGTGAAATCATTTCGCCTAGTGAAGCGTTTTTACCGCCAACTGAGCCTACGTCTGTGTTGCGAAGTTGTTCAAATGGTAATGCGTGCACCGTCATACTCATCCCTAACCCTAACAAATGTAATTTTTGATCTTTAGATATATTTCTTGATGACTTTATTCATTTCATGATTGTGCCAAATTAGCGCTTACTTGTCACGCAACATTATTAGCGCGTTAAGTATAATTTATACCAAATGAGCTTGTGCTTTGCGCTAAAATAAGCTCATATGTTTTCTAATTCGGCCTCAAACTCTCTAAACCAACAAATCAGCGTCACAACCTCAGCGAGGTTGCATATGGGTTTTTTCGATTTAACTGGTAGTGCTGGACGCAGGTTTGGTAGCTTGGGTGTAAGCATAGACGCGCCTTGCACGCAGGTAGAAATTATAAAAAGTGAAAGTACGGTAATTGACACCAAAAGTAGCGAAAATGTAGTTAAAATCGTCGATAATTTAGTTAAATTATTTAATATTGAAGAAAATTTTTTACTTAAAATAGTGCAAGCCATTCCAGAGCATGCAGGTTTAGGTTCGGGCACGCAAATGGCGCTGGCGATTGGCGCAGGTTTAAATCAGCTATTTGATTTGAATTTATCAGTAGCGCAAATTGCCATATGCGCACAGCGTGGCAGGCGTTCTGGCATAGGCATAGCTGCGTTTTCGCAAGGTGGTATTTTGGTGGATTCGGGTAGGCGCGACGATGCGATACCTGAAATCATCGCGCGCGAATCTTTTCCTGCTGCTTGGCGTGTGTTATTGGTGCAAGATAGCGCGGGTTTGGGCGTGCATGGTGCAGCCGAGGCGGACGCTTTTGTAAAATTAAAACCAGCTCAGCATAATTTGCGTGATTTGGTGTTGCAGCATATGTTACCCGCCCTAAAGCGGGGCGATTTGCTTGCATTTGGTGCTTATATGCAAGATTTACAAGCTTATAATGGTGATTATTTTGCGCCGACTCAGGGCGGCCGCTATGCGAGTAAAGACGTAGCGGAAGTGCTGGCTTGGCTGCAAGAAAATGGTGCGGCCTGTGTGGGGCAAAGCTCGTGGGGACCGACTGGCTTTGCGATTTTAGAAAGTCAGCAACAAGCAGAAATGCTGCAAAATCTTTCTAGACAAGCCTTTGCGGAAAAGTCGAACATTAGTTTTTTATGTTGTCGCGGCAAAAATGCTGGCGCAAATATATTAGAAAGTTAAAGACATGCAAAAAGTTTCAATATTACATCTCATTACTTCCGCAAAAAACGCCAGCCCATTTGATGTGAACATGGCGTTTGACGCGGGTTTCGACAAGATTATGCCTTACACAAACGTTGCTTTAGATGAGATTGTCGCGCTCACGCAAGACGCGATGTTTTCGCGCAGTCCATCGGGAATAAAACGCGAAGCTTTGTTTTTCGGCGGGCGCGATATTCATGTCGCACTCGAAATGCAAAAATCGGCTGTGCTTTCTATGTTTACGCCGTTTGAAATATCAACCATGACGGATCCTTCCGGCGCGTTTACCACGGCCGCTGCGATGATTGCCAAAATTGATGCGGTATTAGCTAAATCAAATCAATCGCTGGCACAACAAACCATTGCCATATTTGGCGCTAGCGGCGCAGTTGGTACAACAGCGGCCTTAATTGCAGCGGCGCAGGGTGCGGTTGTGCAGCTAGTTGCTCATAAAAATGTTGCGCAAATGCAAGCTTATGCTGATACTTTGTTTGAAAAATACGGTTTTAAATTGCAAGTAGTGGATGGCATAACTGACGCGGCTAAAACACAAGTGTTAAGTAGTGCAACAGTGGCTATTTGCGCGGCTGTGGTGGGTGTTCGCGTGTTAGAAAACGCATATTTTTCACAATCAAAAAGTTTAAAAATTATTGCCGATGTGAACGCAGTTGCACCTTCTGGCGCGGCGGGCGTGGATGCGATGAGCGATGGCGGATTAATAGTTGACACGCAAATTGCAGGTATAGGCGCGCTGATGATTGGTCAGCTGAAATACAAAACGCAGCAAAAACTGCTACAAAACATGCTGGCAAGTGAAGTGCGGCTGCACTTAGATTTTAATAACGCATTTGAAGCGGCGCGCGATATTTTAAGTACTAGCTAATTTCTACTAAAACACTAATTTTAAATAAAACAAATGATAACGCCAACAATCGTCATTGCGGCAATTTCGGCGCGCGGTTTTGCGCAGGCGGCAGTGACTTGCGGCTATGAAGTGATTACGCTGGATGCCTTTGCCGATGAGGATACTCGAGCGATTTCCTTGCAGGTTTTTAAGCTAAAATTCAACGAAAATAATCAAGGTTTTAGTCAGGATTTTAATTTGGACGAAGTCGATTTTAAGCGCATTTTTTCAGCGTTAAATCTCGATGAAATTGACGGCTTTTGTTACGGCAGTTTGTTCGATGATTGCCCTGATTTATTGGCCTGGGTTGCTCATAAAATGGTGGCGCATAAAATAAGGCTTGTAGGCAATGCGCCTGAGGTGCTAAAACAAGCGAAAGACTTCAGTTTTTTTGCCCTGCTGGACGATTTAAGCATTGCGCATCCTGAAGTACGTTTGAGTGAAAAAAATCCTCAATCCCCATCCCTCCGAAAGCGGGAATCCATTTTGACTTTTAGTTTTGAAACAAAAAAAATAGATTCCCGCTTTCGCGGGAATGGCGGAGTACGTGAGTATTGGCTTAGCAAGAGCATTGGCGGCACAGGCGGAACACGCGTAAAGTCAGCAAATCAATATAAATTAGGCGACTATTTTCAAAGAAAAGTGACTGGAAAGCCAATATCCATGCTGTTTGTGGCGGATGGCAAAACAGCGAAAACCATTGGTTTTAATCAGCAATTGATTGCGCCTACTGCTGAAATGCCTTTTCGCTTTGCTGGCGCGGTCAGCAATATCGCCTTGCAGCCTAATATCCATAAGGCTTTCGAGCATGCTGCTCATGCGCTCACAAGTGCTTTAAATTTGCGCGGACTCAATAATTTGGACGCTATTTTGGACGGAGAAAAATTGTGGATATTGGAGTTAAACCCACGCTTAAGTGCAACTTTTGAATTATATGAAAACCTATTTCCTTCGCATATACAAGGCTGCGCAGGCAATCTGAGGCAATTTGAATCAACAACAAATCTTTCAAAAGCGCAGTTGATATTGTATGCGGTTGAAGCTGTGAATATTCCTGCAAACTTTTCTTGGCCTAGCTGGGCGGCGGATATTCCCGCGTTAGAGCTTGGAGAATCCAGTGTTAGAATTGTTAAAAATATGCCGATTTGCAGCGTATTTGCACAAGCTGAAAGTGCAGAAACCGCGCTTGCGCTGGTGCAGCAACGCGTGGAAAAGTTAAAAGAAATGCTCAAAAATGACTAAAAATAGCTCAAATATAGATGCTCTGCAGCCCAGTATCCATGAGGTCTGCAGGCCATTGGTTAAAAGCCTTATTGCGCAAGCTAAAAACTTAAATATTGGTGTTTCGCAGCACGTTAGTGGCGCGACGATTGTGGACGCGGGCATTCAATTCGCGGGTAGCGCGGAGGCGGGGCGGTTAATCGCAGAAATTTGCATGGGTGGTTTGGGAGATTTGCGTTTTGAGCAAGGTACAACTTTTAAAAATTGGCCTTTGAGTATTCATGTAAAGTCTGATAACCCAATATTGGCATGCCTTGGTAGCCAATATGCGGGTTGGGCGCTTGTTAGTGAAAGCGAACACGAAAAGTTTTTTTCTTTAGGTAGCGGGCCTGCGCGGGCCATCGCCCAGCGTGAAGGGTTGTTTAAAGAATTAAATTATCAAGACAGTAGCGACGCCACAGTGATAGTGCTGGAAACCGACAAAATTCCGCCCACAGAAATTATAGAGAAAGTCGCGCGTGATACGCATATTAAAGCAGAAAATATCACTTTTATTTTAACACCGACAACTAGCATTGCAGGTGTAACTCAAATCGTCGCACGTGTTTTGGAGGTGGCGCTGCATAAGGCGCATACCTTGCATTTTCCACTAGAAAATATTGTAAGTGGTAGCGGCGTTGCGCCTTTGCCGCCTGTTTCTAGTGATTTTTTAACAGCGATGGGGCGCACTAACGATGCGATTTTGTTTGGTGGATTTGTCGAGTTAAATGTGAAATGCAGTGATGCAGAGGCCGAAAAACTTGCACTGGCTCTGCCCAGCAGTGCCTCGAAAGATTACGGCAAAACCTTTGCCGAAGTATTCAAATTTTACAAAATGGATTTTTACCAGATTGACCCGCTGTTATTTTCGCCGGCAAAAGTGAAAATCACTAACCTAAAAACTGGCAATATTTTTAATGCGGGCGAATTTAGTGCGACATTAATAAATATATCTTTTATTAATTAAAACAATTAATTATTAACAATACTTAAAGTAAAAAGTTAATGAAAATAGTGGTTTTTACGGACGAGACAGGTTGGCATGGTGCGCAGTTAAAAGCGGCTTTGGCGACGCGCGGGGTGGAGGCAGTTTTTGTGTCGCTGCAAGATTGCGTCATTGATTTATCGCAAGCAAAACCGCATATAAAAATCTCACATTTAGATACGCTACCAAAAGCAGCTTTTGTGCGTGGCATCGCGGGTGGCACGTTGCAGCAAATCACCACGCGGCTTAATATTTTGCACATACTAAAAGCTTTGAACGTGTCTGTTTATAATGACGGCAAGGCGATTGAGCGCACCGTAGATAAAGCCATGACCAGCTTTTTATTGCACAATAATGGCATAGCGACTCCGCAAACTTGGGTATGCGAATCGCGTAGGCAAGTGTATGAAATAATTTCTCAACATCCACAACTAGTCATTAAGCCGTTGTTTGGCTCGCAGGGCGCGGGCGTGCGGCTTGTAGATAGTAAAAAATCGCCTTTGCCGATGGATCATTTTGTCGACGGCGTATTTTACTTGCAGGAGTTTATTGCAGCGCCGAGTGATTACCGAATTTTTGTGTTGAATAATCAAGTGGTTGCGGCGATGCGGCGCAGCGGAGATGGCTGGCTGCACAACGTGGCGCAAGGCGCAGTTTGCGAAAATATTTTAGATAAAAGTGCAGAAGCAGATGTTTTGGAGATTGCTCTGCAAGCCGCACTGGTGCTAGATATTAGCTACTGCGGCGTGGATGTCATTAAAGATAAAAATGGCAAATTATTTGTATTGGAAGTGAATAGCATCCCCGCTTGGCGTGGTTTGCAGAGCGTTTCGGGAGCGAATATTGCACAAGTTTTAGTCGATGACTTTATGAGCAAAATTAAATGAATCAAGGTATGAGCCAAATTAATTTATCCAATGCCTTCAAAGCCTCTTGTATGGCCGAGATTGAGGCATTGAAGCCAGGTAATGTGCATATTTTTGCCGATGGTCACGGCATGACAGTGCAAGATTTTTTACTCAGCGCTGAAGCCGCGTCTGAGGCCATTGCGCAGCCGAATTTAACTATAGGTGAGCGCATTTTGCAAAGCGTGCAAGCGACGCAAAAAGCGGTACAAAAAAATACGAATTTGGGCGTGATTTTGCTCTGTGCGCCACTCATTCATGCCAAATTAATGCAAAATAGCACAGGCCTGCAAGCTAATATCCATGCGGCTCTTGGGGCAACGACAATTGAAGATGCAGAAGCCTGTTTTGCGGCGATTCGCTTAGCGAATCCAGCGGGTTTGGGCGATAGTGAGCTACATGACGTGCAGGCACCTGCAGACTGCACTTTGCGAGAAGCCATGTGTCAAGCGGCGAATAAAGATATGGTTGCCGCGCAATATGCCAATAATTTTATGCACGTGTTTGACGGCTTGGTCTGTTACCAAAAAGCGCTGACTAGGTGGCAGCGGCCCGCTTGGGCAGCAACGGCGGTACATTTGCACTATTTAAGTAAGTTTCCAGATAGCCACATTGTACGCAAATACGGCGATACCATCGCCAATTTGGTGCAAAACGAAGCACGTGAGCACGAGATGGAATTTTCAAAAGTGTTTAACCCTAAAAACTATCAAGCTGAATTGTTGATATTTGATACGGCGCTTAAGAAACGTGGCCTAAACCCGGGCACCAGCGCCGATTTAACTGTGGCGACTTTGTTGTTGCATGCGCTTTTGTAAGCTTTAGACGTATTGAAAATAAATTTTTTGAGATATAATCTTCGGTCTGAATTTCAATAAGAATTTCGTTAAATTATTTTGGAGGCACCTCCAGGAGGAAACCATGGCAAATTTATTAGACCAACTTAAAAGCATGACCACAATCGTGGCCGATACGGGCGACGTAGAAGCGATTAAAACCGTTAAACCTGTGGATGCAACCACCAACCCTTCGCTGGTGTTAAAAGCCAGTACCTTGCCGCAATATGCGCCATTGATTGAAACGGCGATTGCTTACGCAAAAGCACAAGGTGGTAGCAAAGAAGCTCAAATTGACAATGCTGCGGATAAATTAGCCGTGTTGATTGGTACAGAAATCACTAAAGTGGTGCCAGGCCGCATTTCGACCGAGGTTGACGCACGTTTGTCTTTCAATTTAGATGCGATGGTGGCCAAAGGCCGTAAATTAATTCAACTTTACGCAGATTCTGGTGTTGGCAAAGAGCGCGTATTGATTAAACTCGCTTCAACTTGGGAAGGTATTAAAGCGGGCGAAATTCTTGAAAAAGAAGGCATTCAATGTAATTTGACGCTTCTGTTTGGTTTCGGCCAAGCGCGCGCCTGTGCTGAGGCTAACGTGTTTTTAATTTCGCCATTTGTGGGCCGTATTTTAGATTGGTTTAAAGCAAAAAATCCAACCACTGAATACACACAAGAAACCGACCCAGGTGTGGTTTCAGTGCGCGCAATTTATGCTTACTACAAAGAACATGGCTATAAAACCGTGGTCATGGGCGCAAGCTTCCGTAATGTGGGCGAGCTAATTGCGCTTGCAGGTTGCGACCGTTTGACCGTTTCACCAAACTTGCTGCAAGATTTAGCAGCAACAGAAGGTACGCTCACCCGCATGTTGACTGATGGCGGCGCGAAAACAGCAAAACCAGCCAGAATGACTGAAGAGCAGTTTCGTTTTGAGTTGAATCAAGACGCGATGGCGACTGAGAAATTAGCAGAAGGCATTCGCGGTTTTGTGGCCGATCAAATCAAGCTTGAAGTGGCATTGGCGGCAAAACTCTAAATTTTTAGTCACATAGAAAATCGCATGAAATTGTAACTTTATTGCAATAATTGCGGTTTAACATTGACAACCATGCGCTAGGCACTTAAGATTGCTGTCCTTGAGTTTGAAAGCGTTTCTTCAAATTCGCTAAACACCAATTAGAACCTAGCTTCTAGCGTATTTAGCAAAACGATTTAGTTGTTGTTTAAGTAGTAAAATTTTGTAGCGAAATCATGTAGTTACAATCAATAATTGATTGAATACTTTAAGACTTTAATTTAAGTTTTGGGTGTTTAAGTTTAATAAAAATTTTTAATCGGAGAAGTTACCATGGCACAAACCCAAATGGCATTAGATTCACTAGATTTTGACGCAACTATTGCGTTAGCAACTGCAGTTGCACCGCACGTTGACATTTTAGAAATCGGTACACCTTGCATTAAGCATAACGGTATTAAAATGCTTGAAACATTACGTGCAAAATTCCCAAACAACAAAATTTTAGTTGATTTGAAAACAATGGATGCAGGCTTTTACGAAGCTGAGCCTTTCTACAAAGCTGGTGCAGATATCTGTACAGTTTTAGGTTGTGCTGATATCGGTACAATCAAAGGCATTATCGATGTTGCAAACAAATACGGCAAAAAAGCACAAGTTGACTTAATCAACGTAGCTGATAAAGAAGCGCGTACTCGCGAAGTGGCTAAATTAGGCGCGCACATCATTGGCGTGCACACTGGTTTAGATCAACAAGCGGCTGGCCAAACACCATTTGGCGATTTAGCCATGGTTGCTGGTTTAAAATTAGGTGTTGATATTTCTGTTGCTGGTGGTGTTAAAGCCGCTACAGCTGCACAAGTACGTGACGCTGGCGCTTCAATCATCGTGGCTGGTGCCGCGATTTACGGCGCCGCTGATCCTGCAGCTGCTGCTGCAGAAATCACAAAAATCGCTCACGGTTAATTCAAGATTTTTGATTAAACCCAATATCAATAAGCAATTATTGACATGAGCAAGTAAAAATCCCGACCCAGTAATGCGTCGGGATTTTTTATTTGGCTTTAAATTAAAAAAGTTAAAAAAAGGAAATTAAAATGGATTCTCAACAACTAATTTTAAGTCGTTTAACCACGATTTTATCTGAAACAGACAAAAGCAACGCCGCAAAATTGATGCAACTGATCGATGGCGCAGGCCGCATATTCATTGGTGGCGCAGGGCGTTCACTATTAGTTTCACGCTTTTTTGCCATGCGTTTAGTGCATTCTGGCTACAACGTCAGCATGATTGGCGAAGTTGTCACGCCAGCCATTAAAGCGGGCGATTTATTGCTGCTAGTTTCAGGCTCTGGCGGCACGGAAACCTTGCTACCATTCGTGAAAAAAGCCAAATCAGTGGGCGCAAAATTAGCCGTGGTCTCAATGAAAAAATCATCCGCCATGGCCGATGTGGCCGATTTGACTATTCAAGTGGGCAATGACGCTAGCTTTCCACTCACCAACGGCATGCCAATGGGTTCGCAATTTGAGCTTTCAACCTTGCTTTATTTAGAGGCGATTGTTGCTGACAATATTTTTGCCAAAGGCTTAACCGAAGAAGGCATGCGCGCGATTCACGCGAATCTTGAATAGTATCTGGGAGTAAATTTGTGCAGTTTAAAAACCCGAACTTGCTCGGGTTTTTTTATTGACTTAAGCTAATAATTTCTGCTGCAGAAAGTTGCTTTTGATGCAAAGCGGTGGCGATTAAAGCGCCATGTATTTTCATATTTTTAAGTGCAATTAAATCATTCAAACCCCGCACGCCACCTGCCGCGTAGAGGTTTTTGTCTGGCGCTAGCGCCATTATTTTTTGCATTAAATGTGCATTCACGCCTTGGTTTGCGCCAACATTCGCCAGTGACATCACAATTACGTTATGCGGCCAATATTGGCTGCTTTTTAGTAACTCGGCGGGGCCTTGATAACCATTTGGCATAAAGTCTAAAGACAAAACAAAATCGTTTTTTTGTTGATTTTTACTCGCCAAAAAACTTCCTAATTCAGAAAAGTTTTCGCTGCCTAAAATCACGCTAGAATGCGCAATCTGGTGTGTTGCATGCGCGCCGGCATCAATCCACAGTTTAAGTTGCGGAAATTTTTGTGCAATGGCGCGAATCGCGTTAAAGTTGTCGCCAGATTGTTGTATGGCGTTTAAATCGGCGATATATAATTGCGAAAAAGGATAAATATCAAGCAATGCCGCCACAATATCCACGGGCTTGCTGGAGCTGGTTAATAAAGATTTTATTGGCTGATAATGTTGCCGCGCGCCTTGCTGGGCGTGGACGACAGCGCCATTGAGTAAATCGATCACAGGGATTATTTGCATCATTAAACTTAATAAAATATTTGTATGTGAGTTTATCACTGGCGGCGGCTTGTGTGCAGAGCCGCTTTCGGAATCATTGGCGCGTGAAGGCGCGCTGATGCGCAATGCCTTGCTGCGCGATTTGCTCAGCCTGCCTTATCATATCAGCACAACTGTGGATGCGCGCCTTGTTCCGCCGCATTGTGAGCACGTGGTGGTTCACGCTGACGATGATGTCTGGCAAGTGTGGGAAAAGCAAATTAAAAATGCTGATGCGGTGTGGTTTATTGCGCCAGAAACCGAGGGCGTGCTGCATTATTTAACTCAACTAGCAACCGGCCAAGGCAAACAGATATTGGGCTGTGGGCTAGACAGCATTAAAGTGACCAGCGAAAAAATGGCGACCTATTTGGCTTTGGAACAAGCTGGCATTGCCACGATTCCTACTTACAGCTTTGAAAATTGGCCAAAAAGTCATTGGATTTGGCTGGCAAAACCCAACGATGGCGCCGGCAGCAATGATGCTGCGTGTTTTAACAATGTCGATGATTTGCAGGATTGGATAGAACGCAACGATAAGCAGCAGACGCACGTCATTCAACCTTTTCAGCCTGGTGATTCTGCCAGTATTTCTTGCGTGATCAAAAATGGCAAGGCGCAACTGTTAAGTTGCAATTCACAAGAAATTGATATTATTAATCATAAGCTTAGATATAAAGGTGGCGTTATTAATGGCATGATTGAGCACTGGGCGCGATTTGAATTTGTTGCCAATCAAATTGCAGAAGTCATTCCAGATTTGGCGGGCTATGTGGGCATTGATGTGATTGTAGACAGGGATGAAGTTTTTATCGTCGAAATCAATCCGCGCCTCACCACCAGCTACGTGGGTTTGCGCGAATCTATTGGCGCCAATCCGGCCGAGCTCATTATTAACACGCTCACGCGCCCTGGGTTTAGATGGCCGAAATTGCAGAAAAATTTGGTGCAGATTCATGTCTAAAACGATTGGCTGGGATATCGGCGGCGCGCATTTAAAAGCGGTTTTGTTGGATGAAAAGGGCGATGTTGTGCAGGTTTTGCAGCTGCCATGCCCGTTATGGAAAAGCTTAAATCATTTAGAGAATTCAATTAACGATGCTCTACAAGCCTTTAAAATAGCGCCTACTGGAGCAGACGGTTTTAATATAAAGCATGCAATTACCATGACAGGTGAATTAGTGGATTTATTCGTCAATCGACATGAAGGTGTTGTAGAGATTTCTAACTTAGCCGCAAAATTATTAGGAAAAGATACACTTTTTTACGCTGCCAATGTCGGTTTTGTGCGTTTAGAGCGTGTTTCAGAGTTTTGGTCTCATATCGCCTCAACCAACTGGCACGCCAGCGCCAGCGCGCTTGCAATGCATGTTTCTGACGCATTATTTGTGGATATTGGCAGCACCACTACAGATATTATTGCAATTTCAAATGGCAAAGTGACAAGTGAAAATTTGAGCGATGCAAACAGAATGGCAGATGACAGCTTGGTTTACACTGGCGTGGTGCGCACGCCCGTAATGGCGCTGGCGCAAAAAATTGCGTTTGAAGGTGTCGAAGTGAATGTCGCCGCAGAATATTTTGCAACGATGGCGGATGTTTACCGATTAACCGACGAGCTTTTGCCCGAGTTTGACCAAGCGGAAAGCGCTGACGGCAAAGGCAAAACTGCGCTGGAAAGCGCACGGCGCTTGGCGCGCATGATTGGGCGTGATGTAGAAGATAAACCCATTAAAACTTGGAAAACCTTGGCAGAAACTTGTAAAACTGTGCAAATGCAGCAAATCAAAACGGCGATGTTAACACATTTGAAACCGAGTATAACAATTATTGGCGCGGGCGCGGGCAGTTTTTTGGTTAAACAAATCGCGCACGATTTAAAACGTGAATTTATGCCTGCCTGCAGCCCAGTATCCATGCGGGTTTCACACATAAATAACCAGCTTCAGCTGGTATATTCTGCGGGGACAACCTTTACGGTTGCAGAGCATATAAAAGTAAATTTAAAAGCATTAGAAACGTGCTTTACTGCATTTGCAGTTGCCTGCTTGGCAAACAAATGGCAAGCAAGGCAACATGCTTAAGCACGAACTTAAATATCACCACGATAGCGCGTTGTTGTTTGAGCGCATTAAAGGCATGCCTTGGCCGATGCTGCTCGATAGCGGCCAAATGCTGGATGCTAATACTGGCAAGCCTGGCAGCCAATATGGACGATACGATATTTTAGTCGCTGAGCCGTTTATGACGCTGGTGACGCGTGGAAAAATCACCACGATTACGCAAAATGGTGAGCAAAAAACTTCTGAAGAAGATCCATTTTTATTGCTCAAAAACATTTTAAAGCAATATCCAGCGCCAAAGTCTGAGTTGCCATTTGCTGGCGGCGCGCTTGGCTATTTCGGCTACGATTTAGCGCGGCGTATAGAAACTTTGCCAACTAACGCGATGCATGCGATTGAAATATCTGAAATGATGTCAGAAATGATGATTGGTATTTACGATTGGGCGATAATTGTTGACCATCGCGAGCAGCGTAGTTTTTTAGTTTCTCACGCTTTAAATGCTCAAACAAACGAAAAATGGCATGCCCTGCAACAGTGCTTGTTGTCCCCGCAGAATATACCAGCTGAAGCTGGTTATTCATGCGTGAAAGCTAATATCCATGGGGTTCCCAGAACATCTTTTTTAGAAAATAAATCAAATGATTTTGAAGTAAAAACGCTGATTACTTCTAATTTGTCCGAGCCACAATACGCACACGCTTTCAATAAAATCAAGGCGTACATTGAAGCTGGCGATTGCTATCAAGTCAATTTGGCGCAGCGCTTTTCGGCTGAAGTGAAAGGCGATGCGTGGCAAATGTACAAAAAATTGCGCGAGCTAAGCCCCGCGCCGTTTATGGCTTTTATGGATTTTCCCTTAAACGAGAAAGAAAACTTTCAGGTGTTATCAAACTCACCCGAGCGCTTCATTCAAATTACGGGTAATCACGTGGAAACTCGCCCCATTAAGGGCACGCGGCCACGCTCGAACGACCCTGCGCAAGATTTAATTTACTCAAATGGCCTATTGACCAGCGAGAAGGATAGGGCGGAGAATGTGATGATAGTGGATTTACTGCGCAATGATTTGAGCAAAAATTGTGAGGGTGTGCAAGTGAATAAGCTGTTCCAACTACAAAGTTTTGCCAATGTGCATCATTTGGTAAGCATTATTGTCGCCAAATTAAAACCCATGCAAACCGCTGTGGACGTGCTGCGGAGCTGCTTTCCAGGCGGTTCGATTACTGGTGCCCCCAAGTTGCGTGCCATGCAAATTATCGATGAGTTGGAACCGCATCGGCGCGGTCTGTATTGTGGCACCATTGGCTATATTGGTTTTGATGGCGATATGGATACTAATATCGCCATTCGCAGCGCCGTCATCTGCAAAAACACGCTGAGTTTTTATGCTGGGGGCGGTATAATAGCGGATTCGGATGTATCAAAAGAATATACCGAAACGCTGGATAAAGCATCCAGCTTTACAACAATAACAAAGTTGTTTACGAGGCTTTGATTGAGGCCTCTTAACTATGATTATATACAAGAAAACAATGACATATTTAAGGGTAATAAAATTAACAATAATGCAGGATTTTTTAACTTAAGTATTTGAGTTAAAACAAAAATCATGGCCACATTGGAAAAGAATTTTAAAGGAAAATCCATGTGGGTAGTAAAAATCGGCGGCAGTTTATTAGGCACGCCAGAGTTAGAACGTTGGTTAGAAGTAGTTGCAAAACATGCTGACGGCAAAATCATCATTGTGCCAGGCGGCGGCGTCTTTGCAGATGCGGTGCGCGAGGCGCAAATATTATCTAAAATTAGCGATGCTTGCGCGCATCGTTTAGCGGTTTTGGCGATGGATCAATTTGGCTTATTGCTGGCCGAAATAAATCCGTTGCTTGCAACGGCAAGTAGCGAGATGGAGATTGACGAGCGCACTTGGCAACATCGTGGCATTGTCTGGTTACCAAGCAAAATGGTGCTGGCAGACAATAAAATCCCTCAAAATTGGGACATGAGTTCGGACAGTTTGGCGGCTTGGCTAGCGCATAAGTTGGGTGCGCAACATCTTATTTTGGTGAAGTCAGATATGCCAGACGAGAAAAAACTTTGCCTTAAAACCATTACCGATGATGGTTTGGTGGACGACGTGTTTGGCGACTTTGCGCTGAATAAAGCGTTTTCGCCTTGGATTGTTAAAAAATCTGATTGCGTGCATTTTGAAGATGGCGTTAACGTTGAAAAGCTCAGCAAAATCGCCTCTTCCGTGGTGCATTAGCGCATTTTTATGTCCAAAACTTCTGCCAAAATTTATAATGAAGCTGAAACTCAAACGAGGCTTGAAAACGAGCTGCCACATTGGTATTTTGAAGATGGCTGGATACGCCGCAAGTACAAAACCAGCGGCTGGAAAGCTACGCTCATGGTAGTCAATACAGTCGGCCATTTGGCAGAAGCCGCCTGGCATCACCCCGACTTAACCGTTTCTTACGCGTTTGTGATTGTTAAATTGTGCACACACGACGCCAAAGGCATTACCGATAAAGATTTTGAGCTAGCGAAAAAAATAGAACAGGTAATTGGCTGGCAACCCGCGCTAGATAAAGGCGCGCTAGAAGGCACACCAAATGAAGATGCAAGGTTTAAGTATATTAAATACGACTAAATTTATCGCCATTCACTTGGCCGTCATTCCCGCCTACCCGGGAATCCATTTTGATTTGTCATTGCGAGTGAAACGAAGCAATCTAGTTTTAAGTCGATTCTTGCTTCTCAAACCGCCCAAAGTGCAACATAATCGTTGGCAAAATCAGTAAGTTTAAAATTGTTGAAGTGATCAAGCCACCGACAATAATCGTGGCCATGGGGCCTTCAATTTCGCGCCCAGGTTGACCACTGCCAATCGCCAATGGCAGCAAGCCCAGCGCGGTAACCAGCGCTGTCATCAGCACAGAAGGCAGGCGCTCAGTCGCGCCACGAATGCAGGTTTCAAAGTTCCACACGCAGTTTTCCTCATCAATTAAATGTTGAAAATGCGAAACCATCATGATGGAATTGCGTAGTGTAATGCCAAATAAAGTCACGAAACCGACCAGTGAGCCTAGTGAGATCCAGCCACCAGTAAATAAAGCCGCCAGCACGCCGCCGATGAGTGCAAAAGGCAGATTGGCGAAGGTGAGCAGCAAATTGCGTAATCGGCCAAAGGCGATGTAAAGCATGAGGAAAATCGCCACGCCCGCCAACAAAGAATGCACGATTAAATCTTCGCGGGATTGCGCGTTGGCCTCTGCTTCACCCGTAAATTTCAAATAATTGCCTGCATTTAAATTCACCTCTGTTTTAATACGTTTTTTAAGTTCGTTAGTAAAGCTCGCCACGTCGCGGCCTTCTACGCTGGCAGTGACGGTTTGTATGCGTTTTGCGCCCGTGTGCAGAATTTTCGAACGACCATTTTCTTGGTTGATAAACGCAATATCTTTTAGGTGCAAAATTTTGCCATCGGCATTAAATAAAGGGATATTGCCGATATCGCCAATGTCATCGCGTGCTTCTTCCTCTAGCACCACGCTCAAACCGACCACGCGGCTGCCCATATAAATTTGAGCGACTGGCACACTTTCGTACGCCGCCCGCACGGTGTCAAGCACATCAACGGTTTGCAAGCCCCATACCGCAAGCCTGTCAGGACGTAGCCGAATCACCGCTTGTGGCGTACCTGGCGGCGATTGCACCAATACATCTGCCGCTCCCTTGGTGCTATTGACCAAGTTGGCGATTTTTTGTGCATCACGGTCAAGCGTGTCTAAATCGTTGCCATAAATATTGATGACAATTGAAGCCGCGTAACCAGAAATGGTTTCTTCGATACGCTCAGTTAAAAAGGTGTTGATGGCAAAATTAACGCCAACGAAACCAATTTCTGCTTTGCCATCACCGTCACTATCGACGGTCTCGCCAGCCAATTCTTCGCGAATATCCACCAAAATTCGGTCTTGTTCCTGGCCTGAAAGCGTGCCGATTTCAATTTCAAACTCACTGTAATGCGTGCCAAACGTATCTGCGCCATTTTGCGCACGACCCACCCACTGTGTGACAGATTTAACGCCTTTAATGCCGCGTAAGACTTTGGAAACTTGCTTGCCGAGCCGCAAAGATTCGTGCTCTGAGGTGCCTGGCACGGCCGTCATGTGCATAATAAAATGGCCTTCGTGTAGGGCTGGAATAAACTGGCTTTTGAATAAAGGCAAAATGCCCAAGCCTAGAGTAATCAATAAAAAGCTAATGAAAATGACTAATTTATATTTTTTTTCAATGAGATATAGTAGTTTCACATAACTTTTTTTGATGACTTTAATAATGGGTGAATCTTCGGTGTCTAACTTTGCGTTGCCCAACATCACGTAACACAAGGCTGGTGTGAGCGTGAGTGCAACAATGAGAGAGGCCATAATTGCCGCAATGTAAGCAAAGCCAAGCGGCGCAAATAGTTTTCCAGCGACGCCAGATAAGGTGAGCAGTGGCATGAAGACGAGCGCGACTATGATAGTGGCGTAAACCACAGAACTGCGCACCTCCATGGATGCATCAAAAACCACTTTGTAAATTGGTAGCGGTTTTTTAAGCAAACGGTTCTCTTTTAGGCGTCGAAAGATGTTCTCGGTGTCGATAATCGCGTCATCTACCACCTCGCCCAGTGCAATGGCCAAGCCACCTAACACCATGATATTTAAGCCTATTTTAAAATAACTTAGCACCACAATGGCACTTAACAATGAAAGCGGAATAGCGGTGGCGGAAATAAATGCGGTGCGTGCGTTGAACAAAAATAAGAACAAAATAGTGATGACCAAAATGGAGCCGATGAGAATGTCGGTGCGTACGCCATCAATTGCAGTTTCAATAAAATTAGCAGGGCGGAACAAGCCTTCGTGCAACGTCACTTGCTCGTTTTCCAAAGTTGGTTTTAACTCTTTTATTGCAGATTCAATAGCCTGAGTAACCGCATGGGTATTGGCCCCCAGCTGCCCTTGCACAGATAAATAAATACCAATTTCTTCATTAATAACTGCGCTGCTAATGGAGGGCGCAGCGCCTTCCATCACGCGACCGATATCGCCTAATTTGATACTTAGTCCATTTTTGTGCAGCAACACAGCCTTAGCTAAAGTCGCTGCAGTGGTGGCTTGGCCTTCGGTATTGACAATAATGCGTTGGTTGCTATTTTGTATAAAACCTGCGCCGCTCACGCCAGTGGCTTTTTGCGCGGCCGCGACGACATCATTGATATTGAGCTGATATTGCACCAATTTGGCAGGGTCAATCTGCACCTGAAACTGCCGCACTTCGCCGCCAAACACGTTGACATCTGCCACACCTGGAATCGCCAATAAATGCGGCACTACGGTCCAGTCAACAATCGTTCTTAGCTCCATTAAACTACGTTTTTTTGAAGTTAACCCTAAACCCAACACTGTGCTGGCGCTTGATGTAAGCGGCGTGATATTGGGCGTAATGCCTCGTGGAATCTGGTTGGTGAGCGTGCTTAAGCGTTCTGCAATCACTTGGCGATTTCTGTAGATGTCAGTGTTTTCGTCAAATATGACGGTGACAATCGATAGGCCAGGAATCGATTGCGAGCGCATATCTGCCACGCCCACCGTGCCTGCAATGCTGGTTTCTATTGGCTGAGAGACGAGGCTTTCGACTAATTCTGCCGACAAACCTGGCGATTCAGTCTGAATGATAATTTGCGTGGGCGAAAACTCGGGGAACACATCTAAATTGCTCCGCGTGAGGCTGTATAAGCCATATAGCACGACTAGACAAGCTAGCCCAATAATTACGCCATAAAAGCGGATTGAGAAACGAACAATTGCCGACATCATACTTTTATGTACCAGTCTTCATTTTAGCTCCGACATCACATCGCTTCGCGATATGAGTCTGCACTGAAACTCGAATTAACTTTTTCAAGTTAATCCTCGTTTTCATTTTTAATCAAATACTTAAACTCTTCGGAAAGCAGCAACTGCGCGCCATTCACTACCACTTCGCTATTCGCATCCAAGCCTTGATTGAACCAACCACCGTCAATTAAAGAGCCCACTTCGGTATCTGCAGAAATGGGTTTGCGTACAAATTGGTCGCTGCCAGTTTTATCTTTCGCCTGCTTGAAATACGCCCACGGTGTGCCTGCATACCAAACCACGGCGTTGCTGGGGATGATGATGCCATTTGTGCTACCGCTGGCAGCCGCCTCCACATTGACGCGCATGCCAATACGCAGTTGCTCGGCAGGCGCGCTGTAATAAAACGTTTTGCCAAAACCGTTGCTGTCACTGGTAGCGGCAGGCGATACATAAATTGCTTTAATCGGCGAACTTGATTCATTTAGCGGCGTGACATCAACGCTAGAACTCGCTTTGGGCGTGGCGTTGCTAAGTGGCAAGCTTACTTGAATCAACACATTTTTCCGATTGAGTAAGTTTTCTAAATGAGGCGGTAACTTGTCGTTAAAGGCTAATTTTGCTAGCGCTTCACCCCATTGCAGTTTCATGTTGGTTTGCAGATTTTTCAGCTGTAATTCACTTGCGGTAATATTGGCTTTATCGGCATTTACTGCCGCCAATGCTTCTTGCACGGCCCGGTCAGAGACGTTTTTATCATCCTCATTTAAGCTTTTAAGACGTTGATATTGCTGAATATTTTGGCCGCTGGCAGCGCGCGCAAGACTGGCATTGGTTTTTAAAGTTAAATAGCTGGCTTTGGCTTCAATCAAGCTATCGATACTGACCACGTTGCCGAAGCTTTTTATCTCACCTTGATACGATGCGACAGCTACTTTGGCAGTCTTAATGCCACTATTTTTCTGAGTTGCAGGCGGTAAGCTGACAATATTGATGCCAGCATTTTCAGTTACGCGGCTAGGGCCTTCAATTTCTTCCTCTTGGCTATTTTGATAGACTTCGTATTCATCTTTACCATAAAAAACCAGCACCCAAAACAGGGCGATAATCAATATGGCTTGCAGCACAATAATTAAGGTTAATTTTTTAGTCATAATTCAATTCTCAGGGCTCATTCTTTGGTGTAATTTGGGGCATCGTAAATTCATCAAAAAGTGGATGTTGCATCATGTCTTCAATTGTTAGTGCTGCATTTAAGTTGTTGAATTGCGCGTTCAGCAATTGTTGCTCCAGCAGGCTTGTATTTAGGGCGTTCTGTGTCAATGCAAGGCGATCAATCAGACCCGCATCAAGCTGTTTTTGTAGCCTTTGGCTGTATTGGATTTGTGCGCTTTGTTGCAGCTGCAATTGCTGAATATTTTGCAAGCTGGCTTGATAAGCTGCCGAACTTTGGCTTAAATCACCAATGATTTTGGCTTGTAGCCCTTCAAATTGCGCGCCTTCAACTTCGCGCAAAGCGGTAGCTTCTGCAATAAGCAGTTGATTTAAAGAGTTATTTTTATTCAGTAAATTGAGTAAAGTAGAAAAGCCAAGCGACCAAATACTGTCACCAAACTCAAAAGCGATGCCAGGCGAAAGTGAAATGTCGGGTGTTTGTTTGGCGACTTCTAGTTTTATTTTACTTTCTGCCGCTGCGTATTTAGCCAAGCTGCGACGAATATCCAAGCGGTTGAGCAAGGCTTTTTCTTGAAGGTTTTGCGAACTAGGGGCTTTTAGTGATTCTGTTTGGCGCGCCAAAGTAGCAGCTAAATCGAATGGTTTCAAAGTAAGTTGATTAAATTTTTCGACGGTCAAACCCACGTCAGCGGCAAGCGCAGCGCGGATTTCGGTTGATTTTTCTTGCTCTGAATTAAACGCAAATAAAGTTTTTTGTTGCAGCAACTTAGCTGCACCTAGTTCGGTATTAGAAAGCGCGCCCAATTGCACGCGTTTTTCTAATATTTTTACTAGCGTTTCTTGTGTTTTAACTTCGTTGCTTAGTTGCTTTTGCAGTGCAATATTCTCGTGATGACGTAATAAATCTTTGGTGATTTGGCTGCGTAATTGCCATGCGGCATCTGCTACATCAATGCGCGCGGCCTCGGCCAAGTGTTGCGCTTCTTCTATTCTAATTGCACGTTTATTGCCTGTTTCAATAGGAATTTCTACATTTAAGCCATATGCCCACGGCCGCTTATCATCATTGGCTTGGTTGCTATGCGCGATATTGCTATTGAGTGTGAGATTTTGTTTTTGGCCAACGGTATCGATTGCAGCATTGGCCAGTGCTAGCTGCGCTTTGGCGACATCAAGTTTGCTGTGATGATATAAGGCGCATAAAGTAAGCTCGTTTAAACTCCAGGTCGCAAACGGCAAGTCTTTTTCGGCATAACCTTGCTTAATTAAATAGGCTTTAAAGTCATCACTTGCAGCATCTTTATTCAGCAACTTAGTGGAAGTTTGTGCAAGATCTAGCGGTTTAGCCTGATAGGGTTCAATTGCGCAACCAGCTGCAAACAAGCTCAGACTTAGCGTGACGATCAATAAGGCTGATTGAGGAGAGTAATTCACAATTAAACTGTAAAGCGCGCGTGCTTAAAGCTAGCCGCTAGTTTTCGATGCTGGCGTGTACCGAGTTAAGCGCGTCCTGTAACGTTTCTTCTGATAACTTGTTCACGGTCGTCGCAAGCAAATCCGCGGCCTCTACAGTACGCACGGGCAAATCATGCGTATTAAGCTCTGCAATTAGGCCTGCGGCTGCGCCAGCGATAATTAACAAAGTTGCGCGCTCTTTCATTAATAGCTCTAGCTCGGCGCGTAGCATGATGTCTTCGTTCGAGTGGGTAGTATTTTGCATGGTTTTAGTTGAATTCATTTCTTAAAATTGAGTGTTAAGTTGTATCTTGCAATTTGTAAGGCTTGCTTGTCAATGTAATTGGTAAATGTAAGCTTTTTTGTGCTTGAGTGAAGGTTTTATCTTATCAAATTAGGCAAACTTGGGATACAATACGCGTTTTATTGATTTGCTTATTTTAAGTCTAAATCAAATGCGAGAGTGGCGGAATTGGTAGACGCACTGGTTTTAGGTACCAGCGCCGTAAGGCGTGAGAGTTCGAGTCTCTCCTTTCGCACCATTAACAACTAAAGTTGCTTAATAATAATTTTTAGGCAGCGATTTTTTACAGGAAATGCAACATGGCAGCATCTGTTGAAACAATCAGTGGTTTAGAACGTCGTATGACAGTCAAAGTGCCTTTGGCACCGCTAGAAGGTCAAATCAAACAACGCCTTAGTCAAATTTCACG
Source organism: Methylotenera sp. (assembly GCA_031417915.1). Taxonomy (GTDB): domain Bacteria; phylum Pseudomonadota; class Gammaproteobacteria; order Burkholderiales; family Methylophilaceae; genus Methylotenera_A. The sequence continues at coordinate 23,505 of JANOWN010000017.1, forward strand.
TACGGCAAAATTCGCAGGTTTCAGGCCTGGAAAAGCGCCTATCGGTTTGGTGAATCAGCATTACGGCGATCAAGTGCGCGATGAAGTATATTCTAAAGCGGTAGAAACCAGCTTTGGTGACGCGGTAGAAGAAAACAAATTACGCGTGGCGGGCTTTCCTAATATTGAGCACAAGCCTTTCAAAGAAGCTGCGACTGATTTTGAATATACCGCAACCTTCGAAATATTCCCAGAAGTGAGATTGGGCGATTTAAGCAAATTAAAAATCGAAAAACCTAGCTTGGAAGTGGCTGAGGCTGACGTTGAAAAAACCTTAGATGTGTTGATAAAACAACGCGTTAGCTACGAGCCAGTTAAGCGTGCCGCTAAAAAAGAAGACCGCGTGAATGTAAGCCTGACAGCCAGCATTGACGGCCAGCAAGTGGAAAGCACTGGTGACAAAGGCATTGATTTGATATTGGGCGAGCCAAATCGCATTGCTACATTTGATGAGGAATTGATTGGTGGCAAAACAGGCGAAAGTAAAACGTTTGAAATTAAATATCCTAAAGATCATAACCCAGAGCAGCTTGCAGGCAAAAAAGTAAGCTACGCAGTGACGTTTAACAGCGTTTTACAAGCAGTTTTACCTAAAATTGATGCGGAATTTGCAAAAAGCTTGGGTGTGGATGATGGCGACGTGAAGAAAATGCGTGCCGAAATCAAATTAAGTCTTGAGCAAGAAGTGGAAAAGCGCGTTAGAGCGCGTGTGAAAGAGGGCGTATTTCAGGCCTTAATTGCTGAAGCGAAATTAGATTTACCTATGGCTTTGATTCATGCGGAATCTAACCGCATGATGCAGATGACTGGACAAAACTTGCTGCAACGCGGCATGAATGCTAAAGATATTCAGCTAGAACCTACAATGTTTGCTGAGCAAGCGAAACGCAGCACGGCGCTACGCCTGATTTTATCTGAGATCGTGAATGCAAACAGTCTGCAAGCCAATGCTGACCAAGTGCGCGCGGTGGTAGATACCTTTGCGAATAGCTACGAAAAGCCAAGCGAGTTGGTTAGTTGGTATTACGCCGATGTGAAACGCTTGGACGAACCAGCAGCCTTGGCCACTGAAGAAAATGTAGTGAATTGGGTGCTAGAAAAAGCCAAAGTAACTGCTAAAAAAATCAAATTTGATGAATTAATGGCTGGGCAATAAGTAAAAGCCAATTGGTAAATTTAGGACTAATAATGAGCGACTCTCTTGTGAATGATGGTATGGAAGTACCGCAGGGCTTAGGTTACATCCCTATGGTCATTGAGCAAAGTGGCCGTGGTGAACGCTCCTACGACATTTATTCGCGTTTATTAAAAGAGCGCGTCATTTTCTTGGTTGGTCCTGTGAATGACATGACAGCCAATTTGGTGGTTGCGCAGTTGTTATTCTTAGAAGCAGAAAATCCAGATAAAGACATTTCGCTCTACATCAACTCCCCAGGCGGCTCGGTAACTGCGGGCATGTCGATTTACGACACCATGCAATTTGTAAAACCCGATGTCAGCACCTTGTGTGTTGGACAAGCGGCGAGCATGGGCGCATTTTTATTGGCGGCGGGTGCTAAAGGCAAGCGCTTTAGTTTGCCTAACTCTCGCGTCATGATTCACCAACCTTCTGGCGGTTTTTCAGGCCAATCAAGTGATATTCAAATTCAAGCTAAAGAGATTATGTATTTGCGCGAGAAGTTAAACGCGATTTTGGCCAATCATACGGGCAGAAGCGCAGAAGAGATTGACCGCGACACCGAGCGCGATAACTTTATGAGTGCAGAAGAATCAGTTAAATATGGCATGATCGACAAGGTGATTGCTAATCGCGCGCAAGCAGAATAAGATACAAGCGTCATATATATAAAAGAAGTTAGATAGGGTTAAGGATTTAAATGGCCACTAAAGCCGAAGGTGAGAAATTACTATATTGCTCTTTTTGCGGCAAAAGCCAGCATGAAGTCAAAAAATTAATCGCAGGTCCGTCTGTATTTATCTGCGACGAATGCGTTGATTTATGTAATGACATCATCAAAGAAGAAGTACAAAGCCTTAGCGACATCAAGCCTACTGACAAATCCCTGCCTACGCCGCAAGAGATTTGCGCTATTTTAGACCAGTACGTTATCGGTCAAGTACAAGCCAAAAAGAATTTATCCGTAGCAGTTTACAATCACTACAAACGCCTTGGTCACAACCACATTTCCCAAAACACCGTCAAAGACGACGTAGAAATTCAAAAAAGTAATATTTTACTGATTGGCCCTACTGGCTCTGGGAAAACACTGCTGGCGCAAACATTGGCGCGCATGTTGGATGTGCCCTTTGTGATGGCCGATGCAACTACGTTAACCGAGGCAGGTTATGTAGGTGAAGACGTTGAAAACATTATGCAAAAGCTGCTGCAAAAATGCGATTACGACATTGAGAAAGCGCAGCGTGGCATTGTGTATATTGACGAAGTGGATAAAATTTCACGTAAATCAGAAAACGCTTCGATTACCCGCGATGTGTCGGGCGAGGGCGTGCAGCAAGCGTTATTGAAGCTCATCGAAGGTACAGTTGCATCTGTGCCGCCACAAGGTGGACGTAAGCATCCCAATCAAGAGTTTGTGCAGCTCGACACCACCAACATTTTATTCATCTGCGGCGGCGCGTTTGATGGTTTAGATAAAGTCATCCGTAGACGTTCAGAAAAAGGCGGTATTGGCTTTGGCGCAGAAGTAAAAAGCAAAGAAGACGCTAACGACATCGGTAAAATTTTGCAAGAAGTAGAGCCAGAAGATTTAATTAAATTTGGCTTAATTCCTGAGTTTATCGGCCGTTTGCCAGTGGTAGCGACGCTAGAAACGCTTGATGAAAAAGCGTTGATGACGATTTTGACCGAGCCAAAAAACGCACTCACCAAGCAATACATCAAGCTATTTAAAATGGAGGGCGTGGATTTAGAATTTAGAGATTCTGCTTTGCATTTAATCGCGCAAAAAGCCTTAGAACGTAAGACTGGCGCGCGTGGTCTGCGCTCGATTATGGAACATTCGCTACTGGAAGTGATGTACGATTTGCCTTCGATTGAGAATTTAAGCAAAGTGGTGATCGACGAAGGCACGATTAAAGGCGATTCGCAGCCGCTTTTGATTTACCAAGACGCACCAAAAGTAGCCGAATCCGCTAGTTAATATCTTCAAGTCAGCTCTAAACGGGCTATTGCAATTAATCTTCAGTGGTTTTATAGTGTCTTTAAGCTATTTTTAATGGCTTTAGCACTTGAAGTATCAAAGAATGTTCCCAATTTAAAAGCATCGGTAGCTATTTGCCGTGTGAATTTGAAAGTATTTTATGACTGAACAGACTTTGCCAGACAATTTATCTCCAATCCATTACGATATGATGCCGCTATTGCCTTTGCGCGATGTGGTGGTGTATCCGCACTTGGTTATTCCACTGTTCGTTGGCCGCACCAAATCAGTCAAAGCGCTAGAAATCGCCTCTGAAGGCAATAAACAAATTTTATTGGTTGCGCAAAAATCCGCCAACAAAGACGAACCAGATGCCGAAGATTTGTATGAAATCGGTACGATGGCCAGCGTTTTGCAGATGCTCAAATTGCCCGATGGCACGGTAAAGGTGCTGGTGGAAGGGTTATATCGCGTGCGCGTTTCTGAATTTGTAGAAACCGAAGAATGCTTTTTAGCCAAAGCCGTAAAAATTACAGATCCGGAAGAAGATGGCAGCGAAACAGAAGCCTTGATGCGCACAGTTTTCACGCAGTTCGATCAATACGTTAAGCTCAACAAAAAAATCCCACCAGAAATTTTAACATCGCTGGCAACCATTAACGACGCGGGTCGGCTAGCCGATACTATTTCTGCGCACTTGACGTTAAAGCTTGAAGAAAAACAAAAAATTCTTGAGATGCTTAGTGTTACGGAGCGTTTAGAGCATTTATTGCACTTGATGGAATCTGAAATTGATATTTTACAAGTGGAAAAACGTATTCGCGGTCGCGTCAAACGCCAGATGGAAAAAAGTCAGCGCGAATATTATTTAAATGAGCAAGTAAAAGCGATTCAAAAAGAGCTGGGCGAGCAGGATGAAGGCGTCGAGATGGACGAGCTCGAAGTGCGCATTAAAAATGCGGGCATGTCCAAAGAAGCGCTTGCCAAAGTAAATGCAGAGCTTAAAAAATTAAAAATGATGTCGCCAATGTCAGCCGAAGCTTCTGTGGTGCGCAATTATATTGACACCTTGGTTGGGTTGCCGTGGAAGAAAAAAACCAAAATCAGCAAAGATTTGCAATCTGCCATGGATATTTTAGATGCTGATCATTACGGGCTTGAGAAAGTAAAAGAACGTATTGTCGAATATTTGGCTGTGCAACAGCGTGTGGGCAAGCTAAAAGCGCCGATTTTGTGCTTGGTTGGCCCGCCAGGCGTGGGCAAAACTTCGCTGGGGCAAAGTATCGCCAAAGCGGTGAATCGTAAATTTGTGCGTATGGCCTTGGGCGGCGTGCGCGATGAGGCCGAGATTCGCGGTCACAGACGCACCTATATTGGCTCGATGCCAGGTAAAGTCATGCAAAGCATGACTAAAGTGGCGGTTAAAAACCCCTTATTTTTGCTCGATGAAGTGGATAAAATGGGCCAAGACATGCGCGGCGATCCGTCATCTGCCTTGTTAGAGGTGCTAGACCCCGAGCAAAACCACACGTTTGCCGATCATTATATTGAAGTCGAATATGATTTATCGGATGTGATGTTTGTGGCGACTGCTAACACGATGAATATCCCTGCGCCATTGTTGGACAGGATGGAAATTATTCGTCTGGCAGGTTATACCGAAGATGAAAAAATTAACATCGCGATGAAGTATTTGCTGCCTAAACAGCTTAAAACACATGGCCTGAAGCCCAATGAAATCGCAGTTCCTGAGGCAGTGATTCGCGATATTGTGCGTTATTACACGCGCGAAGCGGGCGTGCGTCGCTTGGAGCAAGAAATCGCAAAAATTTGCCGCAAAGTGGTGAAAGAATTGTTGCTCAACAAAACCAGCGCTAAAAAAGCACAAGTTGGCGCCGAAAAATCGGCTAAAAAAATCAGCGTGAGCTCTAAAAACTTGGATAAATACTTGGGTGTTTATCGTTATGATTACGGCGTGGCAGCGAAAGAGAACCAAGTTGGCCAAGTCACAGGTTTGGCGTGGACTTCTGTCGGTGGCGAGTTGCTGACGATTGAGGCGGTGCTGTTGGCGGGCAAAGGTAAAACCATTACTACTGGCAAACTTGGTGATGTGATGCAAGAATCGGTACAAGCTGCCATGAGCGTGGTGCGCAGCCGTGCTACACGTTTAGGTATTGCGGACGATTTTTACGAGAAAAAAGACATTCATATTCACTTGCCAGAAGGTGCTACACCTAAAGATGGTCCAAGTGCTGGTATTGGCCTTACGACGGCTTTGGTTTCAGTGTTAACGGGCATTCCTGCACGTGCAGATGTAGCGATGACGGGTGAGATTACCTTGCGCGGTGAAGTCCTGCCGATTGGCGGTTTGAAAGAGAAATTACTGGCTGCGCATAGGGGTGGCATTAAAACCGTGCTGATTCCAGAAGCCAACGTGAAAGATTTGGTCGATATTCCTGACAATATTAAAAAAGATTTGCAAATTCATCCAGTTAAATGGATAGATCAAGTGCTGGAATTGGCTTTAGAAACCATGCCAAAACCTCTGGAAGAAACCCCCGTGGAAGTGGCGGCTGTGGTTGCAGAAGTTGCCATCGACGTAAATGCGCCAGTTACGCATTAATTTCTGCATTAGTTCCCACATTAATTTCTGGCGCAAAAAATATTTATTTTCATTTATCGCCTAAAATCGGCCGCAAAGCCTTGACAGAGGCTTTTGTAGCTTGCTATAAAGTCATAACAGGACAGGCCTGTTATTTTAGTTAATAACATTAGAGGGGATTACTCGTGAATAAATCAGAATTGATCGATCAAATTGCAAAATCAGCTGGCATTTCTAAAGCTGCAGCTGGCCGTACTCTAGACGCAACAACAGCAGCAATTACTAAAGCATTAAAAAAAGGTGACTTAGTTACATTAATTGGTTTCGGTTCATTTTATGTAGGCAAGCGCGAAGCGCGCAACGGCCGCAATCCTCGCACAGGCGCGACAATTAAGATCAAAGCAGCAAACTCACCTAAATTCAGAGCTGGTAAAGCGCTGAAAGATGCTGTAAACTAATGGTCTTTGCTGGTTAAGCAATTAATCAGTAATAAGCATTTAGTTTTTCAGCTTTTAGTGGCTACAGGGTGCTTAGCTCAGTTGGTAGAGCGTCGCCCTTACAAGGCGAATGTCAGCGGTTCGACCCCGTTAGCACCCACCAAAAACTAACGTGTATCGCCTCGAAATTATTATTAAGAGTGCTAGAAACTTAGCACTCTTTAATTTTAGCAATTTTAGCGAGGCTGGCACGAAAATTGTAGTAAAACTGGAGTGGTAGTTCAGTTGGTTAGAATACCGGCCTGTCACGCCGGGGGTCGCGGGTTCGAGTCCCGTCCACTCCGCCAACACTAAAAAGCGAGCCCAAAAGGCTCGTTTTTTTTCGTAAAAAAACTAAAAATAACTACCCTAAGAGGCAATATCCATGCGGTCTGCAGGGAAGGCTATTTTAGTCTTTTAATGTGTTAACTAAGAAACTAATTGCCTGCGATGCTGGTCAAGTTATAAGCGCCTTTTGCTGCAACTGTTATATAATGACGCGTTCTGTAATTAAGCAATCATTTTTAGAGAGTAAACGTATGTTAGACGCAATTCGTAATCACACCCAAGGCTGGATAGCTAAAGTTATTTTGGCTTTAATTACTATTCCATTTGCGCTGTTTGGCATTGATTCTTATCTCAACGACGCTGGCGGCAATGTGGCTGTGGCCAAGGTGAATGGCGATAAAATTTCGATTCAAGAATATAGCAACAGCATAGAGCTGGTGCGTAATCGTTTGCAGTCGGAAGGTCAAAAGGTGGATGCCGCCATGCTGGAAAGTAATGCATTAAAGCAATCGGTGCTGGATGGCCTGATTACGCGCCGTTTGGTGAACGAGGAAATTCGCCGCGAAAAATTTAAAATTAGCGACGAGCAATTAAGTCAGCATATTTTGGGTATGCCAGAGTTTCAAGAAAATGGTAAGTTTTCTGAAGATATTTACCAAAAAACATTAGAACAAAACAAGCTGACGGCGACTAAATTCGAGAATGATAGACGTAGCGAGCTGTTGACACAGCAGGCGCGCGACGGCTTGGCGATGTTGGTGTCGATCCCTAAAGGTATAGCCGAGCAAACCTTAAAATTTGCGCATCAGCAGCGTGACGTGAGTGTAGCAGAGATTAAAACAGCGCAATTCATCAAACAAGTAAACGTAACGCCAGTGCAAGTAAAAGCTTATTATGAGTTGCACAAAGATAAATTTAAAGTGCCAGAGCAAGTGAAATTAGAGTTCGCTTTGCTTTCTGCCGCAGGTTTGGTGGCGCAAATCAAAGTAAGTGATGCAGAAGTGAAGGCCTTTTACGATGAAAATGCAGCTAAATTTCAAGGCGATGAACAGCGCCAAGCTAGCCACATTTTAATTGGCTATGGCGTCGGTGCAACGGCAGCAGAAAAAACCGCAGCTAAAGACAAAGCCGCAGATATTTTGGCGCAATTAAAGAAAAATCCTAAACGATTTGAAGAGCTTGCGATGAAAAATTCGCAAGACCCAGGATCAGCAGTTAAAGGTGGTGATTTGGGTAGTTTCGGTCGTGGCTCGATGGTAAAGCCGTTTGAGGACTCAGTCTTTAGCATGAAAGTGAATCAAATTAGTGAGTTAGTTGAATCTGAATTTGGCTACCACATCATCAAGCTTACTGGCATCACTGGTCAATCGAACAAGTTTGAAGACATGAAAGCGCAAATTAAAGGCGAGATAAGTTGGAACAAAGCGCAAGCTAAATATGCCGAACTTGCCGATGATTTTAGCAACACGGTGTATGAGCAATCTGGTAGCTTAAAGCCCGCGGCCGATAAATTCGGTTTGCAATTGCAAACCAGCGGCTGGATGAGTCGCGAAGATGGCGCAAAATTCTTTAAAAGTGAAAAATTAATGAGCTTGGTATTTTCCGATGAAGTGCTGAAAGAGAAGCGCAACACGCCTGCCGAAGAAGTATCACCAAATAATATGATTTCGGCGCGGGTGCTAGATTTCAAGCCTTCTGCACCGCGCAGTTTTGATGAAGTGAAAGGCGGCATTGAAGCTTTGCTTAAATTAGAAGCTGCCGAGAAATTGGCGACTGACAAAGGCCTGGCGGCTTTAGCAAAACTAAAAGCGGGCAGTGCGGTTGATGATTTAGAATGGATTCCACCCGTGACGGTGGATCGCAAAAATGCGCAAGGCTTAACCGAGCCTGTAATGAGCCAAGTGTTTAAAATTGATGCGAGTAAATTGCCCGCTTACGCAGGTTTTATGAACGAGAAAAATAGCTACACCATTGTGCAAGTGAGCCGCATCGACAATGCGCTGGCGGCAGATGGGGATGCAAAAACACATGCCGTGGAAGACCTGCAAGCGGCCATGGCGGCGGAATACGTGAGCGCTTATGGTAAATCGCTGAAAGCGAAAAGTGATATTGTGGTGAATCGCAAATTGCTAGAAACATCTAGCCAGTAATCATTGCTGGAAATAAAAAAGCCGCAGCCAAGTTAAATTTTGGTGGCGGCTTTTTTATTAAAATTAACAGGCCTGCAAGCCAATACCCCAGGGCACCCTCTCTCAAACTCATTTCATGAGTTTGATTCACCTTGTATCCATACGGGTTGCAGGCTGTGCCTCGTCTTACCAAGCTAAGCAGTTGCGATCAGTCAATCTGTCCTGCAGCAGTAATATTCATACCCCCATCCACATAGGTAATTTCACCGGTGATGCCCGAAGCTAAATCGCTGCACAAAAATGCAACCGCGTTGCCAACTTCTTCAATGGTTACATTACGGCGCAACGCGGTATGTTTTTCATTAAAGCCAATCATCTTGTCAAAATCTGCAATGCCAGAGGCTGCCAGCGTTTTTATAGGGCCTGCAGACACCGCATTGACGCGGATGCCTCTTGGCCCTAAGCTCTGTGCTAAATAGCGCACATTGGCCTCTAAACTGGCCTTGGCGACGCCCATGACGTTGTAATTGGGCATAGTGCGCTCTGCACCCAAGTAAGAAAGTGTCAGCAAACTACCGCCACGGCCTTGCATCATCGGGTAAGCTGCTTTGGCTAATGCAGAAAAACTATACGAGCTGATGTCGTGCGCGATGCGGAAGTTTTCGCGACTGATACCGTCCATGCCAATCGTATCTAAATAATCGCCATCTAGCGCTGATTTTGGCACAAATGCCAGTGAGTGCACTAAGCTATCTAAGCCGTCCCAATGCTTGGCTAGGGCGGGGAAGAGGGCGTCGATTTGTTCATCAAATGCTACATCGCACGGCAAGATAATTTTAGAGTCAAAATCAGCGGCTAAATCGGCCACGCGCTGTGCATGTTTTTCCATTTGGTAGGTGAAAGCGAGTTCCGCGCCTTCGCGCTTCATCGCGCCAGCAATGCCATAGGCAATGCTACGGTTGCTGAGTAATCCTGCAATTAATATTTTTTTACCTGCTAAAAATCCCATAATGCCATCCTATCTTCTAGCCTATTTATTGTTTTCGCTGCGAGGGTCAAGTGCATCTCGCAGTCCTTCACCAAACAAATTATACCCCAATACGGTGATTAAAATCGCCAAACCGGGAAACAGCGATAACCACCAAGCGAACTGAATGTAATCTTTGCCATCGGTAAGAATATTGCCCCATGAGGCTTGTGGCGCTTGTACGCCAAGCCCTAAAAAGCTTAGCCCAGATTCCATCAGCACCGCGCCAGCGACGCCTAACACTGAGCTGACAATGATGGGCGTTAAGCTATTCGGCAATAAATGCGTAAAAATAAGTCGTGCGTCTTTTGCGCCTAAAGTACGCGAGGCTTGCACAAATTCGCGCCCCTGCAAGCTCAAAAACTCTGCGCGCACCAAGCGCGTCACGCCCATCCAGCTGGTTAAGCCAATCACAATCATTACGTTGATGATGGACGGCGTTAAAAAAGCGATGACAGCTAAGATTAAAAAGAAACTGGGAATCGACAGCATGACATCGACCAAACGCATGATCACCGTATCGACCCAGCCGCGATAATAGCCTGCGATTGCGCCTAGTACGATGCCAATTGCAGTAGAAATCCCCACAGCAACCAAGCCTACTAGCAAGGAAATACGGCCTCCGTAGAGCATACGACTAAGTACGTCGCGCCCAAGTCCGTCAGTACCCATCCAATGTTCAAGAGAGGGCGCGAGCAAGATGGCTTTGACGTTAATGTCGTTGGGGTCAAAAGGCGCGATGATTGGCGCCAGCATGGCGAGTAAAAATACGCCGACAATAATGATGAAGCCCGCTTTAGATAAGGGATTAGTTAAAGCTTTTTTGAATAGTCCGTTCATGCTTATTCTCGTACCACGCCACGTCTAACACGCGGGTCTGCCCATGCGTAGGCGATGTCAGCAATTAAATTGCCGATTAAAGTGAGCGCCGAGCCGATGGTTAAGATGCCCATCACCACTGGGAAATCGCGCGCGGTAACTGCATCAAAAAACAATTTCCCCATGCCAGGAATAGCAAAAATGGTTTCCGCAATCACTGAGCCGCCAATCAATCCTGGAATCGACAGGCCAACAATGGTAATCAACGGAAGTAAAGCATTTCTGAGCGCATGCGTATAAACCACTTTATGCTCACTCAAACCCTTGGCGCGCGCGGTGGTGATGTAATCTTGATGGAACACGTCCAGCATGCCGTTTTTTACAAACAGCGTTATGCCCGCCAAACCTGTCACTGAAGGGATAATTACAGGTAAAAATAAATGGCTGAAGCTGTCTTTTATTTTGCCCCAAGTATCGAGCGTTTCATAATTGAGGCTGTGTATGCCAGAGATTGGAAACCAATTATGCACCACGCCAAGCCAATACATCAGCAAAAGTGACAACCAAAATCCAGGAATGGAAAAGCCGATAAAATTGAATAATGTGATGGATTTATCTTGCCAAAGTCCGTATCTTTGCGCAGCAAGAATGCCCAATGGCACTGCCAGTGCTAGCGTGATGATCAGCCCTAAAATATTGATCATCAGCGTAATTGGCAATGCCTCTTGAATCATGCCTTTGGTGACGTTGCCGTCTTTATCAGTCGTCTGCCAAAACACGGGTTTTTGATGGCTGGCAAACGAATTGCCGAAATCTAGCGTCGTCATGCGCTTCATCCACAGGCCATATTGCACAATGACAGGCTTATCTAAGTTGTACATTTCACGTAGTTTTTGACGTGATTCTTCCGAAGTTTTGGGGTTAAACGCCGCTTCGTTACTGGTAATATCGCCAGGTGCTAAGTGCATGATAAAGAAAGAAATTAAGCTGATTCCTATCAGTAAAGGAATCATCCAAAGCACACGTTTTATGAGATATTTAATCATGTTAATTTGCGCTTAATTCATTCCGTCTAAGTGGTTCTGGAATGTACCAATCATAAGAGTTCCAGCCCACGCCAGCAGGCGGTGCGGGCGAATCTATGCCCTTAACGCGCTTGTGAATTGCCGTTAAACCATAACCTGCGGACAAATAGACAATCGGGCTATCTTCCAATAATATTTGCGCAAATTCGTGATAAATTTTCATGCGTTTATCTGGGTTAAGCTCCACACGGCCTTGTTCTAACAACTTATCAATGGCGGGATTATTGTAACCAATAAAATTAAATTGCCCAGGCGCTTGCTGGCTAGAATGCCAAATATTATATTGGTCTGGGTCAAGCCCCAAGCCCCAACCTAGCACCACTGCATCGAAATCGCCTGTTTTGATAAAGCGGCTAATAAAGCTCGCCCATTCTATTGCCCGTATTTGCACGTCGATGCCCACATCTTTTAAACGGCGCTGAATCAACACGGCTGATTTTTCGCGTTCTTTGTTTTGATTGGTGATAATTTCAAAGCTAAATGATTTGCCATCGCGTTCTAAAATTCCGTCTTTATTAGGTATAAAGCCAGCTTCCTTTAATAATTGCTTAGCTATGGTGGGGTCGTAAGAGTAGGGCTTAAGCGCAGGGTTGCTCCAGCGCGTGCCAGGCTTGTAGGGCGACGCAATGTCGATGCCTAAACCCAAATATACGCCATCAATAATCTCTTGTTTATCAATCGCGTAGTTGATGGCTTTACGCACGCGAATGTCGTCAAACGGCTTATGTTTGAGATTAAAGCCCAAATAGGTGTAGCCGCTGCCTAGCTCTTTATACAGTGCTAACTTCTCTTTCAATTCTGGCCGCGCGGGGATAATGCGCGCGTATTTAATAGGGTCTAAGCCCATGCTGTCGATATTGTCTGCCATTAGCTCTAAAAATTGTGCAGAACTATCTGGAATAATGCGTGTGATGAGATTATCAATTTTCGCTTGGCCAAGCACTGCGTTGGCGTTGCGCGAAAGCTTAATGTTTTCGCCATGTGTCCAACTGTCTAGTTTGTAATAATGGCTACCAACTGGCTTACGTGCAAAGGCGGTAGTGTGTAAATCTTGGCCTGCTAGTAAATGTTTAGGCAGTATTTGTAAACCAGACCAGCTATCGAGCGCAGGCGCGTAGGCTTGCTCGTAGGTCACGCTAAACGTAAGTACATCTGGGGTTTCGGCCTTCTTTACTAATTGGTAGTCTGAGGCATAAGGGCTGCCCGTTTTCTCATCTATCACCGCTTGCCAAGTCCACAGTACATCTGCACTAGTGAGTGGTTTGCCGTCTGCCCATTTAAGATTAGGTTTGAGCTTGAAAGTGATGGTTTTTTGGTCGGCAGAAATTTGCCAGCTCTCAGCGAGCTCACCTTCAAGGTCTAAATTCTTGTCGTATTTAAGTAGTTTATTGAAAATGTTGGATGAGATTGCGCCCGCAGCAGATTCGCCTGCGACCATATAAATTAAGCCAGAAGGCTCGCCAATAGTCGCATCTATGAATGTGCCGCCAGATTGGCTGGGATAAGTTTGGTTAAGTTTTTTTAAGGATTCGCTGCTGGCATCTTGTGAGGGTTTGCTGCAGGCGCTGAGTAGAATTAGCAGCAGCAGAGTGCTGCTGGCTTTAGCATTTCTATTCAGTTTTTTTAGTTTTAGAAATGCCAAATTTTTCATCATGTGTTTATTTTAATCGGATATGCGAACGAACGCGAATGTGTCCCGATGATTTTCTTTTAGTTTTAATGCTTCTTTTGTGCACACTCGCTTTTTTGTAACTGTTTTTGCTTGCAAGTTTGCTGCTTTTATTACTTGCCTGTTTGCTGATGCCATCTTTAATCTTTAAAGTTTGTCCGGCTTTAACTTTGCTACTTTTTAGGCGATTTAGTTTCATCAGTGCCTGCGTGCTCATGTCGTACTTGTCAGCCAGAGCAGTTAGCGTTTCACCTTTTTTAACCTTGTGTGTGACGCTACGCGTGGCTTTAGGTTCATTTTCATCAGTTTCATCTACACTTTCATCTGCGACATCATTATTGGCCATCTCAGCTGCGTTGATGCTGTCCGATTGGATTTCAGACGCGTTGCTAATAGGCTTGCCGCTATAGGCGGCGGGCACCAACATCGCTTGTGCGTTACGCATTTTTTTCGCAGTGGGTAAGCCGTTTACATCGCGCAGATGGTTGACATTCATACCAAATTTGTTGGCAATATTATCCACCCGCTCGCCGCGTTTGGCGTTATAAGTTTGCCAGCTAGTCAGTGGTTTATCGTAATTTTTGAGATTTTCGACAAAGCGTTCTGCTGACCAAACGGGCAATAATAATTGATGCTTTTCGCCTGTAGAAGTGCTTGTAGCTGTAATCACGGGGCGGTTGTAGCTTGGGTTGAGCGAAGTAAATTCATCATAAGAAATCTCTGCCAATTGTGCGGCTAACTTTGCGTCGATTTGCTTGGGTGTAGTGACGCGCGCAAAATAAGGCCGATTGGGAATTGAGCCAATGCTTAAGCCAAATTTTTCAGGCTCAGTGATGATGTTTTTAATGGCTTGTAACTTGGGTACATAGTTTTTAGTTTCTGGCGGTAAACTTAAACTTTGGTAATCTGTTGGCAATCCCTGGCGGCGATTTTTATCAATTGCGCGCTGCACCGTGCCTTCGCCCGCATTGTAGGCGGCTAAAGCCAAATCCCAAGCGCCAAACATGCCATGCAATTTTTGTAAGTAATCGAGCGCAGCGTTGGTGGCGGCGGTCACATCGCGGCGATTATCTACCCACCAATCTTGTTTAAGGCCATAATTTTTGCCAGTGGAAGGGATAAACTGCCAAATGCCAGATGCGCGGCTACGCGAGTAAGCTTGCGGGTTATAAGCACTTTCTATCATGGGTAGCAGCGCAATTTCTGTTGGCATGCCTCGCTTTTGCACTTCTTCGACGATGTGAAAAAGATATTTTTGGCTACGCTCCGTCATGCGCTTGATGTAATCAGGACGCGAGGCATACCAAGCTTCATGATTAGTGGCGTATTGTGATTCAACATTAGGCATGGCATAGCCATTTTTAATGCGCGACCATAAATCGTCGTTATCGTTAGCTTCGACATCTGCTAAAAGATCTTGTACGGGGTCGGCAGCCAAATCAGGCTCGCTGATAATTTCGATTTCTACACCAGAAATATTGGTTTCAGCAGAAGCGTGAGGTGCATAAAATGCGGCACAAGCCAATAAAAACAAGCTAATTAAACCCACGGCGAAATTTTGTTTAGCGCTTAAAAGCGCTAAGGCTTTAAGTTTTTTGACCTGCATTGATGCTGAATCCTACGAATTGTCTGTATTGAATGGTAGCGATTGAAATCGCGCAAGTCAAGTGAAAGTTTTACTTTATAATTAAATGTTATGTAGATGATTAATAATGATTTCTTAAGCTTCTAATAGCAGTAAAAACGGATAGTTCATCATGTTTTTCTGCTTGGGAGCTTTTGATAATCGCAGCTTGATTGCAGCGTAAATAGGGGTTGGTGCTACGTTCCAAATCGATAGTGCTTGGCAAGCTCGGCAATTGTTTCGCTCGTAGCGCTTGCACATCAAGCTTTCTCTGCATTAAATCGGCGTTATCGGGTTCCAGCGTGAGTGCAAACGCGATATTCTTAGTCGTATATTCATGTGTGCAAAATACTTTAGTACTGCCTTTTAATGCTTTTAAACGATTTAAAGATGACAATAATTGGCTTGGCGTACCTTCAAATAATCGTCCGCAACCAGCGCCAAATAACACATCTCCACAAAGTAGCGTTTCATCATTTACGTAAATAATGTGGCCTAATGTGTGACCTGGCAACCACATCACGCGAAAGCTTTGTTCAATTTCTGGTAAGGTGATTTCATCGCCTTCGACTAATTTTATATGCTCAAAACTAAAATCTTCATATTGCGGCGCATACACAGGCACTGCCCTGTGAGTTAATAGAGACGACACCCCATCAATATGGTCACTATGATGATGCGTAATTAAAATGGCGGTTAATGTTAAGTTAAGTGCCTTAAGTGCAGCAATCACTGGCACCGCATCGCCAGGATCCACCACCACGGCGTGCCGTGTATTGTGCAAAAGCCATATATAATTGTCGTCAAAAGCGGGGATGGGGATAATATTGAGCATGACTTTAATGGTAGTTTTGTTTAGCTAGCAATGCAACAGTTGCCGCGAAATACATACGAACAGCAAAACGTTTGGCTAGAGAGCGATCTAGGCCAATACTTTTTATCGCGCGAGCAAGATATGTATGACGCGGTGGTGGGCGATATTTTTGGCTTTAATGCACTGCAATTGGGTTTGCTGCAGATGGATTTACTCAAAAATTCACGTATTCCACATATTTTGCATGTGGGTAATCGTGAAGGTGATACCTATTGCGAAAGTGATTATTTGCCATTTGCCGAGAGTTGCATTGATTTGGTGTGCCTGCCACACGTGTTGGAATTCAGCCGCAATCCGCATCAAACCTTGCGCGAGGCGGAGAGAATATTGATGCCAGAAGGACATTTGATTTTAACGGGCTTTAATCCGATCAGCGCTTGGGGTATCAAACAAACGCTAACTAAAGACGAAACTTATCCTTGGCACGGACATTTTTTTACTTTATCGCGTATCAAAGATTGGCTGGCCTTGCTGGGTCTAGAGTTTGTGAGTGGCAGCATGAATTGTTATGAGCCACCGATTAACGATGAAAAGTGGCTAAAACGCTTCGCGTGTACGGATAAATTGGGTGAAAAGTGGTGGCCGATGCTGGGCGGTCTTTATTTTATTGTCGCAAAAAAACGAGTGGTGAATATGACTTTATTAAAACCTAATTGGAAGAAAAATTCAATAAAATCAAGGCTTGCAGTAAGTAGTAACCCAAAATCTAAACCACATCAACAGAAAAGCATGACGAAAACTAAACATGAATGATTCAGTAGAAATTTACACCGACGGTGCCTGTAAAGGTAATCCTGGGCCTGGCGGCTGGGGCGCATGGATGTTATATAATGGCAAAGAAAAAACCATGCATGGCGGCGAAGCGCTGACGACGAATAATCGTATGGAGCTCACTGCAGTTATTCGTGCGCTTGAGGCACTAAAGCGTCCGTGTAACATTAAACTTTATACCGACTCTTCTTATGTGCAAAAGGGCATTACGGAATGGATTATTGGCTGGAAGGCTCGCAATTGGCGGACTGCAGACAAGAAACCCGTTAAAAATGAGGATTTGTGGAAAGCGTTGGATGCGCTCGCGAATCAGCATAAAATTGAATGGATTTGGGTGCGCGGACACGATGGCAATGATGGTAACGAACGGGCTGATAGCCTTGCCAACGATGGTGTAGCGGCGTTTTTATAGGCCTAATATTAGGATATTTTAAGTGCGTCAAATATTTTTAGATACTGAAACAACGGGCTTGTATCCTGCGCAAGGCCATCGCATTATTGAAATTGCGGCGATTGAAATGATTAATCGCCGTCCGACCAATAATCATTACCATGTATATTTAAATCCAGAACGTGGAATCGACCCTGCAGCACAAGAAGTGCATGGCATTACCTTGGAATTTTTGCAAGACAAGCCCTTATTTGAAGCGGTTGCTCAGGATTTGATGGCCTTTGTAAATAATGCGGAAGTGATTATTCACAATGCGCCGTTTGATGTGGGTTTTTTAAATAGCGAACTTGGCAAAATTGGTTTGCTGCCGTTTGAGAAATGCTGTGAAAAAATTACCGATACACTTAAAATGGCTAAAGATTCGCGACCTGGACAGCGTAATAATTTAAACGCCTTATGTAGTCATTTTGGTATTGATAATTCTAGACGTACATTGCATGGCGCCTTGCTGGATGCGGAATTGCTGGCAGAAGTGTATATGGCGATGACGCGCGGCCAAGATAGTTTGATGATGGATTTAGGCCAAACGCCCCAAGCGGCGATGCAGCAAATGCCTTCAAAATCCGAGTTAAATTTGAAAGTATTGAAAGCGTCTGATGACGAGCTTGCAGAACATGCGGCCTATGTGAAAAACTTGGCGAAAGCAGGCGCTAAAGCTTGGTAGCAAAATAAAAAACTAAAAAAGTTATAAAAGTTAAATAAAGGTTTAAAAATGGAAAATTGTATTATCGTCACTGGCGGCGCAGGTTTTATTGGTAGCAACTTTGCTAATGACTGGGTAAAACTAGGTTTAGGCAAGCTGGTTAATTTGGATAAGCTTACTTACGCGGGTAATTTGGCCAATTTGGCAGATATCGAGCAGCATCCTGACCATGTCTTTGTGCAAGGTGATATCGGCGACAGTACATTGGTAGGCGATTTGCTAAAGCAACATCAGCCGCGCGCCATTATCAATTTTGCGGCAGAAAGTCATGTCGATCGTTCCATTCATGCGCCAGGAGAATTCATTCAAACCAATATTGTTGGTACTTTTAATATGCTCGAAGAAGCTCGTGCCTATTGGGCTGCATTGAATGATGCTGATAAAGCCAGTTTTAGGTTTTTGCATGTTTCAACCGACGAAGTCTATGGCTCGCTAAGTGTGACTGACCCCGCATTTAAAGAAACGGATAGTTATGAACCGAATAGCCCGTATTCAGCCTCCAAAGCGGCTTCTGACCACTTAGTGCGCGCTTATCATCACACATATGGCATGCCGATGTTGACAACCAATTGCTCGAATAATTACGGCCCCTATCACTTCCCTGAAAAACTGATTCCGTTGGTGATTCATAACGCGCTCGCTGGCAAACCGCTACCGATTTATGGCAACGGTCAGCAAATTCGTGATTGGCTATATGTGGGCGATCACTGCGCGGCGATTCGCCGTGTGCTGGAGGCGGGCAAAGTGGGTGAAGTTTACAATGTTGGTGGCTGGAACGAGAAAGCCAATATCGACGTTGTAAAAACGCTTTGTAGCATGTTAGATAATGCGAAGCCACGTAGCGATGGTCAATCTTACGCAGATCAAATCACTTTTGTACAAGATAGGCCAGGCCACGATGCGCGCTATGCAATCGACGCGACAAAAATTGAGCGTGAACTAGGTTGGAAGCCCACCGAAACCTTTGAAACAGGCATTCAAAAAACCGTGGCATGGTATCTTGAACATCAAGATTGGGTGAATAATGTGACCAGTGGCGAATACAAAAACTGGGTCAATAAAAATTACAGAGAGCGTGGCGAGGAATTAGCATGAAAGGTATTGTATTAGCAGGTGGTTCTGGCACACGGCTGTATCCAGTCACGCAAGTGGTTTCCAAACAGTTGTTGCCAGTGTATGACAAGCCAATGATTTATTACCCGTTGACCACGCTGATGTTAGCGGGCATACGCGAAGTATTGATTATTTCTACACCGCAAGATACGCCGCGCTTTAAAGAACTACTTGGCGATGGCGCGCAATGGGGCATGGATATTCAATACGCAGTACAACCTTCGCCCGATGGTTTGGCGCAGGCATTTATTATAGGTGAGCAATTTATTGGCAAAGCTAGCTGCGCATTGGTGCTTGGCGACAATATTTTTTACGGCCACGAGCTTGCGCAAATGGGCCAAACTGCTGCACAACGCACAAAAGGTGCCACCGTTTTTGCTTATCCAGTGACAGACCCTGAGCGTTATGGCGTGGTAGAGTTTAGTGCCGAAGGCAAAGCTGTAAGCCTAGAAGAAAAACCAAAAGCACCGAAATCGCGCTATGCGGTGACGGGTTTATATTTTTACGATAATCGCGTAGTGGAAATCGCTAAAAATATGCAGCCATCACCACGCGGCGAGCTGGAAATTACCGACGTGAATCGTCAATATTTAGAGTGGGGTGATTTGCAGGTGGAAGTGATGGGGCGCGGCATGGCTTGGCTGGACACGGGTACGCATGATTCGCTGATTGAAGCGGGTTCGTTCATACAAACCATTGAAAAACGCCAAGGTTTAAAAATCGCCTGCCCAGAAGAAATTGCCTACCGCATGGGCTTTATTGATGCTAAACAATTGGAAGCAATGGCCAATAAATATGCTAAAAATGGCTATGGTGATTATTTGAAACAAGTGTTAACCGAGCAGGTTTTTTAATGAATATTGTAAAAACTAATATTTCAGAAGTCATTATTTTTGAGCCAAAAGTATTTGGCGATGACCGCGGTTTTTTCTTTGAAAGCTTTAACCAAAAGGCTTTTGAGCAAGCCACTGGCCTAAAAAATATCCATTTTGTGCAAGATAATCATTCAAAATCGGCCAAAAACGTGCTGCGTGGTTTGCATTATCAAATCGAGCAAGCGCAAGGCAAACTGGTGCGCGTGACGCAAGGCGAAGTGTTTGATGTGGCGGTAGATTTGCGCGCTTCTTCAGCCACTTTTGGGCAATGGGAAGGCACGATTTTATCAGGCGAAAACAAGCGTCAAATGTGGATTCCGCCTGGGTTTGCGCATGGCTTTTTGGTGTTATCCGACACGGCTGAATTTTTGTACAAAACCACCGATTTTTATGCACCGCAACATGAATGTTGTTTGAAATGGGATGACACCAGCATCTGCATAGAATGGCCGCTCCAGGGCATGCCTATCTTGTCTGGTAAGGATCAATTGGGTTTGAGTTTGCAAGAAACGCGCAAGTTTGCATAAATGCACAAAAAAATACTACTTACAGGCGTTAATGGGCAGGTCGGCTATGCTTTAAAAAGCAAGTTTGCTGAGTATGAAGGGCTTTCACAATTTGAAATTCTGGCGCTGTCGCGTGATCAGCTTGATTTGACAAAAGCGAACGATATTCGCCGTGTGGTGCGCGAAATTAAGCCAGATTTAATCATTAATCCGGCTGCTTACACCGCGGTAGATAAAGCTGAAAGTGAAGCAGAATTAGCGCTTGCAATTAACGCCACAGCCGTGCAGATATTGGCCGAGGAGGTTGCTCGATTGAATGCTGCGTTAATTCATTTTTCTACTGATTACGTTTATGACGGCACAAAAAATAGCGCATATTTAGAAAGTGATGAAACCAACCCAGCGAGCGTGTATGGCAAAAGCAAGCTGGCGGGCGAGGACGCCATAAGACAAGTTGGCCTGCCGCATCTTATATTGCGAACCAGTTGGGTATACGGGGCATACGGCAAAAACTTTTTAAAAACGATATTACGCTTGGCAGCAGAGCGCGATAGTTTGCGCATTGTGGCAGATCAATTTGGCGCGCCAACCAGCAGTGAAAGCATTGCAAATGGCATTGTGCAATTACTGGAAAATTGGCAAGTAGAAAATGAAAATCAATCTGGCGTTTACCATTTGACCAACAGCGGTGAAACTTCGTGGCACGGTTTTAGTTGTGAAATTGTGAATGAATACAATAAGTTAATTAAAGAAAAAAACTGGCCAGCGCTCAAAACTCAGCTAGAAAATATTGCGGCAATTTCTACGGCGGAATATCCTTTGCCAGCGCTGCGTCCAGCCAATTCTAAGTTGGCAAATACGAAATTAAAGCAGACATTTAACTTGGAGTTGCCAAGTTGGCAGCAAGGTTTGCAACAAGTCATGCAAACACTCATTTTGTAGCTTCTAATTTCTTAAATTAATGCTCGGGGAGCCAATATCCATGAGGTCTGCGGGCTATGTGCTTTAGGGTAAAGTAAATTGTATTAAAATATTAAAGTGTTAACCCAGCGCATCAGCCCAGCTATTCGGCGTTTCGTAAAGCCGCACACGCTCTAACTTCAAGTGGTTGCCATAAACGTCTTTATACTGATTCTTAAGGATTCTAAACGTCTCGGCCGCCATGTTTTCTGCGGTTGGCACGCTTGGGAAAATCACGGTTTTGTGATTCGGCAGTGTGTTTAAAAATTCTAGCACGGCTTTATCGTCTCTAAAGACCAAAAACGCGTGATCCCACACATCGACCACGCTTTCGCGCGCGATTCGTTTCACGTCAGAAAAATCCATCACCATACCGTTTTCTGAAGTTTTTTCTTGATTTATAATATTGCCGGAAAGCGTGATTTCAAGCGCATAGCGGTGGCCGTGCAGGTTGCTGCATTGGCTTTTGTGATCGGGGATGCGATGCCCAGCATCGAACTCTAAACGTGTGGTAATTTGCATAGAATACTAAAGTATGTTGATTTATAAGGCCCTATTATAGCAGGCAGCGCCTTACATCGTTTGCGCGTGATGTTGTTTTGCCCAGCTAATAAAATTTTCAAAAGGCATGGGTTTGGCAAAATAATAGCCCTGGCACTTATCAATTTCTAATATTTTAATTAAATCCAAACAATCTTGATCTTCCACGCCTTCAGCCAACACCTCTTTGCCTAAGCTTTTAGATAGCAAAGCGATGGATTTAACAATTTCAAAGTCATCCATTGAACGCGTAATATCACGCACAAATGATTGATCGATTTTAATTAAATCAATCGGCATGGTGCGTAGCCGAGAAAGCGAAGAAAATCCTGTACCAAAGTCGTCCAAGGCAAGCCTGAAGCCAGCTGCAGCTAATTGATTAATCACAGAATTGGTTGTCTCGTTGTACTCAAGGATGCCGTTTTCGGTAATTTCTAGGATGATATTTTTGGAAGTAATCTTCCATAAAGTCAATGCCTGCATCAACATATGTGGCAATTCAAGGTCATATAAATCTTCCGCACGCAAATTAATGGTGAGGTATAACTTAAGTTTTTGCTCATATTGCAGCTCGGCTGCGTAACGGCAGGCGGAATTGATGAGCCAGCGTGTAAATAACTTGCCTTTACCTACTTTGTTTAAAATTTCGACCGTGATATTGGGGTAAACGCTATAGCCCGCCTTTTCAGACCAGCGCAGCAGTAGCTCCGCGCCAACGCAGCTAAAATCTTTAAGATTCACAATAGGCTGAAAAAAGAACGTTAAGCTATCGCTGGCAAAAGCCTCTAGCACTTTGTTTTCAAGTGTATTCTGGGCAGAGAGTTGTTGTTTTAATTCATCCGTATAGATGACTAAATGTTGTTGCTTAAACAGCGCACTTTCTAAGGCCAGCTTAGAGCGGTCGTACAATTCAAGGTTTTTTTGCGCAGATTTTTTGTTAAACGCGCAGCCAATAAATGGCGTGACTAACACCGATTGATTACCTAAAAAAACCATCTGCTCGAAAGCTCTTTGTAACTTGGCAACAAGTAAATTGAGCTGAATATCACTTTCTAAATCGGGGATTAAAATATCAAATTGCAAGTTGCCGCTGTAGTAAAGCTGGTGCTCTGGCGAAAGATTCTGTTGCAAAATAGTAGTGATAGCTTTACTTAAGTGCATCGTAATGATGTGCGAAAAAATAGGATTGTTTTTCGCCACTTGAAAATGGATAGAAAATAAACCGATTAATTGTTGAGTGTGAGCGTTGTTTAGCGCTTCAGTCAAGCCAGTAGCAAGTTGGCTGGCGTTTGGCAGCTGTGTATTAACGTCGTAATTGAGCGTGAAATTGAGCTGAAATTGCTGATGCCGCTGCAAGGTTTCTGCAAGCAAATCAAACAGAAAGTTGTGTAGTCTAGGTGAATTGGAAAGTCCAAAAGCTGATTTTAGTTCAAAGCATTTTAAGCAGTTAAGTATTGTTTGCGTGCTAGCACCATCTTGAATGGCGTTAAGCCACAGAAAAACTAGCTGGTTAATATTGGCTGTAAAGCTTGCCAAGTCTTGGCTTGCAGGCCAATGTTTAAGTGCTGTGCATAGCTGCGATAAATAAGTATTGCCGCTTAATTTTTCAGAAGTTTCTACTAAAGCCAGCGTGTTATGATTAACTTTTAGCTTTGAAAGTAGCGCTTCTGGCTTAAGTTGATAAGCGTGTAATTTTTCTATCAGTGTTTGTTCGGTGTAAGTAATTTCAACTTCTTGTGATGCGTCTATTTCAAGCGCTTCTGCAATCAATTCAGCTTCATTCATACTTAATACTTACAGTCTATGCAAAAAAGTCGCTGGGATTTAGGCCGTAGCTATCGGGCGCTAAGCTTTTGGTGATTCTATAGGGCTCACCGGCTGGTGTGAGCGGGTTATTGAGGAGGTTCAGAACTACAGGGGAGCTGTAGCGCACTTTATCTGGCCCTAACAACAACATTAGCCGCGGCAACAGCCTTCTGACTTGGTTTTGTTGAATGACAACGCCAACTTCGCCAGAATTGAGCTGCACTAGCGAGCTGACAGGATACATGCCCATAAATTGCACCAGTTGATCCACCAGCACATTGCTAAATTGTTTACCGCTTAACTGATGAATTCTATCTAAGGCTTCTTGGTGAAAAACGCCCTTAGCATAGGCTTTATGGCTGGTAATGGCGCAATAAGTGTCTATTAGGCCGGCAATTTGTGATGTCAGGGCGATTTGACTTTCTGTTAATTGTCTCGGGTAGCCGCTACCATCAATGCGTTCATGATGTTGCGCCACCATCGAAATAACGGTCATTGGAATATCGGGCGTATTTTCTAAAATTTTCAGGCTCTCATCGACGTGTTTCTTTGCGTATTCGTATTCTTCACGCGTGAGTTTACCTTCTTTTAACAGCACATCGGCAGAGAGTTTTACCTTGCCAACGTCTTGCAACAAGCCTGCTAAGCCGATTTCTTTAATTTGTTTTTGTGACAGCGCTAAAAAGTTACCAAACGCCATTAAAGTAATTGAGACGTTTAATGCGTGGTTATAGGCGTAATCATCGGTTTGTTTTAGTTTGGCTAGCCAGAGTAGCGCATCTGGCGAGCGGCCTATGCTTTCTACCATGTTGTCTAAAATTTCGCTTACCGCGGTTAAATCCAGGTTTTGCTCATTGGCAATGGCGTCAAAAATTGCTCTAGTGGCAACTTGTGATTGCTCGTAAACGGGGTAAATGAGCGCGATTTCATTTTCTACAGGCGGCTCTTCTTCATAAATGGTGATTCTGTAACTATCATCAGTTTCGTTCGCTGATTTACTATTTTCAAAAGGCTTATCAACATTTGTTTTAAGTTTATTACGCTTTTTGAATAAGCCGCTAAAAAATCCGCCTGCACTTTCCGCAAGGTCTTGCGTTATGGATGTTTGGCTTGCAGCAGATTCTGTTTGATAGGGGAAAGCCGCTTGTGCAGCAGTGTTGGCGCTATGCTTGACGTTATACATGGTGCCATCTTGACTAGCGCGCTCAACATTTTGTGGTGCCTGATAATTTTTTAAATCGCGTAGAATATCAATAAACGAAGATTTGCCAGAAACTGAGTTTTGCGTGCTTGTTATGGTGACTTTATTTTTGCTTGGGTCACTTGCTCGCAACACAGTGCCTTCGCGTTTAATGGCAACGTTGAGCGTTTTGGTTGCAGCAAACTGGTTGCCAATGGATTTTGTACGATCGATATAAACAAATTTACACAGTGATTGCAGCGCATCAATATCTGCTTGGTCGTCAAGTATAAAGCCCTGCAACATAAAGGGCGTGCCGACCCACGGCCTATCTAGCTCGGCCACATACATGCCGAGTGTTAGCCCTCTCACGTCAATTTCTTCTTTTTTAATATCGACCATAAATTATAGTTTCAAAATTCAATGTGCTAATACGTTGATATGTGCCCAAGCACTTTCAGCTAACGATGGTAAATGATAACCGCCTTCAAGTGAAGAAATGATACGATTTTTAGCATGTTTTTTTGCGATTTCTTTAATAAATTCGGTTATCCAGATGTAATCACTCGTTTTAAGCGCCAAATCGGCCAGCGGGTCATTTTCATGCGCATCAAAACCTGCAGATACAAAAATAATTTCTGGCTTAAAAGTTTCTAGCGCGGGTTTAAATTCTGTCTCGAATACTTTTTTGAAGTCTGCGCCACTCGCTTTGGCTGACATAGGAACGTTAATCATGCTTTTAGTTCTTGTATCTGCACCGCTGTGTGGGTAAAACGGATGTTGAAAGGTGGAGCACAGCATCACATTGGGATTATCTTTAAAAATATCTTCTGTACCATCGCCATGATGCACGTCAAAGTCAATAATGGCGGCGCGCTTGAGTTTGTAATGTTCTAAGGCATGTGCAACACCAACGGCAATATGGTTGAATATGCAAAATCCTGCACT
The DNA here is from genome assembly GCA_031417915.1 of Methylotenera sp. Classification (GTDB taxonomy): domain Bacteria; phylum Pseudomonadota; class Gammaproteobacteria; order Burkholderiales; family Methylophilaceae; genus Methylotenera_A. The sequence goes on from JANOWN010000017.1 coordinate 49,151, forward strand.
ATTGGCACGCCCAGCGTGGTGACCAGGCGGGCGCACACAACAAAAAGCGTTAATGGCCTTACCAGACATGACTAAATCGGTAGCCAATATCACTGCGCCGCTAGCATGCAAGGCGGCGGATAAACTCATCGGTCCCATGGCGGTATCACCATCTAGCCGCACCAACCCTGCCTTGGGGGCGATGTTGTAAATGTGCTCAACGTACTCTGAGGAATGCGCGCGCTTAAGTTGTGCGGGTGTCGCAGTAGGCGCATCGTAAAGCTGCAGTTTTTGTTTTAAATCGGACGCCAGCACGGCGTTTTTAATGGCTGTAATGCGCGCAGGTGATTCTGGATGATTGCCATCCATCACGTGTAATAGCGTATCTGGGTGCGAAATAAACGCAGTTTTAGACATTGCGTTAGCGTAGCACTGCGGTGGATTTATTGTATAGCCCTAATGGGCTATTTCTGCCGTTAATTCTTGATAAAACTTTAGTCGAGTTGCCGATACTTTAGCCTGCTGCACGGCATTGATGACAGCGCAATCTGGCTCGTGTGTGTGTTTGCAGTTATTAAAGCGACATTTTCCTAAATATGGCCTAAATTCTTTAAACGCCAGCTCCAAATCCTGCTGCGACAAATGATTTAAGCCAAACTCTTGCAAGCCAGGAGAATCAATCAAGCTACTGTTTTTATCAAAACCTAAGCCATCAATGTGATACAAATGCGTAGCGGTGGTGGTGTGTTTGCCGCTATCCAGCGCCTCGCTCATCACTTGCGTGCGCACATTCTGACCAGGTAATAGGGCGTTGATTATGGTCGATTTGCCCATGCCAGATTGCCCAACCAGCACGCTTTGATGCTGATTAAGATAAGGCCGCAAGGCCCTAGTATCTTGCTTGGCAGACAGATGCAGTACTTCGTAACCTAAATCCTGATAAAGCTTCAGTTTATTTTTTGCATCATCTGCTTCTGCCAAATCGCATTTATTTAGCACAATCAACGGCTTAATATCGGCGGCTTCTGCGGCCACCAAGCAGCGATTGAGCAAGGCTTCATAAAAGCTGGGTTGAGTGGCTAGTACAATCACAATTTGCGTAACGTTAGAGGCGAGAATTTTGCTTTTGAATGCATTGCTGCGGTAGAGCAGGGATGTGCGCGGCTGGCTTGATTCTACAACGCCTTCAGCTTTATCGGTGAACTTGATAGTGACAATATCGCCACAGGCTAAATCAGTTTTTTTACCACGTGTGACGCAGCTAATGCGGCTTTTGTCAGTTAACTCAACTTCGTAACGTTTGCCGTACGCGGCAACCACCAATGCCTGCATTTATTGGCCTTGCATTTATTGCGTAAATTTATAGTAAGTCTGGTTGAGGTAGGCGGCTGTGTTGAGTTCTTCATCCTCAAACCACTTTAAGCCCAAATTGGTGTTGCAAGCGCGCACTTGTGCAATTAAACCTTTAGAGGTGTTCACTTTGCGGTATTCGCGCGTGTAAATCGCCGAGCCATCGCCGCCGTAACTGCTAGCATGACATGCAATGCAATTTTTTTCGTGCAAGGCTTTACCAGCGGCCACGTCTGCTTTGACGAATAGCGAGTTGGCGCTTGCGTTTAAGCTTAGTAAACAAAATAATAGGAATATAATTTTTAGCATTTAATGAGTATACGCCGCAAGTTTAGAAATGCGAATACTGGCGGGCGGGTGTGAATCGTAAAACGCAGAATGTAGCGGATCTGGCGTGAGCGTAGACGCGTTGTCTCGATAAAGCTTTACCAACGCATCCACCAGCTTATTCGCATCCGCATGTTTGGCGGCATAATCGTCGGCTTCAAACTCGTTTTTGCGCGAATAACTGGCCATGATAGGGCGCAGAATAAATAGAAACACAGGGGAAACCAATAAAAATAGTATCAATGCCATGTGGTTGCTGGGTGTAGTCACGCCCAAGCCATTGTAAAACCAAGTTTGGTTCATCAGCCAACCCAATAATGCTAAACCTAAAAAGCTCATGAAAAACATCAAGGCAATGCGCTTAATTACGTGATGATGCTTAAAGTGACCAAGCTCATGCGCCAGCACCGCCTCGATTTCTTCGCCGTTTAAGCGGTTAAGTAAGGTATCGAAAAACACCACGCGCTTGCTGCTGCCAAAGCCAGTAAAATAGGCATTGCCGTGGCTGCTGCGTGCAGAGCCATCCATCACAAATAAGCCTTGCGATTTGAAACCGCACTTAGTTAAAAGCATTTCAATGCGTGTTTTTAAACTTTCATCTGCTAACGGAGTGAATTTATTGAATAGAGGCGCAATAAAAGTCGGATAAACTGCCAGCATGATGATATTGAATACGCTCCACACTACCCACAAATAAAACCACCAATATGCGCCTGCACCTTGCATTAACCAAAGCGCAGCAAACAAAATCGGTGCGCCTAAGGCCAAACCAACTAGGCTGTGTTTGATTAAATCGCTCCAAAACATGGCTTTGGTCATTTTGTTAAAGCCGAATTTTTCGTCCACGGTGAATGTTTTGTAATATTCAAATGGCAAATCAATCAAACTGCTGATGAATAGGGCGCTACAAATCACCAAAGCGCCGCGAATAATATCGTTGCTAGGCAAAATATTTTGCCAAAAACTGTCTATTAATTGCAATCCACCACCTAGCGTGAGAGCCAATAACAGAGCGGCTTGCAGGACAGTCTCTATGAGTGCTAATTTTGTCTTCGCGCTAGAATAATCGGCCGCTTTTTGGTGCGCCTCTAATGAAATATTTTCGCTAAAAGCGGCAGGCACTTGCGCGCGATTGGCCTGCACATGTGCAATCTGGCGAGAGCCCAGCCAAAAGCGGGTGAGCGTGGTGGCGATTAATAAGCTAATAAAAACGAAAGTGAGTGTTGATGCCATGTTGCCTCTAAATATAAGTTAAAGCATAAATAAGTTAAACTAGTGCTATTCTGAAGCATTTGCGTGCAGTTGGTTCACTTGCAATGCTGTAAAACCCTATTTTAATGGAAATCATGATGAGTGCTGCAAGTAATAATTTAAACAATGACAATTTAATCTGGCTGGATATGGAGATGAGTGGCTTGCTGCCCGATTCTGACCGCATTTTGGAGCTTGCGGTGGTGGTGACCGATGCCGAATTGAACGTGCTAGGCGAATCACCTGTGTTGGTGATTCACCAAAGTGATGCGGTGTTAGATGGCATGGATGCTTGGAATAAAGGCACGCACGGCCGCAGCGGTTTAATTGAAAAGGTCAAAGCTTCGACCTTAGATGAGCAAGCTGCTACTGAGCAAATGATTTCGTATTTGAAACAATTCGTGCCTGCGGGAAAGTCGCCTATGTGCGGCAACTCAATCTGCCAAGATAGACGCTTTATGGCGCGCTATATGCCTGATTTAGAAGCATATTTTCATTACCGCAACTTAGACGTGAGCGTGTTTAAAGAGCTGGCGCGGCGTTGGAAGCCAACTATTTATTCAGGGTTTAAAAAAGCCAGCAAGCATGAGGCTTTGGCGGATATTTATGAATCCATTGACGAGTTGAAATATTATCGCGAGCACTTTATCGTTAAATGATAAATCGATTATTGGAGCGAATTACTGCGTTGGGCGGTGCTCGTAGCCTCAATGTACAACCACGTATATGTCGGCTTCTGCGCCCCGTTCGCCTTGTACCTCGTCTCAAACAATCATCTATAATTGCATAGGCAAAAAAAGAGGCGCGACATCTTGGATGTACACGCCCCTAGGGAGGAGGAGTAAGCTTTGGAGAAGCTTAATTAATACTAAGCATCAACCATGCCAACTCCACACTCAGTTTTTTGCGAGGGTTTTTTCGTACAGCGCTAAGTATGCAATCGCGCTGGAATCCCAGCAAATATTGCGTTGCATGCCATTTCTTTGGATTTTGCGCCAAGTTTTTTTATCTCGCCAAGTTTTAATCGCGCGTTCAATGGTGACCAAAAGTGACGCACTATTGACATTCTTAACCACAAAACCAGTTGCGGTGTTGTTTTTAAGTGACATCTCATTGGCGTCTTGCACAGAGTCTGCTAATCCGCCTGTAAGCGTGACAATAGGCGGCGTTCCGTACGCTAGACCATATAATTGATTGAGTCCGCACGGCTCAAAACGCGATGGCATAATAAACATATCGCAGCCTGCCATGATATTGTGCGATAAATGCTCGTGATAGCCAGTATTCATTGCTACTTGTTCTGGATAGCGCTCTGCCAGTGCATTAAAGCTTGATTCAAGCGTTTTGTCGCCACTACCTAAAATGGCGAATTGGCAGCCTGCTTTAATGAGTTTTGGCATAATTTCTGGCAATAAATCCAAGCCTTTTTGATGCGTCAGCCGACTGACTACGCCTAATAATGGTGCGTCTGCATCAATTTGAAGCCCTAATTGTTGTTGTAACGTATGTTTTACGGCTTTTTTACCAGTGATGCGGCTATTGCTGTAATTTTTTGGTAAATGCACGTCGCTGGCGGGGTTCCATTCTTGCGTATCGATGCCATTGAGGATTCCCGTTAAATCGTTGCTACGCGTTTTTAGCAAGCCTTCCAAGCCGAATCCAAATTTTTTTGTTTGAATTTCTTGTGCATAAGTTGGGCTTACTGTACTTAATTTGTCGGCATAAAAAAGCCCTGCTTTTAAAAATGAAACTTGCTCAAAATATTCAAAACCGTTAATTTGAAAATGCGCTAGCGGCAATTCTAATTGTTCATGCCAACTTGCACTAAAACAGCCCTGAAAAGCCAAATTATGAATACTGAAGATAGATTTTGTGGTCGATTTGTCAATTAGCTTCATATAAGCTGGCGCCAAGCCTGTTTGCCAATCATTACATTGAATTAGGTCTGGAATCCAAGTAGGTAGGGGGCTTTTCGCACTACATAATAAACTTGCCACGCGCGACAGCACGCCAAAACGCAGCGCATTATCTGCCCAATCGATGCCATTTTCGTCGCTATAAGGTCCGCCCACACGCTCATACAGTTCGGCATTTTGTATGGCGATAACAGCTAAGCCACTATCGGGCATAGTGCCTGATAGTAAGGTGCAAGCCTGACCAAGCACGGTAATATGGGCAACGGTTTGCGGCGATTTTAACTTGCTTAAAACTGCGCTATAACCAGGAATAAGTATTTTAATATCGCCACTAAATTGCTTTAGCTGGCTAATCGCCTTAGGCAGGGCGCCGCTCACGTCGGCAAGTCCGCCAGTTTTAATCAATGGGTAAGCTTCGGAGGTGGCAAATAAAACGCGCAATTTATTCTCGCTACAAATTAAATGGTATATTGGCATTATAGTTTGTTTTTACATTGAGAGAGAATATGGCATCAACACAATGGCTTGCAGTGGGCGGCGGTGCGGCTTTAGGCGCTTGGGTGCGTTGGGGTTTGGGCATCGCGTTAAATGCGTCTATTTTGCCCTTAGGCACTTTAATCGCTAATTTGGGTGGTGGTTTGTTAATCGGCATGGCGATGGCTTATTTTATTGGCGTTTCCAATCAAAACGAATTACGTTTGTTCGTGATGACAGGCTTTTTAGGCGGCTTGACGACTTTTTCTGCGTTTTCTGCAGAGGCCTTTAATTTTCTGCATAAACAGCAATATGCTTGGGCTGCGGGCCATATTCTAAGCCATGTTGCTGGCAGTTTACTGATGACAGCGCTTGGATTTGCGCTAGTGCATTATTTGCGTAATTAATGCTAAAAATATTTCAAATATATGCCCTGTGAGCCAATATTCATGAGAGTTGCAGGGAATCTGTTTTGAAACTGAAATAGCATTAGCTAAAAATTAAACAAAAAGCCCGACTTGTACAAACAAGACGGGCTTTTTAATTGCTAAAAACGTTTTAGTTTTTAGTTTCCACCATCACCAATGGCGCATCTGCTGGTGCTGCATCTTTTTTCCAGTTTGGCGCTTTACGTGGTGCTTTTGGTTTTGCAGGTTCTGCTGCTGGTTTTGCGTTACTTTTGGTTTCCACCATCAATAACTCACCCGTTGCTTCAACTGGTTTTGCTTTGTCTGCGGGTTTCGCTGCAGGTTTTTTAACTGCTTTTGCCTTCGCTGGTTTGTCAGCTTTTGGCGCAGCTTCAGTTTTGGCAGTGGCTTTAGTCGCAACAATTTCAATATTGCTATCCACAGGAATTGGCCTAGGTGCTGCTTTGGGCGCTGGTTTTTTCTCGGTTTTAGCTTTTGCAGGTACTTTTGTAGTTTTTTCAGTGATAGGCTCAGAAGCCAATATTGGTGAGGCTGCTGGCGCATTACTATTTTGCGCTGCTTCGTTTGGCACAAATGCTGACGTTTCTGCATTTGGATCGCGGTTGACATCACGATCGCGATTTTTGTTGCGATTGCGACCGCCGCGGCGACTGCGACCAGTACGCTCTGGACGTGGCGTTTGGTTCGCGTCAACGATTGAGCCATCTGTAGGCGTAGTAATTGCAGCAGTTTCAACTTTATCCACACGGTTCTCAACAGGGCGTTCTGGCCTTGGTGTACGCTCTGGGCGAGGCGTATTATTACTAGCCTGATTAGCTTGTTGCGGACGTTGCCCCTGAGGTCTGTCGCCAGCATTGTTGCGGTCACGATTATTGGCGCTGCGATCGCGATTTCTATTGCGGTCACGGTCGCGATTGTTATTGCGATTACGGTCGTTATTATTGCCGCGCGCATTATCACGTGTGGTTTTTTCTTCTGAATTCTCTTCAACTTTCACTTCATCTTTGCCAGTGAATAATTTTTTAATACGCCCTAAAAAGCTTACCTTGGCTGCAGGTGCAGTTTTTTCAACTGGCTTGTTTTCTACAATTGGCGCGGCTGTCGCAGCCGTAATGCCTTTTACCAGCGCTTCTGGCGCTTTTGGCGTAGCTTCTTCGTTCAGGCTACGCACATAAGCGGTTTCGGCTGGCAGCTCGACCATTTTGTAGCTGGCTTGCGAGGTTTCCTCGTTCACATCATCGTGCTTAATGCGCACAATGTTGTAATTCGGTGTTTCCATGTGAATATTTGGAATTAAAATCACCTCTACGCCCATACGTTGTTCAATTTTGTGAATATCGGCGCGTTTTTCGTTCAGCAAGAAAGTCGCGGCTTCCACAGGCAATTGCACCTGAATAATCGCGCTGTTGTCTTTCATGGCTTCTTCTTGCGTGATGCGCAAAATGTGCAACGCTGTAGATTCGATACCTCGAATATGACCAGTGCCGCTGCAACGCGGACAAGCAGCGTGATTGGTTTCGCCTAAGCTTGGGCGCATGCGTTGGCGTGAAAGTTCGAGCAAACCAAAGCGCGAGATCTTGCCAGTTTGCACGCGCGCGCGATCCGCATGTAAAGCATCGCGCAGGGCGTCTTCTACATTGCGCTGGTTGCGCGGGTTTTCCATGTCGATAAAATCAATCACCACCAAGCCGCCAAGGTCGCGCAAGCGCAATTGACGCGCGACTTCTTCAGCCGCTTCTAAGTTGGTGTTAAACGCAGTTTGTTCAATATCTGCACCTTTAATGCTGCGGCCAGAGTTGACGTCCACCGAAACCAAAGCTTCAGTATGGTCAATCACAATCGCGCCGCCAGAAGGCAAACGCACTTCGCGCGAGAAAGCAGATTCGATTTGATGTTCAATTTGAAAGCGCGAAAATAAAGGTACTTCGTCTTGATACAGCTTAACGCGCGCCACATTGCCTGGCATGACGTGGTTCATAAACTGCACAGCTTGCTCGTAAACATCGGGCGTATCGATTAAAATTTCGTTGATGTCGGCACTAAAATAATCGCGAATGGCACGAATCACTAAGCTACCTTCTTGGTAGATTAAAAACGCGCCTGCCTGAATATGTGAAGCTTCTTCAACCGCAGTCCATAGTTGTGTCAGATAGTTTAAATCCCACTGTAATTCTTCTGCATTGCGACCAATGCCAGCGGTACGCGCGATAATGCTCATGCCTTTTGGCACTTCTAATTGTGCTAATACATCACGTAATTCGTTGCGGTCTTCGCCTTCAATACGGCGCGAAACGCCACCGCCACGCGGATTGTTTGGCATCAAAACTAAATAGCGACCAGCGAGTGAAATAAAAGTAGTGAGTGCTGCGCCTTTATTGCCGCGCTCATCTTTATCGACTTGCACAATCAGCTCTTGACCTTCTTTAATCACGTCTTGAATACGTGTT
>JANOWN010000018.1:0-11776 GCA_031417915.1 Methylotenera sp.
CCACCCAGAACCCGTTACTGGAAGCGGCATTGACGACGTTTGGCGTTTTTTACCGCGTGAACGATCGTTAGTGTTTATGATTTCAGATTTTCATATGCCGCTAGAGCAACTTGAAGGCGCGCTGTCTAATTTAACGCGTCACCATATTGTGCCAGTGGTTTTATGGGATGCAGATGAATATAAAAATTTGCCAGAATTTGGCATTACCGCTGTAACCGACCCCGAAACTGGCGCAAAACGTACTTTATTTTTACGCAAAGATTATCGCGCTAAAATTATTGCATCGTTTGAAGCGCGCCGTGCGGCGATTTATAAAATTTTTATGGAATTCGACATGCCGCCTTTTTATGTAGAAGGCGATTTTGACGCCGATATGCTGACTGAATATTTTCACCAATTTGTAGCTGCTTAAACTAATTAAATATATGAAAAAATTAATGTTTCAACTCTTGTACGCGTGCATGTTAAGCCTTAGTGCAATCGCCGCCCATGCGCTCGATAGCCAATCGCTACCCGATGTAAAAGCGGGTGTGGTTAGCATCCGAATACAAGATCCAGAAAGGGCTGTAGGCTATACCGTAGGCGATGTACTAACGCGCCACATGGTGATTAGCATCAAAAAACCTTACAAATTAATCCCCGAATCATTGCCGATTATTGGCTACCAAAAACGTTATCGCGGTCAACTGATTGGTATTGATTTAAGCGACATTAAACATAGCAGCAAAGAGCATGGCGATACTGTGATTCACGATTTAACCTTGAGCTACCAAGTATGGACGAATAGAAATGTCGTTAAAAATGGTGCATTGCCAGCCGAATATCTGCATATCATCAATGTGGAATCTAAAGGTAAAGAAGTGGTGAAATTTCGCATTCCCAGCTTCGAATTTAACATTTCGCCGATTGCGCGCTTTGGCCAAATCAAAATTGAAGAAGACATGAGCCCATATAGGGGGCCGCTACTGCTTGACAGCGCGCCAGAGAAGCAGCGCCTTAAAATATTGCTGAGCATTTTGGCGCTGAGTTTGCTGGGCTTAATTTATATGCTTGGCAAACATGCTTGGCTGCCACGTATGGGCGGGCCGTTTGCTAAAAGCTATCGCCAAATTCGGAAACAAGCGAGCACGCCGCAAGGCATACAGAATGCGGTTTCCAGCATGCATGCCGCATTAAACACCACTGCGGGTTATAGCTTATTTAACGATAATTTGGGCGAATTTTTAGCCAAAAAACCTGCATTTAACGCCATTAAAGCTGAAATGCAGCAATTTTTTGGCTTATCGAACCAAGTGTTTTTTGAACCAAGCGCGCAACACCAAGCTGGGGGCGACCCGCTACAATGGCTGACGCAATTTAGCCGCCGTTGTCGCGATTGCGAACGCGGATTAATTCCTGATACTAAATAATATGGCTTTTTCTAACCCTTGGTTGTTATGGTTGCTACCTTTGGCCTTTTTGCCACTGGTGTTTCAGCGCGCGCACAGCAAAAGTTATTCTTGGCTGGAAATGTTACCCTCTGACCCACTTTCTGACCTGATAGGCTTGATTTTAAAGGTGCTGGCGGTGCTTACGCTGTTATTTATTGTGCTGGGTTTAAGTGCGCCGCATACCAACCAACAAAAAGTTGAGCGCATTGGCGTAGGCGCGCAAATTGGCTTGGTGCTGGATAGAAGCGCGAGTATGGACGACCCGTTTTCTGGCACGGTGGGCACGGTGGGGGAGAATAAATCGGCAGCGGCGGCGCGCTTAATCACGCAATTTGTACAATCGCGCCAAAACGATTTAATGGGCATGGTTTCTTTTAGCAACTCTGCAATGCACGTGCTACCGTTAACCGAGAACAAGCTGGCTATGGTGGCCGCAGTACAAGCCACAGCTGGCAATGCGCTATTTCAAACCAATATTGGTAGCGGGCTTACCGCAGGCGCAGAATTGTTTGAAAAGGTGCCCGATTCTGGCTCGCGCGCGGTGATTCTGCTGTCTGATGGCGCAGGCAGGATTGGCGCAGATGCGCAACAAAAAATCCGTGATTGGTACGATCGCATGCACATTAGCCTGTACTGGATTGTATTGCGCCAGCCTGGCGGCTTGAGTATTTTTGATACAAGCTTCAAAGCTGACCCAGACAAAGCTTTGCCTGCCGAAATTGAGCTTTATGAATTTTTTAAAACTATGAAAACAGAATTTCACGCCTACGAGGCGGAAGATCCAAAAACCTTGCAAATGGCGATTGACGACATTAATCGTAAAGAAAAAAAACCGATTAAATATTTTGAAAAAATTCCAGGCAAAGATTTATCCAGCCTTTGTTTTTTAATTGCCGCCAGCATGATTGTGTTATTGCTTGGTGTGAAATACTTAGAGGTTAAAACATGGCACTGAACATTCCATATAGACTAGCAAGATTTTTTAGCGTAAAAAAACTCACCTGGGCGTTTACGCTGATTGCCTTAATTTGCTTGGCTGGAAGCATTCTTACATTTAAACGTATTCAAGAAGTAGAAGCGTTTAACCGTGAGATTAGCGCAGGCAAAACACCCGCCACTGACAAAGAAAGTTTTGAAGCAAAATTTGCCACCGCGCTGTATTTGGCTAAAAAAGAACGCTACAAAGAAGCGACCTTGCTTTTTACCGCGCTAATGCCAAAGGCCAATATTGCGCAAAAATCGGCGGTGCAATACAACGTGGGCAATATTTTCTTATTGCGGGCAAACGCCATGGGCGGCCGTGGCGCTGCTATTTCACAAGAGACAGAATACTTGATGCAACAAGCTAAATCTGCTTACGTGGCCTCGCTTAAACTGGATAACACCCAATGGGATGCCAAACATAATTTAGATCGCTTACTGGGCTTGCTACCCGAAACGCCTACGCCTGGCGTGGGTGAAGGCGATAAAGCTGGGCTGATTATGGGCAATGTGCCTGTGGGTTTACCTTAAAAAAGGCTTTGCCGTAAGTTTTTTATTTAAGTATTTATGCACAAACTAGTTAATATTTTACGTCATCGCCGCGACATGCTTCTGCTTTACGCAGCTTTAGTGCTGCTCGTTATCGCGCTGTTTAAGCCGACTGTACCCATTAAACGCGATATTTTTAGCTATATTTTGGTGGCAGATATTTCGCAAAGCATGAACGTAAAAGACATGTCCATACTTGGCAAACCCGTCACACGCATGCAATATCAGCAGCATTTATTGCACCGCATTATTGGTGAAATGCCTTGTGGCACGCAAGTGAGCATGGGTTTATTTGCTGGCGTGAGCGTGGCGGCGCTGTACACGCCGATTGAGGTGTGTGAAAATTTTGCCGCGATTGAAGATACGATTGACCATTTGGATTGGCGTAACGGCTGGTCTGGCAACAGCCGCGTACGCGAAAGCATGGTCACGCTGGCCAAGCTCATTCGTAGCTTTCCAGAGCCTGCGCAAGTGGTTTATTTGAGCGATGGTGAAGAAACGCCAAAATTGCACATTTTCAACACCCGCGATTTAACTGGCTTCCAAGGTGGTAAAGATTGGTTGCTGGTGGGCATCGGCTCAGACAAAGGCACGGCGATTCCCAAACTGGATGACAAAAACCAACTGATTGGTTATTGGTCGGCAGAAAGTTTTGCCATGCAGCCAGGCGTGGCGCAAATTGCGCAAGAAAATATTGGCACGCGCGAAGATAGCGTGGCGGGCGAAGTGAGCGATCGCTACATGTCTAAGTTGGATGAGAAATATCTCATCTCGCTCGCCAAAGAAGTAGGCGGAAATTATGTGAATGGCAGCAGCTTACAAAACGTATTGTCGGCCATGAAAGCGCAACCACCAGCGCGCCGCAGCAAGGCTGATTTCGAACTAAAATGGGTTTTTGCAGGCTTGGCAGGTTTATTATTTTTAGCGGCTTATTTGCCCAAACATCCCGTTAAAGAAGCTAAAGATATGTTAAAAGAATTTTTGGCACGCAGAGCGCGTTATTTGGCTAAATCTGGCGTCAAATCTTCTTGATTTTCTTCATGTTTAAACCAACGCAACCAAACTCTTAAACGCCTTAATTCATCTGCATTTTCTGCGTTTGGCAGCAAAATCACTGGTGGTGGCGCCAATTTAAAGCTTTTTCTTTCGAAATTAAGCACGCTGCAAGCCTTATGGATAAAGGAGCTTGGGGCAGGTGTTAATTGAAATTGCTGACCGCTTTTATTGATCAAAGTCAGCGTACCTTTGTTATCCACGTCGATTGTTTTCCACGAGTTTGGCAATATTAACAGTGCATCACGCAAAATAAAAAATGCGCTCGAAGCGATAATTAGCGCGATAATGACAAACTTGAGAGAAAGCAAGATTGGCAAGCTCATTAAAATAAAACAGCAAACAATTGAAACGCCGCCAAGCAGCGCCAATAATAGCTTAGAAGGCAAAAGTTGAATGTGTACGGATTGCATCGCCATGATGAACAAATAATAGGTTGAAATGCGCATGACAGCAACAAACAATACTATTTTGTGCGATTTATCGCATCTAGGCTTGCTAGAAATCAGCGGCGCGGATGCGGTGACCTTTTTGCAAGGCCAAGTCACCAATGATGTAAAGCTTCTGGTTGGGACGAATGCGCACTATTCGGCTTATTGCAACCCAAAAGGCCGCATGCTGGCGCTATTCCTTGCGTTTGCACATTACGATCATCTACATTTGCAGTTCAATCGCGAATTGTTAGAACCGATTATGAAGCGCTTGAAAATGTACGTGATGCGCAGCAAAGTTGAGATTAAAGACGTTTCTGAATCAATTATTAAGTTCGGAATAGATGGCCTAGAAGCCGCACAGATACTGGGCTGCAGCCTTGCCAAAATTCCGACTGGTGATTACGAATTAATCACTTTAGAAAATGCTACGGTTCTAAAATTACCTAGCAACCTAAAGTTACATAGTTCAAATGGCGCACGCTTCGAAATTTTCACTGACGCAACCAACGCATCTATTATTTGGGACGCGCTAAAAGCCAAATGTGAAGTGGTCGAAAAACCGCACTGGGATTGGCTGGAGATACAAGCTGGCATTCCCGATATCGAGTTAAAAACCCAAGAACAATTTGTGCCGCAAATGCTCAATTTAGATATTTTAAACGGTATCAACTTTAAAAAAGGTTGTTACACTGGCCAAGAAATCGTTGCACGTACACATTATTTGGGCAGCGTAAAACGTCGTACTTACCTTGCAGAAATATGCCCTGTAAGCCAATATCTATGCTCCCCACAGGCTGGTGATAAAATTTTAGATGAGATGAAAAATGAAGTCGGTCAACTCGTACGAATCGCGCCAAATACCGTGAATGGTTTTGATGTGTTAGCAGAAATGCGCATAGACGCACAGGCGGCTAGAAATGTGACTTGGAATGGAATAGCGCTTAAGTTTAAAGACTTACCTTACAGCTTAAAAGACTAATCTTTTGCAGGCTTTTCTTCAGGCGTCGCGCTAGCAGGCAATGAGTTCGCGGGCTGTGTTGGCAATGGTTGATCAATCACTTGGTAAAACACTTCATCTTGCTTAATCATACCCAACTCACTGCGCGCACGCTCTTCAATCGCCGCATTGCCTTGTTTTAAATCGCGCACTTCGGCATTCAGCGTTTCGTTGCGTTGCTTATACGAGGTATTTTTTTCTTTTTGCTCATCAATTTGCTGATTTACATTCCACACCCGCAACCAGCTGCCCTTGCCTAGCCACAATGGATATTGCAGCAAGGCAATTAGCACAACAAAAATAAGCGTCAATGCTTTCAAAACAACCCCTTGGGCGCATTGCAGCGTTGCTGCGGTGCTTGCAACCTTAATGTATCAAAACATACGATTTCGGCTTCTGCGCGCCGCGCGCCTTGCACTGCATCCCAAGTTATTTGTTTTGTTAATGCATACATTATTTAAACAGCTGATAAAAAGCGCCCATACCTGCATAACTCGATGAGTCACCCAACTCTTCTTCAATGCGCAAAAGCTGATTATACTTGGCTACCCGCTCGCTGCGACATAGAGAACCAGTCTTGATTTGCAGCGCATTAGTAGCAACTGAAATATCTGCAATAGTGGTATCTTCTGTTTCACCAGAGCGATGCGATACAACAGCAGTGTAACCTGCTCTCTTAGCCATCTCAATAGTTTGGAATGTCTCTGTTAAGGTGCCAATTTGATTCACTTTTATCAACACAGAATTCGCTACGCCACGCTTAATACCTTCGCGTAAAATTTTGGTGTTAGTCACAAATAAATCATCGCCTACTAGCTGCGTCGTTTTACCTAAGCGTTTGGTGAGAATATCCCAGCCGTTCCAGTCAAATTCACCCATACCATCTTCTATGCTAATGATTGGGTATTTATCAACCCAAGCAGCCAAATAGTCAGTAAATTGCGCTGATGAAAGTGCCAAACCTTCTGATTCTAAATGATATTTTCCATCTTTATAAAATTCAGTACTGGCGCAATCCAAGCCCAAATACACATCTCGTCCTGGCTCGTAACCTGCGGCTGATATCGCTTCTAAAATCAATTGAATCGCCGCTTCGTTACTTGGCAAGTTTGGCGCAAATCCACCCTCGTCACCCACCGTGGTAGCCAAACCTTTTTTATGCAACGTTTTCTTGAGCTGATGAAAAATTTCCGCACCACAACGTAAAGCTTCACGGAAAGTTGGCAAACCTGCAGGAATAATCATAAATTCTTGCATGTCCACGCTATTGTCAGCATGCGCGCCACCGTTGATGATGTTCATCATCGGTGTGGGCAATTGCATAGCGCCAGAGCCGCCTAAATAGCGATACAAGGGCAAACCACTCTCTTCTGCCGCAGCACGCGCACAAGCCATAGAAACCGCTAAAATTGAATTCGCACCCAAACGGTCTTTATTTTCTGTACCGTCTAGCTCGATAAGGGTTTTATCAATAAAGCTTTGTTCTTCGGCATCTAGGCCAATAATCGCCTCGGTAATTTCAGTATTAATATTTTCTACCGCCTGCAACACGCCTTTGCCTAAATAGCGACTTGCATCGCCATCGCGCAATTCCATCGCTTCTTTTGCACCTGTGGATGCACCTGAGGGCACTGCTGCGCGGCCAATCACACCGCTTTCTAGCAACACATCACATTCAACAGTTGGGTTGCCACGTGAGTCTAAAATTTCACGGCTGATAATATCTACAATTGCGCTCATTTTTATTCCTTAATTTACAAAGTTAGCTCTAATAATTTACAAATCTTGCTCTGCAAAGCCTGCTTTTTTCACTAATTTATCCATGTCCACCAGCAAATGTAATAAATCTTCCATCTTGTGCAGCGGCCACGCATTCGGGCCATCTGACAAAGCTTTTGATGGATCCGGATGCGTTTCCATAAACACGCCTGCAATACCACTCGCCACCGCAGCGCGCGCCAATACTGGCACAAACTCACGCTGGCCGCCGCTTTTATCGCCTTGGCCGCCTGGCTGCTGTACTGAGTGTGTGGCATCGAATACCACCGGGCAGTTAGTTTCACGCATAATGGCTAAGCCACGCATGTCAGAAATCAATGTATTATAACCAAAGCTCGCACCACGCTCACACACCATGATTGTATCTTGATTTCCATTTGCCTCTTTAGCCTTGTTAACCACTTGCAACATATCGTGCGGCGCTAAAAACTGGCCTTTTTTAATATTGACAGGCTTACCACAAGTGGCCACCGCGATAATAAAATCGGTTTGGCGACACAAAAACGCAGGTGTTTGCAGCACGTCTACAACGGCCGCCACATGCGGAACTTGCTCAGTCGTATGCACATCAGTGAGCACTGGCACGCCAATTTGGCTACGCACCTCATCTAAAATACGTAAACCTTCCTCTAAACCAAAACCGCGAAATGTTTTAGTAGAGCTTCTGTTAGCTTTGTCGTAGCTTGATTTGTAGATGAATGGAATACCAACTTTTGTCGCTATTTCTTTCAACTTGCCCGCAGTCTCAATTGCAAACTCGCGCGATTCAATCACGCATGGGCCTGCGATTAAAAATAGTGGCTTGTCTAAACCAACTTCAAAGTTACATAATTTCATTTTACTCTCTCATCTGTCATGCTGAACTTGATTCAGCATCTATTTCTTCAACCTCTTGCAGATTCTGACTTGCGTCAGAATGACAATTAATTTTTTACTTTTTTATTATCAAGTGCAGCCTGTACATAAGCCTTAAACAGCGGGTGACCTGCGCGCGGATTTGAGGTAAATTCTGGGTGAAACTGCACCGCCACAAACCACGGATGCGTGGCTGCTGGCAGCTCGATTATTTCACATAAATCTTCACCCGTAGTGCGCGCAGAAATTACCATGCCTGCTTTTTTTAGTTGCTCAACATAGTGATTGTTCACTTCATAACGATGACGATGACGCTCGTTCACTTGCGCGCCATAAATGCTGGCAGCCAGCGTGTCTTCTACAATTGGGCAAACTTGCGCACCTAAACGCATAGTCCCGCCAAGGTCAGAGCTCTCATCGCGCACTTCGATTTTTCCAGTCGCATCTTTCCACTCTGTAATTAAGCCAATCAGCTTGTGAGGCGCGTCTGCGTTGAACTCTGTGCTGTTGGCATCTTTTAAACCCGCTACATTTCTGGCAAACTCAATTACCGCTAATTGCATACCCAAACAAATACCTAAATAGGGAATTTTGTTTTCACGCGCGTATTTTATTGCGGCAATTTTGCCTTCTGTACCGCGCACACCAAAGCCACCTGGAATCAAAATCGCGTCCATATTTTTTAGCACGTCTGTGCCACTTTTTTCAATTTCTTCACTATCGATATAATGAATTTTCACTTTTGATTCGGTATGAATACCGGCATGTATTAAGGCTTCGGTGAGCGATTTATAACTTTCAGTTAAATCGACATATTTGCCCACAAAGGCAATATTCACATGATGTTTTGGATTTTCCAGCCGCGTCACAATGTTTTTCCACGCCGTTAAATCGGCGGCTTTGGCCAAAATATTCAGCTTGTGGCAGACAATTTCATCCATCATTTGGTCGTGCAAGAGGCCTGGAATTTTATATATAGAATCCGAATCAATTGCGCTAATTACCGCCTCGTAAGCCACATTGGTAAATAAAGCAATTTTGCGTTTTTCTTCTTCAGGAATATCGCGCTCGGCGCGGCATAGCAGCAAATCTGGTTGAATACCAATTTGGCGCAGCTCTTTAACCGAGTGCTGCGTAGGCTTAGTTTTTAGCTCGCCTGCGGTCGGAATCCACGGCAATAAAGTCAAATGCACGTAGCAAGCATTTTGCCTGCCTTCTTCAAAACCCATTTGGCGAATGGCCTCTAAAAACGGTAGCGATTCAATGTCGCCTACGGTGCCACCCACCTCTACAATTGCCACATCTGCGCCTTCTGCGCCACGTTTAATGTGATTTTTAATCTCGTCAGTAATATGCGGAATCACTTGTACAGTTTTACCGAGATATTCGCCGCGACGCTCTTTTTTAATCACTGTTTCGTAAATTTGGCCTGTGGTAAAACAGTTGCGTTTAGCCATGCGCTGCGAAATAAAACGTTCGTAGTGGCCTAAATCAAGGTCAGTTTCTGCGCCATCATCGGTCACAAAAACTTCGCCATGTTGGAAAGGTGACATGGTGCCGGGGTCAACATTAATATAGGGGTCGAGCTTGAGCATGGTGACTTTAATACCACGCGATTCGAGGATTGCGCCTAGGCTGGCGGCCGCGATGCCTTTGCCTAATGAGGAAACTACACCGCCGGTGACGAATACATATTTGGTCATAAAACCCTTGAATATTGGCGCACTAGTTTAATTAGTACAGACTAAGTAAATTCGTACAGACGGGAAGTAATTTTACCGCAAAGCCAGTACAATCACCAGTACAATCATCAGTAAAACGATGTGCTAATTTCAAAAAATCGGGAGAAAAATATTGGCGAAATCAGAGATTCACTGGGAAGCGGTCGAGACTGACCCACGCTTCCAACAATTGCACCACGACAAAAATCGCTTTTTATGGCGCATGATGTTGTTTGCATTGATTTTTTATTTTCTGCTTCCTGTCAGCACCGCCTACTTTCAAGATATTTTAAAAGTGAAAATTTGGGGCGTCATCAATGTTGGTTTGCTGTTTGCACTGGCGCAATTTA
Organism: Methylotenera sp.; assembly: GCA_031417915.1. Taxonomy (GTDB): domain Bacteria; phylum Pseudomonadota; class Gammaproteobacteria; order Burkholderiales; family Methylophilaceae; genus Methylotenera_A. The sequence continues at coordinate 10,150 of JANOWN010000018.1, forward strand.
TTGTGGCATGGGCGATTGCGATTATTTACGCTAAGCGTGCCAATACCGAGTTTGATGCACGTGCAAAAGCGCTGGTAGATGATGCGCACAACATTAAGGGCGTACTATGAGAAAAATAATCACCATTTTAATGGCTCTGCAAAGCGCACCAGTATTGGCTGCTGGCGCAGTCTCCCCAGAATATCGTTGGCTCACCTTTTTAGTGTTTAGCAGCATTATCGCCGCCACCATGTACATCACTTATTGGGCAAGCAAACGGGTGAAATCTACCGCCGATTTTTACGCTGCAGGTAACTCAATCTCTGGCTTACAAAATGGCTGGGCAATTGCGGGCGACTATCTCTCTGCCGCCTCATTCTTGGGTATTGCAGGGCTTATCTCCCTGTATGGCTACGATGGTTTTATGTACTCGGTTGGCTTTCTGATGGGTTATATCGCCGTGCTGTTGGTCATCGCCGAGCCCTGCCGCAACATTGGCAAATATACGCTGGGCGATATTTTAGCGTTTCGTAACGACCCCAAAAAAGCGCGCATGGTGGCCGCGCTTTCCACTATCACTGTTTCCATTTTTTACCTCACCGCACAAATGGTCGGTGGCGGTGTGTTGGTTAAAACGCTGATTGGCATTGATTATGAAATCAGCGTGATTGCAGTCGGCACGCTAATGCTGGCTTACGTGGTGTTTGGCGGCATGGTGGCCACCACTTATGTGCAAATTGTCAAAGCGGTTTTGTTGGTAATTGCATCTTTAGTATTGGTTACTTTGGTTTGGATGCCTTATGGATTTAGCCTACCTGCGTTTTTGCAAGCGGTGGTAAACGAGCCAAAAATTCAAGCGCAAGTGGCCAAACTATTGGGCACTGCTGCCAGCAACATGAGCGCGCAAGAACTGGGGCAACGCTTTTTAGAACCTGGTTTATTTTTAAAAGATCCGATAGACCAAATTAGCTTAGGCATGGCGCTGGTGTTTGGCACTGCAGGGTTGCCACATATTTTAATGCGTTTTTTTACCGTGCCTAATGCGCAAGAAGCCCGTAAAAGCGTGGTGTGGGCGATGGCGATTATTGGCGGTTTTTATGTGCTCACGCTGTTTTTAGGTTTTGGCGCGGCAATACATGTCGGGCCAGAAACTATCGGTGGCATTGATAAAGGCGGCAATATGGCGGCCCCCTTGTTAGCCCAATATTTGGGTGGCGGAGAGAACTCTTTATTAGGTAATTTTATGCTGGCGTTTGTGGCCGCCGTGGCGTTTGCGACTATTGTTGCGGTCGTTGCGGGTTTAGTGCTGGCTTCAGCATCTGCCATTGCGCACGATTTATATGTGAACGTGATTAAAGATGGCAATGCCAGTCAAGCACAACAAATGAAAGCCGCGCGTATTGCAAGTATTGGTGTGGGCATTGTCGCCATTTTTATTGGCATACTCGCCAAAGGCCAAAACGTCGCGCACTTAGTCGGCATGGCGTTTGCGGTGGCGGCCAGCAGCAATTTACCGGCCATTTTTCTCACCCTGTATTGGAAAAAATGCAACACCACTGGCGTGGTGATGGGCATGCTAATTGGCGCGGGTAGCGCGATTTTATTGGTGTTGGTGTCACCCAATATGACCTACCCGCTAAAAGTATTG